>CALMQM010000059.1 GCA_937871435.1 uncultured Bacteroidota bacterium | reverse complement strand
AAAGTTTGTATCTTCGAATAAACCACAAAAGGCCCGGCGGTAAGGCTTGGACGTTGGCGGCAATAATTTGGCTATAAAGCAACCTATAGCTTATTAAAAGAATCTAATAGAAAATAATGAGCGTTTCACCCAAACATAATATCACTGCTGACAGAGCTACGGATTTGATTATGTCTGGACAATCATTAGTTGATGTATTTGTTACGGGAGAATTGAAATTGATTGGCCTTAACAACTTTGATAAATCATTATTCGCTTCCAATTCTATTTTTGAATATTTGAACGCAGGATCTTCTCAGTTTACTAAACTTGTAAAGTTGTCAAATTGTGAATTGTGGAAATGTGACTTTGCATTTTCTTATTTCTTAGGTGGCTTGGAAATAAATAATTGTGTCTTTGAAAATTATCTTGACTTCCAGGCAGGCGGACATAACAAAGATGGCAATGTTGTTTCAATCTATAACAGCACATTCAAAGGATTTGTCAATTTCTTTGACTGCAGGTATGAAAGCGAATTTATTATCAGTGAAAATTTCTTTCTAAAAGGGACAAACCTTTTGGGCAAGCCGAATGGAATACCTGTTACATTTGATATTAATCCAAAAATTCCGAATAATAAGGGAAAACTTGATTTGGATATTGAAGGTGATGTTGGGAGTACATCAGTGTATCTACCTTGAAAAGTATTACTGCCACTAACATCGCCTTACCACCAGGCAAAAAAGTTTGTATCTTCGAATAAACCACAAAAGGCCCGGCGGTAAGGCTTAATCGTTACATGCAATTAAAAATACACAATTATGAAAATTGAAAATCTTGGAATACTTAAAGGAACAAAGACCACTGTTAAGTCAGGACAAATCACATATTTACCTGAATTCGAAACAGTAAAAGAAGGTGATACAAAAAACCCAAAACCAATTTCGGCAGATATCAAGGCAGACAAAGAGTTTTATCAAGGAGAGTTAAAATTTAAGTTTAAAACCCAAAAGCCTGACGCTGGTGTAATATTAGTATTTGAAGATGGTGATTCTCACATTTCAACCGTTGGGCTTAGCAGAGTTGCAGACGCATTTGTAATTGTTGATAAATTAAGCAATGTTAATATTAAAGCAGGAAATATCAAGAATTACGAATTAAATAGTGAAATACTGATAAAAGTTGACTGGAACGGTTCAAAAATGAAACTCTATGTCAATAATGTTATTCTATGCGAAACGAATTCCTTTTCATTAAGATATCTGCCAATTCATTTTAGAATCACCTCTTCAGGCGAAGTAAAGGTGTATGACATAGAACTAAACAGTTTAAAACCCAAATTATTTGTTGTAATGCAGTTTACAGATGATTATAATAAATTATATTCTGAGGTAATTCATCCAGTTGCAGAGAAAATGGGCTTTGAATGTATAAGAGCTGACGAACACTATTCAAGCACTCCAATCCTAAAGGATATTATAACAAGTATTGAAGAATCATCGGCAATAATTGCAGACATAACTCCAGACAATCCTAATGTATTCTATGAGATCGGCTATTCACACGCAATAAATAAGCCTACAATTTTGCTTTGTGACAAAAAAAGAGAAAAGCTGCCATTCGACATTTCTGGTTTCAGAACGTTATTTTATGAAAACACAATAGCTGGGAAATCTCAAATCGAAAAGAATTTATCAAAATATCTATTGAATCTGAAATCTTAACTGCATGTAACACGGGTTTTGCGTTAGTGGGCGGACAGTGCAAATAGAAACATTTGAGCAATTAATAAACGTTGGTGCTGGCAGACAGTTTACGGTTTCAAAAGCCCACCAACGCAAAGCCCGAAACCGTTACCTGTAATTGTAAGACGAATGAGCGACATATCCATTTATACATTAAACGCAAGAGACAATTTCTTTTTGGAATTTGCCAAGGAGCATTTCGAATTAAGCGAAGAAGTAATGCATAATGAAATAACGCATACTTTTAATGAATGTCTCAATACTCTAAAAGACAAAAAAATCAATTACTCAGACTTAAAACCTACATTAATTCCAAGTATTGACAGACGTGAAATGGCTTTAGTTTTTGATACTTTACGAATAGAATCTTCATGGTACGGTCTTCCCGTTTTTGACAAAATCATACCATTGTTTGACAAAAACAGCAGACATAGTGTTCTTGTAGGAGATTATATTGGAAATGAAGACCTACAAAGCAGACTGAAACAAGAATTTCTTGCGGAAATAATTCCAGCGGGAAAAATTGATTATAAACATTCAACTCAATTTTACATTGTGTATATCAATAACCTCACCGACACAATGGTTAAAAGGTTTGATGATGAACTAAAAAAGTTTGACGCTTATGTTGGATATTTTGACGTTTCCAATAAATCCTTTATTGAAGACTACCTCTCTACTATTCTCGTTAAATTATTTATTAAATCAGGAAAAAATATAATTCAGGGTCACGAGGAAGACCGAGACAATACCGAGAATGTAAATATGTCTGGATACCGCTTTGAAGAAAGCGGATATACATGCAAAAGTTTACAATCTACATATTACGACCTTTTCCTTTCTTATAAAATTGAAAGAGGCGTTTATACAGGCTTTGAAGCAGACACTACTTTATCTATAAACGCAATTAGTCCTACCGTTTTTGACATTAGCGATTTCAATATTATAATTGAGGAAGAAAAATTCAAATATCTTTTGGACTCACATGCTGGCAGAATTAAAAAAGCAGGAATGATAAAGTTGACTTCAGAAGAATTAAAGAATTTTATCAAAGAAAAAATAAAAAGCAATTACATTTATAACTTGATGTTTCTTAAAAAGCATGACACGTTAAAGTTCAATATTATTGTTGAAGCAAAGGCGCAAGACACAAATGAAATTGTCAAGTTGCTTGTTGCATTGGAATATATTCCCCAAGACAAAACGCTTAGACTTATTACCTTGTTCTAATATAAACAACTACAGGTAACATGGGCTTTGCGTTAGTGGGCGGACAGTACTAATAGAAACATATGAGTAAATAATAAACTTTGGTGCTGGCAGACAGTTTTCGGTTTCAAAAGCCCACCAACGCAAAGCACGAAACCGTTATGCCCAATTTTAGGACGACACACAAACCGACAAAGACTTGACAAAAGAACTTTACATATTTAGTGGACTTGGAGCAGACGAAAGAGTTTTTCAACGACTTGACTTTTCTGGCTTCTCGACAACTTTTATAAAATGGATTGTTCCGAAAGACAAAGAATCAATAGAACAATACACAACCCGACTTCTTGACCAAATCACGACAACAAAACCGACCTTAATTGGACTATCATTCGGTGGACTTATTGCTGTGGAAGTTGCTAAACAAATTGAAACTGAAAAAGTAATTTTAATTGCTTCTGCCAAAACAAAAAATGAAATTCCATTTTACTATCGTTTTGCTGGACAACTAAGACTACACAGACTTTTACCTACAAGACTTTTAAAAAGCTCAAACTTTATTACAAACTGGTTTTTCGGGACGAGTTCAACGTTTGACAAACAACTCTTAAAACAAATTCTTATCGACACCGACCCGACTTTTTTGAAGTGGGCAATTGACAAAGTTGCACGGTGGACAAACCAAACACAGACCAAAAACCTATTTCATATTCACGGAACAAATGACCGAATTTTACCTTTGAGTTTTGTAAAATGTAACTCGACAATTAAAAACGGTGGACACTTAATGACCCTCAATAAAGCAGAAGAATTAAGCAACATTTTAATACAACAATTAAAACGTCAGAATGAATACTAGGCATAACATCGCCTTACCGCCAGGTAAAAAAGTTTGTATCTTCGAATGAACCGCGAAAGGCCCGGCGGTAAGGCTTGGACGTTACCTGCAATATTAAGACGACAACGACAATGATTCAGACTTATCCAAATCCTTGGGACTTTCACAACACTGACAAGACACTTGTTTCGGCAGACAATTCTCATAAGGTTGTGTATTATGACCTAAATGAAATTGCAATGGGAGCTCCAATCGGTGGACAGTGCTTTTTAGAAACTTCGGACAAGACAAAGGTAAAAATACACGATTGGTGTGGTGGACCACCAGCTTGGGAAACAGACGGACAATTAATAGCAATTCCTATTTGGACACGGAAATTTTTAAAAGGAACTGTTCAGCAAATCGGTATTTTAGACACGAGAAATATGGAACTTAAAATATATAAAAAGACATTTAGAGTTCTTGACATACGTTCCTTTGACAAAACGACAATTTACGGATATGACAGTCCAATTCACAAGACAGAAACCTTAACTTTTGACATTGAAAAAGAAAAAATTGAGACATTAATTAAACTGACGCAATGAAAAATACAGCAGGTAACAGGCGTTTGGATCAATGGCGGGTGGCGTGGTTAATTGAACATTCTACCTCGCATCAACTTTTGTGGTATATTGACAGTTTTGTGTTCCGAAATCCGCCACTGCGCCAAGCGCCAAATCGTTATCCGCAATTTGAACGCTCCGAATAAACAGTAGTGCTAACATCAAACATCAGTATTTCATTTAACCTTTAAAAATTTACACAAACAAATAAAACTAAATTATGAACTTCAAACATTTTATTTATTTAATCGCACTTGTTGCTATTTCAGGAAAATCTAATGCTCAAAACATTACTCTACATTATGACGATGAGTATATGCAAGATTTTTTTAATTCAACTTTAAAAGTCTGTTTAGTTGGCGATGCAAAATATGATGCCGCAATTAAGGAGGCTGTCCAGAATAATTGGACGCTTACTAAGTTTGAATTTATTAACAACATGGATTTAAAAGATAAAAAAGTTATTCAAGACAAGGCATCATCCTTTTTAGTACCCTTATCATTAAGCAACCTTGGTGACGCACACCTTACACCTAACTTAGTTTATCAATGGAAAATGTTAAACGATAATCGTTGGCTTTCCATTTTGCCAGGCGGAAGAAAGTCTGTTTTGGATTACCGCGATTATAATATTATTGTTTACTCACCATTTGATAATTTTAATCTTGAATCCAATATTTTACAGTGTTCATATAGACTTGGCTTAATGATAAAAAGTATGGAGGATGCTATTATCATTTCTCGTGATAAAAAAATAAAAGGAGCACCGTTTAATGTTTTAAGAGATGTTTTGAGCCAAATAAATTTGAAGGCATATGTTTTAAAAAGTAAAACTTTGTTGGTAAACGAAAACCTTCTTAAAAATAAAAACGAAAAAGGTAAGTTCGCAATTACAGATGAAATTTTAAAGACATACAAGTTCAAGTATAAAATAGTAAGTCAACAAGAAATCGAAACTGCAATTAAAAGTAAAGATAAAGAGTCTTGTTATTTCTGTCCTGTCTTCAGCGGAGGTAAGGATATTTACATTTACAATCTTGAAAACATGGAAGTGATTTATGGAACATACGAAATGAAAGGCACAACTGTTGACAATGGTGATATTTCAAAACTTAATCAGGCAATAAGTTCTAATTAACTTTCATGCTAACTCCTAACTTCTGTGCTTCGACTGAACAGCAAAACTGCGGATAACATAAAGATTAAAAGAAATAAAAAAAAGAAGGGCTTTGATAGGTAAACAAAGAGTTGAGATTCTAATAAACAGTGCAGGTAAAGGGACAGTTGTGCTTCTAAACCCTTCTTTTTTTTACTTCTTTAATCCCTTCTTCGTTATGCGCAACTTATCCTCCCATGAATCGTTCAATATTTTTAACATTTTTCATTGTAGCAGTTTTATGCAATAGATCATTTTCTCAGGCTATAAATAGTCCAACGAAAAAATCGTTTAACGTTTCTGGACTTTATTTGAGAACTTTATATTCAATCGAAGCCGGATTAGAATTTGAAAAAAACAAGCACTCACTTTTGTTTTCTATTCGCTATGCCGACTATAACAAGCACGAACATGATATAGGAATCATGGGAACTTATAGGCATTTTCTTAATGATACAACAAAGCGATTTCGAACGTTTTATCAAGGGTCGCTTTACTTAATGAATATTGACGCCAGATTGATAACTAATACTTATTATAATTCCAGGGCAAATGCGTTTGTTCTCTTCTTAGGCACAGGATTTAATTACCGATTTATTCATACATTTTCATTGGGACTTAATGCGAATATTGGTTGGGGGCGTGGCTGGGGACACGAAACCAATGCTAAATTTCTTGGCTTTGAACAACCGCCTAATTATTCAAGGAGTTTCTTTATGCTTAATCCTCAGATTAATCTAAGATATCAGTTCTAGAAAACATGCGCATAACATCGCCTTACCGCCAGGCGAAAAGTTTGTATCTTCGAATAAACTACAAAAGGCCTACCGGTAAGGCTGGGACGTTATCAGCCATTTTAACGCACAGAACAAACGGTGTTGCTAATTCAAAATGTAACGCAATGAACAAACGAATCTACTTAACTATTTTATTGTTGATTTACATCTGCAAATTTTCAACTGCGCAAATAATTTGTATTTATTGTTACGACCAGAACGATACAATTAGTGGGAATGTAACAAACCTTATATCCAATGGAGGATTTGAAAACAATGGTTGTACACCTGATTCAGAAAATATTTCTTTTTGCCCCAATTCTTTTTACCATGCTTGCAACATTCCAAATTGGACTTGTACTGGAGGCGGTACATATACTTACGCATGCTCCATTGACTCATTATGGTCTGTTATTCCAGAAGGCAGTCGCGCTATTTATTTCGGCAATAACGAATGTAAGAGCTGCTCGCAGACAATGTACGATACTTCCTGCATCAGCAATTTGTCTTGCACGACAACAGGAATACCACCTGGTTACCCTGTGAGTAATTCTTATTTTGGAGGTACAAGCGGTGTAAGTATGCAGCAAACAGTGAGCGGGTTAACTCCGGGAAATATTTATGTATTGGAATTTTGGGCAGGCGGTGAATATCATTTTATAGGTATCAACAACTTTCCTGACAAAGGCATCTTTGCTGTTGATGTTGGATTTGGAGATACTCTTATGCGGGAAAAACCAACTCCACCCATTACTGGTATTGGTACAAGATACATTATTGAATTTATTGCCAACTCCACGTCTCATACAATTAAGTTTACAAACTGGGGGCATATGTGCCAGACCTGTACGGAATTAATCATTGATGATGTGCGGCTATATACACCTGCAGAATTGTCCTCTTCAGTTCCTGCCTGTAATACAGGAATAAATGTTGCTTCAACTTTTCAAGAACTGATAAGTATTTCTCCGAATCCTTTCACAAACGAATTAAATGTAAAGGCAATCAACAATCAACTTTCAGAAATTATTCTTTCTGATATTGCTTCAAAAATATTCTTGCGAAAGCAATTTACAAACTCTGTTTCATTAAACACAGAGCAACTTGCAAAAGGTATTTACCTTTACGAAGTGCGAGACAAAAATGGTTTGTGCAAGCAAGGAAAAGTTGTGAAAGAGTGAAATGACACATCTTCGCACCGAGAGAAAAACGGCTGATAAGATTTAGATTAAAAGAAATAAAAAAAAGAAGGGCTTTGATTGGTAAACAAAGAGTTGTGCTTCTAACAAACAGTGTGGGTAAACGAGCAGTAGTGCTTCTAAACCCTTCTTTTTTTTACTTCTTTAATCCCTTCTTCGTTAGCTGTGATGCTAAAATACGACCGTACAAAATGAAAAAAACATAATTCGGTGGACTTTTGATAACTGCAATTTCAATATTGACAATGAACATATTTAACTTATTCGGACAAAACAAACAACAAGACGACCCATATTGGGAGTTTGACAAGACTAAGCATTACAGACCCAAACTCGACAAGGGCGAATTTTTCAAGTTAACAGGTTTTGATTTTGGTTGGTTTGTCCTAGAGCCAATTTCAGAATTTATCCAAGACAGAAAAGGCGAACTGACAAAAGGTAACACATTATCATACGGACAAAAGGCACTTTATTATTGGTGGTATGTTGACGCTCAAGTTACAAATGGTGGGTTTACTCAGTTTTATTATAACGATTATGTAATGTATGTGCCGACAATAATTAAAGGTCTAAAACATATTGGCGACAATAAAATGGCGGAACTTATAAATCGTTCTTACGAATTATATTTGAAGGAAAACAAGAAAATAAAAGATGCTAGAAAAGGTGGTTTAGAAGCTTTTAGTAATCTGTACAAAGAAATCACAGATTTTGACGAGCTTGATGACGAATACTACAAACTCAATGAACAGACAATGAAAAACATTGAGAATTACATTCGTAAAAATCCAAATGAATTTTGCTTAGAAGAAGACGGAAATGAATTTGATATGTCATTTGTTGGCGAATTAAAAACATTGTATTCCCCAGACAAACCAAAAGAAGTTATTCCAGTTTCCAATGGCGTTGTTTCAGGCACATACAAAAGCTACTATGAAAATGGTAACCCAAAAGAAATAATTGAATACTTAAATGGCGAACAAGCAATCGAAAGAATTGAATTTCACGAAAACGGGAACAAGAAATTTTCAATCTCAAAATCAGACAATCCAAAGGGTTACTTGCATTCACATTTTTACGAAAATGGAAATTTGAAATCAACAGAAATCTATGTTTCTAAGTATGACAGAGATGGGAAATGGATACAATATTACGCTAATGGTCAAATGAAAAGCGAAACGGAATTTATTCAAAAGGAATTTTTTGTTCAAAATTGTTGGAAAGAAGACGGAACACAAATAATGAAAGATGGTACAGGTTTATACATTAACGAGTATTCAATTTTTGATGGTGTTATTGACCGAAATGAGCAAGAATATAGAAATTACAAGAGACACGGTAAGCAATATTCATACAGTAATAGCAAACTGAAATTGTACCAAGAAATGGTTGATGGAAAAGAACATGGAGTGACAAAGTCCTATGACGAAAATGGGAACGTTAAGGAAGAAACTATCTATGAAAATGGAAAGGAAATATCAAGAAAGAAAATTAAGTAACAATGAAAGCACCACAGCTAACAGCACCTACCCAAAAGTGGCGGTTCAGTGGTTAAATCAAGCATTGTGCTTCTATCAAATTTTGTGCTTGGTTGACAGTGAAGTGCTAAGAAATCGCCACCTTCGGGTAGCTGCAAAACATCAGGCGACAAATTTGAGAGAAATAACTTGAATGAAAATGTTAGACAAAACAGATATAGAACTATACAAGCGTAAATTCCAAAGAACCTTGGTCGGTAAATGGATAACTATAGAAGGCACGTTTTTTCTGATGACTGACACTTTTGAATTTTTCCCGGATGGAAAAGGAACCTGGATTCAATCCAGCGGGTCTGGAGAATGTGTAACTTACTTTGATTGGAATATCGACGAGCCTTTTGTTGTGAATATTCTTGAAACGAAAGTGGAATATCTTCCTGATAGTGAAGCTACGGAAGACAATCAAGAAGACGAGATAAAACAATGGCATAAACTTGAATATGATTTCAAGGTCATTTCAAATGACTGCGGAAATGAAATTGCGCTCTGTAACAAGGATTCAGAGCTTTTCTATTTTGCTACGCACAGAGTTGGCTTACAAAAAAAATGAAACAATCAATCCACCCTACCCGACAAATATCAAAGGGACTATTGACTAAGCAATAGATGATGAAATTCCCGCTGCGTAGGATATGCAATCAATTAAATGCTAACCACTGCGCAGGTTGGCACTGCTGTGAATGACCTCCAAGATCCTTTGCCCTTAAATTGTGTGATATTCATCCACTGTTCAAGGTTTTAGCTTTCCACAGTATATGCTTTCGTGCCGCGAAGGATCTGTCGCTATTAAGATTTCAAAAATCCGTTGTCCTTAAAGTGTGAATCCAAACTGTATGAGTAAATTTTTTCCATTTGCGTACTTTTTCATATAAATATTTAGACAATCAAGTGAACAAATAGTGAGGTCAATTATTTAAGCTAAGAAACCAATTTAATGAACCATATCATTGGATAATAGCCAATGCTAATTCAAAAAGGCTGCCTGCTGTTGACCCTAAACAAAGGGAGACGATTTTATCCATTGGTGCTTTTATTCAAAACCTTGAAAATGCCGCCGGTATTTGGGGGTTTGGCTGTGAACTTAAGCTGCTCGCAGTAAACAATCAGGATGAGTATGTAATGAAAGTAAGACTCATTGAAAAAAGCAACCAGCCAGTCTTTGAAGAAAATAAAACTTCGCAGAACAGTACGTTCCGCCTACATGAAAGAGCCTCTGAAGAAAGAGGACCTTGAGTTTATTACTAGTAATGACAATGCTCAATTTCAATTCTTCCCAAACAATTCTCAAGAGTTCGGTTGGTGGAATGAACAAACCATTGAAGCAAACAGGCAGCATACCTGGCGGAATGATGCGCAATCTGAATTGGAGGACTGGATGCGATTATCAAATAAGGATGCAAAAAAGTATTGTGACGGATTAACAACGGCCAGTATGGAGATAAATGGAATGCCGGGATGGGTAGTACCTAATTTTTATTCTAAAGGAGATGTGATGAGTAAAAAATTCAGGGAGCAGGGGATTGACAAAGTGAAAGAAAAGGTGGCTATGTCCAGTGGCTGGCTGCTCCTTACAAGTAATGAAAATTCCACAGGAACATTGATTGAAACAGGAAAACGGTTGCAGCGAATGCTTTTAAAAACAAGAGAAAAAATATAGCAATTCACCCCATGACACAAATTCTTGAGGAAGATGCTTTTAAAGCTGCAATAAATAAATCGGTTGAGATTCATGATACAGTTGAGTTTATTTTAAGAATCAGATACGTTAAAATTACCATGATCCGGTTTCTTTGAGAAGACCTGTCGAAAGGTTTGTAAAGATTTATTCATCATAAAGTAAAAATGATGATGAGGGCACCTCTTAAAACTTTAACTTTGTCTATGTCAGGAAAGTTGCACCTTCATCAATACATATCCCCTCAAGTAGTAAACTTATGAAGCTCTACATAAAATACATGGTTAGCATTCGATGCAAAATGATGGTAAAAGAAGAATTAAAGAAACTTGGTTTGCAATTTGTTTCTGTTGATTTGGGCGAAGTAGACATCATGGAAAATATTTCAGACCAACAACGGGAGCAGTTTAAAATCGCTTTGCTTAAATCGGGACTTGAATTAATGGATAACAAAAAAGCAATGCTTATTGAAAAAATAAAAAATGTAATCATTGAAATGATTCATCACACAGATGAGCTTCCAAAAATAAATTTCTCCAATTTCTTAAGCGAAAAGTTAGATTACGACTATACTTACTTAGCAAATCTTTTTTCCGAAACCGAAGGAACTACTATTGAACATTTTATTTTGCTTCATAAAATTGAAAAAGTAAAGGAGTTAATAATTTATAACGAACTTAACCTCACTGAAATCGCCTGGAAGCTTCATTACAGCAGTGTTGCCGCACTCTCCAATCAATTCAAAAAAATCACCGGACTAACTCCTTCATTTTTCAAATCACTCAAACATAAAAGACGAAGTACACTTGAAAATGTGTGAATGATGTAACTTATATCTTTTATTATGTAACACTTTAAGTTACAAAGCTGTCCACCTTTGCAACTTAATTCTAAACACATAATTTAAAGATGAATAAAATCAAAAACAAAATTGTTTCATGTATTTCTGTGGCAGCCCTTTTTTTAGTAAGCATTTCAAATGCGAATGCTCAAGACAACAATTCTTATAAGAAAGCAGAGTTTGGTTTTCGCCTCATGCCAACATTTACTTCACTTCAAGTGCAAACATCAACAGGCGGAGCTGTGAGCGGTAATGCTGTGCTTGGTTTTGGTGCCGGTGCATTTCTTGGATTCAATTTTTCAAACCATGTTGGAATACAAGGAGAACTTATTTACAGTTCAATTTCCCAAAAATCGTATGATTTCAATGTGGAACGAAAAATAAACTTACGGTATGTAAACATTCCAATCTTGCTTTCGCTCAACACCGGAAAATCAAAAGTGATAAACCTGAATGTTGTAGCCGGACCTCAAATTGGATTCAATGTTGGAAGCAGTCTTACCATGTCAGGGGCGAATGATATAAGTAATCCGCAACCTGTTTTATCTGTTAAGAAAAATGATTTCGGTTTTGCTTATGGTGCAGGTATTGATTTCGGTCTTAACACTGCTCACACCGTGCGTTTAGGTTTAGGGTATCGTGGCGTTATTGGCTTGATTGATGTCAGCGACAAAAGCAAATCTGTAACAACAGATTCTTACTATGTATTTGACCGAACTCATGTCAAAACAAATTCAGTTTACATCGGTTTATCCATTTTATTCTGATATTTTTTTTCATCATCAATATAATATTTCAATTTTATTACAAAGCCCGTTGTAAATAACGGGCTTTTCTTTTTCTACACATATTAGCTTCACCCGGGCATCTCTAAATGTGTGAATTATGTAACTTTTTTCGATAATTATGTAAGGCTAAATCCTCACAATGTACCCATCTTTGCAGAGTAATAATTTTGTTACAAACTAAAGATAAAATATAATGAATACTACAGAAGTTAAAGGAAACTGGAACGAACAAAAAGGAAAACTGAAACAAAAATTTGCAACCTTAACCGACAACGACTTAATGTTTGAAGAAGGTAAGAAAGATGAGATGTTAGGAAAACTTCAAATCAAACTTGGCAAAACAAAAGAAGAGTTGCAAAATATTATTTCAGCACTTTAATCTGTTTACAAAATAAATAAACCGTCAGGCTTAATTGCCTGACGGTTTATTTTCTAATAATCTAAATCGACTAAATATAATATATCCAATGAAACAACTATCTAATAATACAAATTCAATTCTTGCATTTGCAATTTTAATGGCCGCTGCATTTTCAGGTTGCGATTCTACAGCTCAAAAAGAATATTGCTCTAAAGATAATCCTACCCAGGCAAAAGAAAATGTAACACAGATTACGGACAATTTCAAAAACGAGATTGACAACTTCAAGAAAGAAACAAACCTAAAAATATCTGACAATGATAAAATTATTGTGAATATTAAAATAAAAATGGAAACAGCAAGAAAAGATGTAAAAGCCACTTACGAAAAACAAATTGCAGCGCTGGAACAAAAAAACTCTGAGATGAAAAAAAAATGGATGAATACAAAGAAGACAGCAAAGAAAATTGGGAATCATTTAAAACAGAATTTAGTCATGATATGGATGAGTTAGGTAAATCACTGAAGGACTTTACAGTTAACAACAAATAATGAAATTAGCAGTACAATAGTTTAATAATGATTAAACAAAAAAACAATAAATCCGGTTTTGAAAAAATATCTTCGGCTGTAACTAAAGTCACAGGGAGCTCAGCTGCTTTCATCATTTCATTTTTGGTAATAATTATTTGGCTTGTATCAGGACCTCTTTTTAAATTCTCCGACACTTGGCAATTAGTCATCAACACAGGAACCACCATTGTTACATTTCTTATGGTATTCCTCATTCAGCGAAGTCAAAATAAAGATTCAATTGCATTACATCTAAAATTAAACGAACTGGTAGTAGCTCACGAATTAGCGAGCAACCGTCTGGTATCGGTTGAAGACATTAGCGAAGATGAATTAAAAGTGCTGCAAATGTTTTACAAACACCTTGCTGAATTAACAGTAAACGACCTATCGGTAGAAGAAACCCATTCGCTTCTAATTGCAAATACAAATCATCAACGAAAAATAAATTCAGTAAAAAACAAGACAAATAAATAAACCATATGGGAAACTTACTTTACATTATCGCTGTAGTACTGCTCATTTCCTGGGCAATTGGATTCTTTGCTTACAGTGCTGGCGGAATTATACATATACTTCTTGTCATTGCAGTTATAGCCGTGTTACTAAGAATTATTTCAGGAAATAAAATCATAAAATAATATCAACTAAAATTTATCTGCTTAATATACATCTCTTTTGGGATGGTAGGTGGAGCTTTAAAACAAAAATCAATTCTGCTCTCAGGAAATTTTACTTGGACAATTGGATTAATTAGGTATTGAAGAAACTTAGGGAATTTTATCAGCACCGGACAAAAATTCTCAAACCAGTAAATTAATTGCCGACAAAGGGGAGGTTTATATGTCCTTAAAGTGTGAATCCAAACTGTATGAGTAAATTTTTTCAATTTGTGCACTTTTTCATAGCAATATTTAGACAATCAAAGGAACACATTGCGAGGTCAATATTCTTAAGCTAAGAAACAAATTTTGTCTCATTTGACTAAAAGATTTCTGCGCGATGACGATCGCGGGTGCTGCGGGTATGTCGTCCTTTCCAGCCAAATAGGTTTTGTACAATGAAACAATCCGTATCAGCGGGAAAGGACGACACCCGATAGAAGAATTGTTGCCATTCCGGTGGGAACTTTTGGGTGAGTAGGTAGTTCTCTCTATCGCTTCGGTGAATATTCAACCGTCGACGCCTGGGCGGTCGGGAGAAAATAAAATAAAACGATCTGATTCTATTCACTAAATGAGAATTTGTTCTCATTGCGGGAAAACATCAAGTAAAGTTTTTCGTGAGGATGTGAAAACTTTTGAGATACCAATAAAACAGAATTTGTTCTTTAGTAACAATTGATAGAAACAAATTCAGCTCCTTTGCAAATAGATTCAATTCAACTTTTACCTTTGTAAAAAAGAATCTATTCATCAATCCCATGTTCTGGACTTCACTCTTTCTAATCAGTATCGCTCAAGGGATTTTTCTTATTTCGTTGATTGTTGTCAGGGGTACAAAAAACCCGATTGCATCAAAACTTATTGTCGCTTTACTGGCATTGATGATCCTGACCAATTTTGGTTATCTGGTTATAAGAACAGATATGAGGAATTATTTTCCGCAATTTTTTGCAATTCCTTTTGGCATGATGTTATTGTTTGGGCCGCTTTTCTATTTTTATTCGAGATCCGTTCTTGACAATTCCTTTTCCTGGAAACCAAAATACTGGCTGCACTTCATACCATATTTTGTTCAGGTTATTTTGAACATTCCTTTATTTCTGATGGATAAAACGAACTGGCTTGATTTCATCAGTGTCTTTCTTGCTGGCGATCTTACTATCCGGATAACCGAAAAAATAATATTCGCTGTTCAGGATTTACAGCTCCTCGCCTACCTGATTATTACGTTCAGATGGATTCAAAATGCAAAAACCAATTTCGGTAACGCACAATATATCATTTCAATCACAGCAAGAGTCCGATGGCTTCAGAAGTTTTTCTATGGACTTGCTTTATTCCTTTTCACTGTCTTTTCATTGTATGTTTTTATCCTGATTCATGGCAGATACAATCCGGTTACAAATTACATCTATACCCTCATTTCTTCCGGCATCATATATTTCATTGCTTATGAGTTGGTTTTGAATCCGGAACTGATCAGCCCTGATTTTATTCAAAAATACCAGGCCTATATGCAATTTGACGGAGCCGATGGGGAAAAATATATCCGTATGATAGAATCTTTGATGACTGAATCGAAAATATTCACCAATTCAGAATTGAAGCTTCAGACTTTCGCCAACGAACTTGGGTTGCCTTCTCATCAGGTTTCCAAACTGATCAATGAAAAGTTTGGTAAAACCTTTAACGATTTTGTGAATGAATACAGGGTTCAGGAATTCATCAGCCGGATTAATAAGCCCGAATTTCAGTCTTTTACAATCTACGGTATTGCATCTGATGTAGGTTTCAACAGCAAGTCATCCTTTCATACCGCTTTCAAAAAAATAACCGGGAAAACTCCTTCTGAGTTTAAAACAACATTCTGAACTGCATTTTTGCTTTTACACTAAGAAAAACCTTGTCCTGTTTTATAAAAACGGAGGTATTAGAAGATAAATCAGGACAAAAAAGGAAATAAGGCCTTCTACTTTTGCCATTGAATTCCAGAAAATGGCAAAGTATCTTCTCATATTCGTTTTCCTCTTTTCGGGTTTGGGCGCAGGGTATGCTCAGGCAATTTCTATGCAACAAGATTCGACCCTCAATAATCTTGTCCTGGCAAATGGTACCATCACCTGCAAAACGGGTGAAGCCGGAAAAATAAATAAAACCGGTAAGGGTAAGCAAAGCATTATTCTCATTGCAGGTTTTGGTTTTGGAGAAGCTGAATTGAGGCCGCTCATCACCCACCTTGAAGACAATTATACACTTTACACTATTACACCGGCAGGGTTTGCAAGCACACCTCCTCCTTCAATCCCTGATTCATCTGTTAAATATTCCGAACTCACCTGGACCAGGGGAATAGTTAAAAGTATTCTCCAGTTGATTCAAACTGAAAAACTGATTAAACCCTGCATCATAGCACATTTTGTTATCGCGACACAAGCTGCATTAATTCTTGAAAGTGACTATCCGGATAAAATCGGGAAAGTAATAATCATCAGCGGATCGCCTTATAGATATTATGCCAGTCAGCAAAACGGCTTATGGACTGACTGGGAACATGAATACAAACTCAGTCCTGCACAAAGAGAAAATCTTGTAGAAAAATATTGGGCTCCCGAATGGTTTAAAACCATCACCAAAAAAACCTGGGACGAGAATATGTGGACTCCTGAAGATTATTGCAGCGATAAAAATACAGGAGAAGCAATTTTTAATTCTTCCGCGGCGGTTCCTGTTCAGGTGATGATTCGGTACATCCTGGAATGGATGGCTTACGACCCCGGAGAAAATTACAAACGTATCACTACTCCGACCTTATTGCTGATTCCTGACTTTAAAAATATTTTCACCGTTGCAGATTCAGCAGACACTGCAACTTGTAAAAAAGCAAATGCAAAACAATACCTCAACTATTTTCACCAGCAATCCTGGCAGGATGTAATGAGTTCGGGAAATCCGGCATTTCATTTCCAAAAGATTTCAAACACAGGAATTTTTATGTGGCTCGATAATCCGGAACAAACATTTCAGTCAATTGATGCCTTCTTAAATAAGCAACATAAGAAATCAGAATGAACAAAGCGATGCTCATGTTAAATATTCAATATTAATTATAGGTCAATAATCGGCAACTCCAATGTCAGTTATCAACACACTTCTGTCGTCATTATTACAAGTTTTCGTTTTTACGTTAATTCCATTTATCTTTTTCCTCTTCAGAAAAAATAAATCAGTAAATTTTTATCAATACACAGGGTTTACTACTCCCACTGCGAAATCAATATACATAGGAGTAGGAACTTCAGTGTTTTTTGTTTTTACGGGAGTTGTACTTGCTTTGGTGAATCCTGGCATTCGTGATATTTATCTTTCTGAAAAAACGGTTACAGGGCAATTACATAAATTGGACATTAGTATTGCATCTGTTACTATTCTGCTATGTACCGCCATCTTTAAAACATCCTTGAGTGAAGAAATTTTATTTCGCGGATTCATCGCCAGGCAACTAATCAAAAAATCAGGATTCAAGTCCGGCAATTTGATGCAGGCAACCATCTTTGGTTTAGTTCACTTTTTTCTTTTTCGAATTCAGACTGAAAGCAGTTTAAGTCTGTGTATTTTTTTCTTTTTATTCTCATTTGTTGCAGCCTTGCTTATCGGATACAACATGTTCAAAAACGCGAACGGGAGCATCCAACCGGGTTGGATTTCACACGGATTAGGCAATACTATTTCTTATTTCATAGTATCATTTTGTATATAAATCATCATTCGGAACAAAGTCAATTAATCAACCAAGCAAAAGATGGATATCAAAGAAGTACACATCACTATAAATGTTGGCGATATGGACAAAGCCATTTCATTTTATACAGCTATTGGATTTGAAGTAAAAAAGCGTTGGGAAAATTATTATGCAAAGTTACAGTTGTCGGGAATGGTTCTTGGTCTGCATCCAACGGCAAAAATACATCTAAGGGATGGTTCCGGGAATTTATCTATAGGTTTAATGGTGCAGGAAATGACTGAAGCAAAACAACTTTTAAAAGAAAAGTCAATTCCATTTAATGAGAGAAATGAAGAAGGTGGCCACTTCCTTCATTTTACCGATCCGGATGGTAACGCCCTGTATTATATAAATCCAAAATGGTAATTCCATATTATTCTAAAGAACATTTATTTGAATGAACAAAAACCTACATGCGAACAATGAGCAATTTAAAAGTTACCGAAATAACCCTCGCCAAACCAATCATAGTGGTTGGCAAACTATTTACAGGAGATTATGCTAAATCTCCTGAATATATCTCTGTGACCATGGAGATTCTGAGAAGCGCAGGAATTTCATTTGACGAAAGAAAAGTGATCGGTGTCTACTATGACAATCCAAACAATAAGAAACCGGAGGAGCTGAAGAGTTTTCAGGGGGTATTCATCGATCACAGCAACATTGAAATTCCCGGAGAATTAGAAATATGTCAACTCAAAGGAAATTTTCTCTATGTAAAAGCAACCGGCGATATTATGAAAGCAATTTATGAAGGATACGACGCACTGTTCAATTACATAGCTGAAAATAATGTGAAACTGAAATCTCCTGCAGGTTATCAGGTGAGTACAATTGACAACGGAAATATTGTAACGGAAATCTATATGGAAACAATCTGAACTACCTAATGATTGTTAGCTCTGCTTCCGGAACCAGGAAAAGGGTAAAACTCTAAAATTAATTCAGAATAAATTTCACAACCCAACTAAATAATTTATCTATGGACATTTCGACATTAAACTGGTTTGCAATAGTCGCGGCCGCGCTTTCAAATTTTGTGATCGGAGGATTATGGTATTCGCCTTTACTTCTTGGCAAGCAATGGATGGTGGAAAATAAATTTAAAGAAGAGGATCTGAAAAGCGGCGGCACCACCTCCATATTTATTTTCACTTTCGTTTTTTCATTTATCATGGCATTTAATCTTGCCATATTCCTTAACGATTCAAAAACCACTCCCTTGTGGGGCGCAATTGCAGGATTCTTAGCCGGATTTGGCTGGGTGGCATTAGCGTTTTGCATCATTGCGCTTTTTGAAAGAAAAAAAATCCGTTACATGCTTATTCATAGTGGATATGTCACAATGAGTTTCGTGATTATGGGTTTGATTATTGGCAGCTGGAGATAAATTTCACTTATAATAAAAACGATATACCATGAACCAAACATTGTCCAAAACAGATAACGGATCTGCATTTATCAAAGTGCTGTGCATCCTTGCAATTATCGGTAGTATAGGCGCAATTATTCTGACGGCGCTTGCCGCTTATGTTTTATACACCAATCCCGCTTCTACCGACGCCTCAATATCTTTTAATGGTCCCACCTACAGGGTTGCGTCATTGACCTTAGTTGTTCATTTGTTTGGCGCGATCGCTTGTATCGTTGGCTCCATGAAGATCTATCAACAAAAGAGACAGGGATTGTATTATTTCATTCCCGGTGTACTTATTCCGGACCTGATTTCAGGAATTGTCTTTGGTAAAATTTTCATCAGCGGGATAATGCTGATCGTATTTATCATTCCAATATTATTTATAGTAGCATTCAGTTTGCATTTTAATAAAATGAAATAAACAAAATCAGAAAATGGCAAGCAGTGAAATAAAATTACAAAACGGCAACTGTTGTAAGGTAATAGCGGGAACTCATAAGGGTAAATCCGGAACAGTTGAAGATTTGAAGACCAGCAAAACCGGACACATCACCATCACCGTTAGACAAAAAAACGGGGTGAGATTTAAAACTCTCGGAAAAAATGTTGAAGTAACACAAGGCAAATAAATGTCAGAGGACAAAATGCAAGAAACGGAAATTATGCAACGAAAGGGGAATCCAGCTTATGGAATTTCTTTGATAACGGGTTCACTACTATTAACTATTACAATGCTCCTGCATCCTGTCGGTGGAAGCTTTGAACATCTTATTCGTATTACTCCGGTTATCATTTGGACACATTCAATTGCGATAGCATCTATTCCGCTGTTGATATATGGGTATTGGGGGTTCATGCGGTGTCTGCAAACCGACTCCCCTGTTTCCACACTGGCTTTTATTACAATTTGCATCGGGATGTTTTCGGGAATTTGTGCTGCTGCCGTAAACGGACTTGCTCTTCCTTTGTTCATCAATAACTTTAATGACGCAACACCTGAAATTATTCAGTCTCTCAAACCCATTCTGACTTTCAGTAATTCTCTTAATCATGCCTTTGATTTCATCTTCATTGGTGCACTTTGCATTTCAACATTTCTGTGGTCAATAGAAATATTTAAAACCGGGAATCTTTCCCGATGGATTGCTTATTCAGGAATGGCCTTGTGTCTTGTGTTAATTGCATCCTTGTTTCAGGGCCTTGCAATCGTACATCTCAGTGGATTTCGTCTGCTAATTTTCGGGTTTGTGTGTTGGACGATTGCTATCGCGATTTCTATTTTCAAAAAAAATATTAAAGTAACCCATGATAAGACGTTTATTCAATCATAATCACATTCAATTTTAAAAATCAGGACAAATGCAGAACAAGATTTTTTTAAAAAATATGCTGAAATCATTTTCATTAAAAACAGTTTATGCTTTGGTTTTTTCTTTGTTGTCGCTCACGGGTGTCAATGGTCAAAACTGGCATCCGCTCAATTCAGGTACAACAGAAAAACTCAATTGTATTCAGTTTCGTTTAAGTTATCAAAACACCATGGCCGGATGGGCCGTTGGGTATAATAATACAGGACTGGTAACACAAGATGGTGGCGATAACTGGGCTAGCAGCATCAGCAGTAACGTTGATAATTTCTGTGTTTATTTCACGATCGTAGATTTTGGGCATGTCGCTGGTTCATTTTACAGATTGTGGTATACGGATGCCGGAGGGCTTTGGTGGTACCCGCATCAGCCAACCTTTTCCCAAAACTACTATGGCGTATGGTTTGATTACCGTTACAACGGATGGGCTGTAGGTGATAACGGAGTTATTATTCAATCCACCAACGAGGGATGGACCTGGCTTGGAAATATAAGCGGCACAACAAATACACTTAGAGCGGTTCAGGGGATTGATTCCACTACCGTCTGGTCAGTCGGCGATTCTGGAACAATTTTGAAAACTTCCAATTCAGGAATCAATTGGATTGCACAAACAAGCAACACAACAAACGATCTCAAAAGCCTTTCATTCACATCTCCGGATAAAGGCTGGATATGTGGGAGGAATGGAACGATTCTCCATACCGACAACGGAGGAGCGCTTTGGACACCGCAAACATCCGGAATTTTAAATAATCTCAATGGAATTTATTTTACGGATAGTTTGCACGGCTGGGCAGTAGGCGATGCGGGAATAATTATTTCAACTACGAATGGAGGGTTAAACTGGCATTCCGAAAATAGCGGAACAACAGTAAATCTAAATAGTGTAAATTTTTACAATAAAAATAATGGTTGGGCCTGTGGTGATTCCGGAATGATCCTTCGTAGAGATTCCGCAGAGGTCAACACGGTTGTATTCAATTCTTCAGCTGCTTCACCTGATGTAATAGTATACCCGACATTAGCAACGGATGTAATTAATTTAAAATTTACATACCAGGCACCTTCACACTTTACATTTACACTATTCGACCATACCGGTAAAAAAGTGATGGAAGGAAATGATATCGAAAAAATAAAAATATCTTCTCTTGCCAAAGGAGCTTATATTCTTGAAATAATTAATGAAGACAGAATCGTACGAAAGAAATTTTTCAAGCAGTAACTGTGAAAATACAGAGGGGGGCCTGGCTGTTAATTCGTTGGTTTCATTCATCCAGATTCTTTCCGCAATTAATCTACCTTAATTCTTTTAAATCAGGTAATTTGCTAAATTGCTGCTATTAGTCTGATATATTTGTGCTAAACTTTACAAAAAAAACATTGACCTGATAATCGGAGTAGCAGGACCTTATTCGGCTGACACTGCAGAACAAAGACAAATAAATTTAGACAATATGAATAAAGCCGCGGCAAGACTTCTTGAGCTTGGACATGTGCCAATTATCGGAATGAACGCGGCTTTACCGGTGTTGGAACACGCAAACGTTTCGGACAAGTATAAATGCACAATGGAAATTTCACTTGCCGTTATTAGTGCATGTGACGCTTTATTACTTTTAGCAGAAAGCCCGGGCGCTAATAAAGAAAGAGACTTAATTCTGGCAAAAGATCGACCTGTATTTAAATCTATTGATGAAATAATTGCCTCAAGTAAAAAGTAAATCATCCGTCTGTTCCGGATTTATTCAGCACATGCTTCGACAGATATTCAGCTGATAAAAAGAAAAGGCGCAAAGTTCACTGACTTTACGCCTTTTGAGATTTTAGGAAAAATACCTGCTCTTAGTTCTTTATAAATTTGCGGAATAAGCTTTTCCCTTCTTCTGTTATTTTCAAAATATAAACTCCTTTACTGAACTGATTGGTTGTAATGCTGATCAGATCCGACTGACTATCGAGATTTTTTTGGTAAACAATCTCACCCAATGCGTTTGTGATTTGCATGGATCCATGCTGAATTGTATTGAAAAAATTCAACTGATCTGCGACAGGATTAGGAAACACTTCCGGTCCGGATTCAGTCACAGCATCCTTCACACCTGTCAATAAAGAATATATTTCTACCGAACCCAGCGGAAAAAATGTTTCATTAATTCCTCCTCCGATCATAAACAAATCATCAATGGAAGTCGCGGCGGCCCATGCACGGGCAGTCGTGAGATGAGAAAGCATCCAGGTTTGTGTAGTGGTATCATAAATATCTACAACATCATACATTGTTGCAAGATTCGCATCCATTCCTCCGGCGAAAAAAACTTTATTTTGTACTGCTGATGATGAAGTGAACCATCGTCCGGTTGAAAGAGAATCAATACTCCAGGTATTGGTCGTCACATCATAGATATCCACACGGTTACTTGCCACTCCTGAATTATTCAATCCTCCCGCAATAAAAATTTTATTCCCGCAAGAGGTTGCTGTGCAGTTGAAACGGGCTTCGGACAAAGTTGCAGTAGTCCATGTAGAACTCGCGACATCATATATATCCACTACATCCATTACAGCATTGGTCAAATCAGTTCCTCCGGCGAAAACTATTTTACCTCCCGCGCCGGCGCCTGCAAGAAAATAACGTGGCACGGAAAGATCAGTTGTTGTCCATACTCCCGTAGCAGTGTCGTAAACATCCACAACTTTGTAACACACGCCCGCACCATCATTCACTCCGCCGGCAAAGAAAACCTGACTGCCTCCGGATGCCGCAGCCAATTTTGTACGCGGAGCACTCAAAGACATAGCCGCCCAGCCGCCTGTTGTGCCGTCATACATATCCACCACATCAAAATTGGCGAGGATTCCGTCATCCGCGCCTCCGGCAAAAAATATTTTCGTTCCACATGAAGTTGCCGCAGCTGTCGTGCGGCTCACCGAAAGATTTGTTCCTGTCCAGGTAGCGCTTGTTCCTTCATACACATCTACAAAATCATAAGGAATACTTACCAAGCCTATCCCGCCGGCAAACATCGCTTTATCTCCACCGGAAGCAGCGGAAAAATTGTAGCGGGCAGTGGATAAATTGGCACTTGTCCATTGCGCGTGTGAAGTCAAGTTAATGAGACACAAATAAATCAGTGAAGTCAGCGTGTAGAGTTTTTTCATGGAAAGATTTTATTTGTTGAACTGAATATTTCTTCTAAAACTAATTGAATTCTTTATACTCTCAACCAGCCGCATCAAAATTTTCGCCGCGATCTTTTATTGGACCAATCTTATTGAACAATCACTTTACCTGTATAAGACGCGCGGGAATTGACACAACGGATAAAATAAACTCCGGCATTCAATTCGGAAGGAACAGGAATTTCGAGGGAGGATTTTCCGCCGGTGGCTGATGTCCATTCGCTGCCTGCCACACATTTTCCTTCTGGAGAAATCCATTGTATTGTTCCACTGCCTGCCGCACTGAAAGGAATTCTTACAGTAGCATTTCTGTGCACCGGATTCGGGAAAACAGGTAATGATTTTTCAGTAATGATCTCCGGTACTCGTGTACTAAAACCATTTTGATAACGAGCCAATGCAAAATCCAAATTTCCTCCTACAGGATCATTTGCTTTTCCGGCGAGAACAATTTTTCCATCCGCCTGCAAAGTCATCGCGTTTGCTTCATCAAAACTTCCATTCATTTGTGTGTAAACAATTCCGTTTGTACCGAAAGTAGAATCCGGAATTCCATTTTGTGTATACCGCATCAATAAAAAGTCTCTGTCATTTGCCCAGTCTCCTCCGCTTGTACCGCAGATCAGAATTTTATGGTCGTTTTGAATGTATACATCCAGACCAACATCATTGGTTCCATTGTTGAATGTGATGGCGCCACCTGTCCCGAATCCATTGTCCAGAACACCGGTACTGTCAAATTGCATCACCAACAAATCAAAAGAATAATCCGGGAGTGTGGTGAAACCAGTGATTACAATTTTTCCATTGTCTGCAAGTTCCATCCCGAAACAATCTTCAATTCCGCTTGTGAGCGATTGAATCACAAAACCATTAGTGCCAAAAGTAGAATCCAACGTTCCATCTGGATGGAAACGAATCAGCAGGACATCAAAGAATGTAAACGCAGTTTCATAATGTCCTGCTGCTATGATTCGTCCATCTTGCATCACACTAATGCTGGTAAGTTCATTGTCGGTTCCGGTAACTGGAATTTCAGCTCTGCCATTCACACCAAAAGAAGTATCAATCTCTCCTTCTTCGCTAAAACGCATAACCATCGGAACATTATGAAAAAGTGTATCTGTATAGGTTCCGGAGATCAGAATTTTTCCATCCGGCTGAACTGCCATAGCAGAAGCAAAATCATCGCTGGTAGAAATATCAACGAGAGTTGCTCCTTGACTACCGAAGGAAGTGTCAATAGATCCGTCTGAATTCAGACGAAGAATCATCGCGGCAAATCCTCCAAGATGTCCATAAGCACATCCGGCAACAAGTATTTTTCCATTGTTAAGGATATAGGAATCGTACCCATAAGAATCATTTCCTATGTAGTGTGTAGCCCGACCATTCACGCCAAAGGTTGTATCCGGAGATCCATCCGTCATCCAGCGATCAACGATTACACGACCGACATAACTCGAATTGAGAGAAACTCCGGAAGCTACAATTTTCTGATCGTCCTGTATTCTTACATCATTGTAGATGTCATGAAATCCGTTATCTGACATCAGAATTCCGGTTCCATTGAATGTGGAATCGAGGGTTCCGTCTGTTTGCGCGAGAGTGGAAATGGAAAAAGCAAGGCCAATACAGAAGAGAATAGAGATTTTTTTCATTATATGAATAATTTTGAATGCAAAATAGCGGCATTGGAAGCGGAATGACAATACTCAAAATTGAGTAATTTGAAAGGGAGATAATTGATTTTTATATCAATTGAAAAATAAACCGGCTCAATTCATTGTTCCTGGCTTCATTTTAATCGAAATCTCCTTCAAATAATATTGTGTTCAAGACAAAAAGTGATGAGTTCTGTGGTATTCTCCAGTCCGGCTTTTGCCAGCATTTTCCTGCGATGGGTGTCTACAGTATGCGGACTCAAAAAAAGTTGTTCAGCAATTCTGGAACTGTTGTATCCCTGAGCGAGCAGTTTCAGAATTTCTTTTTCACGAAAAGAAAAAAGAAAATGGGTTTGTTTGTAATCCAGCAATTCTTCATCGGGAAAAACAAGAGTGTGATGTTCCGGTCCGCTTACATGAAACTGTACCGTGTTTGAATTTTTGAATGCGGAAATGTCGATGAAATTGTGAAAGGTAAACACGCCGCCTGTTTCGGCAGGTATTATTTTATAGCAACATACCTCGCCAAGAATTCGGGCATATTCTCCATTTTGTTTGCGCATGCGGTAGTCGGCTTTGAACGCAAAATCGAAAACACTTCCTTCAAGAATTAAGTCATTGATGCTTTGATAATATTTGAACATAGCCTCACCGATGACAGTACGGTCATCGTCGTGGATGTAATTGAAAATATGCTCCGGCAGAATACTTTCCAAAGGATAACCGAGCACATCTTGTAAGGAAGTCGACAAGTACTCGAGATGCATACTTTGAATATCGATTCCCATGGAAAAATGACCAGGAAGATTGACCACACGCTGTTCGCGAATGGCAGCGGAAAGCAGTCCGCATTCCCTTGCTTCGGGAATGGTAAAGCGGACGGTTCTCATTTTCTCCAGAAATTGAACGAAATCCATAGAATTAAAAATGCAAAATATCAGTTTAACACAATGAAAAACAGCCCCTTTCAGTCTTTCAGTCAATAGCGGATTAAATATAAACAAAAGACAGCAGCCAGTCTTCACAAGCAGAGAAAATCCTCATTTTAGAAGAAAGACGCCATGTTTTTTTACATTTTGAGCTTGGAATTTTAGGTATATTCATTACTTTTGTCGCCCCTAATTATTACCAAAATCGGTATGCTTTAGTCCCGGCAAATAGTTGATTCGGGATGGCTAAAGCGGGGAAGTCTGGTCTTCGCCTTGAGTAATCATAGCGAAGGAACACTCTTCCTTAGCTCAGCTGGTTAGAGCATCTGACTGTTAATCAGAGGGTCCCTGGTTCGAGCCCAGGAGGGAGAGCAAGTACAATGCGGAAAACAGTGCGAGTGAATGGTGTAAAATTTACACTGCTCACTACGCACTGTTTCTGTTTCTGATACTTTCTAAGTCTTCTGGATTCAGAAACAGTCCAATTAATCGGTGGTTTTATTTTACTGTGTACTTCGCAGTGTTTCTGATTCTGTTTCTATTTAAACAGGCGTTTTTAGAAACAGTCTGAGAAACAGTGTGAGTGAGCAGTGTTTTATTTACTGTGTACTCCGCACTGTTTCTGATTCTGTTTCTATTTAAACATGCGTTTTTAGAAACAGTCTGAGAAACAGTGCCAGTGAACAGTGTCGCTATTCCACCGTGTACTCCGCACTGTTTCTGATTCTGTTTCTATTTAAACATGCGTTTTTAGAAACAGGCTGAGAAACAGTGTGAGTGAGTAGTGTTTTTTTTACTGTGTACTTCGCTCTGTTTCTGATTCTGTTTCTATTTACTTAGCCAGATTTAGAAACAGTCTGAGAAACAGAATCAGTGAGCAGTGTTTTTTTTACTGTGTACTACGCAGTGTTTCTGATTCTGTTTCTATTTAACAAGGCGAAATAGAAACAGAATCAGAAACAGAAACAGTGAACAGTAGAAGACAACCACACAACACATCTTAATTTAATCTCCTCAATATACTGGTTGTACTTCTTGTAGTTCCTTCAGAATTTTGTTGAATGGAATTCAAAAATCTGATCGTGTACCAAAAAGCTCTTAGCAACTTTCAAGAAATCGAATCCAGAATACTCATATTAAAAGAGCTGGATCGGAATTTGAAAGATCAACTTCGGAGAGCTTCTATAAGTATCATCCTTAATATAGCCGAAGGTAGCAGTAGATTCAGCATGGCGGATCGAAAAAACTTTCTGGTAATTTCCCGTGGTTCAGCATTTGAATGTTCTGCAATCCTGGATATTATCGCATTTAAATTAAATATCAGTTTTTCAGGGATTCAGAATATTCTTGAAGAAATATCCAAAATGCTCTACAAAATGATTACTACTCTACGTGAATCCGAAGAGTATACAATGAAGAAAAAGAATGTTTTTGAAAGGAGATAGTGAAAATTATACAGTATTCTTTCGTTTTCCCTCACTGTGTACTCCGCACTGTTTCTGATTCTGTTTCTATTTAACCAGCCTGATTTAGAAACAGGCTGAGAAACAGTGCGAGTGAGCAGTGTTTTTTTTACTGTGTACTCCGCAGTGTTTCTGATTCTGTTTCTATTTACTTAGCCAGATTTAGAAACAGTGTGAGTGAGCAGTATTTTTTTTACTGTGTACTCCGTACTGTTTTTTTTACTGTGTACTCCACAGTGTTTCTGATTCTGTTTCTATTTAAGCATGCGTTTTTAGAAACAGTCTGAGAAACAGTGCCAGTGAACAGTGTCGCTATTCCACCGTGTACTCCGCACTGTTTCTGATTCTGTTTCTATTTAAACATGCGTTTTTAGAAA
>CALMQM010000058.1 GCA_937871435.1 uncultured Bacteroidota bacterium | reverse complement strand
ACCAACAACCAACAACCAACAACCAACAACCAACAACCAACAACCAACAACCAACTACAGCTTCTTAAAAAAATCCACCAGCAATCGTACCGCTACACCGGTTCCGTTTTTCCCACGGTAACTGCTGTTACTATGCACAAAAGAAGGACCGGCGATATCGAAATGCATCCAGGGATAATCTGTATAGCGTTGTAAGAATTTTCCCGCGGTAATCGCACCTGCTATCGGCCCTCCGATATTTTTCATATCCGCAATATCACTTCTGATCAGATCGTCGTATTCATCCCAATATGGAAATTCTGCAAGTCTTTCATACACAGCTTCACCGCTTTCACGCAGTCTCGCACGCATTTTTTCACCAGCGGTTCCCATACACACGATACCGTAGGGTCCAACTGCCATCGCAGCGGCTCCGGTAAGTGTGGCAAAATCCATCACCAGCTCCGGCTTGTATTTTTTTGCAAAATGTAAGGCGTCTGCAAGGATCATTCGTCCTTCCGCATCCGTGTTGAGTACTTCAACGGTATGTCCACTCATCATGGTGATAACGTCTCCCGGTGTGTAAGCCTCACCTCCCGGACGATTATCAGTAGCAGGAACGAGAGCAATAACATGCACAGGTAATTTTGATTTTGCAATCGCGTACATGGCACAACCTACTGCCGCTGCTCCCGCCATGTCGCTTTTCATGTAATCCATTGAGTTTGGAGTAGGTTTCAGACTCAAACCACCTGTGTCGTACACAACACCTTTTCCAATGAGGACGAACGGTTTTTTATTCTTCGCGTTCCGTGGTTTGTATTCCATCACTGTGAAAGATGGAGGCGCAATGCTGCCTTTGTTCACAGCGAGTAATCCGCCCATTTTCAAAGCTTTAATTCTTGATTTTCCAAAAACCTGAACCTTGAATTTCGCTTCCTTGCCAAGTTTAACGAATTCATTTGCCAGCTGCGTGGCACTGAGTCCGGAAAGTGGTTCATTTACCAATGTCCTGGCTTTGCAAACTGCGTCAACAACATGCTGTAAATCCTGCACATGATGGTCCTTAACAGATCGGCTTTTTATGGAGATTTCATGGAGATCGTTTTGCTCCTTTTTCTTGTCCTTTTTGTACTTGAGGAACTGATAATTCCCCAATGCCATTCCTTCGGCCACAGCCAGAGTGCTTGCACTATTTCCAGCCAAATCCTGAATTACAACCTTTGAAAGTTTGTGTTTATTGATACCTGAGAGGAAACTATCACCCGCTTTCCTGCAAGCTTCCAGTAAACGGGTGGAATCCTTCTTATAATCAGGTTGATATACAATTACGATTCGCTTGTATTGATTGATAACGATGGTTTTGCGTTCCGCTTTCAGCTCTTTTTTAACAAAATCAGCTTCTTCTTTGGAGAAAACACCTGAAGGCAATGTTCCATTGTCATCCAGGAGTAAAATCAGGGAATCACCCGCACGAACAGTACTGGTAGTAGAGATGGTAGTCTGCATTATAAATTGTATTTTTGAAGGGCGGAAATTACTTAAAATATTTTTGGCATATCCGACTTGTCAAAAATGCCGGGAACGATTTCCATGATTTCATTTTTCCGTCCTTTTTTATGAACGCTGACATTCTGCTTCAACGGGCCCTTGGATTCGAATTCCTTACTGCACAGGAAGGCCGCTTTCTATTTGAGCATGCACCTACAGCCGAGCTGATGGATGTGGCTAATGAGATGAGAAAGAAATATCATTCGGATAATAAAGTAACCTGGATCATCGACAGAAATGTCAATACTACAAATGTGTGTATCGCGAACTGTAAGTTTTGTAATTTTTACAGAATTCCCGGGCATTCAGAATCCTACATCACAAGTATAGATCAGTACAAGCAAAAAATTGAAGAAACATTTCGTTATGGTGGTGAGCAGTTATTGCTTCAAGGCGGCCATCATCCTGATCTCGGACTGAAATATTATGTGGATTTGTTTCGTGAATTGAAAAGACTCTATCCGAAATTGAAATTGCATTCTCTTGGGCCGCCTGAAATTGCACATATCACTAAACTCGAAGGTTCGACACATACTGAAGTTTTGCGCGCATTGATGGATGCCGGACTCGATTCACTTCCAGGTGCAGGCGCGGAAATTCTCAACGACCGAGTACGCCGACTAATCAGTAAAGGAAAATGCTCGGGTCGTGAATGGCTGGATGTGATGCGTGCCGCGCATAAGTTGAATCTTACAACATCAGCGACAATGATGTTTGGTCATATCGAAACAATTGATGAGCGTTTCGAACATCTGGTCTGGTTACGTGAAGTACAAAGTGAAAAACCACAAAACGCGAAAGGCTTCATTGCGTTTATTCCCTGGCCATTTCAGGATGAAGGAACATTGCTCAGGAGAATTAAAGGTGTACGCAATCACGTAACCGGAGAAGAATATATCCGGATGCTTGCTCTTAGCCGTATCATGTTGCCAAATATTCAGAATATCCAGGCAAGCTGGCTCACTGTCGGAAAAGAAATCGCTCAGTTGTGCCTCCACGGAGGTGCCAATGATTTTGGATCCATCATGATTGAAGAAAATGTAGTTTCTGTTGCCGGTGCCCCTCATCGATTTACTTCAAAAGGAATACAGGATGCCATTCGTGAAGCAGGATTTATTCCGCAACTGAGAACACAACAATACGAATACCGTGAGCTTCCTGAGATGATGGAACAACAGGTGATTAACTATTAATCCATTCTGAAACTAATGGTTTTGAAAAGAATTTTTTCTCTTTTTGTTCTGGTCTTCATTTTTTCTAACCTGACCTTTGCAACGCATAACAGGGCAGGAGAGATGTATCTCACTTTTATCGGTCCTTATCCATCTCTCTATTACAAGGGAACTATAATTACATATACCAAAACGAGCAGCTCTGCCGCGGATCGTCCCACATTAGATTCAGTTTACTGGGGAGATGGTTCACCTCGGGATGTTTTTGTCAGAATCCAAAAGATTGATCTGGGGAATGATATTTCTAAAAACATTTATATCGGATATCATACATTCAATGGGAACGGTACTTTTATTTTTCATTTCGAAGACCCGAACAGAAATGCGGATGTTGTAAATATTCCCAACTCGGTTGAAGTTCCTTTTTATGTTGAAACTGAATTGGTCATCAATCCTTTTCTTGGAATCAACAGTACTCCAATTCTCACCTATCCTCCGATTGACCAGGGATGTAAAGACAGAATTTTTATTCATAATCCGGGTGCTTTTGATCAGGATGGAGACAGCCTTTCCTATGAACTTACAGTATGTCTCGGTGCGAACGGTGATCCGATTCCCGGATACACATTTCCGGCCGCTTCGAATTCCTTCAGTATAAACGCTGTTACAGGTGATCTCACATGGGATTCACCAATCCAGGAAGGTGAATACAATGTTGCCATAAAAATTCTGGAATGGCGGAATGGTTCCAATATCGGCTATGTTGAACGTGATATGCAGATTGTGATCGGAACATGCAGCAATCATCCGCCTGAATTTTTTCCGCAAGCAGATACATGTGTTGTAGCCGGTGATACACTGAACTTCGATGTTCGTGCATATGATCCCGATGGAAATACTGTGATCCTTACCGCAAGTGGTGGTCCGTTTTCTGTTGCAAATCCTGCTACATTCACGCCTGTGATTTTAAATAACGATACCGTTCTTTCTCATTTTACATGGGCTACCGATTGTAACAACGTCCGCACACAACCTTATTCAGCCCAATTCAAAGCTCAGGATACCGATACTACCCGATTGGTGAATTTGAAAACTGTTCTGATTCGTGTGATCGGTTTACCTCCCGTCAATCCGATTGCTGTTGCAAATGGTAACACGGTTCAACTCAGTTGGAGTCCTCCTTCCTGCACCAATGCTATCGGTTACAGAATATACAGAAGAGTTGGAATGTTCAATGGTACAATCGAATGTCCGTGCGACAATGGCGCACCATCCTACGCGGGCTACAGTCTTATCGGAACACGTTCTTCAATTCTTGATACTAATTTTACGGACAATAACAATGGGAACGGACTGAGTACAGGTGTCCAGTATTGTTATCTTGTTACTGCAGTTTACCCGGGTGAATCGGAAAGTTGTGCCACACCTCAGACCTGTGTTGTGCTCAAAAAGGATCTTCCTGTTTTGACCAATGCAGATGTACGAATCACTGATCTGCTTAATGGATCAATCTATGTTGCCTGGAGCAAACCTACAGATATTGATACTCTCCAGGATCCTCCGCCGTATCAATACCGATTGTATCATTCACAGGATGGAATTGCATTCAGTCAGATTGCGACTTTCAATGATCTGAACGATACGATTTTCATCGACTCTCTTATCAATACAGTAGAATTTCAGTGGACCTATAAAGTTGAATTGTATTATACACAGAATTCTTCACTCGTTTTAAAAGGAAGTTCTACCAAAGCTTCCAGTGTATTCCTTAACCTCGCTCCGACTGATAATCGAATGAATCTTTCCTGGAATGAAAATGTTCCGTGGTTGAATTCATATTATGAAATATACAAAAAAGATGATGTGAGTGGTTTGTATGTACTGCTTGATACGACAAATCTGCACACGTATGCAGATACTGGATTGGTGAATGGACAAACCTATTGTTACTATGTACGAAGTATGGGTTTGTATACATCTCCCGGCTATGTAGATCCGATTTTGAATCGCTCTCAAAAAGTTTGTGGAAGTCCGATCGACAATATTAATCCCTGTGTTCCGGATCTGAAAGTTGAGTCGTTCTGTTTTGATAATCTGAATTCGCTGGTGTGGACCAATCCAAACAACACATGTGCTGACGATGTACTCAAGTATTATATTTATTATGCTCCATCGCAATCAGGCGCATTTGAACTGATTGATTCAACCAATCATCCTGTTGATACAACCTATTTCCATCGCAACCTGAGTATTCTCTCGGGTTGTTATAAAGTTACTGCAGTAGATTCTGTTGGCAATGAAAGCCTGAATCCTCCTGCTGTTTGTGTGGATACATGCAGACAATATGTGCTGCCATCTGTGTTTACGCCAAACGGAGATTTGAACAATGATCTTTTCCATCCATGTGATTCAACAACGGATGATGCTTTGCAGATAAAAAACTGTCCGCCATACAAAAATGTGAAGGATGTAGAAATGAAAATTTACAACCGCTGGGGAACTTTGGTGTTTGAAACAAATGATAAAGACATCAATTGGGATGGTAAGAGCAAAGATTCAAAAACTGATTGTCCGGAAGGAGTGTATTATTATACCTGCAAAGTAAATTTCTACCGTGTCAATGGTGTGGAAACTACTCAACTGAACGGATATGTTCACTTGCTGAGAGGCAGCAAGTAACGCATCACGCCATTTTCCTTCAACTTTCCATTATGTTTACCGGTATCATCGAAAAATTGGGCACAGTAAAAAATGTGCAAAGTGATAACAGCAATTTGATTCTCACGATTGCATCACCGTTCACTTCCGAGCTGAAAGTGGATCAAAGCATTGCGCACAATGGCGTGTGTTTAACGGTGACTTCCATTGATGGCGATCAATACAAAGTCACAGCGATCGATGAAACACTCAAACGGACCAATCTGGGTAGTTTGAAAAGCGGAGACAAGATTAATCTGGAACGTTGCATGATACTCGGCGCACGACTGGATGGTCACATCGTGCAGGGACATGTGGATACTGTTGCTGAGGTAACAAAAATCGAAGAACAAAACGGAAGCTGGTTATTCTATTTCAGGTTTAAATCCGGTGCCGGATATGTGACTGTAGAAAAAGGATCCGTCTGTGTGAATGGTGTATCGCTTACTGTTGTCGATTCTGCCGACACTACATTTTCAGTTGCCATCATTCCATACACCTGGGAAAATACCAATTTTCATTCTTTACGTAAAGGCGACTTTGTCAATATTGAATTCGATATCATTGGTAAGTATGTCGCCAGGTTGATGAATGAAAGGAAATAGAGAATAGTTTTAATTCTTTATAAATTCCCTTTTCAAGAGTTGAAAGAGTAAATTACAAGTGTGGCGCGGAACTTAAAGCAACATTGCTATTATTTCTTTTCCAACAACAAAAACAAATAGTCGCCATAGTCATTGGTGTATTTTTCCCGAATTGCTTCAAATCGATTTTGTTTCAAATCGGAATCGAGCATTGCTAATCCACTCTCCACTTCCTCTTGATTTGCCAGAGAAGAAAAGGAAGAGATTCCATGACGAATGTTTGGATCGAAATAAAGCAGAGGTTTGTTTTTACCGACATATAAAAAGCAATCTTCCAGATCGTTTTTTACAAAATATTTTTCCATTCCTACTATATTCAGACCTGCAATAGATACAGCCTCTTTAATGGTTTGAAGTGCCGGCATTTGCTGAATGGATTCTTCCAGCATCATCGGGAAGTATTGATTCAGCCAATAGCCTTTCATCTGTTCGGATGTGGAAGTGAAAATCACAATTTTCCCTTCTTTCTTTATCACCCGTTGCAGTTCCTGCATTCCTTTTTTCAGGTCAGTCCAATGATGAATAGTCAGTGTTGCAATCGCTCCGTCAAATTCATTATTCGCGGCGGGAATTTTTTCCGCTGAACCCTTTAGCCAACGTATGTTGCTATTGCGGCTTTGTGCTTCCGAGATCATCTTTTCAGAAGGTTCCACACCCGTCATGGAAATTCCATGTTCCGCTAAAGCACTTGTGTAATTACCTGTCCCGCTTCCGATGTCAAGATACTTACCCCGGGACTCAGGATTCAACAAATAAATGATCCTGCTTGTTAAATAAGGATCAGCCTTGCGGGTTGAATTGTATCCTGTGCCGATGGAATCGTATTTCATTTTTGGTTGATCAGTTCTTCTCCCGATCTTAACTACTGGTTGCCTGAAATGACAAGTTTCGTATCGCTGTTGAATGATCCTAAGTGAATATGTAAAAGATAAAACCCATCCGGAATCTGTGTATGGATACTTTGTCCATTTTTGAAATTTCCGGATTGTATTAATCTTCCGGCCAAATCCTGAATTGAGAAGTAATACTCGTCCTTTACAGGATAATTCTGTTGAATGGAGATAAATACTTCTCCATTCGAAGGGTTTGGAAAAACTTTTACTTCTGATGAATAGCTCAGAGGAAATTCATCAGTTTGAGTGATAAGACTATCATTTGAATTGTAAAGATTTGCCGCTTCATAGTAGGCAAGTATTGCACTTTCATTGGAAGGAGAATTGCTTCCCCAGGAAGGAGTATGAATAACCGGAATAGCATTACCCAATGCATTGCCGGATGTGTCCGCATTCTGATGGCCTACACAAATTACTCCCCTGCTCGTTTTATAGACGCCGTATAACTCCGTATTTCCTCCTCCGGATTGTGTAAGTGTATCCCATACACCTACTACCAGCGAAGAATATTTTGGTGCATGAAATGCGTCATCATACACTCTTACAAAACTATTCCATGCACTCTTGCCTCCATAATATGGCTTAACCATTTTTTGATAGGCATTGGCTGTGGTTATCGTTCTTCTGCCAACTGCTAATACAACTACATCACCCGAACTGGTTACTTTCAAATTATTTTTTGCAATCCTTGTTGTATTTAAATCCGGCCATCCGGTATTCGGATCAGGCCAGCCATCGAGATTTGGATCGGGATGCGGTGTGCCAAGAGCACCAGTACCTTCAGCTAGTTCAGCCATGTATGTTGCATTCAGCAATGTCCCATCGCTTAATCGCAATTTACCCAACCAGCTTTGGTGAATGTTTCCGGCTGTACCGGTGAATTGATTTTGAAAACCATAAGCAAATGGATCCGCGGCAATTGTGTTGCCTTCCCAAAGATTCTCTGTATTATTTCCGTGTGCTCTTGCTCCAACTACCAATTTGTTGGATTCATAATCTATCGCAAGCGCGTCAACATATTGATCCGGAATAGAACCAACTGTATCACCGGCTGGAGTGATTTCATGGTAAAGTCGGCTCCACCACAAAAGACTTCCTGTATTGTCGAAGGCAATCACAGCAGGTTCAAAATCCGGAGTGGAAGCCGGGTTGTAATAGGATTTAAAATTCATACCAAGATAAAGTCTGTTGTCACGACGATCAATGCACACACAGCTTGCTCCCCAAACCGGACAACAGGATTCACTTGAGTAGCCGTTGTATCCCGGAGAATTTGCTGTGGGATTGCCAGGATCACAAGGTGAGTCAAATAAAAAATCGGCCGGCCAACGACCTATTTTGGTTCCGCCATTTCCATCAGGATAAACGGTGGAATAGTCAGACAATGACCATGACCTCAATTCGCAACGACCGGAGATTTTGAAAACAATTCCACTGTAATTTACGGAGTCAATATTACCCAGTGGGTTTGCTGAAGCAGGAGTACCTTTCCATTCAGTTCCATCGGTAAGCCAGTGTGTCCTCCAGTTTTCTACACGCGTTCTTTGTCCGTTCTGATCCAGGCAATACATCGCGCTCCAATCGTATCCGTGCGCTTCACCACTTACATAATACACTCTTCCATCGTTTGTAACATCCCATGGATGATAATCTTTTGGTCCGGATTTAGCCCACACCACCTGCAACCAGTCAAGAGCGGATGGTGTACCATTGATAAAATTGTGATTGAGTTTTGCAATGATGTATCCGCCATTGTTCGCATCTGAATCAGCGGTGTTGCAACTTATGTATAAATCTCCGGTGGGTGAATAGGGGAGTGAGGTTGTTTTAATAAAGCGTATGTCTTCCACAGCGCCTTGTGGAAAATGAACCACATGCAAAATTGTCTGCAAGTCGTTGGACAGATGTAAAATGAATCCATAGCGGTTTGTCCCAAGTGAATTTGGAATTGTGCTTGTATAGGCAAGCGTGATCTGAGGAGCGGATCCTGTCCAGCTCAGATCCTCTGCATATCCTGTGACTAAAAAAGTTCCGTCTGTGATTTGCATCACATCGTAGAATGTTTCCTTCCCTGTTCCCCCGGCATAGGTTACAATGTTATTTTGTGCCATTGTTTGAATGGGGATAAATATTGTCATCCAGCAAAACAGTAACAACCCGGGCAGAAACTTAATTTGGGAATAATAATTGGGAAGAGATTTTCTTGTTTTCAAAGTATGTATAATTTATTTTCGTGTAGGTTGATGCACAGTGTTCAATGCAATCAACCTTTTCCTATGAATGAAATATTTTGATTATTGAATTTGCAATTTCTACCGGCTAAGTGGAATCAACCCTTTTTAATTTGTACCGGATATACAAATCCGGTTTCAACTTCATTGGTTTTAATTGGTCTGACTTCAATTGTCGCGGAGGGAACATAATAAAACTCCGGATTGGCTTTGGCGATTTGAATAGCTTCATTCAGATCCTTCGCAAGGATGTGATAATATCCCACTTGTGTTTCTTTGTCAGTCGCAATATCTTTTTCCGTCCAGCTTTCACCGTTTTTCTTCAGAATAACTCCTTCTCTTACAATGGGCTGAGCAGCGATCAGTTTGTTTTCACTTTTTAATTTACCGATGTACACTTCACATTGTTTGATGAAAGCAAGGTGTTGTTCTTCCGACAAGGATTTTTTCGCGTCTTTCTCGTTGCGGATATAAAACATAAATTCTTTCATGGGATTTGTATTTGATGTTGAATACAAACCTCAATTTAGTAATTTTTCCGGGAAGAAAATGTCAATCCGGCATTAAAATTTAATTGATGATATCTCCTTTGTTATTGGCCAGTTTTTCCTTCCATTTTTGAACCTGATCTGAAGTTTGTTTCTGCCAGTCAGTGACTTCACCGGTGATTTTTAAAGGAGCAAGTGTTCGGTAAGATCGGGTAGGGTTTCCCGGAAATTTCTTGTCTGTCACATTCGGATCATGTTCAAATTCTCCGTTTGGTTCAACCATGTATACCCTTTCCGGACCGTCCCCTTTTGCAAGAGCAGCCGCCAACCCGGCTCCATTTAGCAAAGCAGTAAAATAAATATGGTTCATGATCATATCACTCTGATAATTGGATCTGAATCCCGGAGTCAACACATCACCTGTTTTCAGATCCGCTTTTGTTCCATGATAAAACGGTCCCTTGTCGGAAGGGGCATGTGTATACTTTTGCGCAAGTTTTTCATATTTGATTGTATTCTGTTCTTCATGCAATTCTCTGTAACAATTCGCAAGATTCATGTAAATACCCGGATATGCTGCGGTCACAGAATCGTCATTGATCATATTGGCATGATGAAGCATTTTTTCGAGCCATAAAATTTTATCTCGTGGATTTTTTTGTTGTCTCGCGACAAAATGAGCTGCCAGAAATTTTTCGAAATCATCTATCGCTTCATCCCAGGCCATATTAAAAATTGTTCCGGCTTCTTCGCTATTCCCTTTCGCTTCCTTTTCCATTCCCTGTAAACAAAGCTGGATAATCGGATTATGTGGGTTAAATTCCATTTGCTGATTTTAATTATCAAAAAAATTTACTCCATGAATTCTGGAATAAGAGTAAAGATCGTGAATAAATTGACTGACTTTATTTACCACAACCGGAAATTTGCTTCCTGATAAATAGATAATCTTCTTAGAGCAACTGTGGTCCGGATAATTGATTTTTTTACTAATTCAATTTTAACTACTGTATCGTATACTTTATGAATCAGATTGACCCGCACTTTCTACGAAGTACATATCGATTTCACCTTTGTTCTTTGCGGATATTTTACCCCTGTAATTGCAGGAGAATATATCTTTAATCAACTCATATGTTGTTCCGCTAACATTTACTCTTCCTGCTTCACCGGCAGACTCCATGCGTGAAGCGATATTGACCGTGTCACCCCAAATATCATATGCGAATTTTTTAATTCCTACAATTCCGGCTACAACCGGACCGGTATGACAACCTATCCGTATTTCAAAATATGGTTTATTTTCAGAAATTCTTTTCAGTTTTAATGCAAGCATGAATTCGTTTATTTTCATGGCTGCACGCACTGTATCAACCGCATTGGATTTGTTAGGAACAGGTAATCCTCCGGCGCACATGTAACTGTCGCCGATAGTTTTAATTTTTTCCAGATTCAATTCGGAAATGATCTTATCAAATGCACTATAACATTCATGAATTTCCTGAACCAATTCGACAGGAGAAAGGATTTCACTGGCCTGTGTAAAGTTTTTGAAATCCGTGAACATCACAGTTACCTCGTCAAAATGTTTTGCCTGAGCAGCTCCGGTAGCTTTTAGTTCATCAGCTGTCTCTTGCGGAAGTATGTTGAGTAACAATTCATCGCTACGTTTTCGTGCGAGTGAGATTTTATTTCGTTGACGATAAACAACTACAAGAAAAACCAGGGTTCCTGCCAGAGCGCCAATGATACTGTTGCGAACAAGCCGCTGTCTTATATCTTTCTTTTCCTGCTCAGCTTTTACAGTCGCTTCTTTTTTGTCATAGTCATACTGGACTTTGTAATTTAACAGTTTCTTTGAATTGCTTTCGTTATAAATACTGTCGCGCAAACTGATATAATGGTAGAAGTTTAAATAAGCACTTTCCCAGTTGCCGGTTAAACTGTCGTAAAGCTGTTTGCCATTATAATAGGATGATTGCAGCATTTGAGAAGCAAGATTCGATCCTGCTGCATCGGCAGAATCAAGAGCCTGTTTTGCAAGTATGGGTTTATTTAACCGCACATAACAGGTTCCAAGCTTTCCATACTTTTCAGCTAAAAGATGTCGGGCGTTTGCGGTATTTAAATAACGGATGGCGGCTTCATATGCATTGGCGGCTTGGTTTATTTTCTCTTGTTGGAAATAAATATCCGCACGCTTGCTCAGAGCTTCTGCCATTGCTATTTTATCGTCTATTTTATTTCCATAATAAAACGCCATTGCAGTACTATTCAGAGCTTCCGAGTATTTTTTTAAATTGATATATGCATCCGCAATGTAAATGTAGTTACCTGACAGGTTGGTAATATCATTCATCTTTTTGTAATTTAAATTCGCCTTATAGAAATAAGTTAAGGCTTCTTCCTCTTTGTCAAGATATGTAAGATCAATAGCCACATTAACCAATGCAACAGCGACGCTATAATCATCATGAAGTAGTTCACTCAATTTCATCGCTTCGAAGTTATTTCTTGAAGCTTCCGGAAAATTTCCCTGTTTAGAATGAACCCAGGATATATATAAATATACTGAAGCAAGATTCGACGTGTCCTTTTTAGCTTCATATATTTCTTTGCATAAAGAAAAATACTTTAATGCTTCGGGATATTTTCCCCAATCACCATAGTCTTGCCCAATAAATTGATATATGTATGCGCTTCCTTGAGATTGTGAGTTTTGTTTTCGGTATTCTTTCAGAGCTTCAAAATGATATTTTAGTGCAAGTTCAAATTTGCCCAATTTCCAATATACCCTTCCTATTGATAAGGTTGTCAATACATATTCATAGTTTAGCTTTTTACTCAAGTCAAGAGCTGGTGCAAGATATTTCAATGCATCTTCTGTTTTAGCGATTGTATACAAATAAAACAGGTCGTTATACAATTTAATTTTAGTTGTGTCCTCATTTGCAGATTGCAGTTTAATTAAAATGGAATTTATTCCGCTTAGAGGTTCTGTCATAATTTCCTGTTTATATCCCGAAGAATGGAATGTAATGGTGAGCAGACTAAAAATTAATAAAAATGGTTTCATGATGCCTGTTTTAAAACCCGAATGACAAATTCCATATTAACCTGTACTCAGATTAACACAGATTGTAATCAATTGCAACAGAAAATAAGCTGGTCGTCTGAAAAAAATGCTAACGTTCAGTGCTATTTACAAATATAAAAAAATATTCTTGAGATCGTTGATCAATAGTTTTGATTGATAGATTGGTGAAAGAATCAGATCATTCTTCATATTCAGATTTTGTTTTTCCAATTTAAATTGAATGACCTGAATCCTCATCATACCAATAAGAATGAATAGTGCTCTTATGAAAATTTATTTTCGTAAACCTTTTATCAATAAATAAATACCCAGGCTGAACTCAAATGTCGCGACCATCAAAGCGGATGCTCCTGAAAGTGGATCCATCCTGTCAAAGTATCCAAACATTATTCCGAAGTAACCGGCTAAAAGTGCAAAGGCTCCTACTATACCCAGTAAGGCAAATTTACGTGGAATGAGTCGTGATTGATAAAGTAGTGTGCCGATTAATATGTCGTCGATTGCCGGCATGAATCCTTGTCCTAAAACAAAGATGCGATCATACATTGCAACGAGAGTTTGTGCCAAAGGAACATTACTTACTGTCGCATTATGTTCATGCAGAAAAACGGCACCTAACAGAAACGAAAATCCCACAAACATTGTTCCTGCTTCCACAATCCTGGCGGCAACCAAACCAATAGCCAGACTTTGATTTTGTTTTTTTAATAAAGGATAGAAAATTACTGCTGTTGCTATTCCACTCAAAGCAACAATAATTTCCAGGATTCCACCGATAACAACCGGACGGTCACTGGAATTGCTCATCAGGTAATCCTGTGTGTGAATTGATTCGTAAAGAAACAGAGTAGGAACGGAAATAAAAGTCAGCAGGTAAAATAATCCGGCGTATAAGGATGTTTTACGTGGAAGCACAATTCCTGAGGAATGAGGTGCATTTAATTCACTTGGTGTAGTTGTATATGTGTTCATTTCGATTGTTTTATTTAGTGAAATTTATCTTCAATTAATTCTTTGTTTACCATCATACCACAGTATGCTCCGGTCGCCACTGCATTCGCTACTGTGCGTATTTTGCCTGCATTGTCACCACAGGCAAAAACACCATGAATGTTGGTCTGTTGCATTTCATCCACTTTCAGGTATCCTTCCTTCGTTAACGTACAACCTAATTCCTGTGGCACAGAACTGTGTTGATTAAAAGGTAGTCTTGTGTAAAGTGCCTGAAGAGTGATTTTGGAATCATCCAACAGCTTAATACTTTCTATTTTGCCCTGACTGTGTTCAATGCTTTCAATTTTTCTTTCTTCAATAGAAATGTTGAGGGATCGAAGAACTTTTAAGTGTTCCTGATTGAAGTTTTGTTTTCCATTTGTGAAAATGATAATTTCCTTTGTCCAGTTGGATATCAGTTTTGTCAATTCAAACGCTGTTTCGCCGTTTGCAAATATTCCTGTTTTCAGTTCTCTTACCTCATAGCCATGACAGTAGGGACAATGCAATACTGATATTCCCCAGCTTTCTGTAAATCCCGGTATTTCCGGCATGATGTCTTTGATCCCTGTTGCAAAAATGATTTTCTTAGCAATAAATATTTTCCCTTTTTGTGTTTGAATCTCGAAATTGTTGCCCCGTTTTGTTCCTTGTATTACACGATCTTCAAGAAATTCAACAGTTTTATATTTTGAAACCTGCTCTTTTCCGATACGGGCAATTTCCCCGGGAGGTGTTCCGTCTTGTGTCAGAAAGTTGTGTGAATTCGGTGTTTGTCTGTTACAGGGCAAGTTGCTATCTATCACAAGTACATTGCGAAGTGCTCTTCCTAACGCCATGGAAGCAGCCAGACCGGCATAGCTTCCTCCAACGATGATTACATCCCTATGATTTATGGATTGCATATTGTTTTGTTGAGGCAGGAGTGGCGCCGATAAAATTCCCGGCTAACCACTCCCTATATTAGAATTGATTGTTTTTGTTAAAGCTCGCGATCAGACATTCCTGTCAGGATCCGGTTTTTCCAGTTCTGTGAATCCATTTCCGTTGAATGAAATCCACTGCCGGTACTCCTGCAAACACTACCCAGGGAACTAACACAAGAGTGAGGATAAGTGTTTTTAATGGCAACGGGTATCCGGAAATAGCATCGTTAAACAGAAATAGAAACAGAGTAATCGAAGGATAAATCGAGATCCAGATTTTCAGAGACATAAGTAATTTAGGTTTCAGCATATCTTTAGATATTTATGGTTTGATAATTTCACCGGTGCTTGCACCGAAAATACTCTTGCGAAAACCGAATTCCAGTTCTTTCATGGTGACTGGAATTTCACCTGGGAAGAATGGAAAATACTGAGGAGAACTTTCAATAACAGTCGGACTCACAGCATTGATGCGAATACCTCTGTCGAGCTCAATGGCAGCTGCTCTCACAAATCCTTCCACCGCGCCATTGGCTGCTGATGCATTGGCGAAGTTCAGCTGTGGGTGATACGTTAACGCTCCGGAAATGAGTGTGAACGAACCTTTGTTTTGAATGTAATGTTGCCCAAGCAAAACCAAATTGATTTGTCCCATCATTTTACCTTCCACACCTTTTCTGAATTCTTTGTCTGTAAGTTTACTCCATGGACCAACATAAGTAGGACCTACAGTGGATACAAGCGCATCAAACGGACCGATTTCTTTGTAAAAATTTTCGATGGATTCCGGTGACGTGATATCTACTTTGTATTGACAACCTTTGCTGGCTGCCTTAAGTACTTCGTGTTCCTGAGAAAGTACTTTTGCCAGGTGTTTTCCCATCGTACCGGATGCACCTACAATAACGATTCTTTTTTTAACTGTCATGTCGTAATAGTTTTTAGGTAATGACAGAGTTTATCATTGCGGATAAACTCTGTCGGTAATTTATTAAGTCAGGAATTGTATCAGATGCTAAGTTTCAGGAAAGCACCGTAGTTGTTCTTTGTGCTTTTCTCTGCACCATAACGGTCGTAGTTGTGTGCAAAACCGAAGCTGAAATATTTATACGTAAAGCCAAGTCTGCTATAAGCATAACTACGGAAGTGACTCTTCGTTTCAAGATCATGATTGTAATGAACCTGAACTCTTGAGTACAATGCCCAATTTTGACTGATGGCAGGTTTGTATTCGATAAGCGCCAGTCCGGCTACTTTTTTATTATTCAAAAATGAATAAGTCGGCATTAACAAAACCGTGAGCGACTTGCTTTGATGCAAATACTGCAATCCGACAAAGTTTTTCAATCCTTCAACAGATGTAAAGCTCGCACCGGAGTTGATGCTGATTCCGCCAAAAATGTGGTGATAAACAAGTGTTGAGTTTTGGTATTCATTTTCGACTGAATACTTTTTGTAATCCGCGGCATAGGAAGAAATGGAAAACAATCCGATGTTTTTCTTTTCGTCCAGAATTTTGTTGACGGTCAATTGTAAGAACTGACGTTTGTTGCCCACAAGCTCTTCCACAGAGACTGTCTGTGGTTTGAAAGTTTTCAATGAATCCTGAGCTGTTGAACTGTTTGTGCTGAATACAGCAGCGATCAATACTGATAAGTAGGTAATCTTTTTCATGTAGATAATTTTTTAGGGTTAGAATTAAATAACACTGCAAAACTATCTACAGGGCATGCCTGTATTATAGGACAACTTTCAAGTTGGATAGGACTTATTTAAAGTTCTGCCGGAATGCCTCCGGAGTGAGTCCTGTATGCTTCTTAAAAAAGCGAATAAAATAGGATGGATCATCGTAGCCCAATAAATCAGCAACCTGATTCACCTGATTGGTGGTGGCTATTAAAAGTCGTTTGGCTTCCAGAACAATGTGTTCGTTGATCAGTTCCGAACCTGTTTTTTGAAGGGTATTCTTTGTGATGGAATTCAATTGATAAGGAGTTATATTCAACATTTCGGCATACTGACTAACTTGTTTTTTTGTACCAATATGTTTTTCGAGTAGCTCTTTAAACATTTCCATCCTCTCCTGTGTATAGGAATTTGAACTGTCAGAAGTTTTATTCGGATTCGCGCTTTGGCGGGCCAGTTCAATGAACAAAATACCCAGATAGGCCATGATAGATTCTTTGTACTGAAATTTTTTCTCGCTGTATTCGCGAAACATTGTTTCCAATAGAAAGAATATGTGCTCAAAACGAGCTGATGTAACCTGACAATGATTCTTGTTGCTTACCTTTCGCAGAACCTGAATGGCGGGATTTTCGTGTGGCGAATAAAAGTCCGGAGCAAATTGCAGCATAAATCCGGAGGTTCCTTTGTTTAGCCTCAATTGATGTACCTGTCCGGGACGCAAAAAAAATACAGAATAATCACTTACTTCATAATTCACGAAATCAATTTCATGTATGCCTTTTCCTTTTTTGATGAACAATGCAAAATAAAAATCGTGCCTGTGCAAATCATGCACAAGTTCTTTTTCCATTACTAATGGTTCTGTTTTCCGGATGCTGAATCTTTCCTCGAAATAGGCTTCTTTCAATTTTCTGACAGGGATATTCGGCATATGTTGTTTTCAGTTTATTTCAGCAAATGAGTAGGTATGTTTCATGAAGGATAATTTCATTTTCGAAATAACAACCGCAAAATCCTTGGAACACCTTGCTTATCCTCTTCATCAAAATACTCTTCGATCTCGGTCAGAGTGAAGTGATGTTTCCTTGCGGAATGTACAAAATCAGAAAGATGATGTATGTAACAAGTAACTTCCTGAATTCCGTTTTCATTTTCAAACCGCGCCTTCGTTCCCAGGTACTGTTTAAACGGATGCAGTTCACCGATATAAACCAGGGCATTGTTCGAAGTTACCAGAGCTAATTTTTCAAAGACCCGATCCAGATTTTCGATATGTTCAAGTACGAGACTGAAAACAACCAGGTCGAATTTTTCGTTCCCGGCGAATTGCCAGTCTTTGAGAATGTCAGCCTGAGCAAAATGAACATGTGGTTTTTGAATTTTCATGGCAGCTTTCTTAAGCATGTCGGAAGAAAGATCCACTGCAAGCATTTTTTCAACCCGTTGTTCCAGCCAAACTGTATTCTTTCCCGTACCACAGCCAATTTCAAGACAATTTCTGAATGAGAAATTCCCCAGACTTTTTCTTAGTGCTGTCGCTTCCAAATCCCGCGTTCTGTTTTTGTTACTGTCGTATTGTTCTGCCCATTGATTATAGGCACTTTGAATGTTTGTCATCGAACCTTTTAAGTTGACTTATTCTCTGGTAGAAAAATATGAAATGCTTGCTTACCAAGATAAGGAAAATATCAAAAAGAAATTTACCCGGTTTGAGAATGCTTCATCAAAATTAAAAGCAAGTTGATATAAATACCAGATTGAAAATTCTATTCAGACATTTTTTATATTCTACTATTGCAAAGTGTATATTGTGTAAAAGAAAATCCGGCTAAAAGTGGCTCTTCGCCAGGACTGTTGCCGGATTTATTATTTTGATAAAAATCAGTTCGTGGATTTACTTGTCTGGTAAGCCCCATTTTTTTACTAATTCTGCGTTCAGACCGCCTTCCTTTCCGTTGGGTTTCCCTTTTCCTTTTTCGATCAGATTTTTCAAACTTCCATGAATGTAACTACTCCATGCATCATGACATATTTGATAGCATTCGTACTCCGGCACTAAACCTTCATGAGTGAAAATGATATGTGTCATATCTCCTTCCTCTTTCAATTCGAAGATTAGTTTGGTGTTAATCCATTCAGTTTTGTCCTTTGTAAAATTAAATTCATTATCTGTTACAAGGTAAACCAGTCTTTTGTCAGCTTCTTTTTCTGTCAATTTCAATTTGCATAAATGAACATCTTTGTAGTGATAAAAAAATGATTCTCCTACTACATCAGTTTTTCCGGTAATTTCTTCTGACCACCAGGCTTTAAAATTTTGAATGGCTTCAAAAGCCCTATGGATGTTCGCATGCACATCAATTTTCGTTGTGAAACTTTTGTTTTTCATGATGATTTTATTTTCAAAGCGTGGGACGGTAAATGGAATAGCTTTTATTTCAATTTATTCTTCAGATTATTCAGATAGTGAGTCCAGCCGGCTGAACAATCATCAAAACATTCTATCTCCGGATTCAATCCTTCATGAGTGAAGGTAATTTTAGTTTTATCTCCGGATCCGGAAAGCTCAAATCCAAATTGAGTATCCTTCCATTCTTCCGGTTCCTCCAAAAAAGAAAGATTGCTTGCAGTCACCTTCCACAGAACTTTTTTGTTTACACGAACTTCTATAAGTTTTTGTGTAGTATCGTGAACGCCGCCACCGGCGACAAAACGGAATTCATCGCCAACCTTCTCGCTTTTCCCGGTAATAGATTCATTGTAGACACCTGACCACCAACTACGCACATCCAGAAGCAATGGAAATATACTTTCAATTGATTTTGTCGATAGAAAACTATAAGAGAAATTTTTAGATGTCATTGAATGAGGATTAATTGTGAGTTGATGATTGATATTTTTATTTCGGATTCCCGGTTGTGTTGTTGGAGAGAAATTATTTGTCTTCAAAATGAATTCGTGATGACCTTAGTGCTAATTAACTTTTGTTCCTGTTGCCAAGCAATTTCAATTGACCAAGATGATACTGAAGATGTGTTGTTCTGGTCAGAATAATATTCAGTTTGTTACGATGAGGCTCATTGATAAATTCTTCGCTGGATACTGCAGTGTGTTTAGCAAACCAATGTTCAGGTTGAAGTTGTTTGAATTTTACATTCAATTCATCACATTGTTTTTTCCAATAGCTTCTCAATTCCTTTGTGTCTGGAATTTTCGCTACCGCATGATCAGGATTAGTCAGAAAAATGTCCTTCAGTTCGGGGAACATTTCTTCACCCATATCGAGTAGTATAAGCATAGCATCATGAACTGCGATGAGGTGCCCCAATAAATAAATTCCCCTGTTCTTACCCGGAGCAATTTCCATCTGGATTTCTTCATCACTTAGCTTTTGTAGCAAATTATCCATTGCTGAAATAGAAGCATTCCATCGGTCAAGGACCATTTTTACAATAATTTCTGTGTTTGACATTTTTCTGAGTTTATTTAGCAAACATATTGTCTATTTCATAACTTTATCGAGTGTAAATCAGACATTATGACGGGTTGATTTAGACATATTATGTTAATATTTTAGCAAAAAAAAATCATGAAACATCTGAGCATTTTGGTTCCGGATGAACAAACCACATTTGGTACAATTGCTTGTATTGTAGGGTCTTATCAGGTCTTCACAGAGGCAAACAGTTGTTTTGAAAGGAAAGGAAAATCACCTGTTTTTAAAGTTGATCTGGTTGGCGCGAACAGCAATCAATTTTTGAATAATTCGGCCTTTTCAATTCGCCATCAACTTTCTGTCACTGAACTTGAACAAACCAGTCTGATTATTATTCCGGCTTCACTCATCCGAACCTATGATAAATCAACGAATAATAACAAGTTGTTGATCGACTGGATTGCGATGCAATATAAACAGGGTGCGGAAGTCGCGAGCATGTGCGCCGGAAGTTTCATGCTTGCTGCCACCGGAATATTATCCGGAAAAATTTGTTCTACACATTGGGCTTTGTCAGATAAGTTCAGAGAAATGTATCCGGATGTTAATCTCCGGAGCGATAAACTGATCACCGATGAAAAAGGGATATATACAAATGGCGGAGCATATTCATTTTTACATTTACTGATGTACCTGGTTGAAAAATTTTACGATCGGGCAACTGCAATCCATTGCGCGAAATATTTTCAGATTGATTTGGACAGAAACATGCAAGCTGAGTTTTCGATTTTTAACGGACATAAATCGCATGCAGATGAAGTGGTATTGAACGCGCAAAAGTTTATCGAGATGAATTTTCGCGAAAAAATTTCAATGGAAAAATTATCGTCTGATCTCGTAACCGGGAGAAGAAACTTTGACCGCCGTTTCATCAAATCAACCGGTCTGAGTCCGCTGGAATATCTTCAAAGAGTACGAATAGAGGCGGCGAAAAAAATGTTTGAAAGCACACGAAAAAATGTCGCCGAAGTAATGTACGAAGTCGGGTACAACGACGCCAAGGCATTTCGTGAAGTATTCGGCCGTGTAACCGGTTTGTCTCCGCATGAATACAAATCGAAATACAATAAAGAAATGAATTGAGCTGAATTTTTACCTGAGATTTTCAGGAGAAATTGTGACAAATTGATTTCTCTTTCAAAAGTTGAATTCAACAAAAACGGAACCATTCAGTTTCAATCTGAATGAAAAGAATCGCGGATTTTTTTTAATGGCTCTTGATTAGTATTTCGCGCAGCTGATGAATTACTATAAAAGCTTTCTGTCAGAACTCATTGCGTCTTCCTGATGTTGCCGGTGAGCAATGATTAATAAGAAGAATAACGCTGCAACAGAAACAAGAGAAGAATTTAATGTGCCAAGTTCCAGACCACCTTGTCCATGAGGTTTTGTCAGAAAGTCTCCAAAAGTGGCGCCGAACGGCCGTGTAAAAACAAATGCAATCCAAAAAAGAATGATATGATTGATCCTTGAGAAATAATGCAGGACCACAACCACCAAAATTACTCCACCGGTTATCAAAGCGCCTTGCACATAACTCATCCCGAAGTAATCACCTAAAAAATCGCCGAATGCAGTACCCAGACTGTTGGAGAAAAGAATGGCTGTCCAATAGTAAATTTCTTTTTGTTTTTCTGAGATTGGATAAACAGCTAAGTTTTTATATTGACGATACCACAACAGAAGAGTTAGGAGAAGAAAAGTGACGAGCAGAATTGTTCCCGATGTATATCCGAGATGCAATGTCCGGTCAATGAAATCTGAAATTTCTGTGCCAAGTGTAGTCGTACCGATGATTACCAACCAGAAAATTGTCGGAACATACTTTTTAACGGAAAGCTGAACAATCAAAAAGATCAGGAAAAAAAGAAGTGTAATCGCGATGCCTGCAGTATAGCCAAGGTTCAGTGTCATAGAAATAAAATCACCCAGCGTTTCGCCGAGTGTTGTAGCTATAATTTTCATCAGCCAAAAGAGCAGAGAGATTCTGGCAACTTTATTCATGGAAACAGGATAAACATTTTTTCTTCAATGCGATTAAATAATTATGGTGTGGATTTAGCTTGCGAATCAGAAATAATAGTATCTCTTCAATGAATCTGCATTCAGGTTGTATTCCATTCACAAGAATGAATATTGAAATTAATCAGATTAAAAAATCACCATTCCTTTATTGCGAATGACAATTACTGTAATTTATTTTCAGGAATCCTTCAATTTTAGGACTGCCTGATATTATCTATTGAGCCAGATATAGGTTTCAGAACAAAGTCAATGGATTATTATAAACAAAAACATCAAGAAAATTCCTAAAACAACTTTTCCGCGATTCTACATGTAATCTCGGCATTACCCATAGTGTAGTAGTGCAAACACGGAGCGCCGCGTTTCATGAGTTCCTTGCTTTGCTCAATGCAAAATTCTATTCCAACTTCTTTTACTTCTTTGTCGGTTTTGCATCTGTCTATCGCGTCATAGAGTACGTCAGGAAGGTCGACGTGGAAAATCTTAGGCAAACTGGTGCATTGCTTTTTTGTTGTAATCGGTTTCAGTCCGGGAATGATCGGAACATTGATACCCGCTTCCTTGCATTTGTCTACAAACTCAAAATACTTACTGTTGTCAAAAAACATCTGAGTAACAATATACTCAGCTCCTGCATCTATTTTAGCTTTCAGAAATTTCAGATCGCTGCGCAGATTGGGCGCTTCGAAATGTTTTTCCGGATATCCCGCAACACCAATACAAAAATTGGAAGATGCCACATCTTTCAGATCTTCGTCGAGGTAAATGCCTTTATTCATGTTCACCACCTGCATCACAAGATCCAATGCGTACTTGTGTCCGAACGGATCAGGTTCAAATACCGGTTCCGATTTAATCGCGTCACCACGCAGAAGCAGCACATTGTCGATGCCCAGGAAACTCAGATCGATCAACGCATTCTCTGTCTCTTCACGCGAAAATCCGCCGCAAATAATGTGAGGAACAGTGTCAACTTTGTAATGGTTGATAATTGCCGCGCAAATTCCTACTGTACCCGGACGCTTGCGCATGCTGATCTTTTCAAGCAATCCATTGCTGTGCTTCTTGTACACATATTCCTCTCTGTGGTAGGTTACATCCACAAAGCTAGGCTTGAAATCCATGATCGGATCCAGAATATCATAGATGCTCTGAATACTTTTGCCTTTGAGAGGCGGAAGTATCTCCACAGAAAATAATGTCTTGCCTTTTGCCTTGTTCAGGTGATTGATAACTTTCATACAGGTACGAGAATGTTTTATTTACGGAAAATGGAAAGTGTGCCGTGGAATTGTGTTTTGTTGGCATCATTCACTTTGAGCACATAATAATAGGTGCCGTCTTCGAGATTATTGCCTTTCCAGTCATTCAGATAATTATTGTTTTTATATACTTCTTTTCCCCAACGGTCGTAAATGATCAGCGAACTGTTGGGATATTGTTCCAGATTTTGGACTACAAATATATCGTTTCGTTTGTCATCATTCGGGGTGAATACATTCGGCACTACTACTTCAGTGTTCAATACTCGGAATTCACACCAGTTGGAACGGGAAATAAGTTCAGGATTGCCCTGGTTGGATGTTCTCACACGAACATGATACAAACCGTTTTTTGTCGGCTTCACATAATGCGAACTCAATGATGTTGTCGCTGAACCTATGATCACCGCGCTGTTACCAAAACTGTCGATTTGTTCCACTTCATACACGGGATTATTCCAGCCCTGGTAATTTGTCCAGTTGAGATCCATAGTGAGAGAATCCGCGTTTTCTACACACTGAAGAAAAATACTTTGAATTGAATCTGAACGAGGTGTTACATAGCCTGTGTTGAGTGTTGCACTGACAGAATAATTGTAGGGCTGAGTTTCTACCGATGCACTGACATCTGTATAAAAAGTATCTGTCAGATTATTTAGAGTTGTGAGCAATGTGTAGGGACCATTCGGGAGATCACTCCGGTATAGTTTGTAATTTACAAAATCTGATCCTGTCAATCCCGGTGGAATCTGCCAGGTAATTTCCATCGCGGTGTTGATGTTATTTACACTCACATTCAGCAAATCCATCGTTCCGCTGAAACAATTATTCAATGAAAAAAACAATGTGTCGTTTTCGAGCATGTCATTGCCGCAACGATTGAGAAGTACATTGAGGTCATTCCCGTTTTTTGTCCACAAAGCATAATTGCCATTTTGAACGAGAGGACTGTTCAGACTGATTTGAATATGATCGGTAAAATTGCCAACACATCCCACTGCGGTTGCCGCTATCACCGGGAGAGGTGTGTTGTTTGGACCAAGCAGACGAAACTCGGAGCCATCAGCAGAAAGTGAAGAGCACTGTATCACTTTATCGAGATGTAAATCCAGGATGGAATCTTTGCAATTCACTGCTGTCATTATTGCTTGCTGCATACTGGGTATGATATTGCACAAAGCCTGGACATTAATCTGCATATCGCGCATAACGGATCCGATCAGGATTCCATTCCGGTATTCATCTATGCGGATTACAATCACCGCTACCTGCAATTGATCCGGACTAAAACTCAACACGCCACCCGGATTGCCGACGGTTGTTCCTGAAACTGTCGACAATGGATTGGTTGGAGAATAGGTCCCTGTGTAACTCAATGCAACAACCGGATTACCCGGTCCCAGTGATCCGCGGGGAGCAATGAGTGTATATACCAATGAATCCAGATCGGGATCAGTTGCCTGTCCGTCATAACTGACCAATTGATTTAAACAGGTCAGTGCAACCGGACTGTTGTTGAAGAAAGGGGAGGCATTGTTTGGATAATTCAGGTTGTCGACTACTGCTTCGAGATAGATAGAATAAAGGTTTGCAGAATTAATAGTGGTAATAATGTTGTTTCGGTTGATGAGTTCACAACTGAGAATCCAGTCACTGCAGGCCTGAGGAAGCGTGAATGTTCCTTCGTACACATACTTGCGGATTCCGTAAGCGGATCCACCATTGCAACTTGTCGGACCACAATCCGGATAATCGCCGGTTGCTACTTCTACACCCCCACCACTAAGAAGTGGAATAGTGTAGGCACCGCTTTGTGAACAGGAAGTGGAGTTGTACTGAATATCAAGTGTTGTATAAACCTGCTGACCTGTAGCTGCACAGTCGGAAAAAAGATTCACAGTTACTTTTATTTGGTTACCCGGAAGACAGGTGTAGTTGATTTCCGCCGCCGCCGCATGACTTGCTCGTGCTTGATGCGAGAAGAGCAGCAACTGAAAAGCTGTGATAAGAATGTACAGGTAGAGATTTTTCTTCAACGAAAATTTTCCTTTAAACAGGAGTTTACAAATATACACGAGTCAGCTATTCCGCTGATTGTTTTTTATAAAAACGAAAATCATTTGCGGGTCCCGGAAAAGAATGATTTTTCCGGAAAATGAAATCTGGCGGGATTGCCAAAGAATCTTTTCAATCATATATATATAAGTGTGACGATTAATTCAATTCGGATATTTCATTCATAACCATCTCAAACAAGCAAGATTAAGTCTTTTTCTTGCCTGAAAAAAGGTTACCTTCGCGCCCATAAGCCCCGGAAAATCCGAAACAATTGCCTGGTCGAAAGCCTTTCCGACCTCGTTTTTTATGGGGTAAAGCATTAACAATCAGTAATTAATCAAATCGGAGTGAAGAATATTCGTAATTTCTGCATAATCGCTCACATTGACCATGGGAAGAGCACGCTGGCTGACAGGTTGTTGGAGTTTACCAAGACCATCACTTCCAGACAGGCGCAGGACCAGGTTCTGGATGATATGGATTTGGAGCGGGAGCGTGGAATCACGATCAAGAGTCACGCGATCCAGATGAAATATAGCTGGAAGGGTGAAGAGTATATTTTGAATCTGATTGATACTCCCGGTCACGTAGATTTTTCATACGAAGTTTCACGTTCTATCGCGGCTTGTGAAGGCGCTTTGTTGATTGTGGATGCTGCGCAGGGTATTCAGGCGCAAACCATTTCGAATCTTTACCTCGCGATGGAACATGATCTGACGATTGTTCCGATTCTCAATAAGATAGATCTTCCCAGTGCAGAACCTGAAATGGTAAAAGACCAGATTGTGGATCTTGTCGGATGTGAACGGGATTCAATCATCCCGGCATCAGCGAAGACCGGTCTGGGAATTGAAGCGATTTTAGAAGCTATCATTGAACGTATTCCTTCTCCGAAAGGAAATCCGGATGCGCCATTGAAGGCTTTGATCTTTGATTCAGTTTTTAATTCTTTCCGTGGAATCATTGCTTACTTCAGAGTCTTCGACGGAGAAATCCGCAAAGGTGACCGGGTAAAGTTTGTCGCAACAGGAAATGATTACGTTGCTGATGAAATCGGAATTTTAAAGCTGGATAAAGAAGTACGCACTGTGGTGAAAGCAGGAGATGTGGGTTATATCATTTCCGGAATTAAGGAAGCGCGTGAGGTGAAAGTAGGAGATACGATTACGCATCAGGATAAACCTACTGCAGAAGCGATCAAAGGTTTCGAAGATGTGAAACCAATGGTCTTCGCAGGAATCTATCCTGTGGATACAGATGAATACGAAGAGTTGCGCGCTTCTATGGAGAAGTTGCAACTGAATGACGCGTCTCTGGTTTTCCAGCCTGAAAGTTCAGCGGCTCTGGGTTTTGGATTCCGTTGCGGATTCCTTGGTATGTTGCACATGGAAATTATCCAGGAACGTCTGGAACGCGAATTCAATATGACGGTGATCACCACTGTTCCGAACGTAAGTTATACAGCTTACCTCACCAGCGGCGAAGTGCATGAAATACACAATCCGAGTGAAATGCCCGACCCGAATTATCTGCTGAAGATAGAAGAACCTTACATCAAGGCACAGATCATCACCAAAGCTGAATACATTGGTCCGATCATGACATTGTGCATCAGCAAGCGTGGGAATATTGTGAACCAACACTACCTTACTACTGACAGAGTAGAGCTGCAGTTCAATATGCCTTTGTCGGAGATCGTGTTCGACTTTTACGACAAACTGAAATCCATTTCCAAGGGATATGCTTCCTTTGACTATCATCCCATCGGTTACCATGAGAGTGATCTGGTGAAACTCGATATCCGGCTTAACAGCGAGCCGGTAGATGCTTTATCTGCATTGGTTCATCGCAGTCATGCATTTGATTTTGGTAAAAAGATGTGTGAGAAGTTGAAAGAACTCATCACACGTCAGCAATTCGAGATCATTATCCAGGCGAGCATTGGTTCCAAGATTATCGCGCGTGAAACAGTGAAGGCTTTGCGCAAGGACGTAACAGCAAAATGTTACGGAGGAGATATTTCGCGTAAACGTAAACTTCTGGAGAAACAGAAGGAGGGAAAGAAACGCATGCGCCAGGTGGGGAATGTGGAAATTCCACAGCAAGCCTTCATGGCTGTGCTAAAACTGGATTGATCTGATCTGGAGTTTTTCCGGGGCTATACTTCATCCTTCTTTTCAGGCCGGAACAAGGACATGGTAATCGCATAGGATGCGGATAAAATCTTCTTCCACTTCCACTTTTTTCTCACGTGCTAACCTGGCAAGAACTTCGTTTGTTTCGCTGCCATCAAATGCCGATAAAATTTCGAAGATAAAAGTAGGTAAGCTAAGCGGGTTGTATTCGCTGTATGTTTCTACCAATACATTTTCTTCGTTGACCTGTGAAACCTTTATGGGACCGGGAAGAAGAACATCGGGTAAGGGTTTTTTTTGTAAACGTAAATAGGCTTCTTTAACAAGAGGAATCATCAGACTCACTTCCGGTCCACAGAGACCTAAAACCTCTTTCCAGCTGAGAGCGTCAACAAATTGAGCGCAGCGAATAAAAAACTCTTGCTCCTTGCCCTCCCATTCTCCCCAGAGAATTCTATACGTTTTTTCATCCACCACTTGATCCAGTTCAGAAGTGGCGAGTAGATTGGCTTTCCCGCCTTCCGCCTCAGCTTGTTTCTGGGCAAGAATTTCGAATACTGAGTCATTGGAAAGTTGCAAATGCATTAGGCAAGCCAAAGCCAGGTTGTTTTCAATTGTACTGAGCAATTGTTTCACGGCTGCCCAAAATCTGTATCCTTCTTCCCCGCGTTCATGTTTACAAAACCAGGTGGAGCAAACTGAGTTTCTGTGCTTCCAGATTCCGCACAGATCACCATCAGCAATATAGTATGGACAACGCAGGTGGTAACTGCTGCCGAATGCGTGCTCGCTGTTGGAATAAAGCAAAGAATACATTTTCCCTGATCCAAGTCCCATGGGACTAAGTGCTATTCGTTGAGTGATTCGATTTAGCAGAAGGTCTCTTCCGGGCACACTTTTACTGTTCTTTTCAAGAAGAATTCGACCTAATAAGAAATTTGGAAGCTCTGGAACATAGGAGCAGCAGCGGACTTTGGGATCAAAATAAAGACCTTGCGATTCTTCGGGTTCATCCGCTTTCCGACACATGGCACAGTCATGACAGGTAGCCAGTTTTTCGGTTGGGATATCTCCCCGTATAATTTCATTGATCCAGGAAGAGTAGCGAAGTGGGAGAGAACTTTCGTGGAAGCCGGGAGAAGAAGATGACATCACAGGTATTTTATATAGAAAACAGAAGAAGGCGAAATCTAAAAACGAGGAGTTGAGTTTTACCAGGGGTTCATTCAAACCTGCCACTTATCCGGAAAATCCGCACCAATATTCATTTTGGGTTTGTGTATGTGAAATGGAAGTGTACATTTATACAATAAAATTAAGAGTCAGATTTTGATGTTTGGAAAATTCGAAAATACACTTTCCTAAAACGAAATCAACAAACGTTATAAAATAAATCGAAGGGAGCATGCTGAAAATCCCTGCAACCATTCCGGTAAGCGAAAGAGTAAGCCAAACATATTTTAATCTTTCATACAATGAAACAAGGCACAAAAAAAGTTACCGCGAAGAATGCGAAATCTATCTCAGGCGGTACCAAGCTTTCCAAAAAGCAGGCACAGTCAGTTGTCGGTGGAATGGTTGACAAAAAGAAAAAGTAATTGAGGGTTTCCTGTAAAAGGGAATCGACAACAATTTAACTCCCTGTTTCATCCGGGGCAGGGAGTACGTTCAAACAAGTTTCTGTCTGAAACTTATACCGGAAATTCAGGTAAGAGTGTATATTGTTCTTTGTATTAAAAGGAAAGGAAAAGGAGAGGAGGGAAATAAACCGGATTGGAAACCAATTCTCACCGGAAAATAAGTCAATCCCGCCACTTATCCGGAAATCCCGCCAACTGTACATTTCAGATGGTATTCCGGTAGTTCCTGATAGTATCTTAGAGTCATCAAATAGAAAATCAAGTAGTAATTCATACCGCATTAAAGTTTTTAAAAAGAGGAGAAAGCTGAAAATCCTCCCCAAACCAGGGATCAACAGAGTAAGCTAAAACAACAAACACATAATACAATGAAAACCTCAAAAAGCCCAAAAGGCAAAAAGCTTTCTAAAACAGAAGCAAAAGCAATCGTTGGTGGCAAAAACATCAAAGGAAGAGTGAACAAATCAAAACTCCAGTCCAGCACTGGTCTCTCTTAATTGCTCAACGGGTTTTAAAGAACCCGTTTTCATTTAAATTATTTTGTTATTTTTAATCATACAAAAATCTACACAATGAAAAACTCAAAAAGCCCAAAAAGTCCGGTTTCTGCTAAGAAGCTGACTAAGGATGAAGCAAAGGCTATCGTTGGTGGTAAAAGCATCAAAGGTGGACCAAACAAATCCAAGTTGCAATCCAGCACCGGTATTTCTTAAGAAATAAAAACAGGTACCTATATCTGTTTGCCGGCAGGGAAATATTTCCTGATCCCTGGTTTGAAGTTCAACTGAGATTTCATCTCAATGAATCTAAGAGAGAAACTAATTGTTTCTCTCTTTTCTTTTTTACATAATGTCCATTCATCTTTTTTGCTTCCTCAGCATTGAAAAACACATTGAATTTTTTTTACCCGACTATGATTGATCAAAAAAGTATTTCGGGCTTTTTAGGTTACCGATGAAAATTCTTTACCGAATAATTTTTCCATTTTCAGTTTTCAGATAGAGAGAATTCAAATTATCGGTGATTCATTTTATTTTCCTGCGTTTTCGCAGTAACTTAATATAGCTGCGAAATCGCAGACGTTTTCCGGAAAGATGATTATTCTGATGATACAGATCAATGATTCCACTGACCGGAGTCATATCTGGGGGCATGCAGAATAATGAACATTTGTATGCAATTATCCACTACTATTTTTTAACACCTAAAATAAAAGTTATGAAAACGATGAACGCATACAAATTCTTGTCACTGACAGTGCTGGTGGCAATGGTATTTTCTCTAACGTATTGTAAAAAAGACACCGAAACACAAACAGTAACGGTAACGGTACACGATACTCTAAAAGGCAAAGCAATTTCAGGTGATGTAACATATCCGGATTATACCGGTGCAGCTACTCCTGCAAAAGGAGCAGTTATCAATCTGTATGTCGGATCTTCTGTATCAGGAAATCCTGTTGCAACAACTTTCGCGGATGCCAATGGCGCATACAGTCTTCCTTATTTGCTGCCGGGATCTTATTTCCTCACTGCCAAATACAATACTGAAAATACCAATTACCGCTATGTGAACGGAGTGAATTTCACAACTAACCCGGGTTATGCTATCACTATGGGATCAGTTGATGTAACACAGAATATCGAATTGGTGAATCAGGCTGCTGTGGGTACTTTGAAAATTGCCATGGATACGATCACTGCCAATACTTCATATCGTAAAGTAAGCTGGGAAATCCACAGTAAAATTGATTTTGCCTTCCCGGATCATACAGGTGGTGCGATTTTACCAGGCGGATTCAATGTATTTGAAGTGCGTGATTTTGTGTTCAACGAAGCGGATCCGTCAGCGATTAAAATTGAAGGATATGTTTTGCTTTCTTCTGTGAATACATTTGAACCTGTACGTGATGCATTGGCCGGCGGTTGTGTTCGCAAAACCCTGTGTGTTGATACAGTTGATGCGCTTACAGCATTGCCAGAAACTGACACCGCTACTTTCCGCAGTGTTTCAGTGGAGAAATATGGTGACGGATATCTTTGCCATGGAATTCTGAAATCTTTCTACAAACACCCAACAGGTGGTATTTATCCTGCTGACACTACTCTTGGTTACACCGGACCATTCAATACAATGATTGAAAAACCGGTTGATATGTATTTCGTTTATGAAGGCAAAACAAAATGGTTGTCTGGCGCGAATTACAACTGGGCATTTATTTTTGAAGGACAATTTAAATTCAATCCTGCCGCAGACTACTATGTGAGTTCAGCACACATTGGCAATGGCGATGTTACCGTGAATTGCCACGTACAATTAAAAGGAGCAACCAATACTGAATATTAAACACAGTGTTCATCCTGTGCTGAAATCAGTACCGGAGCATCTCCTGCTTAGTGTGAATAATCAACATCCCGGACGTTTTCCACCGGGATGTTGTTTTTATAGCATGATTCAATATAAGTTTCATCCGAATCCTGTATCTTTCTCGTCATGAAAAGAGTATTTTCTCCGATTCTGTGCGTCCTGTTCGTTGTTTTGATTTCAGCTTGCAATTCACGGAAACAACAGGCTGCAAAACCCGGTGAAGGAATGGTGGTTTACAAAGTAAGCTATCCTGACAGCGCGAAATATGGAATGAAGTCAGCTTTTTTTCCCAGAGAAATTGTCCTCGTTTTTAAAAATGACAAAGCTGCATTCATTGCTTCCGGGGCTATGGGAATGATCCAATTGGTGAATTTGCTGGATGCCGGGAAAAAAAATTACGTTTCATTACTTATCGATCGTTTGAGGCAAAATATCGGATGTAAACTCACGCCCGATGAAATAACACAGAATGAGCAAAGTGATTCCCTTCTGATCAGAAACACAAATGAACAGAAAGTAATTGCAGGCATGAATTGTCAAAAAGCGATTGTAACGGATGTCGGCTCTGGTCTGCAAACCGAAGTATTTTTTAACGATACTATTCAGTTTTCTTATAGAAATTCTCCCTTTAAAAATATTCCATTTCTGATGTTGGAATATACACATACAGTGAATAATCTCGCCATGAAACTGGAAGCGACGAAAGTAGATTTTAGTTCTCCTGTTGATACAAGCTTATTTACAGTAAAGGGAGAATACCAATGGGTGACACAAAAAGAATTTTATCAGTACCTGAGTTCGCTGTAAAAACGAAAATGTGGAAATTCGATTATGATTAAAATCAGAGCATTGCTCCGAAACGGTACTTTGATTCAGGTGTTGTTCCTGTTCCTGCTATCGATTTCCTGTATGGATTCAGCACCGGTTTTGTCTGATGAAATGATAGAAAGAGAACTGATGCGAAAAAATCATATCTGCAAATGGACAGAATTCAAAGCAATAACCTTTGCAGGAATAAAACAAAATGAATTTCCAGTATTCATTCGCGAGTTCTACTCAGATGGGAAAGTGAGATCGGAAAAGCAATTCAGTAAGGATAGTTTGCTTGATTGTCTCACTTCACTGTATTACAATACCGCCGGCAATTTAGATTCGACGATTGCTTTGAACGCGGACAGCAGCCTGTTGTATCGCATACTCATCGACTATGATGAAAAGGGCAGGAGGAAGGAACTCTTTTTTTATCTCCCGGATGGAACCTACAAATACCGGAATGTTTCAGAATACAATTCTGAAAACCAATTGATGGTGTTGAGCTGGTATTGGCCGGATGGATTCAAAGCGAAGAACGTTTACCTGTATTCCGGATCTAAATTGATGTCGGATACCGAACTCGGCCCCGGTGATGTGTTTCACTATGTTTGGAACTATGTATATGATTCAGGAGGGCATTTGGTATTGGCGGAACAACGCTACCCCGACCGGCAAATTAATTCCCGAATCCTCTATAAATACGACGATGCCGGAAACAGAATTTCAGAAATTCATGAAAATCGAACAGGTTTTCAAAGCAGGATTGAGTATAGTTATAACACAGCAGGTCTGCGTATGTCAGCCAGGGAGTTTTCAGCTTCCGGTCGGGTGACTGCAGAACACCGTTATGACTATGAGTATTTCAAGTGACTATTTCTGCTTTGTTTTAAAATCCGGGAATATTTTCTAATCAGGTCTAAAGCCTCTGAACCTTGTTTTTGGATTTTCCGGGTATTAAAAAACCCGCCACAATAGGTCCGGTTCCTGCCACTTATCCAAAGAGTCCTCCACTTATACATTTCAGATTGAAAAAGGAAGCATGATGATGTTATCTTAGAGTCATCAATTTGAAAAAAGAACTTTTAAACAAAAGAGGAACAAGCTGAAAATCCTCCATCCTCCAAACCAGGGATCAACAGAGTAAGCATAAAAGCTAATATCAAAAGAGATGAAAACTACACAAACAAAAGCAGACAAAAAGCACACTGCAAAAAAACTCAGCAAAGCTGAAGCAAAAGCAATCACCGGCGGACGAAACATCGCAGGTAAAATCAACAAATCTAAATTGCAATCAAGCACCGGTATCTCCTGATCCGAAGCTCAATCAAATCATTGAATTGTTAAACATTTTAAAAAACCAAAGCCATGACAACTTTCAACAAATCAACCAAACGTCCTGCTTCTGCTAAGAAGTTGAACAAAGCTGAAGCAAAAGCTATTGTAGGTGGTAAAAATATCACCGGAAGAGCTAACAAATCAAAACTTCAGTCAAACACAGGCATTTCCTGATTTCTATTGTAAATCGTAATAATTAAGTTCATACAATCTCACACTTTAAACTCACAAGTCATGAAAAAGACAACTAAAAAAGGTCCGGTTTCTGGAAAGAAACTTACCAAATCTGAATCAAAAGCAATTGTTGGTGGCAAAAACATTACTGGAAGATCCAACAAATCAAAACTTCAGTCAAGCACAGGAATTTCTTAATCGGTTTCATTGCGTGATATTGTTGTCACAACAATTCGATTGAGTAAAAATTGATCACTGGTTTGAAGCACTGTTAAAGCTTTTGGTTCAAAGTGCTTCTCCTTTCGAAGAACGATTGAATGGAGAGATTCCTGTCTCTCTTTTCATTTTTATGGAGCGATGATAAATATTCGATGTGGAGGAAAATCATCCGCATCAGCGTGGTGGATGAGTTCATTGAACAACGCCACCCGGGAAAATAATTCCTGACGGAAAATAAGTTGATTTATAAAATAGTTCCCATGAACTAATGGGAGTAGTATGTCTGATTTCTAATACCCGGATTCACAATGTTTGATATGTTCAATTTTATTCAATCGGTGAAAAGAACGATGATTATCTTTTCCTTTTTCAGCGGTCTCATCCTGATGAGCATCCTGAATTTGATTGCCGCATTGAATTTTACAGTAGCGCCAGGAAAGAAGCCGGATTTTCGATGGTATTTTAATACGATAAACCAGTTTGAAAACGCTGATCCGCGGAAAGTCGCATCCATTGCGGGCTTTGAAATGTTTAGAAAATGGCGGTTTTTGCAGATTTATATGACAAAAACCAAGTTTTTATAAACGTTTACATAAATCATTTAGCGAATCACCCTCTTTTTGCCTATTTTTCAGGCTATCATTAGTGGATGAGTTGTTAAGATTTTGGAATTCGCAGTTTAGTAAGCACGTATTACCCCCAATACTCTAAAAAATATTTGTTCAGTATTATTCTCAGCCTGCATGAGCTTGCTATGCTTGATCGTGGCATGTTCATTCTGAAAATTTGAACGAAAACAATGCATACTCCTGATTCATATCTATTCACTCAATCATTCTATTCAAAAATATTCAAGCCTTTTCCGGCAACATCAAAACATGATTGACCATTGGGCGAAATCATGATAAAGCTATTAAACATCAACAAGAAATAATCACACACACCATAAATAAAACAAACATGAATTCTTTCTTACGCAGAAGATTTTCGAAAATTTTAGTCACGGTATTCGCCACTGTACTCACCTTCATGCATGCAGGTGCGCAATCGGTTGGCGACTATTTCTGTGTTTCATCAGGAAACTGGGATGATGTCAGCATTTGGTTACGATACAACGGAACCGGCTGGGTTGTTCCTGCTGCTCCGCCAACCTATACTGATGGTGAAATTCATATTGATACTGCTTTCACGGTATCTGTAAATACAAACAAAATTGTTGACCAGTTGTATGTTGGTTCAACCGCTTCCCTGTTTGTAAATGGAGGTTTGTTTGTTGTCAATAACGGACCGGGTTCGGACTTTACCGTCGATGGAAGTCTCAGCTGGGATACCTCAGCAACCTTGAATATGACAACAGGATCCGTAATGGATGGTGGAGTAAATATGTTTTATCGGGGTACAACCTTGATCAACAATGGATCTTTGAACATGTCATCTTTCGCGATGAATTCTCCTGTTACGCAAACGATCAATGGTAACGGAAGCATTGCGACATTCCTTCCATTCACCTTTACTCCGGGTGGTATTGTAGTAACAGGAACACAAACCATTACCTCACAATTGTCCTTCAACTATGGAATCATTCATACTTCCGGTGCAGGTAAAATAAGTATAGCAAATGGCGCGAATCTCATCAACGCGGATGCAACCCATTACATTGATGGTACGCTGGAGTATTATTTTGGGTTTAGCCTTGGGTTGAATATGCCAATCGGTACGCCTTCCAAATACTTGCCTGTTCAGCTTGCTGCTTTAATAGGAACTCCAGGCAATGTCTCTTTGAGAACTGATGGAGGTGATCATCCCCAGGCAGTATTTTCCGGAGTCGATCCTGATAAAAGCATCAACCGTACTTGGACCATAGATAACTCGAGTGCTACGCTTACAGGTTTTTACATGACTTTAACCTGGGATCCATCTGATGTTGATCCCGGAACAAATTACAACAACCTTGTGGCCCGCATGTACACTGGTTCTTCCTGGATTCCATTGAACGTTACCGGTAGTTCTCCCACTTCAATTGATGTGAATTATACCGGGTCGGATGTGGGTGTGATTGAAATCGGAGAAGCGGGAACTATTCCAAATACAGGAGATTATCGTTCTGCTGCATTTGGTGGATGGAATGATTTTACACGCTGGGAAACATTCAACGGAACTGCTTGGGTTCCTGCAGTTGTGGCGCCAAATGGTACAAACAGTGGAGTGATTACTATCCGACAAGGTTTTAACATCACTAATAACTCTCAACCGATCCAGGCGGATCAGGTGGTGATTGAATCTGGCGCATCTCTGTTTATTTCTGAAGGCACGCTGCATTTGCTTGATGGTCCCGGAGATGACCTGGTATGTAACGGATCAATTTCAATCAATACAGGTAGTATCAATCTGGACAGTACTCTTATCGTCACCAATACAGGTAGTATAAACAGTGGATCGATGACCCACTTCACCGGCACAGGAATAATTACTGTTATGGCCGGAGGAAGTTTCGGCATGACAACCAACGGTGATGATGTTTCCTTTGAAAATCAATTGAACGTGTTGAACTATGGAGATATGTCGTGGTCGGGACCGGGAGGAAATATGAACTTAACAGGTGCTGCACGCATTCGCAATTTTTCTATCCTCACATTGAGTGCAAACGGAAATGTTGTCGGTGATAATATTTTTACTTCTTTCATCAGTAATGAATCTACAGGTACTTTTAATAAGGAAGGTAACAGTACAATTTCATTCATCAATGGAGTGGACCTGAGGAATACCGGTATTCTACAGGTATTAGCGGGCACATTGAATCTGAATTATTCCAGCGGCGGGTTTGCAGGTCAGGTGTCTGTTGAACCTGACGCTACATTAGGTGGATCACAGAACTTATCTTTTGAAGGAGATTTCTTAAACAATGGCTCTGTGACACTCAACAATCTCAATTTTGTCGGAACAGTTCGTCAGCACTTAGGTGGTGAGGGATCGATTAATAAATTGAGTATTGAAAATGGAGAAGGCGTTGACCTTCTTGGAAATCAATACATCGTTAGTCAACTTAACCTTTCTGCAGGTATTTTACATACAGGTCCAAGCACTATCATTATTGGTGATAGTGCTACAGTAGTTGGTGGTTCAAGTGAAGATTACGTGGATGGAAATATGCAGAGAGATATTTTAGCTTCCGGTTTGTTCAATTTTGATATTGGTGATGCGAATGGTTATGCTCCGATCACCGTTATCAACCCGACCATCATCAGTAGTGGAGGAATATTGGCTAACACAACCAGTGGGGATCATCCGGCAATAGCTTCATCAGGATTTGATCCATCCGCTACGGTTAACAGATGGTGGCATCTCGAACCGGTAGGTATTGAGGTAGTAGATTATCTGCTTACTGTCAACTGGAATGTAGATGAAGTAGATCCTGCTGTAACTGATCCCAACACACTTCAGGCATCACAATTTGCGGATGGTGTGTGGACTCATGTTGGTGATGATGGTTATTTCAACAATTCCCTTATCGGGCTTGAATGCACAGGATTTGGTGATTTCCAGATTGGATCTTCAGCTCCACCTACTCCTGCATCATCACTCAGTTTTGACGGAGTGGATGACTCTGTAGATTGCGGTGGCGCTGTACCATTTAATATTTATCCATTGACAATTTCTGCATGGATAAATACGACCCAGACTTCAGGAACACAGGGAGTGATTACAAAATATCATTCAGGTTCAAGAAACGGATATAATCTCTATATCGAAAACGGCTCACTGGGTGCATTCTATTTCAAGGACGTTTCCAACTATGTATACGATGACATTAATGGTGGATTGAATGGCGGTATGATTGCCGATGGATTGTGGCACCATGTCGCATTCGTCGTTGACAATGATGGAGGAAGGTTATATGTAGACGGCACGCTTGCTTCGAGTATGCCATGGACAGGAACACCCGGAGCGACTACCACAACTGAAAATCTGATTTTGGGTAGTTACGATAACACTTTCCAGGGCTATATGGATGAAGTGCAGATCTGGAATACTGCATTTTGTGATGCAGCGGTATCCAATCACATGAATTGTGAAGTAACCATTCCTCAGCCGGAAATAGTGGCAGCATACAATTTCAATCAGGGATTTGACGGAGTTAACAACAGTGCTGAAGATGTGTTGAATGATGTTGCCGGAATTGGATTAAATGGCGACCTGCACAATTTTGCGCTTAGTGGATCATCCTCTAACTGGTCGTCAAACAGTGGTGTTTCAACAGGTAATGAATGTGCCCCAATTACTACGGCTGTGTATTATGCTGACGCTGACGGCGACTCATACGGAGATGCTGACAATTCTGCCAGTTTTGATAATTCCTGTTCTGTTCCGGTAGGTTGGGTTGCCGACAATACCGATTGCAATGATGGTGATGCATCAATTCATCCGCAAACCTGGTATCAGGATTTTGATGGAGATGGATTTGGTGACGATGCAGTAACAATATTCACTTGCAGTCCACCATTGGATTATGTTGCTTTAGGTGGTGATTGTGAAGACCACATCGCAAGCATCAATCCTGGAGCTGTCGATTTGTGTGATGCAGTGGATCAGAACTGTAACGGTATTCTGGATGAAAACAACTCGCTGAACTTTGACGGAGTGGATGATTATGTTGAAACCAGTGATCCGAATCTTGGTTCATCTGATTTTACTGTTGAAGCTTGGGTGAATGTGAATTCATTCGGAGGAACACTTTTGTCTACAAGGACAAATGAAACAACAGAAACCGGAAATTACTGGTCTCTTACAGTTCAACCGGATGGTCGCTTGCAATGGGAAATGGCTGCTTCCGGTTCACCTGAATCACTCTTTTTAAGTACTACTTCCTCTGTATCAACAGGCGTTTGGGCGCATGTTGCAATTGTAAGACAAGCGCAGCACTACAGAATTTATTTGAATGGAACATTGAATTCGGATGTTGAGGATACTTATTCAAGAGATTTAACCAGTGGCAACGATCTCTTGAAAATGGGTGGATGGCCTGAACAAAATCAGGATTGGTATCATGGTTCAATTGATGAGGTACGTTTCTGGAACGTGGCTAAAACGCAAGCTCAGATCATGCAAAATCGTGTTGCTTATGTTAATGGGCAGGCTAACCTGATGCAATATTACACATTTGATCAGGGTACCGCGGGTTCAGAAAACGGACCTGTTACTACACTCATTGACAGAAGTGGAAATGGACTAAACGGAACACTGCACAATTTTGAATTGTCAAGTGATGTTTCCGGATCCAATTGGGAAGGCGGTTACGCAGGTACTGTATTTGCGGATGTTGACGGTGATGGCTATGGTGATCCTGGCAATCCAACAACTACAACTTCACCTTGTTTCCTCGTAGGATATGTTTCCAATAACACAGATTGTGATGATAATAACTCAGGTATTCATACCGGTTGTTTCTCAGGAGCCCGTCTGAATGTTGATGCGTTACTTGTCAACGGTACTTATCCGAACATCACATCTGCGATGGCTGATGCACAAGTTGGTGATACAATTGTGGTTTATCCCGGACCGGTGGATTACACTGAAAATATTATGGACCTGACTGGTTCAGTGACTGATCTTGTAATCATGTCAGGTTTTCCGGGCTCTAAGTATAGAGTAATAGGAGATGTCTATCTCCATAGCGGCTGGCAAATTTCAGGTGCAGATATCACAGGAACAGTAATGGACAGTGGGTATTCTGCAAGTGGAGAAAGAGTTTTTGATTGTAAAATCAATGGACGTGTACTCGGTCATCCAGCCAATATGAATTTTGAAGTACAAGGTGATACTATCCTGAACGCAGATGGTGTTACGATGATGACTTTGTTCAGAGGTAAATGGATCGGAAACTACATCATGCAGTATGTTCCGGGTTATTATGAAATTACTCAGGTACTGAGTTCTAATACTCCTTCTGAAGACAGTGTAATTATCAAAGGCAATCAGTTTGATGTGCAGGGTGGAGGAAGAACAATTGCATTCTGGGGTAATACTCAGTATGTGTATGTTGCCAATAACTATTTGAGAACTCATGGAACTTCGAATGCTATTTTGTATTTCAGAGGACTGAAAACAGTTGGATTAGGTCAGAATTGCTGTATCAACAATACGCTTATGGATGATGGTTCGGGTGCAGGATTTTTCTTTCAGATCGGGCCATCAGGTGTTATCGAGTTGAGAAACAATTTGCTCATCAACAGCAATTACCGTGAATGGAACCCGGGTGATGTTACTTTTTCGGAGTTTAAATACAACTTCACTACAAATTCTAATGGCTTCCAATATATTCCTGCTGATCCGACCAGTGTATATAGCACAACTACTTCGATTGACGGACAAGGTCTCCTTCTTGATGGTAGTGATGCATTCAATGGTGGTGATCCAAATCCGATTTACAATGATGTGAACGGAACACGTAACGATGCAGGTGCATTTGGCGGACAAGATCCATTGTCACATTATTTTGCTTATTCGATCGAAGATGATATTTATTATCAGGATGCTGATGGCGATGGATACGGTAATCCTGCTGTTTCTACCATGGCTTATGCTGTTCCTGCAGGTTATGTAACAGACTTCTCAGATTGTAATGATGCGAATGCATCTATTCGCACTCCGGAGCCATACATTGTGGGTGCAGTTACTTTACCTTCCTGTGTTTCCAATATTGATTCTCTGTATACATACCAGGCTCAGAATTTCCAGTATGCTGATCACGTAATTGCATTCAGCAGTGAGTATTCAAATCCGGATTATTCTGCTTCTAAAATTATTGGTGCACCGGATGTGTATCCGGCTTATGGAGACAATGCCAATGCCTGGGCTCCATTGTCACAGGATGCTTCCCGTGAATATATTGAGGTTGGTTTCAATACAGCTGCTCCGATCAATTTCGTAGATATTTATGAAACTTATTCTCCCGGTGCAATTGATACTGTTTATGTGTTAAATCCATATACCAGCTCTTACGATGCAGTCTATACTGCCACAGCCGGTTCCGCTCCGGATCAGGCAAGAAAACTGCATGTTTCCTTCCCGACTACACCTTATCCTGTATCAAGTATTCGTATCGCTATGAATTCCGCGTACGTTCACGACTGGAATGAAATTGATGCGGTTGCTGTAGGTGAATTGGTTCCTGTGACTTATGATTCATACACATGGTCAACATTTGAAACATCGAACCAGATTTTACCATCAGCGCCCGGTGATTATTCAGTAACAGTTACTGCCGGCTCATGTACCGTAACCAGTTCTACATACACACTGACTAACTCTCATGTAACCATCGGACCAAGCTTCGACTGGGTGATTTGTTCAGGTTCCCCAACTGTTCTTGCTGCAGGCGGTGCTGCTTCTTATTCTTGGAATACAGGTGAAACGACTTCTTCTATTACTGTTTCTCCAACCGATACATCTATCTATGTTGTAACCGGAACTGATATCAACGGTTGTGTTTCAGTAGACAGTATTACTGTTTACCAATACGCAGCAATTGATCCGGGTAGTATCGTTGTAACAAATGAAACCGGAGATCTGCATGATGGAAGTATTACCATCGGCCCTGCATCAGGAGGTGTTCCGCCGAATTATACATACTTCATTTCCGGTGATGCATATGCGGATACCAACAACACAGGTTATTTCAGTGGTCTGGAACCAGGTTTGTATACTGTAGGGATTCTCGATGATGTTCCTTGTCAGTTTGACACAACAATTTCAATCCAGCCATTTGCGCCTTGTACTCCTGCTGATCAACCCACCATCACTCCAACTGTTACGTTGTGTACGGATCTGGGAACAACATTTATTGTCTTTTCCGGTAGCTCTGCAACGCTGAGTGTTCTTTCAGGAAATTTAAATGATGCGACAGACTGGACTTGGTATGAAGGTAGTTGTGGCGGAACACCAATTGGAACAGGTAGTTCCATCACTGTTTCTCCTTTTGCAAGCACGACCTATTATGTTAGAGGCGAAGGTGGTTGTTCAATTTTAGGAGCCTGTGCACAAACAGATGTCATTGTTAATCCTGCTGTAACAGTTGCTTTGTCATCTCCGGCAATTGCTTGTTATGGTGAACCATTCTCCGTAACAGCAACAGCAGGTGGAGGTACTCCTCCTTTCTCCGGTGATGGTGTTTTCAATTATTCCGGATTTGCCGGAACAGATACAGTGATCGGATACCTGGTTAGTGATGCTGCCGGATGTGGAGTAATTGATTCAATCCATATCACTCAGCCGGAACAATTAGTTCTGGAAGGCGCACCTGACACATTGATCATTTGTCTGGAAGTAACAAACATCGGTACCGTATCCTTGTCAGCGACTGGCGGAACAGCTCCTTATACATTCAGCGGGGATCCTACCAATAATCTTCCGACAGGAAATTATCAGTACACTGTTACTGATGCGAACGGATGTACTGTTACACATAATACTTATTTGTATATCACCAACTGTATCCTGCCATATTACAACGCGCCGGATTCAGGAAAAGTATCTACGATTCTTGGACCTGAATTGAAACAATTGGAAGAAGATCCGGATTCAATCGGACCACCGACAAATAACCAGGTGTTTTTGATCGATTCAATTGAAGGAACAGTTTTCATTGATGTTATTCCTCAAATCAACCAGTACGCAAATGCTCTTGCTTATTTGCAGACACAACTGGGAATGACAGGACTTATCGACAATGGTGACACATCCATCATCATTACCGGTGATTTCCCGATTGCTAATCTTCCAATTCTGGATACACTCACCACACTGGTGAATTTTGCCCGGCCGAATTATGCGGCTGTAGGTGCAGCAGGATTTATCAACTCGCAAGGTGATAAATCGATGAAGTCAGATTCAACCCGTGCATTGTTCGGTCTTGACGGATCAGGAATCAAAGTGGGTGTAATGTCAGACAGTTACAAGACAATCTCAGGAAATCCACAGCTGATAGACATTGGCAACAAAGACCTTCCGGGCCCGGGCAATCCTGTGAACCAACGTGAGGTGGAAGTGTTGATGGATTATCCGTATGGAAAAGGTCTTGATGAAGGACGTGCCATGTTACAGATTGTTCATGATATTGCTCCAAAAGCAAACCTTGCTTTCCGCACAGGATTTATAAGTGCAGGAGATTTTGCCGAAGGTATTGTGGCTTTGCAACAGGATACATGTGATGTAATCGTCGATGACGTTACCTATATCACTGAGCCATTCTTCCAGGATGGTATCGTAAGTAAAGCTGTGAATTATGTAAAAGATCAGGGTGTAGCTTACTTTACTTCTGCAGGAAACTTTGGTAATGTATCGAATGAAGGAATCTTTAACCCTATGCCTGCGCCTTTCGGTATTGCCGGAAAAGCACATGACTTTGGTGGTGGAGATTATCTGCAGAAAATTGCACTGAAGAAGGGTACATATACATTGGTGTTACAATGGGATGATTCTTTGTATTCATTGAAGCAATTACCCGGAGCAAGAAATGACTTTGATATTTACCTCACAGATATTACAGGCACCAAATTGTTTGGTCTGAACCGTAAGAATAACTGGGGAGATCCGATCGAAGTATTGCCATTCGTTGTTCAATCAGATGTTGAAGCCAATATCATGATTGTGCGTACATGGACTTTGGATTCTATCACTCCGATGAAATTCAAATACGTCGTGTTCCGTGGTGATATGACCATCAAGGAATATCAGAATGGAGAGTCTACTATTATCGGACAAGCGAACAGCGAAGGAGCGATGTCTGTAGGTGCCGCTCGCTATACACAAACTCCTGCTTATACGAATGGAGCAGCTCCGGTGATTGAGCCTTTCTCTTCTGTGGGTGGTGCTCCTGTGCGTGGTGTTGTCAGAGAAAAACCTGATTTCACTGCTCCTGATGGTGTAAATACATCGGTGAATTTCTATTCAAAAGACGAAGAAAAAGACGGACTCTATAATTTCTATGGAACTTCATGTGCAGCTCCTCATGCTGCCGGAACTGCTGCATTGATTCTTGGTGCGAAGAAAAAATTCTTCAGTGAATCCATGCATCCTGATAGTTTACGCTCATTATTAAAACGCACCGCTGTGGATATGGGTCCTACCGGATTTGATTATTTCTCAGGTGCCGGATTGATTGATGCCAAAGCAGCTGTAAGCACATTCGCCTTACCAAAACCGGTGATCGATTCACTTACTATCACTGATCCTCTTCTGAGTCCGGGTGTAGATCCGTTGAACGTGGTTGTGAGTGGTTCCTACTTCATGGATTCATCCGTGATTTACTTTGGCGGTTTACCATTGACAACATATTATATCGACAACAATCACCTTGGAGCAACGGTTCCGACATTCGTTGGCAATCCAATCCTCCAGGTGTATACTCCTCCAATTGTACCGAATGGAAATGACGGAGGATTCTCCAATGGTATCTACTTTAATAATATTGTCAAGACCATCATCACTGTGCAGGTTGACAATATGCATAAACGATATGGGGAAGTTCTTCCGGAACTCACTTCTACGATCCTGTTCAATGGAGAACCGCTTTCGGATCATAATCTGACTGCCGCAGACATTGGATTGGCACACCTGAATTACCAGACTCTTGCAACAGCTGAAAGCGGTGTAGGAATCTATCAGGTTGCAGCTACTATGGATGCATTGGATTTGAATGATCCTGCGGACTCTACATTGGATGCTAATTATGAATATGTGTTCTTGCCGGGTCGTATCACTATTACACGCATGCCGATTCTGATTTCTCCGAAGGATACTACAATGGAATACGGAGATAAAATCGGTGATTTCCAATTCAACTACGTGTATGATCAATCCAAGATTGATCCTTCAAACCAGGAACATTTCCTTGATTCTATCAAACAGGTACATACATTGACGATGTCCAACGCTCTGGTATTGGTGAATCCGCGTGTAATTACCAACCCGCGTGTGATTACCAATTCTGATTTTGCTAACCTTGCCTTGGTTGCAACGAACAGAGCATTAGCTAACCCACGTGTGATTACCAACCCTCGCGTGATTACAAATTCAGTTACTGTTATTGATTCTACTTTAATTGTAGATCTGGCCACAGAATCTGTCTTCAACTTTGATGCTGATTCATCTGCTATCATTCTTGAAAGCCCGGGACCGGGATTGCATTCCCGAGCCATGGCCAATCCGAGAGTAATTACCAACCCTCGTGTGATCACAAATCCACGTGTCATCACAAATGGTGTGACCGATGTTGACAGTATTCCGGTAACAAACAACAATGGTGATAACATTGCTGTTGTATTGGATGAAGATGATGTAACGTCAACAGATACAACAACAGAATTGAAATCAGTGAACCTCATCACAGGTACCACTGTTGGTACCTGGATTGTAGTTCCGGGAGCTTTCTTCTCGGATAATTTCGATATCTCTTATGGACTCGGAGCACTCACCATTACTCCGGCGACTCTTACTGTGAAAGCGGATGATGTGACAGCAGCTTGCTTTGGTACTCCTTCACTGACATCAACTGTAAGCGGCTTTAAGAATGCAGACTCTACAGGAGTAAACGCCTTGTCAGGACCGACTCTCACTATTTATGATAGCGGAAACAATCCTGTGAATACGATAACTCAGGGAGGAACATACAATGTTGTTCCATCGGATTACAGTTTTGCAGCAGATACCAACTACGTGATCGACTACCAAAATGGAACATTGATTGTTCCGGATGCGATAGCAGTAACAGCGACTATTAGCCAGCCGAAATGCTTTGGTGAATTGGGAGCAGTTATATTGTCTGCAACAGGTGGAGATAATAACTTTACTTACAGTGGAGACAGCCAGTTTGATCTTTCTGCAGGTACTTATTACTATACTGCAACGGATGGTAATGGTTGCAGCGGTTCTACCTCTGTAACTATCCTTGCACCTCCATCACAGGTAGTGCTTACGGCTTTGCCTTCTCAACCTAATTGTGCAGGTGCTTTAGGCAGTGTGAACCTGAGTGCAGGTGGCGGTGTTGGTCCTTATGTGTATGGTGGAGATGCAACGGTTAATCTTACAGCCGGTGTGTACAATTATTATGTGATTGACGACAATGGATGTTCCGGAACTGCTTCAGTGACAATTCAGGCTGCACCTTCGCCGATCGTTCTGACGGCCACTGCAATTCAACCAAAATGTTTTGGAGAACTGGGAAGTGTAACCTTGTCTGCAACGGGTGGTGTTGCACCATATACCTATGGTGGAGCCGGACTTACTAATCTGACAGCAGGTACATACTCATATACTGTGAGTGACAGTAAAGGATGTGCAGGCAGTACAACAGTTCTGATACAGGCTGCACCTGCTCAACTCGTGTTAACTGCTACTCCGACACAACCAAATTGCTTTGGTCAGACGGGTAGTGTTGCCTTGTCTGCAAGCGGTGGTACACCTACCTACGTGTATGGCGGAAGCCCGTTAACGGGATTGTCAGCAGGAACATATTCTTATACTGTTACTGATGCCAACCTTTGTCAGACAACAAAAACTGCAACGATTGTAGTTCCGACTGCCGTTACAGGAGTAACTTCTGTTACTGCTACCAGCTGTACCGGAAGTACCGGTACGGCAACTGTTACTCCTTCCGGAGGAACTGCTCCATACACATACCTGTGGAATCCAAGTGGACTCACAACGCAGACCATTACAGGTCGTGCAGCCGGAACTTATACTGTAACCATCAAAGATTCGAAGAACTGTACCGGAGCTGCTTTGGCAGTAATTACTATTGCAGGTTCTGCTCCTGCAGCTCCTGCAGCAATCACCGGACCTTCCGGTGCGTGTCGTGGTCAATCCGGTATTGTATTCAGCGTGGCTCCAGTACCCGGTGCTACATCCTATCAATGGACTTTGCCTTCAGGTGTTTCAGGCTCATCTACTTCTTCATCCATTACATTGAGCTTCTCATCTTCGTATAGTGGAGGAAATCTGTGTGTGAAGGCGATCAATAGTTGTGGATCCAGCAACTACACATGTGCGACATTATCGCGCTTTACTTCAGCTCCTTCGACACCGGGTGCAATCAGTGGTACCGCGACTACTTGTTCAGCAGGCTCAGTCACATACTCAATTGCTCCTGTTACGAATGCTACCAGCTACGTATGGACTGTTAGTGGAACAGGATTGTCAATTGCTTCCGGACAGGGAACAACATCGTTGACTGTGAACATGACAGCTGCATTTACCTATGGTACGATTACAGTGAAAGCAACAAACTGTATCGGATCCAGCAGTACTTCGACCAAGACAATCTATGGACCTGTTGGAACTCCGATCTGGAGTGTAAACAGTGGTGCTGATAATCAGGTGAACGGAGTATGTGGTGGAAGTTCGCATGATTATGAAGTAGTATATACAGTTCCGGGACTGACTTACATCTGGTCTGCTCCGGCTGGTTGTATAATTTCTGATAAACGAGGACACACAGGTAATCCGCTTACTGTTACCGGTGTTGATCCTTTTGGTGAATACGAAGTAACGATCACATTCCCTGCAGGATTTGTTTCCGGAAATATCACAGTACAGGGAACAAATACCTGCGGCAATGGAACTGTGATGACACTTCCGGTACGTTCAACTCCGCTTGCTCCGGGTGCTATCACAGGACCGGTAAGCAGTGTGTGCCGTGCAAGCAATCAGACGTATTCGATTGCCGCTGTGAGTGGTGCGACTTCATATACCTGGACTGTTCCTTCCGGTGCAACCATCACCAACAATTCCGGCAGGACAATCAAGGTAACGTTTGGCAGTTCATTCACCGGAAGCGGAAATGTAACGGTGAAAGCGAACAACTCATGCGGATCCAGTCCGGTATCCACACTTGCCGTTTCAGCACTCACGCTGCAACCGGGAAATATCAGTGGGGCTACCTCAGTCTGCAAATCGCAAACTTCGGTTACTTATTCAATTGCCGCAGTAACTGGAGCAACCTCTTATACCTGGACAATTACTGGTGGAGCAACCTTCGTTGGCTCAACTACCGGAACCAGCGTGAAGGTGAAATTCACTACCGCTACCTCTTCTTCTGCAACCTTGTCTGTAAAGGCAAATAACCTCTGCGGTGCATCTGCAATTCGCACTCTGTCTATAGCAGTTGGATTGAATTGCAGAACAATTGAAGATGTGGTTGAAGATGAAGTGTCGCAAATTGTCGCTTATCCGAATCCGACTACAGGAAGATTCACTGTTGCATTCGATGCGAAAGATCAGCAGAAGAATATCCTGATGGTGTCTGATGGATTGGGTAATATCGTTTACCGTGAAGAAATGCTGTCAGCAGAAGGAACGAATCTGAAAGACATTGACCTCAGAGGAAATCCTGTTGGTATTTACTTCCTTGTATTGATGCAGGATGGCGAAGACGTCAAAACTCTGCGCATTGTGGTGCAGTAACATTCATCTTCTATAAAAGGTAATTCACTTTTGAAACGGAAGTTCAGAGCTCTTTTCTGAACTTCCGTTTTTTTATTGAAATACAGGCCTTTTTCAGTTCCCGTATTTTATTGTTTCTTTGTTTCCGATTCCATCAACCTAAACACCCTCTCTTGATGTATCGGATACTTTTTATAGCCTTTTCATTAATTCTTGCGCTTCCCGGTTTGACCTGTTCACAGGACAGGGAACAGGATAGTTTGAATGCCATTATAGGCAACGGGAAAAATGATACAAATACGGTATCAGCACTCTTGACCCTTGCAAAGAGTTACCTGAACTCTAATGTTCAAATGACTATCCACTTTGCGGAACAGGCGAGTGAACTTGCGCAGAAATTGAATTTTAGTAAAGGACATGCCTTGGCTTATAAGACCATTGCCATGGGTCATTTTACCAAAGGAGATTATGTAAAAGCTCTGCAGAATTATGAATATTCATTAGCTGTGTATGACTCTATCGGTGACAGGAAAGGAGCGGCGAATATTTACAGTAATATGGGTAACATTTATTTCAACAAAGGAGATGATGTAAAAGCCCTTGAGTTATTTTTAAAGTCATTGAAGATCGCTGAAGAGATTAGTGATACACTCCGCATGGTGACATGCATGTCAAATGTTGGGGCAGTATATGCACTTAAAGCAAATACCTATACCGAAGCTCTTAGTTACCTCATCCGTGCGTATGATTTGTGTGAATCCATGTCTGAAAAGGACCCCGCATCCATCGGTACAATCGCCGTGAATATCGGGGAGATTTATTTTAATAACAGCAGGACAGATACTTTGGTAAGAGAACAAAAGCTCGACAGTGCTTTGTATTACTATCAGATTTCTTTGAAGAATGTTGAGAACACAGTGGATGAGCCTTATACACTGAACGATATTGGTCAATTGTACATGGAGAGAAAACAGTATGACAAAGCAATAGAGATTCAAAAGAGAGCATTTGAGAAAGCGAAAAATCTTGAAGCAAAAAGTGATATTGCGATTTCCCTGATTGGATTGGCAAAAACATATCTGGAGAAAGGTGACAACAAACTTGCTTTGCAAAGTTATCTCGATGCGGAAGATTTTGCGAAAGAAGTCGGCTCCAATTATGGATTGCGGGATATTTACGATGGACTGGCTCAGGTGTATAAAAAGGAAAAAGATTTTGGTAATGCAAATAAATACCTGGAATTATTGCTTGGAATTAAAGACACCATTTACAATATCGATGCGAATAAAAAACTGGGAACCCTTCAGTTTACATTTGATATCGAAAAGAAGCAGGGACAAATTAATTTGTTGACAAAGGATCAGGAGCTGAAGGAGAAAGAAATCAGCAGACAAAAAGTTGTTCGAAACAGCTTCATCGGCGGGTTTGCGGTAGTATTGTTGTTTGCCGGTATATTTTTCAGACAACGTAACAGGATTTCAAAGGAGAAGAAACGAAGTGACGAATTATTGCTCAACATTCTTCCGGAAGAAACCGCGGAAGAATTAAAAGCAACCGGCACCGCGAAAGCGAAAAGTTTCGATATGGTTACGGTGCTGTTTACCGATTTTAAAAATTTCACTCAGGCAAGTGAGCGATTGTCGGCGGAAGAACTTGTTGAAGAAATTAACTACTGTTACAGCGAATTCGACCGAATCGTGACCAAGTATAACATTGAAAAAATTAAAACAATCGGAGACGCCTATATGTGTGCAGGTGGATTGCCGGTAAGCAATGACACACATCCGGAAGATGTTGTGAGAGCCGGACTGGAAATGCAGGCTTTCATAGCGAGGAATATGCAGGAAAGAATCAAAAAAGGACAACCATATTTTGAACTACGATTGGGAATTCATACCGGTCCGGTTGTGGCCGGTATCGTTGGGATCAAAAAGTTTGCTTATGATATTTGGGGTGATACGGTGAATACTGCTTCCCGAATGGAAAGCAGCGGTGAGACAGGCAAAGTGAACATTTCAGAATTTACTTATGAACTGGTGAAAGACAAATTTATCTGTCAGCACAGAGGCAAGGTGAAGGCAAAAAATAAAGGCGAGATTGATATGTATTTTGTGGAAGGAATAGCCTGATATTGACACTGCTTTTTTAGCTACAATTCTTTTTCGTAGGAAACATCTGACCTAAGGTTCGTCTTTGTGGTTCTTGTCAATTGTATTACTGATTGATTATCCCTATGTCGAATGTTTACCTCGGACGCAGATCTGCATTTTCATCAAGTTTTTTCCGGATTCGCTTGTTTTTATTCAAATGATGAGTTTTCATTTGTTCAAAAAAGAAAGGTAAAATCAGACAAAAGTCAGTTTTCAATCAACGGGATTTCCTAAATTCAAAGTGTCAAATTTCACGCCCTGAATTTCCCCCGGGTGGGAAGAATTAATTACTGCGCTTACAATCCTTTAAGAGAATGATACCACATTCAGTTCTGAATGATATTTCCATTCATGCTATTTTGAATGCCGTCAGTGATGCTTGTATTGTATCTGATCCGGACGGATTCATCACACTATGGAATGATGGAGCCGAAAATTTATATGGATTTACCGCGAATGATGTTCTGGGGAAGCATTATTCCATTCTTCATCAATACACCGAAGAAGAAAAAGAATTTTCCCGGGCAATTATTTTAAATCAACAGAGTAGTCCTTTTCAACGGGAAGTAAGACATCGCCATCGGAATAGAGCCGGCCTTTTACTTTTATCATCCGTTACTGTGTTGCATGATACGGAGGGAGCTGTCCGGGGATTTTTATATATCAATAGAAATATATCCGGGGAACGCAAGTCGGAAAGAGATATGCTCTATCTGGGTACACTGGTCGCACAGACAAGTGATGCTGTAATTTCAACGGATTTAAATTTTGTGATACAAAGTTGGAATGCCGGTGCAGAAAAAATGTATGGATACTCCAGTGAGGAAGCAATTGGACAAACTACAGCCTCATTACTGAGGGGAAATGTTACTCCGGAAGAAAGAAAACGCATCCTTAACGAGATATTCGAAAAGGGTTTTTGGAAAGGTGAAAAAATTCAAAGAGATAAGCAGGGAAATTCCATTTACGTTTTGTCATCAATTACACTGATCAGGAATTCAATTGGTGAATCGATAGGATTGGTTGGGATCAATTCTGATGTCACGAGCCAAAACAAACTGAAAGCTCAGATTACTGAATTCAATACACAGCTTGAAAAGCAGGTGAAGGAAAAAACACAGGAACTTCAAACTGTTTTTGACCGGATTACTGACGCGTTTATAGCCTTAGATGAGAATTGGACTTACACTTATTTGAACGAAAAAGCAGCGGAGTTACATGGAAGGAGCGCGGAGGAACTGATCGGAAAGAAAATTTGGGATGAAAATCCCGATGTAGAGAATGAACCTTTTTATGAACTCCTTCACTCAGCTTTCATCAATCAGAAAGCCATTGGACAGCGGGTATATTCTCCAAGTAAAAAGATGTGGTTTGAAAACCATATTTTTCCTTCAGAAAATGGTGTTTCGGTATATTATCGGGATGTAACTGCGATTAAAAAAAGGGAAGATGAAAAGGAGAAAATTACAGATCGAATCACTACGATTCTCGATAATGCCTTTGCAGGATGTATCATGTTCAGTCATGATTGGATTTATCTTTATATAAATCGAATCGCAGCTTCGTACGGAGAAACAACCCCTGAAGAATTGACCGGTAAATCTTTTCTTGAGGTTTATCCACGTGTGATAGAAACGGAGATGTTCAGGCAAATGGAGAAATGTATGATCAGTAGAAAGGCTGAACACGTGGAAGTGCCTTATCTCTTTAAAGATGGAAGCACACGTTGGTATGAATTGAGTATGAAACCGGTGGAGGAGGGGTTGTTTGTACTTTCAAATGATATTACTGAACGAAAAAATGCGGAACGAAAGTCTCTCACACTCACTGAACAATTGAAAGAAATAAGCTCTTCATTGCCCGGTGTAGTCTATCAGTTTGCTATGGATAAAGATGGCAAAATGAAGTTCACTTTTGTGAGTGAAGGGATGGAAAGGCTCACAGGAATGAGTCTTGAAGCCTGCTATGCTGATGCCATGAATACATTCAAACTGGTCGATCCGGATTATTTACCAGGTTTGTATAAAAGCATAGAAGAGTCAGTTCTTTCGATGAATCCCTGGTTTTATATTTTTCCAATTACAGATCTTCATGGCACAAAAAGATGGATCCGCGGAAATTCAGTACCGAGAAAGTCGGATGATGGCGGAATCATCTGGAACGGTACCTTGATTGAAATTTCTGAACTTAAGCTTACTGAAGCCGAATTAATCGCGAGCGAATCAAGGTATCGTTCGCTGATAGAAAATGCTTCGGATCTGATTTTTGTTCTTGACGAAAATGGAATTATCCGTGAAGTGAATTCAAAGGCATGTACATGTTTAGACTTGAATGAAAAGGATTTGGTCGGATATTCATTAGCTGAACTTGTCTTCAAAAGAAATAATTCCGATTTTTCTTTATCCGAAAATAAATTTAAGGAGTCAAATTCGTTCATTGAAAATATAATATTAAAACAAAGGTCGGGTGCCGAAGTTTTTGTTGAAGCTAATTTCAATCTTCTGGATGATAAAAGAAGACTGGTGATTGCACGTGATATCACAGAACGGAAAAAAGCTGAGGAGGCTAAATTACAGACGGACAGACGCTATACGCTTTTATTTGAACGAAATCTTGCTGGAGTATACAGAACAACTCTGGCCGGAAAAATACTGGATTGTAATGAGGCCTTCGCCAGAATGATGGGGTATGATTCAAAAGCTGAACTCTTAACGCACCATACCTATGATTTGTATAATAAGTCAGAAGACAGAGATAAATTTATAGCTGACCTTATTCTGAATAGTGTTCTTACGAATTACGAATCGAAATTAAAACGAAGAGATGGTTCGGAAGTTTACCTTCTTGAAAATGTTTCGTTCATTAAGAACAGTGAATTTGGCTCTGATATCATAGAAGGTATCGCCATCGACATGACTGATCGGGTAGAAGCCGGTGAGCAATTACAGGTTGCAAAGCGTCGTTTTCAAAACCTGGTGGAGAATATTTCCGGTGTGTACTGGGTGCTCGACTTATATACTTTGAAAATTCTCTATGTGAGTCCTTCCTATGAGACTATAACCGGCAAGAAATGCGAAGATCTGTGTCTGGACTTTCATGATTTTCTGAATAGTGTTCATCCATTGGATAAACCTTCTCTTGTATGGAAATATGAATCTGAAGCCAGGGATTCAAAAAATGATCTTGAATTCAGAATCATCAGAACTGATGGTAGTATTCGATGGATACAGGCGAAAACAAATGTGATTAAAAAAGCAAATGGAGAATTGATTGAATACGGATACGCTGAAGATATAACAGACAGCAAACTTGCAGATGAAGCAACACGTTTGTCTGAACAAAAATACAAGCTGATGTTTGAGAAAAATCCGCTTCCTATGTGGATTATTTCTGCCGAAAATGAAAAAATTATCGCTTGTAATGAAGCAGCCGTCAAACAATACGGCTACAGTACTGAAGAGTTTTTGACTCTTAGGTCTGATTCGTTAAAGTATCTGAGAGAAAATTATAAAACCAAACAAAACAACTTATCTCCATACATCCCTGATTTGGGTACTGATATTGAGGTGCATCAAACTAAAACAGGTACTTTAATTTATGTTGAATTGATTTTTTATTTCATTGAATATGAAGGAAAGCAGGCAAAACTTGTTTTGTCCAATAATGTGACGGAAAAAGTGAATGCGGACGAACAAATGAAGAAATCAAATGAAGAGTTGAGAGAATTGTCGGCGCATTTGCAAACAGTCAGAGAAGAAGAAAGAACAACAATTGCAAGAGAGATCCATGATGAGTTGGGACAGCAATTAACGGGTTTGAAAATGGATGCTGTATGGTTGAGTCGTCACTTGCCTGCGGACAATGAAAAATTCCAGGAAAAATTAACCGGGATGGTTGGGTTGATTGATGAAACGGTGAAATCTGTCCGGCGTATTTCATCAAATCTAAGACCCGGAATTTTGGATGATCTCGGATTAATCGATGCTCTCGACTGGGCAAGTGTGGAGTTTGAAAAACGTACAGGAATTCAATGCCGCTTTGTTACTCATGCTACAGATATCAGCTTTGAAAAAGGTGTTTCTACAGGAATTTTCAGAGTCTACCAGGAAGCCTTAACCAATATTGCGCGCCATGCCGGAGCATCTAAAATTCAAACGACATTTGAACAACACCATAAATCTTTGCTTTTGAAAATTAAGGATAATGGGAAAGGATTTGATCAGGAAGATATACTGAGCAAGAAAACGCTTGGATTAGTCGGGATGAAGGAGCGTGCAAAAATGATAGGTGGCAATCTGAAAATTGAAAGTATGCAGGGAAAAGGAACACTTGTTTCACTTGAAGTTCCTGTACCTCCTCAACCAAACTGAGTGCATTTTATATTCAATCTTCCGGAACTTCTGTCTTCTTTTTGAGAGAATCCAGACCTGAAACTGATTTGTCGTTTACAGGAAGTGTTACATAAAATTCCGTAAAATTGTTTTCCGCTGATTCGACAGTCATGGTTCCGCCATGGACAAGAACAATATCATGGCTGATACTTAGTCCCAGTCCGGTTCCTTCTCCGCTCGGTTTGGTAGTGAAAAACGGATTGAAAATTTTATCTTTTATATGTTGCGGAATTCCTGTGCCATTGTCACGGACGATTATCTGAATCCATTTATCTTCATCCGTTTCTCCTGAGCTTTGACATCGTGTTCCCAGATATACTTTGGCCTGATACTGATCATTTTCCTTTTTCCTTCTCTCGTTGACTGCATAAAAAGCATTGGTGAGAAGATTGAGAACTACACGGCTGATGTCTTCATAAACAACAAAAATTTTCGGGAGATCCTTCGCGAGATCTTTTTGAAAAGAACAGGTAAAGCCAATTATTCCCGAACTCATCCCGTGAAAAGCGATGTCAGCGGCATCCCGACTTATTTCATTGATATCAGATAACCGTCGTTCGGCTTTTTCGGATCGTGCGTGCAACATCATGCTTTGGAGAATGCTGTTTGCCCTGGATCCATGTAAATGAATTTTTGAGAAATTTCCTTTCAGAATTTCTATCACTTCCAGTCTTTCTTTTTCATCCTGAATAGAGGCCAGTTCATCCAACAACTCATTGCTTGATTCTGAAAAGTTGGTAATGAAGTTCAACGGATTTCTCAGTTCGTGTGCGATTCCGGCTGTCAACTGTCCCAATGAAGCCAGCTTTTCTGATTTGACAAGCAAGCTCTGAGCATTGTGGAAATCTTCAAGTGTTTTCCTTAAAGTCTGATTCGCGTTTTCGAGTACTGTGGCTTGTCTTTGCAATGAACGGTTATAACTTTCCGCGCTGTATTGATAATATCCGGCTACTCCAAATGCAATACCGAGAAACAAAGGGGCGGAATCAATTATATAATGCAGTGGATTAACGGAATGTACATATCGGACAGATTCCATCGTTAATGGCAGATGCAGATGAACAAGTGTATCGAATAAAATTGCAAGCACAGGAAAACAAAATCCAAAAGCAATTCCAAAGAGAGCATAGCGACAAATGGAGGAGCCGCAACTGATTTTATAGTTTCCTATTTTCATCTGTGTGAAATGTACAAAAAAAACAGGAATGTGATTTGTGTTTTATCGCATAAAAGTACCATGAAAGAAATTTCTTATCTTCGCGCCTGTAAGATTACCCCGGATGTAGTATTGCTTGAATCGTAGCAATACTCTTCCATTTTATCCACAAATCAATCATTTATTCAATCCAAATTATGAAAAGACAATCAACAGCCGTTTGGAGCGGCTCAGGCAAAGAAGGTAAAGGTCATTTGACAACTCAAAGTTCAGTTTTGAACCAGACTCAATATTCATGGAGTTCCCGTTTTGAGCAAGGTATCGGTACCAACCCGGAAGAATTAATTGCAGCTGCACACGCGGGATGTTTCGCTATGAAACTGAGTTTTGTTCTCGGAGAAGCCGGATTTGTACCAACTTCATTAAAAGCCACTGCACACATTAACCTGGAAAGCGGAACAATCACTGAATCACATATCGTGTTGGTTGCAAACATTCCCGGAATATCCAAAGAAGTATTTGAAGCAAGTGTGAAAAATGCGGAACAGAATTGCCCTGTAAGCAAATTGCTCAAAGCTGCAATTACAGTTGACGCCTCTCTGGAGAATTAAGTTTAGAATTTAATAGTGTATCCGGGTTTGCTACTGCATTCCCGGATTTTTTTTTGTCCTTTTCTGATTGATTGTTTTGTCACCCTTATTGTGAAATCAATGCTGGATGTTCAGTGTAGAAAATTGACCGTGAATATTCTCAATTGAATTCTCAGGTATTGCAACATGTTATTCTTTTTTTTCATTTTCATAAATGAATTTCCGGAATGAAATTCAGGTACTTGTTAATTTACTTGTCATGAAATATTCAAACAAAATAGTCTGCATGTTAAAGTCGGGCATGGTAGACGGATTACCGGAGATTTGAATTTATCTTGTTGTGAAAAATTGACACCCCGATTTTAGAAATCCAAATTATGAATACCATCCTTAGAAATCTTCTTTTTCTAATATGCTTGCAGAGCGGAATTCAAACTCTCAATGCTCAGGTATACCAACCAATGCCAACTCTTAACGGCACCTGGAGTTCTGTTCGGTGTTGGTATTTTTATCCGGGAGGTTGGCACGATGAGTACAATGTATCTGTTAATGGAAGTGATACTTTGTTCAATTCGCATGTGTACACAAAATTATTTCTACAAACACATCATGCGCCGGGTACACAATTTGATTCGGTCTATTCCAATTTTCTTGGTGGAATGAGAGAAGTAAATAAGAAAATATACTTCTTTTCGGATTATCTGTGTAACGATACAATTGAACGATTGATCTATGATTTTTCATCTACAACAATAGGTGATACTATACGTACTCAGGCCTTGAGTAACTTTACCCTTTTCATGGACCATATTGTTGTGGCTTCAGATTCTATATTGATAGGCGGATTGTACCATCATAGAATTACACTCGCAGATACCAATGGAATTCCATGGGAGACCTGGACGGAAGGACTGGGAAGCAGCCTCGGACTTCCCTATGCGTCTTATTATTTTATGTCTGATAACAGTTATGATCTTACTTGTTTTCGTGTGAAGGAACAAGTGCTTTATTCGAATCCAACTCCATATTACGCATATTGTACATCACCTTTACCGAACATTGTTTGCGACTCACTGACTAATTCAATCCAACCCATAGCGGCCAACCATTCCGGAGTATATCCCAATCCTTCTTCAAGTTTGCTGATGATTGATCCGTCATACAAATTTCACGAAGTACGCATACTGAATGCAATCGGAAAAACAATTATAGATGGAATACAATCGCTTCCTCTTGATATCAGAGAGCTTAGTTCAGGAACTTATTTTTTACAATGTCTGGCAAAATCCGGGGAAGTGCTTTCGGTGCATCTTTTCATTAAGAAGTAAATTCAAATGTAAGTTAATGTATTCTAAACGTTACTTATTTTTCGAGATGTGATTTAAAGCAACACTAACCAAGCAATGGGCTTTTCGCCAGAAGAATTCATTTATTTCATATTTTTAGTGCTTCCAGGGAGTAGTTGCCAATTCAAAACTCTCTGATTAACGAAATGTTTCTTTTTCTACCGGGGGAGAAGTGCGAAAAATTGCCTTTAGGCCCGATAAATTGACTATTTGGAAATGGACTATATTTTAATATCTTGGATCCATTATTTGCAATTACATTCTTGCAGGAATTATTCAACAAGAGTCATTTATTTGAGTTCTGATCAAATGTTTTTTCTTGTTCAATTTTGTTCTGTAATGAATATTGATAAAATGGAGTCCAGAGACCAGATCAAACGGGGCGTTACCGAAAAGCCAAATGAGTAGGACCTGTTAAATAATTTGTTTATGGCAACAACAATACCCCAGTTTAAAAATGAACCGATTGTAGTGTTACTCCTTGGAATCGTTACGTGTGGCTTGTACCTGATTTATTGGAACATCAAAACCGCGCAAGTATTGAACGCCGTAGCGGAGAAGGAAGTAATTTCTCAGCCCATTGCAATATTTGCCGGCTGTTGTATCCCGGTAAATATTTATTTCTATTATCTGGCAGGAAAAGAAGGTTTGCCAAAAGTGTATGAAAAAATTGGTGAGCCTTCCAAGGATCAAAGTACTTTATTGCTTGTATTAGGTTTCCTTTTTCCAATGGTAGCCGCAATGATCGTTCAGGGTGATATCAACAAATTATACCAATAATATTTTGAAACGAAGAAAAATACTCGGTATCGCCGGAGCAATCATTGCTCTGGCGATGCCTTTGTTTTTGCTTCATTCCGATGGACATATTGAGACTTCACAGTCTCTGTGTCCGTTTAAAATGCTCACCGGGTTTCCATGCCCCGGGTGTGGTCTCACCAAATCCATGGTTTTTTTATATGAAGGAGATTTCAGTAAAAGTATCAGTTACCATATGTTCGGACCAGCTTTTGTTTTTTTCTGCATTTGTGCCATTTTCTTTTTGAGCCTCGAATTGATCACCAAAAGAGAATATTTTCGAAACATCCTTTTCAATGTCAGGGTTGGTTATGCAGCAGGAATTTTGCTCGGTATTTACCACATCAGCAGGGTGGTTTATTTTGTCATGCACCATTCTTTTGCAGATATCCTGAAGGAGTCCATCTGGCAATAATTTAACGTCACTTTTAATTCTCCTTTTGTATTTTATTGCAAATTCAATTCAGAATACTAAAGCGTATTTTTCTCTCTGACGGCTGTCATGCCTATGCCGTTTGATTTGCCCCAACTTTGTATTCAAAATCAAAATACAATTCTATGATACAAAGTTTCACATTGGCTGAATTGGTGAAAGCAAAACCGGAAGCCGCTCCAATACTGGAGAAATACGATCTCGATTTTTGTTGCAAAGGGAAAATGAAGTTGTCTGATCAGGTAAAAAATGAGGAACAACTCAAAGCAGTCAGCGCCGAACTTGAACAGTTATTTCAGGAAAAAGAACACCACTTCATGGATGCAGATACCATGTCTCTCTCAGAGTTGATTGATTACATTTTACATTCTCATCATAGTTATGTGAAAACTTCCATGCCTGCCATACATGCTCATTTGGAAAAAGTCGCATACAAACATGGCGCGCATCATCCGGAAATGATTAAAGTATTTGAATTGTTTTCCGGAATTCGTGCGGAATTGGAACATCACATGATGAAAGAAGAATTGGTTTTATTTCCTGCTATCAAACAACTGGAATACGATTTCAAACATGGACAAAAAAACATAGATATTCAGATGATTGCCATGCCGGTTCGTGTAATGGAAGCGGAACATAATTCTGCAGGAAATGCTCTGGCTGAAATCCGACAACTCACCAATCATTACTCCATTCCGGATGGTGCATGCATGACTTTTGCTCTTAGCCTTGAAGAATTGAAAAAATTCGAAGAGGATTTGCACCTTCATGTACATCTTGAAAATAATACTTTATTTCCGAGAGCAATTGCTTTGTTTGAGAATTGATTTTTAATTACCTACAAAAAGACTCCTAAGATTTTATTCTTTCAGAGTACAGAATTTCCTGAAGTCATGGTAATTTTTGAATTCAAACTGAATGAAAAAAATTCCATTACTCAGAGCCTGAGTTGAAATGCTGTTCCGTCCCTCTGTCAAATTCCCTTTCGCAGACATTCTTCCAGAAAGATCAAATACCCGGTAGTTACCTTTTCCGAAACGATCAGGAATATCGATTGAAATATTTTCCTGGTTGGTGAGCAGGCCGGGAAAATGAAGCAGATTCTTTTCTTGATCAATCCATGCATTTGCAGAGTTCAGGATATCGCCGGTACTATCTGTTTTTATCAGATAGAAATAATTCTCGCCAATGTTTTGATCTGTACTTGTGCCAAGAATCGCGTAACCACCATCGTTGCATTGTATAAGTTGATGTGCCTGGTTCAGTCCTAATCCCATAAATTCTTTTGACCATAAACTGTCACCGGTAGAATTGGTTTTCATCAACACAATCCTGTAATCAAAATTTCCGCCTGATGGAGGATAGGCGACAGTTGATACCAATGCAAATCCGCCGTCCTGCGTTTGGATGACAGAGGGAAAGTCGTTGGAATTCCTCATTATGTATGTTTTACTCCACAGACTATCTCCGGAAGCATTTACTTTCATCAGGAAGAGTGAAAAATCAGATTGCAAACTTCCGGTTACTTTGTATCCCATCACCAGAAAATTGCTGTCGTTAGTCTGGATTACAGTATTTCCTGCCAGGCCTGCATTTATTGTTCCCGGATAGCCGTAATCTTTTTTCCATTCCAGAAGACTGTCGGGGTGAAGTTTGGCAAGAATCAGATGGGGGAAAGCAGTAGTAAAATCACCGCACGTTACAACTATACCTGAGTCTATCGTTTGGATGAGCGCTCCCGGACTGCAATTCGATACTTTGTTAATTTCTGTAGTCCATTGTGTAGCCCGACTTCCTGAATCAACTTTCCACACACGCATATATTCCTGAAATGGATAAGTGTCGTTTTCCAAAAAAACAAAATGTCCGTCCTGCATTTGCATAGCTGAAATTCCGTAATGTGAAAATGCACCGCTGTTTATCTGATAATTCCATTCTTCGTTTCCCAGACTGTCTGTTTTTCGAAAAACACCGGAGTAGGGAGAGGAATAATTTGTTCCTGCTGTGATGTAACCGCCATCGCTTACTAAACGGATGCATTCCATGTTTCCGTCTGTAAAATCCTGATGCCACATTTCATCTCCATGTTGATCAGTTTTAATCATCAAAGCATTGTTATCGCTACTTCCGCATAGGATGAATCCGCCATCTGTGGTTTGCACCAACCCAAAACCATTGTTGTTCGCCCCTTGATTTCCAAAATACTTTTCGAATCCGTATTGAGCTCTTGTATTAAATGGCAATTGAAAAATCACAATAAAAATAAAAGTGATCAGTGTGGCATTGAAACAGTTTTTCATAGTTTGTAAATAGAGGCAGCACTAAATTAGAAATTTTCTCATTACACGGGCAGGAGGAAATGAGTTGATGGTTGATGGTTGATGGTTGTTGGTTCCTGGTTCCGAGTTCCGGGTTCCTGGTTTTGGGTTTCGGGTTCCTTATTCGAGGTTCGTGAATTTGTAATAATCAACCAACAACCAACAACCAACAACCAACAACCGACAACCAACAACCAACAACCGACAACCAACGACCAACAACCAACAACAAATTTAAGGTTGTCGGTATGGTAACGAACAACTAACAACCAGGAACTCTGAACCAGAAAACCCTATCTTAGCGCACCTGAACTGCATATGCTTCGACTGCTAAGCCTTTACCGTGAAGTATTTTCCAACCTGCAACGGAATATCTGGGTGCTTTCCATCGCGATGTTCATTAATCGCAGTGGTTCGATGGTGTTATTGTTCACTTCATTGTACATGACGAAGGAGCTTCATTTTACCATTGCGCAGGCTGGTTTTGTGATGAGTTTTTATGGTATGGGTAGTGTTCTTGGTTCATACACGGGTGGCTGGCTGACAGACAGGATGAACTATTTTCACATCATGCTTTTTTCTTTGATTACATGTGGAATTATTTTATTGCTTATGCTGGTTGCTACTTCAGTATGGGCAATAGGTCTCATCATCTTCAGCTATGCGCTTACAGCGGATATCTTTCGTCCTGCCAATTCAACAGCGATTGCGGAATACAGTTCTCCTGAAAACCGTACGCGTTCTGTTTCTCTGATCAGACTGGCCATCAATCTCGGATTTTCGGTTGGACCGGCTATCGGTGGATTTGTAGCGCTCTATCTTGGGTACAAATGGCTGTTTGTGATTGATGCTTCCACAAGTTTTCTTGCTGCTGTGATGTTGTACTATTATCTTCCACGAAAACGCAATCATGACAGGCAGCAGAAGAATGCTGTGCTGGCCGACAGAACCACTTCTGCCTACAGAGACGGAAAATATCTTCTTTTCATTCTTCTTGTGGCATTGTATGGAACGGCTTTCTTTCAAATCTTCGCCAGTATTCCGCAATATTTCAGCACTGTCAGTAAATACACAGAAGATACCATAGGCCTTTTGTTGGCATTGAATGGATTGTTGGTTGTTGTCATTGAAATGCCATTGATTGCTTATCTTGAAAAATCAAAACGACTTTTTTCTTTCATCGTTGCTGGTGTGCTTTGTTTACCTGTCGCTTTTTCATTGCTGCTCTTTGGAAAAAGCATGATGGTATTTGCAATTCTATATACAATCATCATCACCTTTTCTGAAATTTTCGCCATGCCATTCATGATGAATTTCGCTTTATCCAGGCCATTGAAGGAAAGACAAGGACAATATTCCGCGCTATATTCGATGGCGTACGGATTGGCTACAATTTCCGCTCCCTCACTTGGACTCGGAATTGCCGGCTCCTCCGGGTTCCCGACTTTATTTATTTTCCTTATAGTGTTGAGTTTACTTATTGCAGTGGGATTTGCCTGGCTGGGAATGAAAGAAAGTAAACGCAGAAAGATTGCCTGATCCGGCAAATCAATTCCTGCTTTTCTCCTTTGACAATAAAAAGAAATTCAGGTTTTTTCAGCAAAAAGAATGTTGAAATCTGAGGGTAAGTTTTTGATATCTATCTCGGAAAAAAGGATTGCAACTCCTCATTATTTTTATCTTTCAGCTTGAAAAAAAGGAATTTTTATCTTGGAAAATCAAATTTCAGATAGTGTAAAAATGGATGAAAAGGCCTCCGTAAAAAAGGCATTCATTCAATTTGACAAAAAGCAACTCGTTAATCTTCAATATGTTCTAAGCAGGGAATTGTTGCGCACGAACAAACGTGGGACCTATGCCAGTTCCACTATTATCGGTTGCAACACAAGAAAATACCACGGTTTACTGGTTGCCCCTCAGCCACAAATTGACAATGATTTGCATGTGCTTCTTTCTTCCGTGGATGAAACGGTTTTACAACGTGATGCGGAATTTCATTTAGCCATTCATAAATTTCCTGGCGGTGTATTTCATCCGAAAGGACACAAGTACGTCACTGATTTTTCTTTTGACCCTGTTCCAACCTGGACCTATGCTGTTGGTGGGGTGATTTTGAAAAAAGAAATTATTCTTCTTTCAGAAATGGATTGTGTGATGATTCGTTACACACTGGTGGATGCCCATTCTCCTACAACGCTCCGCCTGATGCCATTCCTTGCGTTTCGGAATTATCATTCGTTGAGTAAGGCGAATACCTATGCGAACAAGAAATTTACGGAAATCTCCAATGGCGTAAAACTTCGTTTGTACAATGGCTATTCAGAACTCGCCATGCAAACTTCAAAAGCGGCGGAATATGTTTCTGTTCCGGATTGGCATTACAATTTTGAGTATCCTCTCGAACAGGAACGTGGTTACGATTTCAAAGAGGATCTTTTTACACCCGGATATTTTGAATTCTCCATGAAAAAGGGTGAACAGGTTATCTTTTCTGCAAGTCTGGAAGAATTGGCTCCTCGTCGATTAAAGGCATTGTTTCAAAGTGAAGAAGATAACCGTGTACCCCGGAATAATTTTGAAGAAAGTCTCGCCGGCACAGCGAAACAATTCGTTGTTCAACGCGAAAAGAAAACAGAAGTAGTAGCAGGTTATCATTGGTTCGGACGCTGGGGTAGAGACACATTCATCTCACTTCCGGGTCTTACCCTCGTTACCGAAAAGCCTGAGCTTTGCAAAGCTGTTCTTGCAACAATGGCGTCTCAGATGAAAAACGGCTTGTTCCCGAACATGGGAAATGCCTATAATAGTGTGGATGCTCCCTTGTGGTTTTTCTGGGCACTTCAGCAATACAGTTTGTTTACAGGACAGGAAGAATCGGTATGGAAAAATTTTGGTCCAAAAATGCGTTCCGTTCTCGATGCTTATCGTGGAGGAACGGATTATAATATTCACATGCAGGAGAATGGTTTGATCTACGCAGGTGTCCAGGGTCATGCACTCACATGGATGGATGCCGTGGTAGACGGCAAACCGGTAACACCTCGCATCGGCATGCCAGTTGAAATCAATGCTCTTTGGTACAATGCAATTTGTTTTGCATTGCATCTCGCCCACAAAAGCGGAGACCAGAAGTTCATCGATCAATGGATTGATCTGCCTCCAATCATTGCGGCTTCTTTTGTCAGAACATTTTGGGATGAAAAACGTGGTTACCTGGCGGATGTAGTCGATGGTGATCACAAAGATTGGTCAGTTCGCCCGAATCAGGTGATAGTAACTTCCTTGCCTTACTCGCCGGTTGAAGATTCAATGAAAGCAGCTGTGCTTTTAAAAGTACAGAATGAACTGCTTACTCCACGCGGATTGCGTACCCTTTCCCCAAAAGATCCTGCATACAAAGGAACTTACTTTGGAGATCAGAAAACCCGTGACAGAGCCTATCATCAGGGGACAGTCTGGCCCTGGTTAACCGGGCATTTTGCCGAAGGATATTTAAAACTTCACGGCAAAAACGGGATTCCGTTTATCCGTCACCTGTACGAAGGCTTTGCGCCTACACTGATGGAGCATGGTATGTCATCCATCTCTGAAATTTATGATGGAGACCCGCCACACCGAGCTGAAGGCGCGATTTCACAAGCATGGAGTGTGGCTGAATTGTTACGGATAAATTATCTTCTCAATAAATACACAAAGCAAAAAAAGTCAGCAAATTCTTCTCTGTAATTTGTTCCGATCCGGACATCAGGTCGGCAAAATAATTAGAACTTTGCATTTTAGTTTATTCAGATATCTTAGGAACGGATGAAGGTGTTAATGTTTGGGTGGGAGTTTCCACCACATATTTCCGGGGGATTAGGCACTGCATGTTATGGGTTGTCGAAAGGACTGCTCTACAACGGCGTAGAAGTGCTTTTTGTCGTTCCCAGAATGTATGGTGATGAAGATGGTGAAAGTATCCGCCTGATTGATGCAAGTGATGTGTTGCTGGATGTGAATGAAGTGAAGTACCACGAAGTGTGGCGCAAACTTACTGTCATAGGCGTGCATTCCATCCTTGTACCTTACATGTCACCGGAAGAATTCAGGAGAGCCAGCACGTTTGCGAGTCTCGAAAAAACAGACATTGAGAATTCCGTCTTTAAAACGAAATTTCAGTTCAGTGGAAAATATGGACATGATTTATTCAAAGAAGTAGCACGTTATGCAGTTGTTGCTGCGAAGATCGCCGCTTCGAATGAATTTGATGTTATTCATGCCCACGACTGGCTCACTTATCCTGCAGCGATCGCAGCCCGGGAAGTTAGCGGAAAACCTTTTATCGCACACGTTCATGCTACTGAATTCGATCGATCAGGTGAACACGTGAATCAGGATATTTATGATATGGAACGCCAGGGCATGCAGGCGGCAGATAAAATTATTGCCGTAAGCCGACTCACGCGAAACATCATTATCACCCGTTATGGAATTCATCCGGATAAAGTAAAGGTTGTTCACAATGCGGTGATGCCAATGACACAACAGCACAAAAGACCTGAAAGGTATTTTCCGGAAAAACTGGTGACCTTTCTTGGTCGGGTTACATTTCAGAAAGGACCGGATTACTTTGTGGAAGCAGCATACAAAGTATTGAAGAAAGATAAAAATGTACGTTTCGTTATGGCTGGCACGGGAGATATGCTTCCTAAAATCATCCGAAGAGTTGCGCAACTTCGAATCGGGTCACGTTTTCATTTTTCCGGTTTCCTCAACGCCCGGGAAGTGGATCATGTGTTTGGTTTGAGCGATGTGTACGTGATGCCATCTGTTTCCGAACCTTTCGGAATTTCTCCTTTGGAAGCAATTCGTTCCAATGTACCGGTAATCATTTCAAAACAATCCGGTGTGGCGGAAATTCTTCGTCATGCATTAACTGTAGATTTTTGGGATGTCGATGATATAGCGGATAAAATCTACGGACTGCTCCATTATCAGGGTATATCCAAAATGTTCATTCATCATGGAAAAGATGAAGTAGAAAATCTGAAATGGGATGACGCAGCATGGAAAGTGAAGAATGTATACGAAGAAGTAGTCCAACGTAAAAATTCAATAGCATTTCAGAGTTAAAATACAATGGTGTGTTTGTACCGGAATTTTCCCCGGCCTTGAATACGATTTGAGTGATTGATTACCCGATTATCCCAGCATCATGCGTTCAATTTGTTTTTATTTTCAGGTTCATCAGCCGGTAAGGCTCAGAAGATACCGTTTTTTTGAAATCGGCAAGAATCATCAGTATTATGATGATCATGCCAACAGAACGATCATGCAGAAAGTAGCGGCAAAAGGATATTTACCAACCAATCAAATGTTGTTGGACCTTATCCGCGAATACGGTCAACAATTCAAAGTATCTTTTTCCGTTACAGGTACCGCATTGGTGCAAATGGAAAAATATTCTCCTCAAACACTCGAGAGCTTTCAAAAACTCGCGGCAACTGGTTGTGTTGAATTTCTTGGTGAAACATACGCCCATTCATTGTGTTCCCTGAGAAGCAAAGACGAGTTTGTAAATCAGGTTGGATTGCATCGGGAAAAAATAAGAGAACATTTCGGTCAGGATCCGACCGTTTTCAGAAATACAGAGTTGATTTATTCTGATGATATCAGCGAGATGGTGGAGGAGATGGGATTCAAAGCGCAGCTGACAGAAGGAGCAAAGCAAATCCTCGGTTGGAAGAGCCCGAATTATCTGTATTGCAGTGCCCGCCGGCCCAAATTAAAATTACTGCTGAAAAATTATCGCCTTAGCGACGATATCGCTTTTCGTTTTTCCAATCGCGACTGGCCGGATTGGCCGCTTACATCCGAAAAATTTGTCGGCTGGCTCAATCAACTTCCACCGGAAGAAGAAATCGTCAATCTCTTCATGGATTATGAAACCTTCGGTGAACATCAATGGGCTGAAACAGGAATCTTTGATTTCATGCGTCATTTGCCGAAGGCTCTGTTCTCCAATTCCACCTACAAATTCCTGACGCCTTCTGAAGCAGTGGATAGTTTTAATCCTGTTGGACCTATTCATGTTCCATTTCCTATCTCATGGGCTGATGAAGAACGTGACCTTACTGCCTGGTTGGGAAATGATTTGCAGGATGATGCTTTTGACAGTCTGTACCGCCTGGAGACACTGATCAGAAATACCGGAGATAAAAATTTATTGAAAGACTGGGAATACCTCCAGACAAGCGACCATTTCTATTACATGTGTACGAAATTCTTCTCTGACGGAGATGTCCATAAGTATTTCAATCCTTACGATACACCTTACGAAGCATTCATTAACTATATGAATGTACTCAGTGATTTCACACTGCGACTTGAGAAAACCGTCAGTTTACCTCTTGAAATAAAGGTGCAACCGAAGAAAGCGGTAGTGAAAAAGAAAAGTGTAAAAACGGTGAAATCAAAAACAATTAACGGAGCAGAACCCGTTGTCAGGAAAAAGTAAATCAATCTCTTCTATAGAAATACTACGAATTCAAGAACAATACTATGCAAGAAAAACACACTAGCCGACCGGATTACATCTTTGAAGTAAGCTGGGAAGTTTGTAACAAAGTAGGCGGCATTCACACTGTCATCACCAGCAAGTCAGATACTGTCGTGCAGGAATGGGGTGAACATTACATTACGATTGGCCCTGATGTATGGAATGGAACCGGAGAGCATCCGGAATTTATCGAAGATCAATCACTCTTTTCTGCATGGAAAGAAAGAGCAGCATCTGAAGGACTTCGGGTAAAAATCGGAAGATGGAAACAAGCCAATGAAGCGATCGCTTTTCTTGTTGATTTTACTCCTTTCTTTCACAATCGGGATGAAATCTTCGCGGGCCTGTGGTCTGAATTTAAACTTGATTCTCTCACCGGACAATGGGATTACATCGAACCTGCAATGTTTGGTTATGCAACCGGGAAAGTGATTGAGAGCTTTTACAAATTCCATCTTTCTTTCAAAGATAAAATTATCGCGCAGTTTCATGAATGGATGACTGGTACCGGAGTTTTGTATCTGCACGAAAGAGTTCCGCAAATCGGAACCGTACTCACTACGCACGCCACAGTTGTTGGTCGTTCCATCGCGGGAAACGGTTGGCCTTTGTATGATAAGCTGCAGGAATACAACGGCGATCAGGTCGCGAAAGATTTCAATGTACTGGCAAAACAATCCCTTGAAAAAAAGGCGGCGCATTTCGCCGATTGTTTTACTACCGTGAGTGAAATAACAGCGAAAGAATGCGTGCAATTTTTGGATGAAGCTCCGGATATTATCACTCCCAATGGTTTCGAAGTGAAAATGGTCCCTGATGCGATTGATTTCGATGAGAAGCGATTGATCGCGAGAAGAAAACTTTTTGCTGTAGCGAAAGCTGTGACCGGCGCCGACCTTCCTGATGACACAATGTTCCTCGCCAAAAGTGGTCGATACGAATTCCGTAACAAAGGCATCGATGTATTCATTGATGCCATGGGAAAATTAAATGCAAACCCGAAGCTAAACAGAACTGTTGTCGCGTTTATCATGGTGCCTGCGCATCATACAGGACCAAAAAGAGATCTTGCGGAGCGAATGCATTCCGGCGCAGTTCCGACTCAACCGGAAAACCTCACTCATTACCTCTATGATACCGATTCAGATCCGGTCATGAACCGTTTGAAAAGTAATAATCTTACTAACGCCGCGGGAGATAAAGTAAAAGTGATTTTCGTGCCTACATATCTCAATGGCGATGATGGCATTTTTGATTTACATTACTACGATCTGATCATCGGATTCGATTTGTCGGCATTCCCTTCGTACTATGAACCCTGGGGCTACACACCACTCGAGAGCCTGGCATTCCATGTTCCCACTATCACCACGCAATTGGCCGGTTTCGGAAAATGGATGCGCACGAATCTCGGAAATGTCAACACTGGAATTTTTGTTGTTGACAGAAGCGACCACGACGAAGAGGAGTCTTCTGCCAAGATTGCCAAAATTGTTTTTGATTATTCGAACAAGAACAAGGATGAAGTTTCTCTCGCCAGAGATTCCGCTTTCCAGCTTTCTAAAACCGTTCAGTGGTACAACCTGATCGATTATTATAAAAAAGCATACGATATCGCTCTGCAGAAAAGTGAAAGCAGAGAATATCTTTACAGGAATAAACATGAGGTTTCTCCTCTTGACAAAGGCATCATCAATTACCCGAAGAGCAACCAGCCGAAATGGAGAAGAATATATATTCAATCTGAATTTCCTAAAGCACTTGAACCACTCCACGAACTTTCCCGCAATTTGTGGTGGAGTTGGAATGTGGAAGCAGCTGAACTTTTCGAAATGATTGACCCGGAGTTGTGGGAACGTTACAAAAAAAATCCGGTAGCGATGCTGGATGTACTCCCTTACGTAAAATTAAAACGTCTCGAAAAGAATACCGAATTCCTGGATAAGCTTCAGTCTGTATATGCGAAGTTCCGCAGTTACATGGAGCAACCACGCAATGAAAACTGGCCGAAGGTTGCTTACTTCTGTATGGAATACGGACTGAATCACATTGTTCGTCTGTATTCTGGCGGTCTTGGTATCCTCGCAGGTGATTACCTGAAAGAAGCAAGCGACACCGGTGTGGATATGGTGGGTGTAGGATTGCTCTACCGTTATGGTTATTTCAAGCAAACTCTTTCGAAACACGGTGAACAGCTGAGCGAATACAAGTCACAAAAGTTTTCATTCCTGCCGATTCTTCCTGTTCGGGATGAAGAAGGCAACTGGATGAAGATTAGTCTTGCTTTGCCGGGCCGACGTGTGTACGCGAAGATCTGGAAAATAAATGTCGGCCGTGTGCCACTGTATTTACTCGATACAGATATCGAAGAGAATAATCAGGATGATCGTTTCATCACATACCAATTGTATGGTGGTGATCACGAAAACAGATTGAAACAGGAAATGTTGTTGGGTATCGGCGGTGATCGTTTATTGAAATTACTCAATATCAAAGCTAACGTGTACCACTGCAATGAAGGACACGCTGCATTCGTCGGTCTTGAACGGATTCGTGATCTGATTCTTTCGGAAAATATTACTTACGATGAAGCACTTGATATCGTCCGCGCTTCCACACTCTTCACTACACATACTCCTGTTCCTGCCGGACACGATGTGTTCACGGAAGAAATGATTCGTGCTTATCTGAGTGAATATCCAACCTTGTTCAATATTCAGTGGGAAAAATTTGTTGGGCTGGGACGTGTGGATGAAAATGATACGCACGAAAAGTATTCAATGAGTCATCTTGCTGCACATATGTCACAAGAAGTAAATGGTGTAAGCGAGATTCATGGAAGAGTGTCCCAGGAAATGTTCCAGCATCTCTGGCCGGGCTTCATGCCGAATGAATTGCATGTGAGTTATGTGACCAACGGCGTACATTACCAAACCTGGACTGCTCGTCAATGGCAGATGCTGTTCCAGGAAATGTTTGGTGGCAATACTCCTTTCCGCAAGATGGATGATCAGATGAAGCAGGCAATTCTGAAAATGCCGGAGCAAAGTATCTGGACAATCCGCCAGGAATTGAAACGTGAGCTCGTGAAAGTTATGCACGATAAAATTCGTTCCGACATGACCCGTCGCCATGAAAATCCGAAGGAGATCATTGAAGTAAGTGACTCACTGCGTGAAGATGTATTAGTGATAGGTTTTGCAAGAAGGTTCGCGACATACAAACGCGCACATCTGTTGTTACAGAATATCGATAGGCTCAAAGAGATTCTCCGAAATCAGGCGCGCCCGGTGCAGTTTCTCTTTGCAGGGAAAGCTCACCCGAACGACAAAGCAGGGCAGGACCTGATCAAGAAAATTGTTGAGATCTCGGAATTGCCTGAATTTACCGGCCGCATTATCTTCCTTGAAAATTACGATATGGAAGTTGCGAAATACCTTGTGCAGGGTGTCGATGTATGGCTGAACAATCCGGATCGTGGAATGGAAGCTTCCGGAACCAGTGGTATGAAAGCGTCTTTGAATGGTGTTCTAAACCTTAGTGTACTCGATGGTTGGTGGGCAGAAGGATATCTGCCCGGAGCCGGTTGGGCCTTGCCGGAAGAAAATACTTTCGATAGAAAAGATTTTCAGGATGAACTGGACAGCGAAATGATTTATCATCTCCTCGAAAAAGAAGTGATTCCGCTGTACTATGAAAGAAATAAAGATGGCGTTCCGTCACAATGGGTGGATATGATCCGTCATTCATTCGCGGAAATTGTTCCTCGTTTCACCACACACAGAATGATTGATGAGTACATCAATAAATACTATGTGCCGCTCTTCGAGAGAAGTAAAAAAATCTCACGTGAGAACTTCAAAGAAGTCAGGGAACTTTCAGAATGGAAACGACATGTGATCGCGAACTGGGGATTGGTGAAAATAATCGATACTATAATTCACGATTCCGCTCAGAAACCTCTTCCGTTGGGAGAAGAATTCCATGCTGAAATTGTTCTCAGTCTTGGATATCTCAAACCGGAAGACATCGGTGTTGAGGTTTTATTCATCCAGAAGAGCGGAAAAGATGAACATCGTGAAATTGTTTTCAAAAAGGAACTCAGTCTTGGTCATACCGCACGAAGAAGAGCCACCTATGAAACTACATTCCCTGTCACGCAGTCTGGCGTGTTTGAATATGGTTTCAGAATTTTCCCGAAACATCATTTACTACCGAATAAAATGGAGTTTAACCTGGTAAAGTGGGTGTAGGCTTTGTCTGTCAAATTGAAACGGGGCATATGAATTATCGTATGCCCCGTTTTTTTTTTATTCCCTGATAAATCGGGAAACGGAAGTAGTCTTTGATGTTTTTATAAGGATAAAATAAATTCCCGGATTTAAATGATCCACTGGAATGTCTATTTGCTTGTCAGCGCTATAGGAAGATGAAATTGTTTTTCCATCGACATTATAAATTTTCCACTCAAGGATCTGTTCATCAGATTTTACAGTGAGATTGGAATGTGAAGGATTAGGATAAACCTGAAGAGAGAAATTTTCAGGAAGAATTGTTGAAGTTCCGGTCAAAAGTTGGTCGCGATATATATTCAGGAAATTACCGCCACAAATAATATCTCCGTGCGAATTGCTTTCAAATGCATTCCCCGGATATCCGCAAAAACCGGAATTGTATTGGGTGAATTGTGTAAGAGAAATACCGTCCCATCTGAAAATACCTTCGCTTGCCTCGAGCCAAATCGTTGAATCAACTACTGTAAAAGAGAATGCATTGATATTTGTTCCGGACCAATTGTTCATGATGGAAGTGATGTCATCCAGTTGTGTGACAGTAATTCCGTCAAAAGTTTTTAGCGCATGATATTGTCCGTTCACAAGCAATAGCATAAAACCATAAACCGGTGAGTAGGTCATCCTGTATGCTGTTCCATTCGGATACAAAAGATCAGGTAATTGGTAGACGAACATTCCGCCTGTGCTGTCAATACGGACCAATCCTTTCTGGTAAACACTGACCCACGTGATACGACCCGGGCTAAAACCCATCCCACTGATCGTGATGTTCGGATCCATCAGGAAATTTTCCAGATCGAAACGCTGCCAGTTGATTCCGGTGAAAGTATACAGGATGCCATCATAATTTGAATGAAGCCACGGTCTGTTTCCCTCGTCAATGTAAATTCTGTAAAAGTCAAAATTTCCCAATGAAGCATTCGAACTATCAAAGGTTGTAAGTGTATTCCCATCGTAACGGTGCACATCCTTGCCTTCGCAAACAGCCCACAACACATTGTTTTTATCCATTGCCACTGAAGTTGATGACCTGGAATGATTGGGCAGGCGAAGGGTATCCCAATGAACGCCGTCGAAAAATGGGATGGCTCCATAAATCGAACCTCCTATATACATTCCGGTTGATGTATCAGGTGCCACACTGTTTATGTAGCTTTCGAGAGTATTGCTTCTGATATCAAAATGTTTAAAAAGATGATTGTCGAAAGACAAAAATTTCGAACTGAAATTGCAAAACCATTTTGAATCGTAATCGTCAATATCAATATTGAATATTCTGCTCAATGAATCCAATGCAGGAAAGTTTGCAAAGGAGCCGTTGTCTTGCCAATACACTCTTGAATTATTGAGTATCCATTTTACATTGTTCCTGTCGATGCGAATCTGATTCACAGACCAGTTTGCCAACACAGAATTGGTTGAATCGAATTTTGTGAATATACCATTCTCGAGTTTATACAATCCATTGCACGCGTCCGACTGATCTGTAGAACCGAGCCATAAAGTACCATTCTGATCAAATGCTAATGTATTTACACCTCCCAGATTTCCGGAAAGAGAGGAGTAGGTTGATTTTCCAGGCAATGCAAAATCATAAAACTGTGAGCCGTCATAATGAAAGTAACCGGAATTCGTTGCGAGCCATACTCGACCGACTGAATCAAGCGTCATGCTGCGGACTTGCGGTGGATTAAGGTTCAAAGGCGGGATTTCAATGCATTGAAATGTTCCGTTCCAATAGCTGCAAAATCCGGTTCTTGTAGAAAAATGAATTCTTCCAGGATCATCTTCTGTGAAATTTCCAATACCACCGTTGAATCCGGAACCTAAATCAGAAGCGCTGTATGCAGTCCAGGTAAATCCATCATACATGGCAAGAACAAAGCTTTGTCCTGTCACCGGATTCAACTGAGAACAAACACTTGTCCACACTCTGCCCGATCTGTCTGCATAAATTTGACCGTAACAACCAAAATAAATTCCGGTATTGTTTTTATCAAAATAATTTTTTGATCCGGTTGACAAGTTGTATTTGATAACCTTATCACTGGTTAATATCCACAGTGTGGATCCATGCACACTGGTTGAAATAATCTGTTCCGCCGAATAGGATTCCCAGTCTGGATTTGTGCCAAACACAGTATTAATAAATCCCGGTATTAGAAAAAGTAAAAGAATGATACGCCGCATAATCTGAAAATGATCCGTCAGGGGATTTATTAAATGTCACATTGAGCACCTCGTTTCTATAATGGTGTGCTCAACAGAATCTAATACTAAATCTTTTATTTCAATTTAACTTAGGTTGAATTTTGAAACTACCCTAAAGATAGTTAAAATCCCGATAGTTAAAATGATCCTTGAGTGGTCGGAATTCACAGGAATGTTGCATTTAACACTCAAATCATTTCACTTACAGGGTTTCGATTGAATTGCAATCTATTTTTATCTAAATTGGAGTGATAATCATCGGTAAAATGATCACTTTATTATTCAGGGAAATGAAATAGTATTTATTACAGGCAATTTCCTCAAACAACATAAACCCCTCCTGCGATGAAAAAAATTATTACCATTCTCTTATGTTTGATATCATACCAACCTGTCTTTTCACAACACAATGCAGACAACTGGTATTTCGGAGTTCTTGCAGGCCTTAATTTTTCTCTCGGTGGAGTGAATGTAATCACTGTCGGTGCACTGAATACAGGAGAAGGCTGTTCCTCTATTTCGGATGGTGCAGGGAATACACTATTTTATACTGATGGTGTAAATGTTTGGAATAAGAGTCATGCACTGATGCCGAATGGTGACTCGTTAATGGGTGGACCTTCAAGCACACAGTCTGCTTTAATAGTTCCAATGCCAGGATCAAATTCTTTGTACTACATTTTTACTGTTGATCAGGATGGCGGACCAAATGGATTTCGCTATTCGATGGTAGATATGACATTACTGGCCGGAGCCGGCGATGTTTCGGTAAAAAATATTCCTGTTCTTCCCAATGTAACGGAAAAATTAACTGCTGTACAAAAAGACAATACCAGTGATTGCTGGGTTGCGGTGCATGAATGGGGTTCCGATGCATTTTATGTGTATGAAGTGAACAGCACCGGAATTCAACCCAATCCTGTTGTGAGCAATACCGGAATTGTTCACAGCAATTCTCAGATTCAGAATACATACGGACAAATGAAGTTCAATGCATGTGGAGATAAAATCGCGTGTGCTGACGGATACCTGAATACCGTGGAAGTTTTTGATTTTAATAACAGTACAGGAGTCATCTCAAATCCTCTGACAATTCCGATGACAGATCACGTTTATGGATTGGAATTTTCTGCGAATGGAAGATTTTTGTATGTCACCTGTTATGATCCTTCTGAAACACTTGTTCAGTTTGATCTGGCTGCTGGAAATCCTGCAGCTGTAATTGCTTCGAAAACTGTTTTAAGCCAGACCAGTGATCTCTATGGAATGCAACTGGGGAGGGACGGAAAAATTTATGTGACCAAATCGTTCAATACTTTTTTGAGTGTTATCAATGATCCGGAATTTCTTGGTGTTGCTTGCAATTATGTTGACAATGGAATTAATCTGGATCCCGGATTCACCGGAATTACAACCGGACTAAGTCTTCCCGGATTTGTTCAAAGTACTTTACTCGGAGAAGCAATTTGTGTGACAACGGGTGTTGAACAATCATTCGAACAGATTCAGGAAAATGTTTTTCCCAATCCTTCCACCAATGACTTTTCAATGCTAAAGAGAGAAGGATCTGCAGGAAAAGTATTCCGGATTTTTGATGTTGCCGGTCGATGTGTGGAAAGTTTTAAAATTGATGCCACTTCGGAAAATATTCATTTTGGTCAGCATCTGTCTCCGGGCATTTATTACCTGCGTTCGCAATCAGGAGAACGAAGTGTACAAATCATGAAAATGTAAATACCTGTTTTTGTTTATTCGTTGTGAGAAAGAATCAATGAATCCAACGAAATTTCTCCTCACACGTCGCTGAATTCAACCTGATTTAACATTCACTCAAACTGATCGGCACAGCTGTAGCTAAACCGCCTTCTGCAGTTTCTTTGAATTTGTGATTCATGTCGAGAGCCGTATGCCACATCGTTTTTACCACATCATCAAGCGTAACTTTCGCATTGCCCGGATCACTGTTCAGAGCAAGTTGTGCAGCAGTAATCGCTTTCATTGCTCCCATTGTATTTCGTTCGATACAGGGAATTTGTACCAGACCGCGAATTGGATCACAGGTCAGACCCAGGTGATGTTCCATCGCAATCTCAGCTGCCATCATCGCCTGTTGAGGAGAGCCTCCCATGCGTTCCGTTAATGCGCCAGCTGCCATAGCAGAAGAAACACCAATCTCAGCCTGACAGCCTCCCATCGCAGCAGATATTGTCGCGCCTTTCTTAAAGATGCTGCCGATTTCAGATGCCGTCAATAAAAAACGAATGAGTTCATCGTCTGCTTCGCTGTCGGATGAATTATTTTCTCCCTTCATCTTTTTTATCGAAGGGATGCCGAATAAATAATAATACATCAACACAGCGGGAATCACTCCGGCAGCACCATTAGTAGGAGCAGTGACAACTCTTCCGAACGAAGCATTCTCTTCATTCACCGCCAACGCGAAACATGTCACCCAGTCGAGGATGTATTTGAAATTCGTTCCTCCGGATTGGATCAGATGCATCCATTCTTCGATGCCGGAATACGTTTTGTTGCCAATTAATTTTTTATTCAACTCCGCGGCCCGTCGGGTAACTTTCAATCCGCCCGGCAATTCACCGCTTGCGTGACAGCCACGATAAATGCATTCTGTCATCACTTTCCAGATTTGCATCACTCCGGAACGAACCTCGCTTTCTTTGCGCCAGCTGTCTTCGTTTTCCAAAACGATTTGCGATACGCTCAATTTATTCACCTCACAATGGTGTAATAATTCAGCGGAAGTGTTCACCGGGAATTTCAGTGTTACACGTGTGGTGGATTGTCCGGGAACTTCTCCGTCTTTCACCACAAATCCTCCTCCTACAGAGTAATAAATTTCTTCGAGTACACTGTTATCTTTCAGCCTTACAGAAAACATCATCGCATTTGGGTGATAAGGCAGACTTTCAGAATGATGAAAAACAAGATCCTTCTCCGGATTAAAATCGATGTGTACCTGTCCGGCAAGATGTAATTTTTTCTCACGTGCAATTTCATTGATCATGGGAGTGATGCGGTTAACATCAAAAGTCACCGGATCAAAATCACACAATCCAAGTTCAACAGCGATGTCTGTTCCATGTCCCCGACCTGTCTTGGCAAGTGAACCGTACAAGTGAACTGTTATCGCTTGAACAGAGTTGAGTTTGGATTGCTTCTTCAGCGATTCCAAAAATAATTTGGCAGCCCTCCAGGGACCCAGGGTATGCGAGCTGGAAGGCCCGATACCAATTTTGAACATGTCAAAGACAGAAATTTGCTCTTGCTCGGTCATACGTTTATCTCACCGTAAAAGTAGGGAGGAAACAATTCTTACAACCCTGCAGGATTATTTTTTTTAGAGCCGGGTTGTGAACTATTACAAGATCAGGATCTGGAAGAGGCTTGAAGAATACCGGCCAGAATTTTGTAATTACCCTATTTTCAGGCCAATAAAACTGATTTTTCCTGTAACTTTGAAGCTCTGAGATCGTCCCATTATCAGATTCCTCACACGGGAACCAATGACCACAGCAGAATACAATACATGCGTAGACCAGCACGCCGATGGTGTGTTTCGATTTATCCTCAAAAATATGCGGGATGAAGATGAGGCGCGTGACATTGTTCAGGATGCCTTTGAAAAGATGTGGAGAAATGTCGACAAGATTGAAGGTGCCAAGTCTAAAAGCTATTTGTTTACCACTGCTTATCATACGATGATCGACAGAATCCGGAAAAAGAAGCATACAAGTGAATACACAGAAGTAAACGAAGACAGTTTGTTTCATTCGGAACAATATTCCGACCTAAAACAAATCTTAAACAAAGCCATCAACCTGCTTCCGGATAAACAAAAAGCGGCGCTCACACTTCGGGATTATGAAGGATACAGTTATGAAGAGATTGGAAAGATAACCGGAATGAGTGAGTCACAAGTAAAAGTATACATCTACCGCGCAAGACTTTTTCTGAAAGAATATATTGGTTCGATGGAAAAAGTGATTTAGAGAGTGAAGAGTGAAGAGTGAATAGTGAATAGTGAATAGTGAATAGTGAATGGTGAAGAGTGAATGGTAAAGAAAATTTATTTTCTGCATTTCATCAACCCAACAACCAACAACCAACAACCAACAACCAACAACCAACAACCAATAACCAACAACCAAATGCTCTCCCGTTCAAACTACGAATCATATTTCCTCGATTATCACGAGGGAAACCTGACTGATAGTCAGCGTCGGGAGTTGATGTCATTTCTTGAGCTCAATCCTGACCTGAAAGAAGAGTTCGAAAGTTTTGTTGAAATCGTGATTGAGCCCGATACAAAAACAGTATTTACGGGAAAAGAAAGTCTCAGGAAAAAGGAGCGTATACATTCCGGAAATTACAAAACCTGGTTGGTTGCTTTTTGTGAAAATGATCTGAGCGCTGAAGAAAAAGCAGAGCTGAATCGCTTCCTCGAAATCAATCCTGCTATCAAGCCGGAATTGGAAATGATTCGCCTGACTAAATTGATTCCGGATACACGAATTGTTTTCAAGGATAAAACTTCTCTGAAGAGAGGTGGAAAAGTAATTTCATTTTCTTCTACTACAATTCGTGCATTAGCAGTTGCTGCTTCCATCGCCTTACTGCTGTTATCCGTATATGTATATCGTCAGCAACACAGTACAGAGCCGCAAATGGCTGAAAAAAATGTCACACCGGGATCTGTAGCACCTGCACCTGTGTACGCTAATGATTCTGTACAGGTGAATCACCCTGTTCCGGACAAAAAAATGAAAATGCCAATTCCTTCCAATCATGTCAATGGAATTGCTCCGCAGCTTGTGCATGAAAAGAAATTGAAAAAACCGGATACATCTCCGTTTGAAAAAGCGGAAACTCCTTCGCAAAGTCAGTTTGCTCAGAATTCCCAGCCTGTCAAATCATCCGCACCAGACGATTCAGTACACAAAGAAATGAATCCGGTTTCACAGGATGTATATGCGCAAAATCGCCCTGCTACAACCAACAAAGAATATCCTCAGCAAAATCTTTCTGATATTTTTTCTGATCAGGACATGAAAGACCTTGGCCTGGAATCGAAACCTGAACCGCAAAAGGACAAATCAGCTTTCTGGACGCTGGCATCCAAAGGAGCCGGTAAACTAACCAAAGCTACTGGCAAGGATATTTCTATCGATAAAAGCAAGGATGTAGAAGATAATGCAACCAGATATGCTCTTGCTCTTGGTAAATTTTCCATATCACATGTTAGGAGTGAAGAGTAAATAGTAAATAGTAAATAGTAAATAGTGAAGGGTAAATAGTAAATAATCAAGATCTCTTCACTCTTCACTTCTCTTCACCCTTCACCCTTCACCCTTCACTCTTCACTTCTCTTCTCTTCGCCCTTCGCTATTTTTCTCTCGACCACCTGTAACTATTCAATACCTCAACCCGTCCTATTCATACAAACAGACAATTAAAAAATCAATCTATATGTTTCGTAAATTAATCTTAGCCGCACTTGTTCAACTCAGTTACAGTACTGCATTTTCTCAGTCGATGGATACCCGTCAGGTTGAACCTTTCACAGGAATTAAAATTGACGCGATTGCCAAAGTGCATATTCGCCAGGATCAGAATCAGCTTGTTCAGGTGGTAGACAAAGGAATCGGGAGCAGTGTTGAACTCCATGTAAAAAATGGCATTCTCCGTATTGATGGTAGTCCGGATGCTGAATTGTTTATTACCATGCCTGCATTTGAGCAAGCCATTATCGAAGGTAACGGAGAGATCATCGGTGATTCACCTTTTAAGGGAGATCAGATGAGTTTCAAAATCGGAGGCAACGGAAAAATTGAAATGGAAGTCCATGCCAAATCTGTGAACGCTTCTATATCCGGACTCGGAAAAATTATTCTGCATGGAACCGCGGATCAGGCTGATATAAGTATTTCCGGTTCCGGTAAAGTGGATGCACTTGATCTTACTGTTGCTTCATGTACTGCTTCAATTTCCGGATTGGGTAAATGTTTGATTGATGTAACGGATAACCTCGATGCTCAAATCAGCGGCAGTGGTACTGTTACATATAAAAATCCGCCCAAGAATATTGTAAAAAATGTGACCGGTGTTGGAAAAATTCAGGATGTAAATACTACGAGCGTCAAGGCGGATACTACACATCTCACCTTTGGTTCAACGGATATTTTTATTGTCGGAAAGAAAGATTCTCTCAGGTTTCAGAGGAAACAATCAACAAAACCAATTTGGGGTGGAGTGGAACTCGGGTTTAATTCCTGGGTAAATGCGGATGGTAAATTTGAAGTACCAGATGGTTACAGTGGTCTCGATCTTCGTGAAGAAAAATCCATGTCGGTGAGTCTGAATCTTCTTCAACAGAATATTCAGTTCGGAAAAAGTAATTTTTGGTTCATGACAGGATTGGGTGTGACCTGGAACAATTACCGGTTTAAAAACAATGTGTCACTCAATGCCACTGATCCGATCTCAACTTCTATAGACAGCACATCTGATATTAAATACATAAAATCTAAACTGGTTGCCAGCTACCTGATGGCTCCTCTCATGTTTGAAGTTTTTACCAGTAAAACCAAGAAGAATGCTTTTCATATCGGAGCAGGAGCAATGGTAGGAGTTCGTCTCGGGTCACATACGAAAATGAAATACGAAGAGGATGGAAATGTACACAAGCCCAAGTCCTATGACAGCTTTAACCTCAATCCGTTCCGTTATGGTGTACGTGTAGCTGCGGGTTACGGTGATTTTAATGTCTTTGCAGATTACTATATGAGTCCTGTATTCAAAGATAAAAAAGGTCCCACATTGTATCCGGTGAATTTTGGAATCACATTGGCCGGATGGTAAACACAAAAATATTCTCCCTATATATTGTTTAACCGGTAAAACTTACATCATGAAAAAGAACCTCCTCACCATTCTCTTTGCCTTCGTTTCATTCACCGTTTTCGGATGCGGAATTGAAGGTTCCGGAAATGTGATAACCGAAACACGTAGCCTGACTACATTCAATGGAATTGATTTACGTAATACTGCAAATGTTTACATAACGCAAGGCGATGTACAGGAAGTAAAAATTGAAGCGGAAGACAACATTGTTCCGCTGATTTTAACCGAAGTGAAAAATGATGAGTTGATTATTGAATGCAAAGAAAATATCAGAACCAAAAGAGCCATCAATGTTTACATCACTGTGAAAAATCTTTGTCTCATGGAACTGACAGGATCAGGAAGTATGACCACGAGGAGTCAGTTTAGCTGTGACCACATGAATGTGCGACTTTCCGGTTCAGGAGATATGAAAGCCATTGTGAATGCGAAATCACTGAAAGCAACATTATCAGGAAGTGGGAATATGGATCTGACAGGCAGCTCCGAAGAGTCGGATTTGAGAATCAGCGGATCGGGAAATGTGAATGCTGAGTTGATGAAAACATTTACTGGTGCTGTGACAATCAGCGGAAGCGGTTCGGGTAAAGTAGATGTGAGTAATGATCTAACCGTAAACATAACCGGTAGCGGAAATGTACAATACGTCCATGAACCCGGTCATATTCAATCGAGGATCACCGGTTCAGGATCGATAGAAAAAATATAATTTTTTTTCCTTGGTTTTACAGACAAGGCCGGAGCCCGGGATTATCGGGTTTCGGCTTTTTTTTATTGTATTAAAATGTATTGAGTTTCGGATGTAATGTTGAACGAATACAGCAGCTTCAAATCATTCCGTCCGGAATGTCGACTTCAAACCGTTAATTTAATTCGATATTTCCTTTATGTCATCAAATGACTGTGCCAAATAATTATATTTATCATGAAAAGTGCTTTTACCTTGATTTGAATAAAAATAGATACTTTTCAATAGCCTACGGTTTACGAATGATTAAATCTACCCCAGCTGAATGAGCTCATGCGCACAGGAGTGAATAAATTTCCCGAGTAGTAAAATAGAAGTAGAACCGAGAATAGAAATCTGTTTAATGATTTAAACCATTATGTATTTCAACTTCTCTGTGTCCCTCTGTACCTTACTCTGCCCTTCTGTGGTGTAAAATGTTGTCAGAAGAAAGCGTATAAATAATTTGTTTGATACAAGTGATAATGAGTCAAGTGATTTAGTTTTATTTTCATACCCCGAATTATTTTAGTTGAGTATTTGCTTTTCCTGTTTCTGGTATGCAAAATTTCACCCTTTCAGGGTTTTGTTTCCCTTTCTATTTATTTTCTATAATAATTTCATCCTTTCAGGATTTACGATCATTGGAAGGCAAAGAATTTTATCCAAGTGCAGAAATACACAACTAACATTTTTTATTCAAAATGGCTATATATTTTCTGTGAATTTTATTTAGAACGATTATACCAAAGAAGTAATTTCAATAATTTAACATTCCGCTGAATTTATTTTTCTTGCAATTCAAGCATTTTTCGCAATCTGTTCATAACTATTTCTCGTTTCGTA
>CALMQM010000057.1 GCA_937871435.1 uncultured Bacteroidota bacterium | reverse complement strand
ATACCTAATACCTGATACCTGATACTTGGTACTTAATACTTAGTACCTAATACCTGGTACCTAATACTTAGTACCTAGTACTTACCACCTCCAAGCTAAAATCACAAAGCTGCTCCAACCTTCTGCTTAGACATCAGCTCTTCGATTTCATCCGCTTCTATTGGAATGGTCGCCATCAGGTCTACCGGACCTTTTTCGGTTATGAGGATATCGTTCTCAATTCGTATTCCCAGGTTTTCTTCTGGAATATAGATGCCGGGCTCACAGGTAAAAACCATCCCTGACTGCATGGGTTCATAGCGATTGCCAATATCATGAACATCCAATCCAAGGAAGTGACTTGTGCCATGCATAAAATATTTCTTGTACAATGGCTGCTTAGGATCCTGTTTCTTCACATCTTCCGCTTTCAAAAGTCCGAGCCCAATTAATTCCTGTTCCATCAGTTTGCCAACTTCTTCGTGGTATTTAGGAATGATGTTACCAACCACAAGCATTTTTGTCGCGGCTCGCATCACACGAAGCACTGCATTGTAAACATCTTTCTGACGTTTGGTAAACTTTCCACTAACCGGAATACACCTTGTTAGATCGGCGGCATAGTTTGCATATTCTGCTCCGAAATCCATCAGAATAACATCTCCGTCTTTGCATTCTCTGTTATTCTCTGTGTAATGCAAAACACAAGCACTTGCACCACTGGCAATGATCGGACTGTATGCATGTCCGGTTGCCCGGTTCCATAAAAATTCATGTGTGATCTCTGCTTCAATCTGATATTCTGTGACACCAGGACGAACGAAACCAAGTACACGACGGAATGCCTTCTCAGTAATGTCGGCAGCGATTTGCATTTGCTTTACTTCCGGTTCAGATTTGATGGCGCGTAACTTTGCCATAATCGGACCTGAACGTTCATAGTGATGATTGGGATATTTGCTTCTCAGTTCTTTTGCATAGCGTTCATCACGGTACTCTACTTCAGTAACAAAGCGATCATTCTCATTCAGATTCACATACACATTTTTCGAATGATGCATCATGACAGGTAACATCGATTGAAAATCATCTGTCCAGAATATATGCTGAATACCGGAAGCATTTCGACCTTCTTCTTTGGTGTATTTATGTCCTTCCCAGACGGCAATATGTTCATTGGTCTTTCTGAGAAAAAGCACCTCCCTATACTCCGGCAATGGATGTTCAGGACAAATCACCAAAATAGTTTGTTCCTGATCAATGCCACTCAACCAATATAAATCTGATTGTTGTCTGAATGCAAAATTACCATCACCGCTTCTCGGCATCTCATCGTTACCGTGGAAAATGGCAATGGATTGTGGTTGCAACTGAGCAACAAACTTTTTACGATTTTCGATAAACAAACCTTTGTCGATGGCAGTGTATTTCATATGTCGGAGTTTATACTGTAAAAATAGGCCATTGCCATGGTTTTTACTAATAATTAACAGATTTTTGCATGTCACCTAACCGGTGAAACAGATCATTCCACTAATCTAAAAGAATAAAAAACCTACAAAGTTGAGTGACGTGTTACTCAATTTCTGGAACGTGCACGTATAGCTGACTACTGAATGATTAATTTGAGATGTTGTCTTTCTTCAGTTTGGATAAGATAGACGCCTTTTGAAAAGGTACTGAAGTCCGCACATTTTTGATGAGAAAGAAATCCCACAATACGACCTTGTACATCCGAAATAGTTCCGGAAAGTATACGATTAAAACAAACCTTGCCTCCCTGAGCAGGATTCGGATAGGCAATCAAATTGGATTCTTTTGCCACATCAATAAAGTCATTGAATAAATCCACATTGTTCGAATCCGGAGTCGGTATCACAAAATTTCTCCATGCCGGATTGCCATCACTGATTCTTCCATATGAATGATCCGGAGGAATATTACCAAAGCATGCTGAATCAGAAAAAGCAACATTCGGCTTAGAAAGAACAAAACATTCTCCGGAAGGATTCAATGTAAAATTCAAATGCGTAACTCCTCTATTTGATTGTCCATCTCCCCAAACGAGCATAAATCCATGTGGAGCAATTTTCGTGGAATCATTGTCGAAAGCAAAACGATGACGGATAAGAGATGAGGAAGCCGTGCCAGCAAACCATCCTTCAAGGTTAAGCGTATCAGGATTGGGATTGTACAATTCAACCCATGGAGAAAAATGACCATGATTGTCCTGCACTGTGGAAACATTCAAAGTCTGTACTTCATTGATCAGAATATTTTCTGAAGGTGAAACCTGGTTGCTGGCACGCGGAGTACTTACAGGGAAATTAACCCAAAGCGGAGAAGCATCATGTGATCTGCCATACGAAACATCAGTAGTTTGAGATCCAAAAGAAACCGAATCCAAAAGTGTTTCTCCATCTTCCGCAAACAGATATACATCATCACCCGAACTGTTGAATTTAAAATTTGTATGCAACACACCTTGCTCAGTATCATCATCAGCCCAGATAAGTAAAAATCCATACGGTGGAATTTTTGTTGAATCATTTCCGGCAGCAAGTCGGAATCGTGTTGGCAAAATTAAATTGTCGGTCAGATAATAATTTTTCAAATCAAGCGTATCGCTGTTAGGATTATAAATCTCCAGCCAGTCATCCATCTCTCCATAATTATCTGCAATAGTAGACAGATTCGATGCCATTACTTCATTGATGACCGGATGGTATAGAGGGCGATAGTTTGTGTCAACATCAAAAAGTGCTGTGAATGAAGTGTCACTATTTAATTGAATCTGGATGAGAGCACTGGTATCATTGGTCGGAAGCCATTTGATGAATTTATATCCCGGACGTGAAATTGCCCGTAAAGGAACTGGTACATCCTGAAAATAAATTCCGCTCCATGGAAAAGTGTGATTCGAAGTACGGATAGTATTCTCGTCCAGCATCACCGTGCTCACTTCAATTTTACCCTTTAGCGTATCGGAAACATTCAAATGCAATGTATGATAATCCGTAAGACTGAACGTAGTAAGAATTTGAGATTTGCAAAATTGTGATCTCAGACTTACCCACCATTTCATACTGTCTGTCTGCGCATCAAAATTGTAATTCGTTTGCCACCTGTTTTGGTATTCTGTCATATACGGAACTAATTCCGCCTTCATCCGGTCGACTTCATTTTGCATGAGCATGGAAAGAAATTCCGTATTCATAAAATCCGCAAACAAATTGATCCAGTCATTTTTAAATTCTGTATTCGTCAAAAATGAATTCAACAAATCCGACGGACCATATCCTCTGCTACCGACAATGGCCTGGTTAAACATATCGTACCATGGATTCAGGTAATAAGCAACAGTCGCGTCCATATCCCACATTATCCATTTCCATTTTCCATCAGCTGCACGAGATCTCCATTTCGCTTCATTTTGATCAGGCCAGTCGGAGCGCGAGAAATAAATACTGAATAAATAATGGAGCATAAAACTTTTAACGTCCACCTGAGTTTTTACATAGGCATAATTGGACGAATCAGAAAGCGGATGTGTAGAAATAAAATTCATCAGGTTGGTCCAGTTGATGGAATCTCCTTCCAGCACAGTTGCACCGGCTCCTTCAAGGATATCTACTCCGGGATTTTTACCGTCAATTAAATAATGAGAAGTATAATAGGTGTGATCACGGTCACGTTCTCTCAATTCCTGTAATCCCCAGTATTCTCCGTCAATAAATACCACAACCGGACGATAGGCTTCATAATCCAGGTTTGTTCTGGTCATGAATCGGGTTGAATATGCATCTCTGAACAATGCTTTATCGCGGTCGCTTCCCCACGCCCGCAATTTTATTTTATCAAATTGATCAATCAAACTAGCAGAACCAGGTGTATTTTGAAAAAGCGGATAGTTGATTTTACTGTCACCGTAATCACCGGATGCATTTACATTCAATCCCTTTTGTGGACTTGAAGGTGAGCTTTGACCATTTACATTGATTCGAAAATTGCTATTGAATGCAGAGCTTCCATCCGGCATATACATTTCAATATTCGCCGGACGATCCCATGGTAAATAATAATTCGCATGGAAAGTTCCGGGTTGGTATGTGATTCCCGGAACATAAATGCCGGTTGTATCATTGAATAAATTTCGCGGATCAGAAACTACAGATACCACGGGAAGATTTCCATATCTTCCAAAAATGCTGTCGTCGACAAAATAAGTATAGGTTTGAATAGGTCCGGGAAAATATCCATTTTCAAAAAGACGTGCACGCACAACTGTCGCTTTAAATACATTTCCCAAAGGTGGATGCCAATCGGGCAACCAAAAATGAACATTGTAACAGGTACGAATGGTTGAATAATAATTCGTATCCGCATCCCGGTTTTTAATAAACAGGGGGGCTGAGAAAAGCGGAGACGAAGAAGTCGGATCAGAACCATCCAATGTATAGCGTACTTCCTTTCCGGGGTCAGGCGATGTAAGTGTGAGATAAAGTGAATCGGGATAAAATCCTCCGGGCAAACTGAAGCCTGGTTTCTCTAAAATCACTCCCTGAACGATGCTTACTGTATCGTTACTTGCTCCTGGTGTTGGACCAGACAAATAGGTTAATACTGCCGATCCGTCCGGATAGCGTCCATAGCTTTTATCAGCAGGAAGATATACCGGAGGGACATTGTCGAGCACTATTCCGGAAGGATCTGAAAAGTATATTGATTCGCCCTGAGAGCTCAGCGAAAAATTTGTATGTGCAGGAGTACCTGTAACAGATATGTTTTTCCCCGAACACCATACACGGAGAAATCCACCGGCGGCAATGGTTTTCGATGGAAAAATATATTTACGCAAACTGTCAGGATTATCTGTCAACGCATATCCTTGCAGATCTACAGCTGTACTTCCGGCATTGTACAATTCGAGCCAATCAGAATAATCACCATCACCATCCTGAATGGTATTCTGGTTGTTACTCATCCATTCATTAATGAAGATCTGCGCATGGGAATAAGAGACCATAAGCAGACAAACAAGAAAAAGTAATTTGCTTTTTTTAAACATCAGGTTAAACTAGTAAGTCTTCCTCAAAGATCAGGAATTCAATGTTGACCAGGATGAAGAATATTTAAAGGACATTATGGAATGACAAAGCACATTGTTTATTCATGAAAAACAGGTACACTTCAGTTATTTTCTTCCGGTATTGGATGGTACCAAACAACGCGGGCGATTCCAAACGATAGGTTTATCTTCCAAAGGGACTTCGTCTCCTGAACAATCCAAAAATTTACCATTTTCATTTTTCCACAACATTCTAAGATTGCCGGATAAAATTTCCATAATAATTAATTCCTTTAATGAATCTGACACAAGATACTTATTCTTGCGGCTCAACTCTATTCCGAAGTTGTTGTTGTACATATCCATGACGGAAGCCATTGAATCAGGCAATGAATTTTCTTCCAAACGGTGCTTTTTAAAATTAAGAAAATTCCCCTTTTCATGCGCTTTTCCAAGGCTCCTGGCCTTTTTCCAACATATTTGTTGTGACAATAATGCCATCCAGTATGCATGTCGAAATGCATCTACCTGTCCGCCATTGCCATCATGATCCAACCTCGGATCTTCCGAAATTTTGTTCGTTTCTTGTCTGGCCAGTTGAGTTATTTTCCAAGCTTTTTTAGCTACAAAAGGATGAATAATAACCCATCTTTTTTCCGGGCCACTCAGTTCACGAAATGATCTTCCACTGTGAACTTGTGCTCCGGAAATATTCACCATCAAAACCAAACAAATGAATGCAATCGTTTTGCCGGCAGACAAATGATTGTACATGGAATTAATCAATCAACAACGATTTTGTGAGACTCTTTTGCCCGAAGGTAATTTTCAGAAAGTACATACCGGGAATGATATCCCGGCAATCGATCAGAAATTCCGAATCAGATGAAATGTTTGATTCTTTAGTTATTCTTCCGGAAAGTACAGCACCTTGCATCGTAAAAAGCTCTGCTTCCGCATTAGAATTTCCGAAGATGTGCAGATGTGCAAATCCTCCGGATAGTGCAGGATTTGGGAATAAATTCATGTGCAGATTATCAGTCAATGGTACCAGTCCTGTTGTGGAAGGAAAAGCAACGAAGGTAACTGTATTGTTTCCTGAGTTAGGAATTGCGAGTGTATCACCGAGTGTGTTGTAGAAAATATCAGCAGGGCTACTCAGGTTGCTTGCCACAGTAACCGGAGGTGTCGCAAAAGCACTGTCGAAGCGAACTACACTCTGAGAGCCCCAGGCACTGATAAAGTAATTGCCGGAAGCATCACGTGTTATACCGTCACAACTTGCGAGAGTTGTAGGGATCAGTGTGGAAACTGCATTTGTGTTCATGTCGATTGCAGATACAGGTGCATTGCTTCCCCAGTTGACAAACACACATCTGTTGTTGGCAGCATCAAACACTATTCCATTAGGAGTAGTTGCAAGACCACTTGCGATAGCAGAAAAAGTTTGCGCGGCGATATTTACTTTAAATATTTTTTTTGCAGAAAAATCTGTTGCGATCAAATTACCGTCATTGTCATGTGTCATTCCGTTTAAAAAGGAGGCGCCGACATTGACACTAAATACAGGAGATCCGTTTGCCAGAAGATATCCTTTGATACTGTTACCGGCACAACAGAATAAGGTGTCACCTACGATTTCTATTCCATAAGGTCCGCTGGAAAGTCCGCTAACAAAAATACTCAATGTTCCGGCACTGTCACGGGAAAGCACCTGATGGCTTGAGGTATTGGCAATGAGCCAACGCCGTCCTGCATAATCGTATTCTACACTTTCAGGACCACTGTAGGTTTGTGCATTAGCAAATGCAGCGAATAGGAGAAATAGAAAAATGAGAGTTTTTTTCATAGACTGAGAGATAGAACGGCGAAGATAAAATATACTCTGAAATAAACTATTATCAAAACCTGATGGAATGTCAATCCATGGGATTTTAGCACCCATTTCAACCGGACTAATAAACCAGAGTATGGAATTGTGAATTAAAACAGAACCACATTCCGAATGAGAATGTGGTTCTGACAATTATCCAATAGCAAAAAAATCAATCAGTGCGGGAGTTTTTTTCTCAGTAGTCCATATACAAATGTACCGGTCATGGCTGCGAGAAGATACACAACAAACACTGTGTAGCCAGCTCCAAGGAGGATGAACATAGGAGCGGGACAAGCACCGGCAATGGCCCAACCGAGTCCGAAAATAAAACCGCCAATCAGGTATCTTGGGATGGATTTATTTTTATCGCGGATAACAATTTTTGTTCCGTCAACATTTTTCAGTTCCATCATTTTAATCATCTGAACAAGCAGGATACCAACTGCTATAGCAGAACCGATGATTCCAAACATATGGAAATTCTGAAAATGGAACATTTCATAAATACGAAACCAGGAAACTGCTTCGCTCTTGTATAGAGTGAATCCGAGCAGCATTCCAATAAATATATAACGCGACATTTTCATAGTAGCTTTGTTTAATGTATCCAGGGAAAAATGAGAGGGAAAATAAGCCAGGTCATTACGAGTCCGCCCATGAAGAATCCGATGACAGCAATTAGTGATGGCAATTGCAAGGCAGACAGACCGCTGATTGCATGACCTGATGTGCAGCCTCCTGCATAACGGGCTCCGAATCCTACTAAAAAACCTCCACCTGCGATGATGAGCAATCCCCGCCAGGTAAACAGATATTGCCAGTCGTAGAAATAAGGTACCAGTGGAACTTTTCCTTCTTCCACATTAAATCCCATCTGATTGAGAGAATTTACAGTAGCTGTTGAAACGTGAGCAATGTTACCGGTTGTTGGCACAAAATAATGCGCTGCCAGGTAACCACCGAAAACAGCGCCCAAAGCAACCATGAGATTCCAACCGCCGGACACCCAATCGAATTTAAAGAATTCGTTCAACTCACCGGCGCCATCAGCGGCACACATGATGCGGAAGTTTTCAGATATTCCAAATTCGTGTCCGAAGTACAATAACATAAACATAAGAATCGCCAGCAAGGGGCCGGCCACATACCAAGGCCAGGGCTGGGAAATGATTTCTTTTAAGTGGAGGAGGAATTCGGGAACCATATTGTTGGTTGTTAGTTGTTGGTTGTTGGAATTATTGGTTTGATTTTTATAGGAATGTTGAAACAATTTACATTCTGCCTTTCATCATCATGTTCCAATACAACCACGGTAATCCGTATTTTTTTAATATCCACATACTCCATTTTGATTTGGTAGTATCAACAAATTTCCTGAGGAAAGGATCACTGTCCCAAACGTTGTCGTATTTAAATTCACAGAGAAGCATTTGTCCATATCCTGTAACAATCGGACAAGAAGAATAACCGGAATATTGATGGTCAGAAAATGCCTGATGATTCATCATGCGGTGAATGTTCTCCACAACAACCGGTGCTTGCTTACGAATGGCGGCTCCGGTCTTTGCTGTTGGCAAAGCTGCGCAGTCGCCGATACCAAACACATTTTTATATTTCACATGTTGCAAAGTATGAATGTCCACTTCCAACCAGCCTTTGTTTGGTCCTTCTGAATAGGCAAACGGAGATTGTTTGATAAAATCAGGAGCGGATTGTGGAGGAGCAAGATGCAACATATCGTAATGGATTGTAATCAGATCAGGAGCGGAAGCTACTTCTCCGATTGCAGTATCCAAAGCATAAGCAGTGGGTCCGGGGTTTGGATTCACATAGCGGAATGTAATTTCTTTTTTCTTCGCATCAATCATTACCGGTGCATAGAATGGCTTGAAAACGATTTTACGTTTGCGGATGATTTCAGTAAGGGTTTCTGCAAATACTTTAACACCAAATATGACAGATCCCGGTGTCGCGAAAATTACATTGGATTTGTCACGGAGGGAATGTTTTCTCAGGTAATCTTCAGTCATGTACATGATTTTCTGAGGTGCTCCTCCACAACGAATCGGAGTTGTAGGCTGAGTGAACACAGCATTCCCTCCTTTGAAATTCTTCAATACGCGAAAAGTTTTTTCCGGATCAATGTAATTACTGCAAACAACATCTGTTTCCAGTGCTTCCTTCAGTCCCGGTAACGCTTCAATATCATTTTGAATTCCTGCGCTGATAATTAAATAATCATATGTCAGGGGCCCATTTGCTTTGGTATTGACACGATTTTTTTCGGGTTCAAAAGTTGTAGCATAGTCACGAATCCATTCTACTCCGGGGGGAATCATCTTTGCTTCGTCACGTCGGGTGGAAGCAAAATTGAATGTTCCAGCTCCTACCAAGGTCCAGGCGGGTTGATAGTAATGATCAGTGCGTGGTTCGAGGATGGCAATGCTCAGATTTTTATTTTTGCGTTTGAGTTGCGCTGCAGTCATGATACCGCCGGTGCCTCCACCAATGATGACTATGTTGAATTGATTTTTCATACCTCCGAATTTGCAATCAAAGATACATGCATCCATTCTCCACATTCCCTGACTGTCATCATATTTTTGTGTGCTTTTGATCAGCCTTTAAAGTTTATTATTGCAAAATACATTTGTATCTGTTTGAATTGCAATATATTGCGTGTTATGTAACATATGTCATATTCACATATGTTTATATGATCATATATTTGTACTGTCAATTATGAAAATCAATAAAAATAAACTGGAAAAAGCAGCCTTCATTCTGAAGACAATCGCCCATCCGACACGTTTATCTATCATTCATCTTCTCGAAGAGCACGAACGACTTTCTGTGAATGAGTTGTGTTCTGAGTTATCCTGCGAGCAATCTCTGGTATCGCATCATCTTTCCAATATGCGTATCAAAGGTTTGTTAAAATCCGAAAGGGATGGAATTAACATTTATTACTCTCTAAAGGAAAAGGAACTTGCAGGAATTGTTTCGGTGATAGAACACTGTCATTGCAATATGTAAACGGAATGCAATCGTAGCGATCGAATCAATTTCAGAATAAGGTCTGTTTGAATTTTCTGAAACAAAAAAACGGAAAATCAGATCAAAAGTTAAAATTCTTTATATGAGCATATGTTCATATACTTATATAATATAAACAGATAAAATGGGTGCTATTTTAGGGTATATTCTCGCTGTTCTGATCGGATTGAGTCTCGGATTGATTGGCGGTGGCGGTTCAATTCTCACAGTACCGGTGTTGGTATATTGTACAGGAATCGCTGCAGTACCTGCCACCTCCTACTCTTTGTTTGTAGTTGGTGTAACAAGTGCAGTAGGAGCAGCGAATTATGCAAGGAAAGAACTGGTGCACTTACGTACCGCATTGTTATTCGGTTTGCCTTCGATAGTTGTCGTGTATTTCATGCGTCACACTTTCGTCCCGATGATGCCGGAACGATTTTTCAGCATTGGCTCCTGGAATCTGACGAAGGATATTTTTGTTTTGTTCCTCTTTGCGATCCTGATGATTCTTGCTTCGGTATCCATGATCCGAAAGAAAACCATCCATGAGCCGGAACATTCCCAAGTTCATTCAACTCAGACAATAAAAATCGTGATGCAGGGAAGTGGTGTGGGTGTTATAACAGGATTGGTGGGAGCTGGTGGTGGATTTTTGATTGTCCCCGCTTTGGTTTTTCTGGCGCGTTTACCAATGAAAGTGGCGATCGGAACATCTTTACTCATCATTGCTTCTAATGCTTTCATCGGATTTATAGGCGACTATGGTCATCAGATGATTGACTGGAAATTTCTTTTTGTATTCTCTTCATTCGCGATTGCGGGGATGTTCGCAGGAACTTATTTATCAAGGAAAATTGATAACCATTTACTTCGTCCGCTTTTCGGATGGTTTGTACTTGCTATGGGAATATTCATTCTGGTAAGGGAACTCTTCTAGACTAAAATATATGTGATTCAATCAGGAAAATGCAAGCCAAAAATTGATTATTAAAATGACCAAGGTCATTCTGAATAAAAAAAATAACGACTAATATTAATCATTATAACCATCAAAATCCATCTCTCATGTACGTACAACAATTGTATACCAGTTGCCTCGCCGAAGCGGCATATTACATTGAATCAAATGGCGAAGCGGCCATCATTGATCCATTGCGTGAAACAGAACCTTATATTCAATTAGCAAAAGAACGTGGCGCGAGTATTAAATATGTTTTTGAAACTCACTTCCATGCTGATTTTGTATCGGGACATATTGATCTGGCCAAAAAAACAGGTGCGAAAATAATTTACGGTCCGACTGCCAAAGCGGAATATGATATTACTGTCGCGAAGGATGAACAATTTTATCCACTCGGTGATTTAAAGATTCAGGTATTGCATACTCCGGGTCATACGATGGAATCATCCTGCTTCCTTTTGTACGATGACCACGATGTTCCTTATGCATGTTTCACAGGTGATACATTGTTTGTAGGAGAAGTTGGTCGTCCAGACCTAGCAGTAAAATCTGATTTGTCAAGAGAAGACCTTGCCGGCATGCTTTATGAATCAATCCAGAAAAAAATCAAGACGCTTCCGGATGATGTGATTGTGTATCCCGGACACGGTGCGGGATCCGCTTGCGGTAAAAACATTGGCGTTGAAACATGGAGTACCATCGGAATGCAAAAGAAACTCAACTATGCTTTGCAGCCAATGTCCAAACAAGAATTTATTCATGTAGTAACGGATGGACTTACTGAGCCTCCAAAATATTTCTTCGTGGATGCGGCCATCAATAAAAAAGGATACGAACCTATCGATGATGTGATGAAGCGCAATGTGAAAAAATTGTCACTCGAAGATTTCGAAAAGGAGATGAGTAATGGTGTGACTATCCTGGATGCGCGTGAAGCGGATGTTTTTGAAAAAGGATTTATTCCTGATTCTATTAATATCGGATTGAACGGACAATATGCTGTGTGGGTAGGATCCTTGATTGATGCCAAAGATCCTTTGATTCTTGTAACCGAAGAAGGTCAGGAAGAAGAAGCTGTATTGCGTCTGGCTCGTGTAGGATATGAGCAGGTGAAAGGTTATCTGAAAGGTGGATTCAAAGCCTGGAAAGATTCCGGAAGAAAGGTAGATCATATTGAGGTTATGCATCCGATTACATTTGAAAAGCAATACACTCCGGAAGAACACGTAATTGACGTGCGGAACGAAGGAGAATGGGCTGGTGGTGTAATTGACGGCGCACAGTTGATTCCGTTGAATCGTCTGACCAGGGAATTTGGAATTCTGGACAAGAACCAGAAGTACTATGTTCACTGCGCTGGCGGGTACAGGAGTATGATGGCCTGTTCCATTTTACGAAAAAACGGGTTCAGAAATGTGGTGAATATTACCGGTGGAATTAATCTGATGAAAGAAACCAATTACAATCTTGTGGTTCCTCCTGTAGTTCACGCCTGATTTTGAAAATAAAATCCTGTTGACCGGATTAGAATTCAGGAAACAGATTCATGGTGATTGTTTAATTTTGCATCATCAGAATCTGTTTCTTTTATCACTATTTACGTATTTCATTCTCCAATCATTTCCCCCACAATGGTTAATCAAAAAAATCAAATGAAAAAAAATAACATCATACGGATTGCACTGATCACATTGTTCACCTTCACATTTATATCCTGTCAGCAACAGTCCAAATCTACAGAGTCATATTCCACAGTTTCCGTTGCAGATTTCAAGCATGCCATAGATCAACAACAGGGAATAATTCTGGATGTAAGAACCCCTGAAGAATTTGCAGAAGGACATTTGCCGGGAGCAATGAACATTGACATCAACGGTACCGACTTTAAAGAACAAATTGAAAAACTGGACAAATCAAAAAACTATGAAGTGTACTGTCGTTCCGGTAAAAGAAGCGCGAAAGCATCTGCGATGATGGCGGACCAGGGATTTGTACATGTAATAAATCTGGATGGTGGAATACTCAGCTGGCAGGAGAAAGGATTTCCGGTAGAGAAATGAATTTATTGATTAAACACAAATGGACTTTGCTTGGCATATTGCTTGGTTCTGTCGCTGGCTATCTGTATTGGAATTATGTCGGATGCGCGAATGGTACCTGCATGATAACTTCTGTATGGTATAGAAGTACTGCATATGGAGCTTTAATGGGAGGGTTATTGGTGAATTCATTTTCATTTCAGAAAAAAAATAAAAGTTCAGGACAAGATTGATTCGGAAATTTCATTCCGGATTAATTTCACAAAGAAAATTTTCCCGGATTTATCATTGATTCTTTACGTTCCTGATTATAATATTTACAGAAAACACAAAGGGCGCAAAGTTCAATTCTTCGCGCCCTTGTTTATATTATCTCAGGCTTTATAATGAAGTGGCTTTTTCTTTGCGAGTGCTTCAACAGGTGCCGGAACCCAGTGATGTAATCCTCCCGCCAATTCATCATTGAATGAGACAGGAATATTTCCTGCCAGTGTACGGTCTTTCCAGGAAAGAAATTCTTTTCCGTCGTCTCTGCGTTGCATTTCGATGCAATTTTCAACAGGACAAACTAATGAACAAAGATTACAGCCAACACAATTTTCTTCAATGATAGTTGGTTTTCTGTTGAGAGGATCTTCGCTGAGTGCGATAGCCTGATGTGCTCCGTCTTCGCATGCTGTATAGCACAACTGACAACCAATGCATTTATCTTCGTTGATGTTGGCAACAATTTTATATTTCAGATTGAGGTCTTCCCAATGCATTACATTTTGCAATGCACGTCCGCGCATTTGATCCAAAGTTTCAAAGCCTTTCTCATCCATGTAACGTTCGAGTCCCGCGACCATTTCGCGGATAATGCCAAAACCATAGTGCATGACAGCAGTACAGACCTGAACAGAGGTAGCACCAAGGAGGATGAATTCGACCGCGTCTCTCCAATTTTCAATTCCACCAATTCCTGAAATAGGTATTTTGAGATCCGTGCGCTGCGCGCAATTTTTAAGCATGTTCATCGCAATTGGTTTTACAGCCGGGCCGCAATATCCGCCATTTGTACTCTTGCCATCTACAACCGGATAAGTAACAAAATTGTCGATGTCTACGCCGACTAAACTCTGGATGGTATTGATAAGCGATATCGCATCACCTCCGCCCTCTTGCGCTGCCATTGCAGGCCGCGTGATATCTGTTATGTTGGGAGTGAGTTTAACAATCACAGGAACTTTTGCAACTTCTTTCACCCAGGAAACAATGGTCTTGAGAACTTTCGGTTCTTGTCCGACCGCAGAACCCATACCTCGTTCACACATACCGTGGGGGCAACCGAAATTCAATTCCAATCCATCCGCGCCGGCATTTTCTGAATCCTTCACGATCTGATGCCATTGTTCACGTGTTTCCACCATTAATGAGGCAATGACAGCATGATCCGGGAATCTCTTTTTGACTTCTTCAATTTCTCTGAGGTTATCCGCGAGAGGGCGATCGGTGATGAGTTCAATGTTATTGAAACCAACCATGCGATTGTCTCTGTAATTCAATGCGCCATATCGACTGGAAACATTGACAACAGGAACACCGAGAGTTTTCCATACTGCCCCGCCCCATCCTGCATCAAAAGCTTTCATGATTTGGTATCCGCTGTTAGTAGGGGGAGCTGAAGCGAGCCAGAATGGATTTGGGGATTTGATTCCGGCAAGGTTGGTTTTAAGATTGGCCATAATGTTTGGTTGAATTCAACTGTTTGACTCAAATATCGCTAAAAATCAACAGAAAAAACAAGAATTCCAAATTCTGTAAAAATTCCAAAAATGACACCCTTATCCTTTGTTAGGAATTTGTAAGAAAGCACAACAAGCTTTTAAACAGTAAAATAATATCACGTTTAAAAAGCTACTAAACCTTTGTTGTGGGAACAAAAAGACAAATCAAAAAACCGTTGAATCGTCTGCGTAACAGAACGCGTCAAAGACAACGGACCTCTATTAAACAACGCATTGTCATTGCAAGTACACTGCTGTTTTTCTTTATTGCCGGAGGAGTATTTCTGTATTCCAATTTCGGTAACAGTGAAAAAGCAAAGGCAGCAACAAGTTACACCTGGACGGGAAATAGTAGTTCTGAGTGGGGACTTGCAGGTAACTGGACCCCATCAGGAATTCCTGGTGCAACCGATTTTGTAACGATAGGAAACGGGATGAATGCTCCGCAGCTATCCTCGCCGGTAACCATTGCTACATTGACTCTTAACTCCGGAAGCAATTTAAATCTGAACGGACATTCATTTATTGTGAGCGGAAACTTTCAGATGAATAACGGATCTATTTTGAATGTTGGAACTGCCGGATTTACAGTAAATGGAAACTGTACAGTGAATGGAGGAACCATTAACGGAAATGGCACACTCACATTGAATGGAACGAACACCTCGTTTGGTTCCGGTTCCGGAAACCCGGTTGTTGCTACGCCGGTTGTAGCGAATACTGCTTCGATCAATTTCAGGAATACAACATTCAGCAGTTCAGTAAGTGTTACGAAAACCGGGAACGGGAATGATAATAGTTATGGAGGAAACACATTCAATGACCAGGCAGCATTCATCAATACAGGAAATGGTAATTTTCTTTTTGCAAATAATACGAAGGACAATTTCAATTCAGATGTTGTATTTACAAATACAGGAGGTGGTACAATTTATCCGGCCTACAATGATGCGAGTGGTACTGTGTTCAATGGAAATATTATTCTGACTTCCACCAATGGTAACGGAATCCAGTTTGGAAATGGGACAGGAAGCGCAACACTTGCTTCCACCAAGGTTATTCAGATCAGCGGAACCGGATTTACAAAAGGAATATTGTCGTTGAAAAGATTTACTCAAAATGGAAACGCTCCACTTAATTTTTCATTGGGAACTAATGCTTCATTGATCCTTGGACCATCTACCAGTCTGGGTGGAGATGTTGTGAGCAGTTCAGGCGTGGTGCAATTAAATGGGTGTGCTTTCGGAGGAACTACGAGTCTTACTAAAACAGGAAGCTCCAATGATCAAAGCAGCGGAGGCAATACATTTAATGGCAACTGTGTTCTCACGAACAACGGTTCCGGATATTTTTTGCTTGGAAATAGCAGTGCTGACAACTGGAATGGCGATGCATCATTTTGCAACAATGGTTCCAGTCATTTTTATATAGCGCACAACTCTTCCGGAAACAGGGTTCGGGGAACAACATTGATACAAAATACAGGGAGCGGATCCGGAACAACAAATTTCTACGTGTGTGAATCCGGCGCAAGTTCTTCAATACGATTTGATGGTCCGGTTACTGTAAAAAACGAAGGTACTTCAACGAATGCACTTGTTCGTTTCAGTAATAAAGGAAGTACAGTATTCAATGATGAGTTGATCCTCAGCAGTACACAAGGAAGCAATTCGAATTATGGTATCCACTTCGGGGAATCAGCAAGTACTGGGCCGATTAGTTTTACTTCGAATAAAAGTATTCGATTGGGAAGCTCAGGATTCAACAAGGGGACTCTGCAATTTTATAATTTCACACAAGCAGATACTGCATCAATCGGTTTGGAATTAACCGGAAGTTCTTCTCTGATTTTTGGAAATGGAAGTTCATTTGGTGGCACGATGACTTGTATAAGTCCGGCAGTAACATTTAACGCATGCAGGTTCCGTGATGATGTGAGTATTACAAAAACAGGAAGTTCAAATGAAAATTCGAATGGCGGGAACGTGTTTTCTTCAGATTTGAGTGTATACAATACGGGATCCGGAAACATCCTGATGGGGAATTCCAGTGCCGATACTATTGGTGGAAATTTATCCGTAGAAAATTCAGGAAGTGGTTATGTTTATCTTGCTCACAATAGCAGTGGAAATCTATTTTCAGGAAATACTATATTGAACAATTCCGGTTCAGGTTCTGATACACGGATTTTGATCTGTGAAAGTACAGGTGCCAGTGCAACATTTAATGGAAATCTGGACGTAAACAACAGCAGTTCTGCGAATACTTCGATTGTACGTTTCAATTTGAGAGGAACTTGTTCTTTCAATGGAAATATTAGAATAAGCAATACAGCTACAGGATCAGGAACGGTAGGTATATATTTTGGATATTCCGGATATTCAGGAACAGGAATACAAACAGCAGCAAAAACATTCAGTGTACAAAGTCCGGGATTCTCTAATGGAAATTTGTTCTTTGGAAATTTTACTCAGGAATCCACTTCGCCAATTGATCTGAATCTGGCTGGAACGTCTACTCTTACATTTAACACGAACAATATATTCAATGGAAATATTAATTGTATTTCGCCAAACCTTTACCTGAACGGAACTACGTTCAACGGATCATTTACAGGAACCAAGACAGGATCTTCTTCCAACAATTCAAATGGAGGAAATACATTCGGCTCCACTTGTAACATAACAAATTCAGGAAGTGGAAATTTTCTCAGCGGAAATACATTACCTGATACATTTCAGGGAGATGCAACATTTACAAATTCAGGTACGGCCTATATACAATTGGCGCATTCTGTAGCCGGAACTGTATTTAACGGAAGGACTGTGTTCAACAATACGGGAAGTGGTTCTGATGCGAGAATCATGATTGGTGATGGTGCTGCTGCCTCCACAGCAACCTTCAACGGAGATGTGATAGCAAATAATACCGGAACAGCCAACACAAGTATTATTCGTTTCAATTTACGTGGAACAAGTACATTCAATGGGAACATAGAAGTGAACAGTACTGCAGGGAGTGGCAACAATACATACGGTGTGTTTTTCGGTTGGTCCGGATTTAATGGTTCAGCTACACTTGCAGATACAAAGCAAATTCGTGTTGGTTCTACAGGATTTACAAAAGGTGTTCTCAATCTGATAAATTTCACCCAGACAGGAGCGACAAACCAAACATTGAATCTGACAGGAACGAGTCTTGTGGTGATGGGACCGGCAACAGCTTTTGGAGGAGCGGTTAATGTGAGCAGTCCGGGAATTCAGTTGAATGGAAGTACATTTGCTTCAACAACTTCATTTACCAAAACCGGTAGTTCAAATGATGATAGTCGGGGTGGTAACACTTTCCAGGGTACAAGTGAATTTAATAATAACGGGAATGGTTACATGAAATTGGGAAATAACAATCCTGATATCTTCAACTCAAGCGCTACATTCAACAACACAGCCGGTGGAAATTTTTACATCGCGGATAATTCGGCAGGCAATCAATTCAACGGTGCAACAGTATTTAACAATGCAGGAACCGGAGCAGATGTTCGCATGATGATTTGTGAAAGTAGCGGATCTACTTGTACGTACAACGGAGATGTGAGCATAACGAATGCAGGTAGCATAGATGGATTTGTCAGATTTAATCTACGTGGTACGTCTACATTCAACGGAAATATTCAACTGAACAGCACATGTGGCACTATTTCCAATTACGGGATTTGTTTTGGCTGGCCCGGAAATTCCGGATCGGCAACGCTTGCAACAGGCAAAACGATTACTGCGGGAGCTCCGGTATTTACAAAAGGAAATTTAGTATTGAGTAATTTTATTCAGAATGGAAATACTGCACAGACTATCCGCACAGGAGGAACCGCACTGCTGGCGATACATCCGGGAAGTATTTTTAACGGAAATCTGAATACATCATCCTGTTCATTGCAGTTATCAGGTGCTACCTTCAATGGCGCCGCCTCATTCGTAAAAACAGGTACAACAAATGATCAATGTAGTGGAAACAACACTTTCAATTCAACTTTTACTTTAGTCGACAGTGCGAACGGAGGGATTACTTTCGCGCAATCCAACGGCGATGTATTCAACGGCGACGCGACATTTACAAATGCCGGATCAGGAATTATCCATGTGGCATACAATGACGCAGGCGGAACAGATTTCAACGGAAATATTATTCTCAATAATACAGCCAATGGCGGAATTCGCTTCGGTCAAAGCAATGGAACTGCCTCGCTGGCTTCCGGAAAAACAGTTTCTGTAGGAAGTTCAGGGTATACGGGTGGTGATTTATATCTCCGCAAATTCACTCAAAACGGTTCATCTGCAAATTCACTCACCGCAACCGGAACAGCGTCTATTTATTTTCAAACAGGAACAACTTTCAATGGAACGCTGAATGTCGCTTTTCCACAAGTATATCTTAACGGAGCAACATTCAACGGACCTTCACAATTTGAAAAAACCGGAGCCACAGACAATACATCTTCCGGTGGCAATGTGTACAACGGACCTGTATTACTGAAAAACAGCGGAACAGGAATAATGTACTTATCGAACAGTACTGCGGATGCTTACAAAAGCTCGGCAACTTTTCAGCAGACTGGTACCGGGATATTGTATCCGGCATACAATCACAACAATACTTTTTCAGGAGATATTTCAACCATTGGTACGAATGCAAACATTACATTCGGAGCAAGTGGTGGTACAGTGACTGTGAATGGAAATACCGCACAAACAATTTCCGGAAATCCATCTTTTGCTGTTACTATTCGTCGATTTGTGATGAACAATGGTACAGCCGGTTTGACTTTAGCGATTCCGGTAACGGTGACGAATACAATTACACTGACAAGTGGAATGATTTATACGACAACATCCAATCCGTTGATTATTGACAATGGAATTTCTACCGTGAATGGTGTCAGCAATTCAAGTTTCGTGAATGGTCCGGTGAAAAAAACAGGTAATCAGGCATTCACTTTCCCTGTTGGAAGAAATTCGGTTTACAGGCCTATCAGTATGTCATCGCCGACTTCATCAACAGATCAGTTCATGGCAGAATATCAACACATTGATCCGATTTCAATTGGAAATGTGAACAGTCTTGATCCGGGATTGAATCATGTCAGCCGTTGTGAATACTGGACATTAAACCGGATGAATGGAGCTTCGAAAGTAACAGTGACTATCAGCTGGAACACGAACAGTTGTGGAGTGACTGCACTTGGAGATCTTCGGGTTGCGAGATGGGATGTAGCGAGCAACAAGTGGAAGGATCATGGGAATAACGGAACCAGCGGAAATTCAACGAGTGGAACAGTTCAATCGACAACTCAGCCCACGGTATATGGATTTTTCACTCTTGGTTCTTCTACTACGAATAATCCATTACCGGTTGAGCTTTCTGAATTCAAAGCAACATTGAAAGATGGATCGGTCGTAATCAACTGGACGACGATGAGTGAAATCAACAATTCACATTTTGAACTGGAAAGAAGTGGAGACGGACAACATTTTGATATGCTAACAAGAGTTCCCGGAAGCGGAAACAGTACGGAAATGCATCTGTACTCATTCGAAGATTTTGCCCCGATGGATGGTGTTTCATTCTATCGCCTTAAGCAAGTAGATTATGATGGTAAGTATGAAATCTTCGACCCTGTTTCTGTGAAAAACAAAGGAAGTGAACAGGAATTCAGAATTTTAAATATCAGTCCGAATCCCTTTTCAAGTTATGTGAACATAGATTACTATTCTCCGTCAGATGGAGAAATGGATTTTCAGATAATGGATATAAGTGGAAATGTGGTTGCGTCATCGCATAAGTTCGCAGGACATGGAGCGGAAACCGAAATGATTCAGGGAATGGAGTCCTTACAAACAGGAGTTTATTTTCTGAAAGTTATCCGTGATGGTAAAGAAGCGGGCATCACAAAACTGCTGAAGCAATAAATTGGAGTAGAATAATTACTGTAGGATTCCTGATGAACTTAACCTCTATTGAAGTAAGTTTAAAAAGCGGAAGGTTCAGACCGAAACATAAAATAAATCCGGAGAATTTGCTCTCCGGATTTTGTTATTTAAACGCCGAGGTATGATTTGATTCCATGTGCGGCTTTCTTTCCATCCGCGGCAGCGTTGACTACTTCTTGTCCTCCACTCACACCGTCACCGGCGGCAAAATATTTTGGATTCTTTGTTTGTAAAGTCAGAGGATTGATAACTATGCAACCTTTCTTATCTATTTCCAATCCATTAATATTTTGTAAAAACTGCATTTGTTTTGATTGTCCGGTAGCTTTAATCACCCAATCACAATCGACAAAAAATTCTGACCCGGGAATATTTTCAACTTTCCCGTTTTCAGTTTTTGTACGAATAAACTGAACACCGGACACTTTTCCGTTACCACGAATTTCAAGAGGAGCAACATTAAACAGGCCTTTCACTCCGGTTCCTTTTGCGAGATCGTATTCAAATTCATAGGCGCCCATTTCCTCTTTGCTTCTCCTGTAAGCGAGTGTCACGTGTGTGGCACCCATTCTTGCACTTTCAGAAGCAGCATCCATGGCAGTATTTCCGCCACCGAGTACCACAACTTTTTCGGGAACCTTTATTGAAAAATGTTTCTTTCGAAGTTCTTCCACAAATTCCACTGCTCCGAAGCAGTTTTCCATTTCTTCTCCCTTTATTTTCAGATCGGAAGTAAGACCGAGACCGATTCCGAGAAAAACCGCATCGTAATTTTTTTCCAGAGCAGCGATGTCTTCTTTCGTCCGGACAGGATTTTCATATTTTACTGTATATCCAAACTGCATAGCGAGATAGGCCATTTCATCAAGTGCTTCCTTGTTTGAAATTTTAT
>CALMQM010000056.1 GCA_937871435.1 uncultured Bacteroidota bacterium | reverse complement strand
TAAATAGGGAGTATGTTTGTTTTATCTTTTTAATACCTCAGGGAATGTTCGGGGAAGATTGACTGTCTGCATATAAAAGGAATGAAAGTTTTGTGGAAGCATGCCAACAGGTTGCGCGATTTAATTGAATTAAAATCACATGGTGTAAAGCAATGGAGGTATTTACGGCGGAGCTGAAGGCAGGTAATTCAGGTAGAGCCGGTATCTAAAGGGCCAAGTCTGCACGCGCTTGGACTTATGTTAAAGACTTGTCCCAGAGGGGACTTTTGAATACCCGTTTTTCTTTGTTAATTTTATAGATGCATATTTTTATACATCCCTCCATGAAAGGTGTTGTGTAATTCAATTTTCGAATTCATTATCTTGCCCGAAAAATCTAGGTATGCCCCCATTGTACATGGATATTCACAGTGTTCCCGGCGTCAGGTCTAAGGACGTGGCGGAAGCACACCGTAAGGACCTTCTTCATCAGCATGAGTTTGAATGCAATTGTATGACTTATTGGATTGATGAAGAGCGGGAAACTATTTTTTGTCTGATTGAAGCCTCGAATAAAGATGCAGTGAAAAATATGCACAAAAAGGCTCATGGACTCATTCCGCACAAGATTATAGAAGTCAGTAGTACAATAGTACAGTCCTTCCTCGGACGTATTTATGATCCTGATGATGCTGTTGTTGAGAATGGAGTGAAAATATTTACAAACCCCGGCTTCCGTATCATAGTTGTTTCAAAAAGTTGTGATCATGCAATGCTACAGCATTGTTTGGGGGCTGCTCATGCGGATCAGCTTATCAGCAGACAGGATGAAATATTTAGAAAAAATATTTCCTTATACAATGGGAGTGAAGCTGAACATTCCGGTGATGGATTCGTGATCTCTTTTGAGTCCGCATCACAGGCAGTTTCTTTTTCGCTGAAAGTATTGAATGATCTATCCGATAAAGATCTTGATCAATTGGATTTGAGAATTGCTGTCAATGGAGGAGAGCCAATTGAAACAAGTAATATTCTCTTTGGCGATGCGATTCAGTTTGGGAATCATTTATGTTTTATTTCGGGGAAAAAGCGACTTGCATTTTCTTCGCAAGTGCGGGATCTGGTTTCAAAGGATGTTTTAAAAAATCAGAAGGCGAAGTATTTTGTTTTGCCGCAATCGGACGAAGATGTAATTCGTCAGTTGTTTTCTGTCATGGAAGAAAATTATCATGATGCAAATTTTGAGCTTTCGGAATTTTCAAAAGCTATGGCAATGAGCAATTCGCAATTATACAGAAGAACAACGATGCTGACAGGTCTGTCGACCAATAATCTGCTCAGAGAATTTCGTCTAGGGAAAGCCATTGCTCTTTTAAAAACGCAAAGATTTTCCATATCACAAATTTCTACCGATACAGGTTTTTCCAGTCCTTCTTATTTTACAAAATGCTTTAAAGAACGGTTTGGACTTCGCCCTATGGAGTATATAGACCTGCTTCGGATGTCCTGAAATACTCCTTCACCACTTTGATTTGAATCCTTTCGTGCATTCTGGTTTATTTTTACCAGAATCTGAATGATTTTTACTATGTCTTTGCAATTCATTGGATGATTTGTTGCATTCTCCGGGAGATGCATGCGCTTTCTTTGCATGTATCAAAACCCCATAAACAACAACCAATGAAAACCTATTTAATTCAAAGGAATCTCCCCGGTGCGGGAGCCCTTACACTTGCCGACCGTAAATCAATCGCGCAACGTTCATGTTCAGTGATCACTGAACTTGGTACCGAACGGATCGAATGGCTGAAAAGCTATGTGACCAGCGACAATATCTGGTGCATTTACAAGGCTGAAGAGGAAGAGATCCTGAGAGAACATGCCCGCAAAGGTGGATTTCCATGCAATCAGATCTTTGAAGTTCATGCCACATTCAGCCCTGCCACAGCGGACTTGGTCATTTAATGATTTCCAATTTATAAATTCCTAAACTCCTTAAAACTCCTATTCACATGAAAAAAATTTCAGTTCTCTTCTCCCTTTTTGCAATGATGTGCTTGTCATTGCAGACCACAGCACAAAAAAATCAATCAGCTATCAACACATCCTCTGATGCTACGCGTTTCTTTTTGGACGTTCATCAGCTGGAGCCAGGAAAAGTAACCTACGCGGATGTAGCGGCGGCTCATCAAAAAGATCTGGCTACACAAGATAAGTTTGGAGTGAATTTCATCCGTTTCTGGGTGGATGAAGCTGATGGATTGGTTTATTGTCTTTCCAGCGCAAGTGACTGTGACAAAGTAAGACAGACTCATGCAGAAGCGCATGGTTTGATTCCCACACACGTCTATGAAGTTACGGAAGGACAAGCAGCCGCGATTCAGTCGGGTAAAAATCTCTTCCTTGACTTCCATTATCTTGGAGCCGGAAAAGTTACTGCTCAAGATGTCGCGAATGCGCACACAAAGGATCTGGCAACGCAGGGAAAATATGGCGTGAACTTCGTCAATTACTGGGTTGACGAGAAAGAAGGTCTGGTGATGTGTCTTTCAGAAGCAGCAGATTCGAGCGATGTTATCCGGACACATAAAGAGGCTCATGGCCTTATTCCTGCAAAAGTACTCCTGGTTAAGCAGGGTGAATAATAAGCGGATGCTAAAATTAACCAGAATGCCATCAGTATATTGATTACTGTTTATACAAAAAGCGATTGTCCAACGAAATTATGTCGGGCAATCGCTTTCTGTTTTGTAGCCTTTCGAAGAAATTACAGAAACCTTAAATTGAAAATTAGTCACAACTTGCCGGGCCAGGTCTTTAATCCAAGTCTGTGTGCAAGTTGACCTTGAATTGTGATGTAAATAATTATCCACCTGACCGCAAAATGTTCGCTCATCAAACTCCGAAGGAGTACAAGCATTGTAGAAAAAATTAAGTGTTCTGCATTCTGAGAATACACAGATTTAGTGAAAGTGAAAGA
>CALMQM010000055.1 GCA_937871435.1 uncultured Bacteroidota bacterium | reverse complement strand
GTTTTGGAGCGCAGGGAATTACTGTACATCCCCGCCCGGATGAGCGACACATTCGGGTAAAAGATGTGTATGCGCTTAAAGATGTTGTGACAACGGAATTCAATATCGAAGGCTATCCATCCCGTGATTTTTTGAAACTGATTCAGGAGATAAAACCTGCTCAGGCAACATTGGTTCCTGATCCTCCGGATGTATTGACTTCCAATGCCGGCTGGGATACGGAAGCGCATCAATTGTTTTTGACAGATGTTGTGGCAGAACTGAAAAGCTACGGAGTCAGGACTTCTCTTTTTCTTGCTCCCATAGAACGAATGGTGGACTTTGCCGCGGAAACAGGAAGTGACAGAATCGAATTGTATACTGAATATTTTGCGAGTGAATTTCCCAATCATCCCACAAAAGCAGTGAGTGAATATATTCAGGCTGCGAAACGTGCAGCAAAAGTCGGACTAGGATTGAATGCCGGACATGATCTCAATCTGAACAACCTGAGATATTTTCAAACTGAAGTTCCCGGATTACTGGAGGTTTCCATTGGTCATGCACTCATTTCAGACGCATTGTATTTTGGATTGGAAAATACAGTTCAGATGTATCTGCGTTGTTTGAAGAACTAATTCTTTTGTTCAATTTCTCTTCAAGTCGTATGAAACTACATTATAAAAAAACCGGAGAAGGCATGCCGTTGTTTATCCTCCACGGATTATTTGGATTGGGAGATAACTGGATGACTTTTTCCAATACATTTTCTTCTCTGGGATTTGCCTGTTACGCGATAGATTTGCGGAATCATGGCCGGAGCCCGCATTCAGATGATATTTCATACAGTCTGATGGCAGCAGATGTGAAAGAGTTGATGGATGATTTGTCGATTGATAAAATTATTCTGATGGGTCATTCAATGGGCGGAAAAGTAGCCATGTTTTTCAGTGAATTGTTTCCTGAAAGAGTAGAGAAATTAATTGTCGTGGATATTGCTCCGCGTTATTATGCTCCGCATCATCAAAATATTCTTTCTGCTCTCCATGCTGTAGATCTTCAGTCGGCTGGCGGACGTAAACAAGTGGAGGAGCAGTTACGGGTTTCCATTCACGATGAAGCAACACTTCAGTTCCTGTTAAAAAATTTATATTGGAAAGAAGACAATCGCCTCGACTGGCGGTTTCACCTCAATGGTTTAGAAAAGCACATTGATGCTATCGGGGTTGCGTTCAGTCCCAAAAATAAAATTTCTGTTCCTGCACTTTTTATCCGTGGAGAAAAATCCGGTTATATCCAAACGGGTGATGAAAATGAAATCAAAAGTATTTTCATGGATGTTGAAATTGTGACTGTACCAAATGCAGGACATTGGGTTCATGCCGAGAACCCGAAAGGATTTGCGGAGAAAGTTGAAACTTTTCTTCGACACTAAGCAAAAAAAAATCCCCGAAGCAATTCGGGGATTTTTTTTAGATCTAAATATTATTGAACGTCCGCTGTACTTCTGATTGAAAGCTGAGCAGGAATTGTCGCAAATGAATATTCGGAGAGTACTCCGGTATAATTCTTCGGTCCTGAAGGCAATGCTGTAGTCGCGAAGGAAGCCTGTGTGCGGGTATACAAAGTCACAGCTCCGGTTGCATCTGTAAGTGTATTGGATCCACTGTAGGTAGCGGAACCGGAAGCAGTACCGGCCTGAACAGTTACCAGTGTTGACTCCCAGGCTTGCAGGTTGGCAACGATCTGAGCGCAAGTTGCAACTCGTGGAGTGATAGTGCCTGTTCCTGTTTGAACTGCATTTCCCGGATCAACATAGTTCACTTCAAGCAATCCATTGTATTCAGATAATTCCTGTCCGGATACGCGCACTTCTACTTCAGCACCCATAGCAAAGGCATGAGCAGCGGAGAAGCGAACTACGATACCTGCAGTTCCATCCTGAATCACCATGTTTTTCGGATCTGTGTTTTGGTTGGCATTATCAGAAATTACAATACCTTTTATTTTACGTCCAACCGGACAAGTAGTAGTTGTTCCTGTAAATACCATACGCAGACTGTCTATCGGCATTTGAGTCAAAGCTCCTGTGGTTCCGTCACAACGAATATCAGTCATATTCAAATCTTTCGGATCGCGGATGACAAGTTCAGGCGCGCCGTTATATAGTTTATTCACGCAAATGATCGTACCATTACCGGTCGGAGTAATTTCCGCGGCGAATTTGGAGTAGCCGCTGTTGTACATTTTCACTGTGTTAGCCGGACTTGAGCAATCTTCCACCACACGGTTTTTAGAAATCAGGTTGATCGCATCCGCGTAACTGATTCCTGCGTCCGCTGTAACAAATTCAACACCGCTGATTTTTACCAGTGTATTGGACTTCGCTGTTCCAAGGCTGCTCAGAGTATAGCTCGCAGGAGTAACAGGAATTCCCCATTTACCTTTTACAATGTATTGTGCCACGAGAGTAGAAGGAATACGTCCGATTGTATTGTTGTCTTTCACACCAATCTGGAAGTTGCCATCACCATCATCAGCAAGGTAAAGTCCTTTGGCTTTGATGAAGAGGCGGCGCCCGATCGGGTATTCAGTGTAAAAGTTGGAGATGTCCACACTGATACTCAACCCCGCAGTGGAGTCCTGGATGATAATTTCTTTGTAAAAATTACCTGATTCATCATCCGCGATTACTACTCCGGAAAGAATAACGTCCTGAGTAATTTCTTTTGGAACCGGTCCGGTTGCCATTGCAATAAACTGACTGATGGAATGTGTCGCGATTAAATCCGGATCCACATTCGCGGTAGCAGGCTCATCATATTCCTTTTTCACACAGGATGTAAGGACAGATGTGGTCATACCAATCAGGATGAGCAATCTGAGCATGTTGGAGAATCTTTTCATTGTTGTCATGATATAGTGTCTGTTTTTTTTTCGAAGGGATTAATTGAAACGCAATGTTACACTTGCAAAGAAGGTTGTACCGTAACTGTAAGTGTATTTGCTTGGGAATTTGTTGACGTCTTTGTTTTGGGTATCAAAACGGCTATACTCATATCCGCCATTGATCAGATCCTTATTGTTCAGGATATTGGTGACCCCCGTGTTAAGCACAAGATAAGCCGGACGTTTCAGAGATTTAATTTTGTTGTTCATTCTCCAGGACCAACCGGCAGAAGCATCCATCGTAAACTGACCGTCCACTTTTTCCTGTTGGAGGATTTGCTGCCAGTTGGCTGAACCGGCATCTACAAGATCAAGAGAGTTAATCGTTCTACGACGAGGATTCGCATCGATAAATATTTCATCGAAATAATTAAAGTTCACATTTACAAACCAGAAACGTTTGGAACGATAATTTATTCCAATAGTGTAGGCACTTTGTGGACCGCCACTGAGGCGAATGTTCTCGATGTACAGTATTTCGTTTGATCCCAATAAAGTGTCTTTGTTATCCTGTGTTGTTGTGGCAAGTGGTCTGGATGAGTAGAAGAACTGTCCTACCGAAGCAACAGCATTGGCCGTAAATCCTTTTCCGAGTGATGCATCAACCGCGACTTCCAAACCAACATGACGTTTGTCGATACCGGTGAGAGTGTAATTCACAAATGTGCGGTAGTCGTCATCATAGAAGCTGCGTGTGTCAGTTCCGTCGGTATATTGAGTGAGGTAACCAACCACTTTACCTTTCAGTCTTGGAGACTTCAATAAATATCCGCCTTCAGTTGAAATGATAGATTCACTCTTCAGATCGTTGGCGAGTGTATTTCGTGTTCTTGGAGAGATGAATGCATTGTCAAACAATGGAGCGCGGGTCAGGTTTTCAACACTAACGAAGAAATAATTTCTTCCATTTGCTTTGTATGTAAGTCCGCCTTTAACAGCATAATTGAAAAAACTCTTCTTTTCAGAATCTCCAAAAGATGAATTCGCGAACACACCGTTTCTCACATGACCGGTGCGGTAGAATCCTGTGTTGGACAGATTCAATGCAACGAAGAAATCGACACGGTTGTATGTAAATACACCTTGTCCCCAGAGAGCACCTTTGCTGATGTGCGCTGTATAATCATAGCCGTATTTATCGCCAACATGCAAAGTGCGATTCGGGTTGTTCAAATCGTTTTGGTTAGCATTTGAATCCAATGGATTTGCCTGTTGCGCAAACTGATTCAAATCGGTGAAGAAATCCGCGCCAAGCAAATCCTTCACTTCTTTATATGATTCAGTAGTCTGGGATTGATAAGTCAGTCCGCCATTGAATGTGAGGTGATCATTTACAACACGATTGTAAATGGTGTTGAAGTTAATACGTTTGGTATCACTCACACGATCTTGTATAACATATTTAGCCCATTTGCCGGAAGTGCCATTGATCGTAGTGTCATGCAATTGGTTTGCTTCGTACAATTTGTCCCATTGAATCTGACGCAAAGCTTCGTTGTTTCGCAATAAATCTGCGAGCTGTGATGAGTAAGCCTGGAAGCTCGCGCTATCTTCTCCGTAATTCGGATCGAAACTTGGCAGGTAACGGTAGTAATCCGGGCGAGGATCTTCTGCGTTGTACCAATCCAGTCCAGATACTTTAGCCAAGCCTGTTTGGAAAGAGACAGCAGATTCAAGAGAAGACTTTTCATTTATTTTCCATTCATGAGAAAGAATCACAACAGGTTGGTGTGCATCACCCACAACCGCGTTACGTACTTTACCGTTTTGGTAACCCCAGTTAGGATTGTAATAGTGATCATTCGCAAGAGCCATCATTTCCTTTGTTGCAGGAGCTGAACGGCCATTGATTGTGGCAGCACCGAAACCGGTGAGACTGAGTGAATGTTTGCTGTTGATGATTTTTTCTACACTGAGGAAATAAGAATGACCATCATAAAATGATCCTTTTGTATATCCTTCGTCCGCCCAGCGACGTGAATAGGAAAGGGAAACAGCCCATCCGCCTTTCATCACTCCGGAACCCCATGTTGCCATCACGCGATTATCATAGGAACGGTTGGAGGCGGAATAAGAAATCTGAAATTGTTTGCGCTGGTGTGAAGCGCGACTATCGATGCTGGTAACTCCGCCCAATGCACCGAAAGAATAAGTTGCAGGAGCAAGGCCATAAGTGGCTTCTCTGCTGCGCATCACATCGTTAAGACCGGTCCAGGAGGAATAGAGGTTACGGCCTGTAACCATGTCGTTCATTGGTGCGGAATTCATCAGAGTGAGGAAGTTTTCGTCATCATATCCGCGAATCCTGAATCGTGCAGCGCTGAAAACAAAGGATGTCGCGGAAACAAACGCGTCTCTTGAAGCAGTAAGTACACTGGCAACTGATGGTGATGAGGATTCTTTGAGCTCATCTTCATTCAATGAAACTGTTGGAATGCTTTCAGAAGTGGAAACGACTCCTTCAGTGGTTTGATCACCCAGGTGAATCGGTACCATCACTTCGGGTTCACTTACTTCAATGTCTTTCGTTGCAAGAGCAACTCCATCTTTTTCAATTTCAATTTTGTGTTTTCCGTATGGAACATTTGTCAAACTATACGCTCCGGTAGAATCGGTGGTAATAGTATGTCCGGTGGATTTGATTGAAATTTTTGCACCCGCCACAGGACGGTTGCCTTCATCTGTTACAATACCTTTGACAGTTGCGGTTTGAGCAAATGTCAGAAAAGGTAAAAACAGGCAAAGAATAAAGAATAACGTTTTTTTTGATCGCATAATGTTCAAGTCTTGTGCTTTTTCTACCCCAAATTCGGGGGGGACAAAGCTAATCAAATTAGCAAAAGTTGCTTATATGTGTTGGTTATTTCCGGATGAATTCATTGTGAAATCAGTGTAAAGAATGATTTAGTCCAATCTTTCGGTTGAATTGTCGTTTTTCAATTAAAATTTAAAGATTGGACAAGAAAAGTGAATAAGGATTGAATGAAGAAATTGATGAAATCCTGAGTTTATGGTAGCATACAACACCGCTTTTTGTATGTTTGCCGCCCTATTCAATAGAACCCGTTCAAATTATGAGAAAACAGATCCTCTTCATCCTCAGCATTTTTTCTTTGATGAGTCTTTGTGTGCAGGCTCAAAAGACCAATTACAAATTGTCGATGATAGGTTTCTACAACCTGGAAAATTTTTACGATACCATCAATGATCCAAAGGTAAATGATGAAGAATTTCTTCCGGAAGGAACTAAACGCTATACCGGCGAGGTTTACATGGATAAAATCAATCATCTTTCTGAGGTGTTGTCTCAGATTGGGACAGATAAATCACCGGATGGTTTGGCAATGTTCGGATGTGCGGAGATAGAAAATGAAACTGTATTAAAAGACCTTGCGCACCAGCCTTCACTCATTCGTAGAAATTACCAGATTGTACATTATGATTCGCCTGATGAAAGAGGTGTGGATGTTGCATTGTTATACAACCCGAAATATTTTACTCCAAAATTCAGTGAACCATTGAATGTGATGTTGTACAATCCGGACAGTACGATCCGCAAAACGCGTGATGTATTGTATGTATATGGAATGTTTGCCGGAGAGCCATTGCATGTGTTTGTGAATCACTGGCCGTCACGCAGAGGGGGAGAAGAGGCAAGTGCGCCGGGACGTGCATCTGCTGCAAGAGTCTGTAAACACAAAATTGATTCCATCACCGCTATCAATCCGGATGCGAAAATTATTGTGATGGGTGATTTGAATGATGATCCGGTGAGTCCGAGTGTTGCAGTAGTTTTGGGAGCGAAAGGCGACAAAGACAAAGTTGAAAAAGGAGGGATGTACAATCCCTGGGTGAATATGTACAAGCAGGGAATTGGTACGCTTGCCTATAACGATAGTTGGAATTTGTTTGATCAGATTATGATATCCTCAGGATTTTTGAATAAAGATCAGAGTGGCTTCTTTTTTCAGGACGCGAAAATTTTCAACAAACCCTGGATGGTTCAAACCGATGGACGTTACAAAGGGTATCCGAAGCGAACCTATGATTTCGACAATTATGCCGGCGGTTACAGCGACCACTTCCCTACCTATTTGATTTTTTTGAAAAAGGTGGAGTGAGAGTGGGGGATGAATAGGAGTTGTTTTTTTTCGATTCAGTTAAAAATCTGCACATAATTTATTGTTGGGATTTTGTCGGTAGAGGATTAGTGAATCCGGGGGCTCCAAAGAAATTTCAGTGTGAATTATATTTTGTAGATTTATACAGAGCAAGTATTCGGAATAGAAAATAATTTATTTCTGTGTTTTGAAGCCCATTCCGATTACTGAAATTTCGTTCGATAAATGCTATAATTTTAAATAGAAGTTTTCCTGATCGATTTTATTTAATTTCATTTTTTTCAAAAACTTTGAATGCAATCCTGAAAGGATGATATTATTATAGAAAATTCAACAATATCAGAAATAACCCCGAAAGGGGTGAAATTATTCTATCCAGTTGAATAAATAGTGTGGCTCAAAATCAATCTGAAATTTATTCAACAATTCCAGATATTCGTTTTTAAAACTATTCCTTTTGTGATACTCTTCCTGATTTAAAATATAGGAATAAACGTTGGGAATACTCGACTGTGAATATGAAAATGCTCCATATCCTTCTTGCCATTTAAATTTTCCAGAGAGGAAATTGTTTTCATTGATAAATTTTGAAGAGTTGTTCTTGATATCCCTCGTGAGATTTGAAACCGCCATCGAAGGTTTCAATCCTACAAAACAATGTATATGATCAGCAGTGCCATTCACTATTATTGATTTTTGACCTTTGGCTTCAATAATTCCTGCAATGTATTTATTGAGTAGATGCTTCCATGATTCTGCAATAAGGTTTTCTCTTCCGCTGACAGCGAAAATTATTTGGACGTACAATTGGGAATATGTGCCTGCCATAAATTTATTATTTGTTGTGTAAAATATTCGATAATAATTTTCCGGAGGTAATAATGTCAGCCCTTCGGGCTTTGGAATTTTCGTTATTGTGTTTTCTATAATAATGTCAGCCCTTCGGGCTTTGAAATTTTCGTTATTGTGTTTTCTATAATAATGTCAGCCCTTCGGGCTTTTGATCTTTTGTGTTTTGTTGACTAAAATAATGTCAGCCCTTCGGGCTTTTGATCTTTTGTGTTTTGTTGACTAAAATAATGTCAGCCCTTCGGGCTTTGGAATTTTCGTTGTTGTGTTTTCTATAATAATGTCAGCCCTTCGGGCTTTTGATCTTTTGTGTTTTGTTGTCTAAAATAATGTTAGCCCTTCGGGCTTTGAAATTTTCGTTATTGTGTTTTCTATAATAATGTCAGCCCTTCGGGCTTTTGATCTTTTGTGTTTTGTTGACTAAAATAATGTCAGCCCTTCGGGCTTTTGATCTTTTGTGTTTTGTTGACTAAAATAATGTCAGCCCTTCGGGCTTTGGAATTTTCGTTGTTGTGTTTTCTATAATAATGTCAGCCC
>CALMQM010000054.1 GCA_937871435.1 uncultured Bacteroidota bacterium | reverse complement strand
TTACTCTTCACTAATTACTCTTCACTATTTCTGAACCGCTGTATCCCGAAGGTTCAGGACAGATTCTGCCTTAGACTCGGCCACAGGACCATGAAATCGGGTTGCAATGATAGTAAAAAGTAACGTAGGTTTATCGCTACGAATGCCTTTTTTTACGTGTTTTTTAAGGAAAAGTTGAGTTTTTCCGCTTAAAACATGGGAAGTTTTGCTTCTGAGATTCAGGATTATGAAGAGTGGGACGAGCGGAGGACGAGGGACTGGGGACGAGAGACGGAAGAGCGGGGAAGGAAATCATGACGTCTTACAGGGAACCTGGGCTTGAGTAAACGATGTATACTTATTACATTTCAAAAATACTATTGACCAGAAATAAAAAAGCATTAGAAGGTATCGCTAATTGCGATATCCTCAAATGCTGAATCTTCATTTCTAAATAATCGAGTTAAATGAATCGAAAATTATATTAATTGAATTACGATTTCAGACGTACCTCTTCAATCGTAATACTCACCGCCGACACATCCCCATTCATAGGAGGAGCAATTTTTGTCACACACACTTGCACCTTTTCAATACGGCTAATTTTATTCAACAATGATTTCACAATTCTTTTCCCGACATGCTCAATGAGTTTTGACGGGATGGACATTTCCTCTTTTACAATCTCAAACACTTCGCAATAATCTACCGTCTTATTCAAATCATCGGTCTGCGCCGCTTCAGAAAAATCCGTATCGATCGTCACATCCACAGTGTAATGCCCACCGATTTTTGTTTCCTCGGGCAAACAGCCATGATAGGCGTATATTCTGATGGTGTGAAGTTGAATTTTCATGGGAGAGTTTTTTTTCACGCAAAGGCGCAAAGGACGTAAAGATTTCTTCGCGAACTTTGCGCCTTGGTGTGAAATCTTATTTATTCAACAGCTGCCGCCGTCTGTTGCTTCGCCCAGCTATCTTTTAACGCTACCGTACGATTGAAAACCAGTTGTCCGGGTTTGCTTTCTTTATCAGCGCAGAAATATCCCTTGCGGATAAACTGAAATTTATCACCGGCAACAGTCGCTGCGAGAGAAGGCTCCGCTTTGGCTTTAGAAATAATCTGCAAACTGTTTGGATTCATGTACTCCTTGAAATCTCCTTCTTCTGCAGCAGGATTTTCTACGCGGAACAATCGATCATACACACGAACCTCCACATCTATCGCCTTCTGGATACTCACCCAATGTATAGTGCCTTTCACATTGATCCCGCTTGTATCATGTCCGCTCTTGCTTTCAGGAATATATGTGCAGCGAATCTCCGTGATTTTTCCATGCTCGTCTTTATCGTAGCTGTCGCACTGAATAATATACGCGTGCTTCAAACGCACTTTCAGTCCGGGACCCAGACGGAAAAATTTCTTCTCCGGATTTTCTTTGAAATCTTCCCTCTCTATCCACAACTCCCTGCTGAAGGGTAAATCACGTTCCCCGCCTTTGTCTTCACGCTCCGGATTATTTTCTCCCTTCAACATCTCCGTTTTTCCTTCCGGATAATTTGTTATCACCAGCTTCACAGGATCCATTACTACCATCACACGATTGGCAATTTTATTCAGGTCTTCGCGCACACAAAACTCAAGCATGCCAACATCAATCACATGCTCTCTGCGTGCGACACCAATCATATCACAAAAGCGACGGATGCTTTCCGGTGTGTATCCTCTCCTCCGCATTCCGCTGATGGTGGGCATGCGCGGATCATCCCATCCGCTTACATGATTTTCCTTCACCAGTTGCAACAGTTTCCGTTTGCTCATCACTGTGTAATTCAGATTCAGTCGAGCAAACTCATACTGGTGACTCGGGAAAATTCCCAGCTTCTCAATGAACCATTCGTATAAGGGACGGTGAACTTCAAATTCGAGTGTGCAAATGGAATGTGTGATCTCTTCAATGGAATCACTTTGTCCGTGCGCATAATCGTACATCGGATAAATACACCATGTATCTCCTGTGCGGTGATGCGGAGTGTGCTTGATGCGATACATGATCGGATCACGCATGTGCATATTCGGCGAAGCCATGTCTACATTCGCACGCAACACCTTTTCTCCGTCTTTGAATTCTCCCTTACGCATGCGTTCGAACAAATCGAGATTTTCCGAAATGCTTCTGCTTTTATACGGACTGTCTTTCCCGGGAACAGTAGGCGTTCCTTTTAACGCGGCGATTTCTTCAGGCGTAGAATCATCAACATAAGCGAGACCTTTTTTGATCAGCTCAACCGCGAAATCATACAGCCTTGGAAAATAGTCCGAAGCGTAAAATTCATTCGCCCATTGAAATCCGAGCCATTGAATGTCCGCTTTGATACTTTCTACATATTCCGTTTCTTCCTTTTCCGGATTCGTATCGTCGAAACGTAAATTCGTTGTTCCTCCAACCTCTTTTGCTATTCCGAAGTTGAGACAAATACTTTTCGCATGACCGATGTGCAAATATCCATTTGGCTCCGGCGGGAAACGCGTCAATACTCGTCCTCCGTGTTTCTTGTTTTTTATGTCTTCCCGAATGATTTCCTCAAGGAAATTCGGTCCTTTTTCTGTGCTCATAATTATAATTTTCTTCGCGGCCTTCGCGTCTTTGCATAAAATTTTTCACGCAAAGACGCAAAAGGCGCAGAGATTTTAGGCGTGTGTTTGCAATGTGTTTAATGCTTTATTAATTCTTCCAACAATCTCTTCCCGGCCAAGCAGTTCGACCATGCTGAAGAGATGCAATCCTCCACCCTGCCCGCTCACCATGACGCGGAACAATTGCAGAAGTTCATTGGGCTTACGCTGGACTTTTTCGGCCACGGCTTTAAAAGTCGCTTCCGCCTCCGCTTCGCTCCATGAAGTTGATGCTTTATACGCATCAATCAGCTGAACAAAGAACTCAGCCAGCTCCGGTTTCCATCGTTTGAGAATCACCTGCTCATCGTAGGCAACAGGTGCTTCAAATAAATAAGAACCAATCTCCAACATCTCAGATTCAAAATGAATTCTTTCTTTCATCAGTCTGACCGCATGCAACAGGAATGATTCCTGCATCCTGTGATCAGTATCTGCAAAGTGATATTTCGCTTTCACGGCTAGTCTGAGCTGAGCTGCCAGTTGTGTATCCGGCTGCTGTCGCAGGTATTGTTCGTTGAACCATTTCGTTTTCTCCGGATCGAATTTCGCTCCACTCTTGCTTACTCTTTCAAGAGAAAAAGCGCGGATCAATTCATCCATCGAAAACAATTCTTTGTCATCGCTCGGATGCCAGCCCAGAAGAGAAAGCATATTCACGAAAGCAGCAGGATAATATCCTTTCTCTCTGTAACCGGATGAAAGTTCTTTGGTTTCCGGATCAATCCAGTTCAGTGGAAATACAGGAAAACCTAATCGATCTCCATCACGCTTGCTCAGCTTTCCGTTGCCGTCGGGTTTTAAGAGCAATGGAAGATGTGCAAACTGCGGCATCACTTCCTGCCATCCGAGATAACGATACAACAACACATGCAAAGGAGCGGATGGAAGCCATTCCTCTCCGCGGATCACATGCGTAATTTTCATGAGGTAATCGTCAACCACATTCGCAAGATGATATGTGGGCATTCCGTCACTCTTGAACAACACTTTATCATCCATCTGTGAGCTGTGCACACTCACGGGACCACGAATAATATCTGTCAGTCTTACTTCTTCATCGGCAGGAACTTTCAGACGAATAACATAATGCACGCCTTGTGAAAGCAGTTTGTCTGTCTCCTCTTTTGATAAAGTGAGTGAATTCTTCAGTTGCATGCGTGAATGCGCGTTGTAAGCAAATGTTTGCTTTTGCGATTCCATCGTCTTACGCAATTGCTCCAGCTCTTCCGCTTCGTCAAAAGCATAATACGCATGACCGGAATGGATCAGTCTGTCAGCATACTCTTTGTACAAATCTTTGCGTTCACTTTGTCTGTAAGGCGCATAGGGTCCATCACCAAAACCAACACCTTCGTTCGGAAGTATACCGGTCCATTTCAAAGCTTCGATAATATACTCCTCCGCGCCCGGAACAAAACGATTCTGGTCGGTATCTTCAATCCGGAGAATAAAATCTCCATTGTTTTGTTTGGCAAAAAGATAATTGTACAAGGCAGTCCTCACTCCCCCCATATGCAATGGTCCGGTAGGACTCGGAGCAAAACGCACTCTGACTTTTCTCTTCATCGCACAAAGATAACAGCAGAAGCCTAAAAACTTTGCGCCCTCTGCGCCTTTGCGTGAGATTATTTCTCGCAAAGGCGCAGGGGGCGCAAAGAGGTGTCAGGGACGGAATTTGAGGACGGGAGGATGTTGAGGAAATGGAAGGGAATTGGGGTTATATGAAATGCGATCTTTTTCTAATATAAGTGGTTGTAAATTCGATTTTTCCGGACCAGATTGCCTGAATGAATCGCCTGGAAGAAATAAAATTTTATGTTCTTTCTCTTCAATTGTGGGATGAATGTTGGGGGGATACAGAAAAAATGCTAACCGATATTCGTGGAAGGGAGATTTGCAAACAATTGATAAGATCTGTTGGATCAATATCGGCAAATATAGAAGAAGGATACGGTCGCGGATTTGGAAAAGAGTATTGTCACTTTCTCAAGATCTCCAGAGGTTCCGCACGAGAGAGCAGGGGCTGGTACCAAAAATCAAAATTATTCCTGCATGAAAATACTATCACATCAAGATTAGCAATTCTCGACTCGATCATTGCAATGCTCACAAGTGCGATCAACACATTGGAAAAGAAAAATTCTACGATGATTCGAAAATAAAATCTTTAAAAATCTATAGCGCCCGAGTCACTCCAAACCGTCCCTCGTACCCGGTCTCTTGTCACTTCTTCCCCAGTCCCTCGTCACTTCTTCCCCAGTCACTCCATACCGTCCCTCGTCCCCAGTCCCTCGTCCCCTCTTAAAGGTCATTATGATCCATCACCGTCGGCTCCGGAATTTTCACTTCGGCTTTAACGGAGATGCCGCTGCCGGAAATACCAAATGCCGGTTGGCTGTCTGATCCGGATGAAGCTTTTACAGGCTCCTTGGATTCGATGAAAGAAACACCGGTTGGAGTGATTTCATAGGAGCCTTTTTTCCTGGCTCCGGTAAAGCGGATAAGTCCGAATTTCTTTAATGCGGAAACATAGCGGGCGCCGGTTACACCGCCCACTCCGGTAAGATTGAACAATTCAGATGCACGCAGTGATTTGTTGTTGTACAAATGCACCATCATCAAAACCTGCTTTCTCAGGTTAGGAGCATTCAATGCAACTTGTCCCGGGAAGGCTCTCCAGCGATCATAGAGGACATCCAGATCAAATTGAGAAGATGGGTCCAATACCGAAGAATGGCTCTTTAAACTATCATTATATGGACTTAAATATTCATTTCTCATGTTTCCAGGATCATTGCCGGTAGAAATGGCTGTGTCCGTACGTTTTCTCAAACGATCATTCAACTGGAGCATATTGCCATTGATCAGCTGTAACTCCTCAATTCTGATGTGTAAATCATCGATGATCTTCTGTAAATCATCCACCCTTTTGAGCATTTTGCCATTTCTGATCATCAAATGATTGTATTGATGATACAACTCCTCATTTTCCCCTGTCAGCTGCAGAATCAACTTTTGTTGATTTTCTACTTTCAGTTGTAGGTTTTCAATAGTCATTTGTGAATCAACGTGTTCGGAAGACATCTTTTATTGTAATTTATGGTTATAATGATGGTATAAATGTAGAGCAGATTTTTAGATGTGCAAGGGATTTGGGAATTAATTTTATGAGGTTGGCTGAGTTGGCAGGTACTTTTTAGTTGGTATTAGGTATTAGGTACTAGGTACTAGGTATTAGGTATTAGGTATTAAGTACTAGGTATTAGGTACTAGGTATTAGGTATTAGGTTCGTGGTTGATATCTGATGCAATGTCTCTGTCTATAAAATCTCCTAACAAAAGTGTCTTTTTTTTCAAAATACAACTTCCGTTTGCATAGAATGTAGACAAGACAAATCAAAATAATTTTCATGAATAGGTTTAAAGAGCTTTTAGTCTGGCAAAAGGCAATTGAATTAGCCGCTGAAGTTTATCAGTTGACAAAATCATTTCCATCAGATGAACGATATGGAATTGTCTCACAAATGAATAGATGCAGTATCTCAATTCCTTCTAATATTGCGGAAGGATCAGGAAGAAATTCAAAGAAGGAATTTTTACATTTTTTAGGAATAGCATCCGGTTCAGCATCTGAATTGGAAACTCAATTGATTATTTCTAAAAAACTAAAATTTGGTGATATCATTCAGATAAATGCATTGATTGACAAAATAACATCGATACAAAATATGCTTTTTAGATTAAAAAACACCCTGAAATAAAGCCACCTAGTACCTAATACCTGGTACCTAATACCATACACCTAGTACCTAGTACCTAATACCTATTTCCTACCTTCGCTCCCATGCAACTCCTCACTCCCACCCATTTTCCCGACTACGAATTGATCGATTGTGGGAACTTCGAAAAGCTGGAAAGATTTGGGAAATATATCACCATTCGCCCGGAACCACAGGCTGTTTGGGATCCGGTGTTGAGTCAGAAAGAATGGGAGAAAAAAGCGCATGTCCGTTTTGTTCCGAACTCCAGCTCCTCCGGAACATGGAAAAAACTCAAAGACATGCCCGACCGCTGGACGATTGAATACCCCTTGAAAAGTCAAAACAAAAAATCGTCCCCCGGTCCCTCGTCACTCTCTTCATCGTCCCCCGTCCCTAGTCCCTCGTCACTCTCTTCATCGTCCCCCGTCCCTAGTCCCTCGTCCCTTGCTTTCCGCCTATCCCTCACCTCTTTCAAACACGTCGGCATTTTTCCGGAGCAGGCATGTAACTGGGACTTCATCGCCGACAGTATTGCTACTCTGAAAACTGAGCAACCGAAAGTGCTCAATCTCTTTGCCTACACGGGTGGTGCTTCTCTCGCAGCCAAGGCAGCCGGAGCAGACGTCATTCACCTCGACTCAGTCAAGCAAGTTGTCTCCTGGGCGAGAGAAAATATGGAGCTGAGCAATCTCGACAACATTCGCTGGGTCGTAGAAGACGCGCTCACATTCGTGAAACGGGAAGTGAAGCGGGGAAAAAAATACCATGGAATAATTCTCGATCCTCCCGCCTACGGACACGGCACCGATGGCGAGCGTTGGAAACTGGAAGATTCTATCAATGAAATGATGAAACTCGTTTTGTCACTCCTCGATGAACAGGAACATTTCCTCATTCTCAACACCTATTCACTCGGATTTTCTTCTCTCATCATCGAGAACCTTCTCGCCGGAGTGAACAATCTCAACACAGGAGAACTTTATCTCCAGGCTACCAGCGGGAGGAAGCTTCCATTGGGCGTTTTTGGGAGGTTTACCAGGCAGAATTGAGTTCTTTTTCGCGCAAAGGCGCAAAGGACGCGAAGAGGTCATCTTCGCACTTTCTGCCAGCAGTCGGGTTGTTGGTTGTTGGTTGATGGTTGTTGGTTGTTGGAATCGTAGCAATTAACGAATAATGAATAATGAAAAACCAGAATCGCCTTCTATGCATTCACGGTCGATGTTTGTATCAATCACACCAACAACCTTCAACCAACAACCATCAACCATCAACCATCAACCATCAACCAACAACCAACAACCATCAACCATCAACTACCCCAAAAGGATGTCATGCTAAGCTCGCCGCTCCGATTTTTCAAGGTAATTGATAAAACCATTTAATAATCTTTTACAGCGATGACAATCCAGAAGTAATTCATCCACTTCCGTTTTCGTCAAGTAATTAAAATCAAGAGCTAAGTACAATGAAGTTTCCAGTTCATTTAAAGATCCTCTCGAAATGTGCATAAAGTGCAAGATGTCTTTTTTGTGATATCTCCCACACCCCTCCGCAATATTGAGTATGCCGGAAACCGCACATCGTCGCGTTTGAGAAGTCAATCCAAAAATTTCTTCTTTGGGAAATTTTCTTGTCACTTCGTAAACCTTTTTCACCAGTTTACGAATATGAATCCAAACTTCAAGGTCTGTATATGAAAGCATCTTGTGTATTTGATTCACAAGGAATCCAAAAATACACAGACACTCCAACCCATAAATTAAGGATTCTTAACTAAACTTTAACATTATTCATTCAATGCAACACAAACAACCAACAACTAGCAACCAACAACCGGAAACCTCCCGGGAGCCAATATCCGTAATCGTCTGACGTTACTTTATTATCTTTGTAAATCTCGATTTCAACAGATGCAAGATAACTATCAGCTCCTCATTCATAAATTGGACGCTTTCATCCGGAAGTATTATAAAAACCAGTTGGTGCGTGGTGCCATTTATGCTTTCACTTTATGTCTCGCATTTTACCTGCTGGTAACATTGCTCGAATATGTCGGCCATTTCAGCAGTCTGGTTCGTACTATCTTCTTCTATTCTTTCCTCGCCGGAATCCTGTTCATCCTCTCTCGCTTTGTCATCATTCCTCTCGCACATCTTTACCGAATCGGTAAATTAATTTCTCACGAACAAGCCGCTGAAATTATCGGCAAACATTTTAGCAATGTCGAAGACAAATTGTTGAATGTGTTGCAGCTTAAAAAACTCTTGCAAGAGGGACAAGGGACGGGGGACGGGGGACGATATAAAGAAGGACAGGGGACGGGGGACGAGGGACGGAACACAGAGGGACTGTACAATGAGGGACAGGGGACGGGGGACGAGGGACGGAACAGAGAGTCAGCATTTCATACAGATCTGGTTACAGCGAGTATCAATCAAAAAGCGGAAGAACTCAAGCCTGTTCCTTTTGTCAGCGCCATCAATATCGGCGAAAACAGAAAATACGCCCGCTACGCTCTTATTCCTCTGCTCGTTCTTGTTGTCATTCTCTTCACCGCGCCTTCGCTCATCAAAGACAGTACAAAAAGACTCATCCAGCACGGAACCTATTTCGAGAAACCCGCGCCTTTCACTTTCGAAATTCAAAACAAAGAACTGCGCGCATTGCAACAACAGGATTTTCAACTCGACATCCTCGTGAACGGCAAAGAAGTTCCGCATGAAGCTTACATCGAAATCGGCGACAACCAGTTCAAACTGGAAAAAGAAAACCTCACTACCTTCCACTACACTTTCCGGAACATTCAGAAAACAGAAACTTTCCGCCTGACCGCCGACGGATTCTTTTCTCCCGAATACACACTCGAAGCATTGCCCAATCCTGTGCTCATGAATTTCATGGTGAGCATGAGTTACCCGGCTTACCTCCACAAAACAGACGAAGCTCTCGAGAATACCGGCGACCTTGTCATCCCCGCCGGAACCAAAGTAAGCTGGACTTTCAACACACAAAATACCGAAGCCATTCGCATGGCTTTCCAGGATTCTTCTCTCGCCCTCAAACGTACCGGCGCGAACGCCTTCGGATATTCCCGCAAGTTTTTCCGGAACGACAGCTACACTGTTTCAACAAGCAACGAATACCTGAGCAACAAAGACTCCATACACTTTGGTATCACCGTGATTCCGGATCTCTACCCGAGCATTTCTGTTGAACAACAAAAAGATTCTTTCTCAACAAAACGTTCTTTCTTCAAAGGCATGATCAAAGATGATTATGGTTTCACAAAACTTTCTTTCAATTACCATTTCCTCAAAACATCCGATTCCAGCGCGAACAAAAACAAATCTTTCACGGAACAAATTCCATTCAACCGCAATACTACCAACGATCAGTTCTTTTACTACTGGGATTTGTCTACCATCGATGTAGGTGCCGGGGATGAAATCGAATTTTATTTCGAAGTAGCCGACAACGACGGCCTCACCGGACCAAAGACCACACGTTCGCAGACTCAAATCTTCAAAGCTCCCACACTGAAAGAAATCGCGGAGAATACCGAGAAGAACAACGAGTCGATCAAGAATGACCTGAAAGAAAGTATCAGTCAGGCGAAATCTTTGCAGAAAGATCTCAACGAACTCACCAAAAAACTCCTGGATAAAAAAGAAATGAGCTGGGAGGAAAAGAAAAAGGCTGAAGAACTCCTCAAGAAACAACAGGAACTCGAGAAAAAACTCGCCGAATTAAGAGCGAAGAACGAGAAGAAAAACAAGGAAGAACAGGAGTACAAAAAAACGAACGAAGACATTCTGCAAAAACAACAACAGTTGCAGGCGCTCATGAATCAACTCATGACACCGGAGCTGCAAAAGCTCATGGAAGAACTGCAGAAACTCATGGAGAACGTCGACAAGAATCAGATGCAGGAACAACTCGGGCAAATGAAACTCGACAATAAAAATCTGCAGAAAGAACTTGAACGCACCATCGAGCTTTTCAAAAAAATGGAGTTCGAACAAAAACTCGAAGAGAACATTGATAAACTCAATGAACTCGCGAAGAAACAGGACGATCTTTCCAAAGAATCTGAAGATAAAAAAGCCGACAACCAGGATCTCAAAGACAAACAGGATCAGCTGAACAAAGAGTTCGAAGATTTCCGTAAAGACATGGACGAACTCAACAAGAAGAACGAAGCGCTGGAAGAAAAACAGGAGATGCCGAACACCGATCAAAAGGAAGAAGACATCAAGAGCGACATGCAAAACAGCTCTGAATCACTCGGCGAAAAGAAAAACAGCAAAGCATCGAAGTCACAGAAAAACGCTTCCAAAAAAATGGAAGAGATGGCTCAGCAGATGAGTAAGATGCAACAGCAGATGGAACAGGAACAGGCGGAAGAAGACATGCAGGCTCTCCGTGCATTGCTCGAAAATTTGCTTCGACTTTCTTTCGATCAGGAAAAGCTGATGCAGGATTTACGCACGATGGACATCAACAATCCGCAGTTCCTGAAGTTGAGTCAGCAGCAACGCAAACTGAAAGACGACGCGAAGATGATCGAAGATTCACTCTTCGCACTCAGCAAACGTGTGATGCAGATTCAGAGCAAAGTGAACCAGGAAATCGGAGCCATCAACCAGAACATGGAAGAAGCGCTCGACAATCTGGAAGACCGCCTCATCCCGCAAGCCCGCAGCAGACAACAGTTTGTGATGACAAGCGTGAACAACCTCACACTCATGCTCAGCGAAGCTCTGCAACAAATGCAGCAGCAGATGGCGAATGCGCAACCATCGGCTTCCTGTAAAAAACCGGGCAACAAAAATCCGTCTTTGTCGCAGTTGAGAAAGATGCAGGAAGAGCTCAACAAGAACATGCAGAAGGCCAAGGAGCAGATGAAGAAGGAAGGCAACAAACCCGGAAAGACAGGCCAGCAGGGACAGAACATGAGTGAACAACTGGCCAAAATGGCGGCCCAGCAGGAATACATCCGCAACGAATTGCAAAAACTTAATCTTGAGGAAAATAAAGACGGCAAGAATTCCCTTGGCAACCTTCAGGACGCGGCCAACCGTATGGAAGAAACCGAAAAGGACATCGTAAATCGCATGATTTCAGAGGAAACCCTTAAACGTCAGCAGGACATCCTTACCCGACTGCTCGAAAGCGAGAAAGCGGAACGCGAACGTGATCAGGATGAGCAACGTAAATCAGAGGAAGCAAAAAATTTGCAGCATCGTAACCCTGCCGAATTTGAGGAGTATAAAAGATTAAAGTTAAAAGAAATGGAGTTGTTGCGGACTGTTCCGCCATCGCTCAATTCTTACTTTAAACAAAAGGTCAACGATTATTTCCAATCCCTTGAAAAATAGTTCACTAGATATGTCCGTGGACGGAGAAAGCCAGACTTTGAAACTACAATCCAACCCAGAAAGTATCTCTGTCGTCGAGCGGATGATAGATGACGTGCGCAGCAAGTACAATGTGAGCGAGGACATGTTTGGTAACATGTTGGTGGCTGTAACTGAGGCTGTGACAAACGCCATTTACCATGGCAACAAATCAGACCCGAAAAAAAATATCAGTGTTTCCTTCGCGCACAATCACAACGCGATCACGGTAACCATCGCGGATGAAGGTCCCGGTTTTGATTATTACAACCTCCCCGATCCTACTGCTCCCGAGAATCTTGAAAAAGAATGTGGCCGCGGAATTTTCCTGATGAAGCATCTCACCGATCAGCTCATCTTCTCCGAAAACGGCCGCGTGGTAGAAATGAATTTTAAATTAGCGAATTAAGTCCAAATACGTTTTGGTTAGACGGAAAGAGGGAAGACGGAAGTCTTTCCTCTTTTTTTTTCTCCTTTCTTTGCGCCCTCTGCGCCTTTGCGAGAAATATTCTCTTTGCGCTCTTTGCGCCTTTGCGCGAAAAAAAACTCATTTCATTTTCCTGTGCAATACCAAACCCGCTCTAATCCCCTGATACGGAAAATCCCTCACCCCCCATTGATACCAAAGCTTCCAGTCCACGAATTTGTTCTTGTATTTAAAGATCGCCCGGTACACCATGGGTTGATCGCCGATATCCAGGTAGCCCGAGTATCCGCCCACTTGCTGACTGATCGTGAATTTCTTTGAATTGAATTCCAGTCCGGCACCGTAGAGTGGAGCATCGTTTTGCAAATGCTGCAGGTCGTAAGTCTGGTACACATAAATGCCGCCCATGAGAAAAGGCCGCAGCGTTATTTCCTTTTCTTTATTCAGATCGATATTTTTCCCGAAGGACAGATCCACAAAATATCCCGGGCCGTCGCTATAGCGCGCGTCACGCAAGCGTGTGCCGGAGGCGGTACGGAACGCAAATTCAAGAGATATGTCGGGCCAGTGGAGTTTGTCGCGCAGCAGGGAAATTTGTGTGGAGAAATAAATGTCTCCGCCGGCAAAGCCTTTCCCGCTGCGTGTGCGTGCGGCGCGTGTGTCGCGCGTGGCGGTGTCGGTTTGGAAGTATTCAAGCGGGACGACATAGAGTTCGAGTCCCACTTTGTTGCTGTGCAGTGGAACGTACACACGTGAAAAGAGGTCCTTTGTTTTATCGCCCTTGAAAAACTGATAGCCGGCAAGCTGTTCCAGTTGCGCTTCATCGGAGAGTTGTCCTGTCTTGATTTCCGGCACGGGCAGGGCGTTAGGGCCCATGTAGGAAGTTGAGATGGTCATGTATTGCACCCAGCTTGTATGTCCGTCCCAGTGATGAATTTCCGTCCACCAGTCGTATTCTCCGGGATTCTGGGCGCAGAGAAATCCGGTTTGAAAAAGGATGAATAAAGCCGTGAGGCAACGCATGCGTAAGGAAATTTCTCAAATGTACAAAAGCGGCACTTAGCATTTAGTACTTTCGTTGCAGCCAAAGGCATCTTATGTACATCAATTTTTTCAAGGAAGAAGTAAAATTTCGTCTCCTGCATCAGGAGGGGTTGCGGAAGTGGATTATCAAAGCCATTCGTTCAGAAGGTTACACCCTCGAAAATCTGAATTTTGTTTTTTGCAATGACAAAAAGTTGTTGCAGATGAATAAGGAATATTTGCAACACAATTATTTTACAGACATCATCACTTTTGATAATTCCACTGAGAAGAAAACCGTAGAGGGGGATATTTTCATCAGTGTAGATATGGTGATGAGCAATTCAAAAAAATTCAAAACCACATTCCAGGATGAGTTGCATCGTGTGATGATACATGGTGTGTTGCATTTGCTCGGCTATTCCGACAAGAATCCGAAAGCGCAGGCGACGATGCGGAAAATGGAGGATCGGTGGCTGGAGAGAAGAGGGTAGAGATTGGGTTGTTGGTTGTTGGTTTTTGGTTGTTGGTTTCACCTCGATTGTACCTAATACTTAATACCTGGTACCTAATACCTAGTACCTAATACTTAATACCTAATTCCTAGTACCTAATACCTAGTACCTAGTACCTAATACCTAATACTTAATACCTAATACCTAAAATCAGTTCCGAGCCCCTGGTTAATTGCTCCGGCATATGTTAATTAATTGACTTTAAACTCACGATGTGAATTCTCCCCCAGGGGGTAGATGTTTTTTTTCCTAACCCACACTGCTCACTCGCACTGTTTCTGATTCTGTTTCTAATATTGTTTCTAATACTTTTTCTGTTGATTTTTATTTAAAAACTGCTCACTGCACTGTTTCTGATTCTGTTTATAATATATTTTCAATACTTTTTCTGTTGATTTTTATTTAAAAACTGCTCACCCGCACTGTTTCTGATTCTGTTTCTAATTTTTTACACCTGGATTCTCAGCATTCCGTCCCTGGCCCCCTTCGTCCCATGCCCCTCTCAGCCAAGCTGTAGAGACGTTATTCCAATCCCAAATTTAAATTTCGACGAGAAAACCGCTTTAATATTCAGCTGTTATTTTGAAATTTAAGTAGCAAAATAACAGAAAATTAAACTCAAGCAACCACAAAGGGTTTTGATCAAATAAAATACTCTCCAGATTTGTTAAAATTCCAACCGTATTTATCATTTTTTAATTCTCAAATTAATTTGTAATTTGGTATTTAATTCCTTGTAGATTGCTATTGAATTTAATCCTAACATTTTTAGAATTTATAGAAAATATAAATTAACGATTTAATTTGAATGCACTTGAGGCATCAAAATAAATTTCACAAAAGTAAAACTATTCATAGAATTAGAAGATTCTTGCAATTAGTTGCGTGAACACAACCTAATTCAACGGATATACGCAATTAATTGCGTAAACATAAACGTTAGCGGTAATTTTAGGACGACCATCACACTTAAACAGAATAATTAAAACCAACAGACATTGAGCGACAAACCGACAAAAAGCCAAGAGAAAGAAGTAGAAACTCTAAACATTAAGGACAACACTTTAGCTTTCATTAGTCACGACTCTCGTGACGCTGAAATCGCGGAAGCATTTAGCAAACTATTAAGTAGTGTTAGTGCTGGCGTTTTAAAGTCGTTCCGTTCTTCGGACAACAAGGGCAATCAGGGAATTGAATATGGGGTGGAGTGGTATCCTAAAATAATTGACGCTTTGCAAAATGCTTCAGACGTAGTTTGCTTGCTGACAGACAACAGTATAAACAGACCTTGGATACTTTTCGAGGCAGGAATGGCAAAAGGAAAATTAAATACACCGATATTAGGTATTGCAATCGGAGTGCCTCTTTCAAAAATCAGCACAGGACCATTTGCTCAATTTCAAAATTGCGATGACGATGAAAATGCACTGACTAAGTTGGTTAAACAGCTCGTAAATAAAATTCCTAATTCCGAACCAGACGAAGATGTAATTAGATTTCAAGTCCAACAGTTCAAGAAAAAAGTTGGCGAATTATTAAAAGCAAAACCTGAAAGTAAAAAAGAAGAAAGTAAAGAACAGAAACTTGACTCTGACGCTGCCGCAAAACTTTTTGAAGAAGTCAAAATTATGTTCAAAGAATTACCGACAAGAATTGAAAGAGTTTCTTTAAAGTCAAACTCTAAAGAACCACGGAGACTAATGCACCCTGGAATGTTGGAAGAACTTGCCCATTATTCAATGAGATTTGACCCAAAAATTGGTTTACAAATTATTTTAGCCCCAATTAGAAATGACTTTCCGTGGATTTATGATGGTGCACTTGATACAATAGAAAGGTTGGCAAAAGCTAAAACTGCCGAGACAGTAGACAATGAAATATTAGAATTTATGAGAGTTGTTGAATTTACATTTGAACATCCTATGATGAGAGAAAGTATGAGTGACAACGAATATAATTATCGCCTCTCTAGGGAAATTCCAAGACTGATATATGACTTTCTTAAACGCTCAACTGAAAAGAAAAACTACCGCTAACAGCACCTACCCAAAAGTGGCGGGTCAGTGGTTAAATTAAGCTTTGTGCTCCTATCAAACTTTTGTGCAGGTTGACAGTAAAGTGCTCCGAAATCGCCAACTGCGGCAACACGCAAACCGATAGCGGCTACCTTAACGCTCCGAACAGACAACATTGCTAATTTGAAACTTTTATTTACATAAAAATGGACAACTCATCAACTGAATCCGAAGTAATTAAGTCTAAAATAATTGACTGGCATAAGATTTCACGAAAGGTAATTCTTGTTTGCAAATTGATAGCAATTATTTTTATGCTCTGTATAATTGCGACATTCACGATAACCTTTTCCGAAACGGTTTATTCCTACTATCTTGTTGGTGTAGAAATTTGTATTACAGTCATTCTGTGTTTCAGTATTGTCAGAATGAGTACATTCAAGCCTACAGGAAAAATAAAACTTCCAGAACATTTTAAACCAACACTCAAGGACGCAGAGCTGTTGTGGTTTAATATTACCTATGATATTAATAGATACGAAGAAGGCTCATCCTATTATTTTAATGGTGTTAGAACTTATAAATACTCAACTATTATTCTTTCAGGAGTTTCCACTATAGTTCTTGGGTTGGATTTAAAGGACTTCAAGGTTGGTTTTATGGACTATCCAACTTTCTCGAAAAATACTGCACTGATTATTGGGGCGATTATAACTGTTTCAACTTCCTTATTTACATATTGGAACATTGAAAAATATTGGCTGATAAACAAAACAATAGTCAATAAGTTGAGAGCATTAAGAGATGATTTAGAAATGACATCTTCTGCTGGAATACTTGATACTGCATCAATTCAAAAGAAAGTCGAAAAATATAACGAGATAAAAGAAACATTTAATAAATATTGGGAGGGTGCATTGTCAGAAAGAAGTTCACAGAGTAGCGGACAAACCTCAAATACGAACAATGGAACATCCAACTGAAAGTAAGGCAGCCTATAACATCAGATTAAAAGAAATTTTAAAAAGGGGGCTTTGAGTTGTTAACGGACAGTGGTGCTTCTAATTCCCCATTTTTCAAACATCGTTAGGCCCTTCTTCGTTGTGTTTAACCAATGCGACATTTCAACATCAGATTAAAATAGGAAACTTATGGTTTTATCAGACAAAGAAATTTACAAGTACCTCTCGAGTGGAGATCTAGTTTTTGCAACAAGAGATAGAAATCTTCAATTCAATTTGTATGAGCAGGTTCAGCCATCCTCAATTGATTTAAGGCTGGACAGCAAGATTATAAGGTTTAAGAAAGGAACTTCTGAGTTTGACATAAAGCAACTTGATAATGTTAAAGAACATATCGAAGAAATCAATGTTGGGAAAGGAGATAAAATCAGATTAGAACCAAATGAACTAATTTTCTGCCAAACTTATGAGCAATTAAAAATGCCGAGCGACTGTATGGGCATTGTGGAAGGCAAAAGCAGATTCGCGAGACTCGGATTAGCCGTTCATAGTACTGGTGGGTATATAAATCCAGACTTTGAAGGGGTAATGCCGCTCCAAATAATAAATCACAACAAAATTCCTTTAATAATCTATCCTTACATTTCTGTTTGTCAGTTGATATTGTTTAAGACAGATTCTATACCCTTAATACCGTACCCAGAAAGAACAAATAATCCCTATTATAAAGAACAAATTGCTAGTCCTTCAGTTTTACATCAAGATAAAGGAATTGCTGGAAACGACAATGTTAACCTTATTCAGTTGGAAAAAGAAAGACGTAAAATTGATAGCTTCATTAAAAAATTGGATACATTTAGTATCGATTCATTTGCCGAACGAAGTTATGGGTTTAATGAATCTCCGAAAACAGACAATAAGCACATTTCAATTCATTTTTCCGGTCAGCAAACTATAGGCAACCTGAATTTAGGAGAAATTGTAGGCAGCGTGAATAGTCATTTGGAGGAGTTAAATTTTAAAGGGCAAATAGAATTATCCCAATCATTTAGGAGTATAACAAAAGCAGTAACGGAATCCTCACAACTTGATGATTCTAAAAAAATGGAATATGTAGAATATTTGAAATTGCTTAGTGAAGAAGCAAATAAACCGATTGACAAGAGAAACAATGCTGTAATCAAAACTATAATGACTGTTTTAGGTAAGGGGCTAGAAATTGGAGGTAATCTTTCTGAAATTTGGGGAACGTTCGGAAGTCAAATCATTTCCTTTTTTAATCTCTAAAGCTTGGCTACACATAATAGCACATTTTCAATAGGCCGAGATTTCGTGGTTCGCAGACACATTTGTGCTAGGTGGAAGCTCAGTTCTCCGAATGAAGTTTAGTGCTAATAAACCCCGCCTTCGCAAACCCTCGAAACGTTGTCGGTAACTCCATGACGACAATGCGAACTTGAACCGACAGTTCAGGAAAGAAATATGACAAAAATAAAAATATATGACACGGCAGACACCTTTTCAAATGAACAGACGGTGCCGCGTGTTTCCATTTTTTTTCCAACGCAAAGACAAAAGAGCCGAATTTTCCCTTGCCTTATAACCACAAGATCGAGCAGTAGATGAACCAAAGCTTCTCACCACAGCAACTCTTTAAATTTCGCAAACGCAATGAGCTAAATGATTCAGGGCTTACTAAGAATGCTTTGCTTGCACAATTAGAAAAAACTTTCAATAGTATCTCAGACGAGACTTTTGAGTTTACTTTCCAATCGGTAGGCGACTATTGCTTAACTAATTTGCTTGCAGAAAAACTTATTCTACGGAAACTCAACGACAATCTCAAGCGGCTATACAAAGACGAACAATCAAACAGGCGAATAATAATTTCGCAAATCAAAACTTTACTTGAAGAAACTTGTCCGATGTATATTCTTAAAACTGATGTAGAAAGTTTCTACGAAAGCATTGACAGAAACAGGTTGGTTGAAAAGCTGAAGGATGATTCCATGCTCTCCTTTCATTCGCTTAAAATATTGAACAAAGTTTTTTCAAATCCGCTTGTAATCGGCAATCAAGGTTTACCAAGAGGATTGAATATTAGTTCTACCCTTTCTGAAATTTATATGCGAAAGTTTGATAAATGGATTAGGCGTTATAATGGAGTTTACTTCTACGCAAGGTATGTTGATGACATCATCATTTTTACTAACCAATATGAAACGGCTGAAAAAATTAAAGAGCAAATAAACAGCAACCTGGAAGTTGGGTTAAATAAGAAAGAAAGCAAAACTGAAATATTTAGTATTCAAAGAACAACAAGTAAGCCCATAGAAT
>CALMQM010000053.1 GCA_937871435.1 uncultured Bacteroidota bacterium | reverse complement strand
AATTCGAATTAACACGAGCGGTTCATATTTTTTAACTGTGATTGATTCAAATGGTTGTTTTGCAAGTGATACGCTAAATATCAACTTGTTTCCGTTACCTTTCCCTACAATAAATGGGGATTCAATATTGTGTCCAGGTAGCATTGGACACCTTTTTACTGATACTGTATTTGAGAATTATTTATGGTCAACTTTAGACACTAATTCATATATTGCCATATCGGATTCTGGTAATTATACTGTGATTGTTACTGATCAAAATGGCTGCGTAGGATTTAACGATCTTTCTGTTTCTAAATCACCAATTCCAATTGTTCAAATATTTGGTTTACTTGACTTTTGTAACGAGGGATCTACTGTCCTCAATGCAAGCCCAGGCTTTTCTGATTATTTATGGTCTACTGGAGATTCAACTCAATCAATTATTGTTACAAATTCTGATACATTCACCGTCTCAGTTACCGATTCGCTTGGGTGTATGAATACTACCTGGATACACACGAATTTAATTCTTGTTGATACTTCTGTATCCCAAAATGGGATTGAATTGACTGCCAACACATTAGACACAGCTGCGACATTTCAATGGATATTTTGTGATGGTACAATTGTTCCAGGACAAGTAAGTAATGAATTTACAGCTGCTTTAAATGGCTTCTATGCTGTTATTGTGAGTGAAAATGGATGTAGTGATACATCAAATTGTTACCAAGTGCTAGGCCTTGAGATAAATGACACTAAGCTTGTAAATAAAATTTCAGTATATCCCAATCCAACTAGTGATATTCTGCATGTTCTAATTAGAGCTGAAAATAAAGATAAGATTAAAGTTGTTATGGATAACAATTTGGGGATTACTTTGATGGAAAGTGAACTCAATATTTCTTCAACAGCAGAACATGTTGACTTCAACTTGAGTAATTTACCAAGCGGTATTTATTTTTTTCACTTTAATTCAGTTAGATGGGCTGAAGTAATAAAAATACAGAAATACTAAAGTTGAGAAAGTTATAATATCCGAATGCATTTTGAAAGCCTTATTTTACTTTTTACTGAGGGGAAATTCTGGAACTGTTGGAATGAAAAGCAAATTCTCAAACAGGCGGTATTAAAAATTTATGGGAGCCAATAAATTCAAAAATGCTAAGCTTAATTTTATTTTATAAAATCCAGCCATAATGAAGATTCCTATCCAGTCATTCCTTTTATATTTTCTCACCTTCATAAATCTTCACCATGCATTTGCTTCCGGAAACTATCAGAAAATATACGAATCCGGTTCTTCGATGAGCATGGGTTATCCAATGCAGACAGACGATTCCGGGTTTGTAATCATCAGTACTATGGTTGACTCCTCCTTTTCAAATACAACGGACATAGTTTTCCTGAAAACCGACAGGAATGGCGTACCAATTGCGACGAGAAGGTATAGTACACAATATTACGATCAATCGTTAAGAGCTTGCAAAATGCTTGATGGAGGCTATATCATTGCTGGTATGCAAGACAGCACAGGAAGCGGATTGTCCGTAGATCTCCTGGTCATAAAGACAGATGAAGATGGAATTATTCAATGGTCTCTTATTGCTGGGGGAATTGGATCTGATTTAACTCAATCAATTATTCCAACTCCTGACAGTGGTTGTATTATAGGCGCGCAAACATATAGCTTCAGCGGATTCGAGGATGCCTACTTGCTTAAGCTCGATAAAAATGGTAACAAATTATGGTCAAGGGTATATGAAAATGCAGCTGCGTCCGGTATGTCTGTAAAACCTACACTTGATGGCGGATATGTTATTGCAGGAGCAGGTACGGTCGGGACAGATATCGTGCTTATTAAAACCGATAGTCAGGGGATACTTGAATGGAGTCGCACTTATGATAGCGGCATTGAAGACTATGCCTACGATATTGTTCAACTTCCCGATTCCGGTTTTGTTCTATCCGGTGAAATCAATGATGGCGACTATAAAATTATCATGAAAACGGATAAGACAGGGAGTTTTCTTTGGGCAAAAACACTCTTCTCATCAGTTGGCGGCGATCAAATTCGAATGCATCAGGTTTCAATTGACAGGAACGGAAACATCATAACACTTGGGAATGCCAATTCCAGTTCTTTTAATTTTGATGACGCTTTGGTTTGTCTGGATACATCAGGTAACGTTCTGTGGTCACATTTATATGGTAGTTCTGGTTCTGATTTTTGTGGATCGTTTCTAAATCTGCCGGATGGTTGCTTTATCTTCACAGGGGATGCATCCGGCTTTGGCTCCAATGGTTGCTATGTGGTTAAGACCACTCAGGATGGTGGCAGTGATTGTAATTTTCTGGAAACTGTAACTACCGATACTACATTCAATTTAATTACTGATACCGGTATCGTCTGGACCAATCCACAGGACTTTGTTCAGCTGATTTCTATGGTAACAGATTCAGTATTTGTAAATGAAACTATTCTTTGTCAATCTACCGGGTTAGATTACACTCCAAAGAACACTCCGTCATTTGTTATTTTCCCAAATCCTTCATCCGGCACAATTACTATTCAGTCTACATCGGAATCTCAATCAGAAACATATCTGAATATAATTAATACTTTAGGGCAAATTGCTTATTCTGCAAAACTGGATTGGAATTCAACCACAATTCCGACCGGAAATTTGGATGATGGGATCTACCAATGTGTATTTCTTGATAATTCATCAGAACACATCTTGCAATCAAAGTTGATTATCACAAAGTAAAATTCATTTTTCAATTGTTATTTTTAGATTCAAGTGAAAATTATTATTCCTCTATTTGTCCATCTACTTCCTGGCAACTTCGGTTAAGGCCAGATAAACAGAGATTGAGTCTTAAATCTTACGGATCCACTGATCATCAACGGGAACGCAAATTGTGTTGTTCACTATAATTGGAGTTTTGCTGGAATGAAAACTGTGCATAGTAGGCCGAAAATGAATAAATGCACCGCAATCGTATATTGTGCCGTAATCTAATATTGTGGTAGGTTTAGTTTTAGCCATGTCGCTTTATATTTGCGAGTATAGCCGTTCCATTTCAAAAGGGAATAAGAATGAGGCTGACCAGGAAAACTTAGGGTAAGATTTCATCGATGGCAATTTAACTTTCTGGCAATTCCTTATATTTGACTTTCTCATATTTGAAAGCCAATGGCACTTACTTTTAAAAATGTTGACGAATTAAAACAGGAGGGATTTATCGGTTTCAAGAAAATGGCTGACCTGTTCAATGACAGCTCGTCTATCCCGAAAACAAGAGGAGTGTACATGGTACTTCGTACAAGCACAGAGTCTCCAAAGTTTCTCAAAACCGGTAGCGGGGGACATTTCAAAGGGAAAGACCCAAACGTTTCCATTTCAATATTAAACTCCAATTGGGTGGAAGACACGATTGTCGTCTACATTGGCAAGGCGGGAAGCGAGGGCAGTTCAGCCACACTTCATTCAAGGCTCAATCAGTATTTCAAATTTGGGCAAGGTAAAAACATTGGCCACTATGGTGGGCGACTGATCTGGCAACTTGGGGATTCAAAGGATCTTATCGTTTGTTGGAAAGCGCTTCCAAAAGATGATCCTCGAAATGTCGAATCCGGTTTGATCCGGGATTTCGTATCCATTTATTCTGCACGTCCTTTTGCTAACCTTGCAGACTGATGACCCCCAGACAATTTGAAGAACTTGTAGCAAAATACTACCGAAGCCTCGGTTATAAGACACAAATTACTCCAATGAGTGGAGACTACGGTGTGGATGTATTTGCGACAAAGGACTTGGAACGAATCGCCATCCAGGCCAAAATGTATGGCGGTACATCCCGGAAGATCAATCGTGAAATGGTCATGGCGCTTCACGGTGCTAAAGATTATTTCGACTGCACAAATGCGGTAATTGTAACAGATGGTGAAATTTTGTCTGACGCGAAAGAAGTTGCCGACAAACTGAAAATTTCTTTAATCTATTTAGATGGTCAAATTCGAACATCGCCCGATACCAAGAATACGAAAGGCAACGAGTATAACTTTGATGTCATCTGGGAAAAATATATTATGCCATTGCAAGGGAAAACCCTGACAAGAGCCAACGGTGACACGAATAAAATTGTCAAAGTGGATTGGGGCGGCATTGAACGGATCACATCAAACGGGAACAAGAGTAAAATAAAGATAGAAATATTTCGACAAGCGGTAAATCAATTATTCCGCACCGGAAAGATTACCCGTGAAGAGATCAACCTCGATTACAGCAAGAGAGCCTCTTCGGGCATTGTCTTGATCCTATCCCAAGTACCGGACTTTGTTCTCACAAGCAATCCAATTGGGTTGCGCTTAAAAAGTAAGCTGTAAGAGAGCTTTCTTTTAGTCTTATTCAACTTTGCTGCCAAATTGTAAATCACTTTTCAGAACTTATTCAATTCCACCAAACTTCTTGCATAATCACAAGAACACCATATGGTCGAAAACTCTCATGGTATGACAGGTTTAGGCTGATTCTGGACTATGTAGACTTACAAAGGAGATACCTTTTTTGACCTGGGAAAGACCCTGTATTTGCGTACAAATTGCTAAATCAAAACTTTTCGCAAACTAAAAGAAAAAGGTACTTGCTCAATTTTATATACAGGATAACCTTTCCTACTTGCAATATCAATTAT
>CALMQM010000052.1 GCA_937871435.1 uncultured Bacteroidota bacterium | reverse complement strand
GGGGGACGGGGACGAAAACAAAAAATCACTATTCACTACTTACTCTTTACTACTCACTACTTACTCTTTATTACTCACTATTTACTCTTCACTACTCACTATTTTCAATGAAAATCGGTCTGTATTTCGGCTCTTTTAATCCGGTGCACAACGGGCACATGGTGATTGCCGGATACATGTCTGAATTCACAGATCTGGATCAGGTGTGGTTTATCGTTTCTCCACACAATCCATTGAAAGCGAAACACAGTTTGCTCCAGGATTACCACCGACTCACGCTTGTGAAACTGGCCATTGGAGACAACCGAAATCTGAAAGCATCGGATATCGAATTCAAATTGCCGCGTCCGAGTTACACCATTCATACACTCACTTATTTACAGGAAAAATTTCCGGAGCATCATTTTGCATTGATACTCGGCAGCGACAACATCAGCACTTTTCACAAATGGAAAAATTACGAGCAGATTCTGGAAGGATACGACTTGTATGTTTATCCGCGTGAAGGAGAACAAACCAGCGAATTATTTTCTCATCCCAGAGTAAAACTCGTCAACGCCCCGCGCATGGAACTTAGTTCCACCTTTATCCGCGATTCGATCAAAAACAAAAAAGACATCCGCTACATGCTCCCCGAATCAGTCTGGGCCTATGTGGAGGAGATGGGGTTTTACAGATAGGTTTCGGGTTAATGCTAATTTAAAAATCCAACTGTCTCTCTTACCTAATACCTAATACTTGGAACCTAATACTTAATACCTAATACCTAATACTTGGTACCTAATACTTAATCCCTAACTTTGTTTCATGGAAAAACCAACCTCCTTCGGCACGCGTGCGATTCATGCGGGGCAGGAACCTGATCCTACAACAGGCGCTATTATGACACCAATTTACCAGACCTCCACCTATGTGCAGGAACGTCCGGGTAAACACAAGGGATATGCTTATGCACGGGGTAAAAACCCGACACGTGTGGCATTGGAAAAATGCATTGCTTCACTTGAAAATGCAAAACACGGACTCTGCTTTTCAAGCGGTCAGGGTGCAGAAGATGCTATTATTAAACTGTGCAGACCCGGCGATGAAGTGATTGCGACCGATGATTTGTATGGAGGTTCATACCGGATGTTCACAAAAGTTTTCGAACATTTCGGAATTGTTTTTCATTTTGTAAACATGCACGATGCTTCGGAAATCCGGAAGCATATCAATGCAAAGACAAAGATGATCTGGGTGGAAACACCTACGAATCCGCTGATGAAAATTATCGACATCGCTGCCTGTGCAACGATCGCGAAGGAAAAAAATCTGCTGTTGGTTGTTGACAATACATTCGCTTCGCCCTACCTGCAAAATCCACTTGACCTTGGTGCTTCTATCGTTGTACATTCTGCAACAAAATATCTGGGCGGACACAGCGATGTGGTGATGGGAGCATTGTGCACCAATGATGACAAGCTACACGAAGAACTCGCGTTTATCGCGAATTCCTGTGGAGCTACTCCCGGACCGATGGACAGCTTCCTTGTGCTTCGCGGTTTAAAAACTCTCCATGTGCGCATGGACCGTCATTGCAGCAATGGAAAAGCGATCGCTCAGTTTTTAAAAAGTCACCCGAAAGTAGACAAGCTCTATTGGCCGGGATTTCCTGATCATCCGAATCACGAAATCGCTAAAAAACAGATGAAAGATTTTGGCGGAATGATTTCCTTCACACTGAAAGGAAACTCCATGGAGGAAGCTTTCAATATGGCATCCAAAACGAAAGTTTTCTCTCTCGCCGAATCACTCGGCGGTGTAGAATCACTAATCGGGCACCCGGCCTCCATGACGCATGCTTCCATCCCGAAAGAAATTCGAGAAAAAAACGGAGTACTTGATTCCCTGCTCCGACTGAGTGTGGGCATTGAGGATGTCAATGACCTGATCGAAGACCTCCGTCAGGCGATTGGTTAAACTATTCGAAAACAGGGGAATTTCAGCACTTAATTCGTGTATTTTGACAGATTCGTTAAATAGCCTTAAAAAAGGTCAGGAAACTGTCATATGCAGTTTTAGACATGCGGGAAAATTGAAAAATCCCTATCTTTGAAATTCACAGATTCTCAAAAATCTAATCTCTCAAATTTATCATTCATATGAAAAAATCACTACTTGCATTTGTATTGTCCTTAACGATCGTTTGGACATCAAACGGGCAAGAACGAAAAACCTGTGCTACCGATGAGGTGAATCAGGAAGCAATCCGCAATAACCCCGCATTGCTTCAGCAACGGGATCAACTGGAACAATACACTTCCAGTTACATCCACAATCATGAAGGTCAGCGCACCAGCGATGGTACTATTCTGTATGTGATTCCTGTAGTATTTCACATTGTACACAACTACGGTCCGGAAAATATTTCCGACGAACAAATTATCGATGCGGTACGAATCCTGAACCGGGATTACCAAAAAGATAATGCTGACACTGTTGATGTAGTACCTGCTTTCACCAATAACATTGCTGATATCCAGGTAGAATTCCGTCTTGCCAACATCGACAACCACGGTAACTGTACAAATGGAATTGATCGCATTGTATCTCCACTCACAATGAATGCGGATGACAATGCCAAATTGAATCCTTGGCCCTACCAGAATTATCTGAACATCTGGACAATCAATACTTTTTCTTCAGCTCATTCCGGTGCAGCTGCTTATGCATATTATCCGGGCATTGGCGGATCAGCTGATGGAGTAATCGCTCTATACACTTACGTAGGAAGTATCGGCGCTAGTAGTGTTTTCAATTCCAGAACTCTTACTCATGAAGTAGGTCACTGCTTCAATCTTGCTCACACATGGGGCAGTACCAATCAGCCTGGAGTAGCTTGTGGTGATGATGGTGTTTCCGATACTCCTGAAACAATGGGATGGACATCTTGTAATCTGACTGCTTCTGTCTGCAATCCTCCGATCATTGAGAATGTACAGAATTACATGGAGTATTCATTTTGTGATGTGATGTTCACAGAAGGACAAAAAACACGCATGCATGCTGCGTTGAATTCAGCTGTTGGCGGCAGAAACAATTTGTGGCAACAAGCGAACCTCGTAGCTACCGGAACGGATGGATCTCCTATCCAGACTTGTGCTCCGAATACTGATTTTGAAGCTGACAATATCACTGTTTGCGCCGGAGCAACAGTTAATTTCCATGATCTCTGCTGGAATGGAAACCCAACTTCATGGTCATGGACTTTCCCTGGTGGAACACCCGCTTCTTCTACCGATTCATTCCCGGCCATTACATACAATACTGCAGGAACTTACGATGTAACTCTTACAGCAACTAACGCTACCGGATCCGATACCTATACCCGTACTTCTTACATCAGAGTTTCTGGCCCTCCAAGTGATACCATTCCTTTCTCTGAAAGTTTTGAAGTAGCCGGAACATTCCCGGGAACGGATGGTTTCGTAGTTAATCCCGACGGAGGTACAACCTGGTCAAGAGTAACAACTGCAGGAAGTGCAGGTGTTGCTTCGATTCGTATCAACAATTACACAAACGTCAGCGGACAAGTTGACCAATGGGTAACCACAGGATTAGATTTCTCTAACGTTACCTTACCTTCTTTGACATTCAAAGTAGCAAATGCTCAACGGAACAGTACATCTGCTGACGAACTGAGGGTTGCCGGTTCTAACAATTGTGGTCGTACATGGAATTACCGTTATACTAAATCAGGAGCCTCTCTTTCAACTGCCGGTATCGTGAGTTCTTCCTTCACTCCAAACTCCAGCCAATGGAGACTGGAAACAGTGAACCTGAACCCATTTGCATTGAAACCAAATGTGCGTCTCATGTTTGAAAACACAAGTGACCGCGGAAACAATACATATATCGATGAGATCAACATCACCGGTAACATCGTGGGCGTTGACGAGGTAGAAGAAGTTCAACTTGGTTTTGCTCTCTATCCAAATCCAACTGCCGGTTCTACCACTGTTCAGTTCCTGCTGAACGAGGGTCATATTGTCCAGCTCGATGTTACTGATATTACCGGTCGCATCATCTCTCACATTGTTAACAGTGATTTGGCAGGCGGACTGCATGAATACAATCTGCAGATTCAATCTCCCGGAATCTATCTGGTAGACCTCACCGTTGCCGGAAAACGACATGTTCGCAAACTGGTCGTTTCTGAATAATCAACCATGAATTCTTTAAAAAGCCTCCTCTCACCGGGAGGTTTTTTTTATGTCGCCATTTCAGTGAAATTGCCTGAATATCTGATTCAGAAACCTTTCCTAAATACTATCCGTATTCCTGAATAAAAAGCGGTACAAAATTGGGCGTTTCCTTTTTTTTTTGAAGATTTGCCATTCCAAAATCTTATGTCAAAGGTCCTGCGCTATTTTCTATTTTTTGCCTCTTTTCTCCTGATGCACACATCCGGAGCACAGGAAGTACCTGTTTACAAAAAAAATGCGCTTGCATTGGATCTCACTCAATATGGAACCAATGAGTTGAACCTCAACTTTGAGCATTTCTTCTCCGTTCGCCGGAGTATTGAATTCACTGCCGGGCTGGTATATGCCAATAATGTACTTGCAGAATTTGGCAAGAGCTGGACAAACTCTCATTACTTTGAAGAACATGGATTCAGTGCACGAATCGCTTACAAATTATACAAACCACAAATCGAAGACTCAAAATGGAGAGATTACATCGCTCCCGGTTTGATCTACAAATATTTGTACTACAACAATCAGTGGTTTGAAAACGAAACATCAAATTCAAAGGGAGATAAATACACCGAAGCAATTTACCAGCATCGTTTCCGTCACAAATTCGGACTCGAATTTGTTTGGGGTAAAGTGTATGAAATGAATAAATCCCTTGCGTTTGAATTGTATTACGGTGTCGGATTACGCGGCACACTTTCTTCCCGCACAGATATCCAGAAACAGGATACTGTCGGTGTTTCAAAAATCTACGATGTCAATTTTACGGATGATAATTTCTATGTACGTCCAACTTTACGTGGCGGAGTAAAATTTCGATTTTCTTTTTAATGTTGGAATCGGGTAATTCCGAAACCTGATGAAAACATTTTGTCACTTCGCTTTCAGGCGGAGAATTGTGTAATATCTAACCTCTCTTGAATTATTTAACATTTTAATTGAGTTAAAACCAATTTCTCAGATGGAAGAAAACAAACACATCACCCTTGTGAAAAATCTCCTCTCAGATCTCGCTGCCGGAAAATCAGGAGAAGAAATTTCAGTTTACTATCACCCTTCCATCAAACAAATTGAATATCCAAATGCACTGAATGTGCATGGAGGAATCAGTGATTTCAAAACAATCATCGACCGTGTGAACAAGGGGAAACAATTCGTTCGCTCACAGGACTTTGATATCCAGCGTGAATTTGAATGCGGAAATACAGTAATCGTAGAAATTGTTTGGCGGGCAAGTTTTACAATTCCTGTAGGTAACACACAAGCTGGAGAAGAAATCAAAGCGTTCTTTGCTTTGTTTGTCGAATTTGAAAACGAAAAAATTATTGCGCAAAGAAATTACGATTGCTTTCCGGTGTTTTGAGTGAATAGTAAAGGGTGTTGGGTAGAGATTCTGAATGAGAGATTTTATTCGAACTGTATATTTTCAGGATTTCGAATCCACTTTAAATACTCCCGAATATCGATTCTCATCAATGTGCTTCCAGCCAGTTTTTCCCTACTCCTACTCCCACTTCCACAGGAACTTTCAATGGCAACGCATGTTTCATGTGGTCTTCCACCAACACTTTTAATTTGTCAACTTCTGATACATGCGCATCAAAAACCAATTCGTCATGAACCTGAAGCAGCATCTTTGATTTCATCTTTTGCTTTTCCAGTTCTTTCGCAATCCTGATCATCGCGATCTTGATCATGTCAGCAGCACTTCCCTGAATCGGAGCATTGATCGCGTTCCGCTCCGCAAATCCGCGAACAGTAGCATTCGCTGAATTGATATCTCTCAAATATCTTCTTCGACCAAGAATCGTTTCCACGTATCCTTTCTTCCGTGCATTTTCAATACTGAGATCCATGTAATCTTTCACTGCGGAATATTGCATGAAATAATTATCAATAATTCCCTTTGCTTCAGTACGGGAAATATTGAGTCGGTCTGCTAATCCAAAAGCAGAAATACCATAGATGATTCCAAAGTTTACCATTTTCGCGTTGCGACGCATATCACCGGTTACTTCTTTTATCGGAACACCATAGACTTTGGAAGCCGTCGCCGCGTGAATGTCTTCTCCACTCCTGAATGCATCGAGCATTCCCGGATCACCGCTCAGCTCCGCTATGATGCGCAATTCAATCTGCGAGTAATCTGCCGACAACAACAAATAATCTTCATTCTTTGGGATAAATGCTTTGCGGATTTCTCTTCCTCTTTCAGTACGAATAGGAATATTCTGAAGATTCGGATTATCAGAGCTCAAACGACCGGTTACCGCGACTACCTGATTGTAGGAAGTGTGAATCCTGCCTGTCTTCGGATTTACCAGATCAGGCAAAACATCCACGTAAGTATTTTTCAATTTCACAAGTTCCCGAAAATCCAGAATGCGTCGAACAACAGGATGCTTGTTTTCAAGTTTACTCAACACATCCTCCGCGGTGGAATATTGTCCCGTTTTTGTTTTGGTAGGCTTCTCCACAATTTTCAATACATCAAACAAAATTTCCCCAACTTGTTTTGGAGAAGAGATATTGAAATTTCTTCCTGCCATCTGCTGAATCTCCGCATCTATTTTAGAAATATCAGATGCCAATACCGTAGAAAAATCTTTCAATGCTTTAATATCAATATTTATTCCCTCCGCTTCCATTTCAGCAAGTACTGGAACCAATGGCATTTCAACTTCTTCAAATAATTTTGTTGTTCCTGAAGAAGTCAGTTTAGGAGAAAAATGTGTGAACAACTGATACGTTACATCCGCATCTTCTGCAGCATATTCCGCAATTTGTTCGACTGGAACGTCACGCATATTCTTTTGCTCTTTCCCTTTTTTCCCGATCAGCGTTTCAATAGAAACGGGCGCGTAATTCAAGTACGTCTCCGCAAGTACATCCATACTGTGACGCATCTCCGGTCGAATTAAAAAATGCGCGATCATCGTATCAAACAACTGACCCTTGAACTCTACTCCATATCGTTTTAATATCGCCAAATCATATTTCAGATTTTGTGCAATCTTAGTAATTCCCGCATTCGCGAAAACAGGTTTGAATTCATCCACGATCGCCTGCGCCTGCGCTGCATCTTCAGGAACCGGAATGTAATATCCTTCGTGTGCATTCCAGGAAAATGACATTCCTACCAACTCAGCCGAATATGTATTCAGTCCGGTAGTTTCAGTATCAAAACAAATTTTCTCTTGTGCAAGCAAAGAAGACAACAATGCTTTTCTTTTTTCCATCGTGTCCACCAAATGATAGTGGTGTTTCACATCGGCAATCGTCTGGTGAATAGTCCCTTCCGGATGTTCTTCTTCGAATTCAACAAGTGGTGAATCCGGTTCATCGGCAAAAAGATTTCCCTGAGCCGGCGCCGGTGATTTTTTCTTGCTGGCAGGAGCCTGAGAAGTGGATATTGTCGACGTTGGTTTGCTCTCAGGTGTAGAAGTTCCCATTAAACCCAATTGCTCTGCCAGTCTTCGGAATTCAAGCTCAGCAAACAATTCACGCAACGCTTCACGATTCGGTTCTACCGCCTGCAGATCATCCGGTTTTTGTTTTACCGGAACATCAAGAATAATTGTGGCGAGTCGCTTCGACTGAATCGCCTTCTCTTTATTCAGCTCAACTTTTTCTTTCAGCTTTCCTTTCAATTCAGCAGTGTTTTCAAGTAAATTCTCAATACTGCCGAATTGTTTGATCAATTGTATCGCGGTTTTTTCTCCTACACCCGGAATTCCAGGAATGTTGTCAACACTGTCACCCATCAGCCCTAATATATCTTTCACCTGATCAACACGCTCAATCTCCCAGCGTTTACACACTTCATTCACTCCGAGAACTTCCGCTCCATTGCCAAGACGTGCAGGCTTGTAAATAAAAGTATGCGAATCAACAAGCTGACCGTAATCTTTATCAGGAGTCATCATGTATGTATCGAAGCCATCTTTCTCCGCCTGCACGGCAAGGGTTCCGATTATATCATCCGCCTCATATCCGTCCATCGCAATAACCGGAATATTGAATGCTTCACACAACTTCACAACAATGGGAATTGAACTTCTCAGATCTTCAGGAATCTCCTGCCGGTTCGCCTTGTATTCAGCAAACTCTTCATGTCGGGAAGTCGGAGCTGCAGTATCAAACACCACTGCAATGTGTGTAGGTTTTTCCTTTTTCAGAACATCCAGCAATGTGTTGGTAAAACCGAACACAGCTGAAGTATTTTGTCCTTTGCTGTTAATCCTGTGATTATTGCTGAATGCAAAATAGGCACGGTAGATCAACGCCATCGCGTCGAGCAGAAATAGTTTTTTGGGAGCAGACATACGAATGAAATAGGCAATGAAGATACTAAATTAGAAACGGAAAAGCTGAATTGTACGGGGTAAAAATCAAATAAGAAGCTTCCATTATTTCCCGTTCATCATTCCACCATTCTGATCTCCGCTGTCTTCTTTCATGTCATCATTCTTGATCCCTTTTTTCTTCTTCTGAGATCCAAACTCCATCTTCCCGAAACGATAATCAAAGCTCACCCGGGCACCAAGGAAAAATATTTTATTGTCGCTATCGTAGGAAAAACCATCACCTGAATAGGTGTTTTTAAAATGCATATACCACGATGCAAAATTATCCACACCAAAAGCTATTCCTCCCTTTTCATTTTTAAATTCTTTTCGCGCACTCAGATTATAATACCAGAAAGAAGTTGAACTACCCTGTACTGTTATCCTGGGCCCGTTGAAATTACCAAAAGCCTGTAGTCCCCAGCTTTTTGAAAATTTATAAGACCCATAAATACTCGCGTTGTAATTGATTCCATCGTTCTGCAATTCCCGGGTAAGTCCTGTGCTTTTCACCTGATAATAGGACACGTTGAAATTTGTTCCTGCATACAATTTCGATTTCCACATGGCATTAATACCAATGCTTGCTCCGGTACTGTAATTTTTTCCGATGTTGTCATATGTCGACACATACACATCACTCGTGTCAATAAAACGAATTCCTTCAATCGCGTTATTGGTGTAACGACGATAAATTGATGTATTAATAGATCCGAATTTCTGGAACCAGTTCAGCCCAAACTCCAGCGATTGGCTTTTCTCCGCGCTCAGGTTTGGATTTCCGTAGGAAATATTTTTCACATCGCTTTGATTCACATAAGGATTCAGGTATGTGAGTCCGGGACGTTGAATACGCTGAGTATAACTCAGTTTCATCGTGTACTTGGAACGTTTCGTAAATGAAACAGTGCCGGTCGGAATAAAATTATCGTAGGAATTATTTACACTTACTGTATTTTGGTTGAAGCCTCCATCAAGATCTGTATGCTCATAACGCACTCCGCCCTTAAATCCCCATTCTTCAAGTGATGCTGAAAGTTGCATGTATCCTGCATAGATGGTTTGATCGTAATCAAAAACATTACTTCTGTTCGCATCTGTCAAATATGCATCCTGAATGTAGTTGTAGATTTTATAATCATAATCACTTTTAACTTTTCGTAAAATGGATTTCGCTCCTACATCCGCTGAAACAATTTTTGAAAACGGATGAGTATAATCCAGCTGAACTGTCAATTCGCGGTTGCCGCTTTTGTTCACACTGTTTTCTTTGTAAGGGAAATTAGGCAAACTATCCAACAGTCTTGTGACATCGTAATCTGTATTCCTGTTACTATTGGTAAGCTGCGTGGAAAGAACTAACTCCTGATCTGTTTTCTTGAAAGTTCTTTTCAAATCAAGACTCGCGTCATAATTGAGTCCATCTGTTTTTGTATCGTATTCCGAAGTAAATATTTTTCGGTACGGATTTCCGTTGAAAGAAAAATAATTGTCCGTGCTTCCCGATGTACCATTCGCGAAATCATTCACACGAAAAGATCCGTTCAGATTTAATTTGCTCGTAAAATCATAATCCAATGTCAGCTGACCGAAAGGACCAAAGCCTGTGTTTTTGTTGTCTCCCTCCTGGCGCAACTTGGAATAATTCGTTGTGCGTGTTGCTTCCAGATCTCCGTTACCGCTATAACCAAATCCTCCGAAATTTAAACCGGTTCCCAGTCGTCCCGCTCTGTAATTCACATTTCCGAAAAGATTGCTGGAACGTGTGCCTGCACCTGCATTGACCATGCCGCTAAAACCGGTAACAACTTTTTTCTTCGTGATTATGTTTATGATTCCACCTGTCCCTTCTGCATCGTACTTCGCACTCGGACTTGTGATAACCTCCACCTTCTCGATTTCATCCGCCGGAATCATTTTCATCGCGTCCGCAACACTGCCTGCTGTGAGCGATGAAGGTTTATTGTTGATGAGAACTTTTACATTCTGTGTTCCCTGCAGCATCACATTCCCATCCAGATCAACCTGCACCATGGGAACTTTCCTGAGTACATCCGTTGCATTTCCTCCTTTGGAAGTAATGTCTTTCTCCGCATTGTATACAAGTTTATCAATCTTCGTTTCAATGAGTGATTTTTCCGCTTCGATCGTTGTTTCTTTCAACAATCTCGCAGTTGGTGCAAGCATGATTTTCGGAACATTAATCGTCGGATGTTTTTCATTGATGAGCAAAGAGTCCACGATTTTGGTTCCATACCCGATAAATGTCACCGCTAAGCGATAGATTCCGTTTTTCAGATTTTTAATTTTAAAATCGCCTTGCCCGTCAGTAATCACACCGTCGACTGAACGTTCACTTCCCTGTTCAAACAATCCGACGCTGGCAAATTCAATCGGTTTTCCTGTGATTGAATCCACAAGCGTTCCGGTTATTTTTCCATCAAAAATCCTGGGAGCCCCTCCGGCAAAGCTACCGGAACCGCCGGTTGGAAGCTGGGCATAAGCACTTGAAATCAGAAAAAGTAAGGATACTGTAAGAAGGAGAGAATGTCGCATAATCTTGTGTGGGAGGCGCTAAAGATAGGAAGAGGCATTGTGAGAAAAAACTAATTAATCAGGATTATACCATTCCTGAAAAAAAATACAAGAATACTATGGTATATTCCGCATGGAGTCTTGCATAAATACTTTCGGAAATTGATTTCAGATAGGTATTAACCTAATTTTCCTTGAATTAACCCATACTTTTCTTCTGACTTGAAGGCAGCTCTGATTTTATAGGGTAAAATGGGTCTTTTATTGGAATTAATATCGGGTACTCCATATTCACAAATTATCTCACCCGGAGCTCTCATCCGAAAACGAATCGGGCCGGCTCCCGGATAAAATTCACCGGAAAATTTTCCGAATAAAACTTATGCATCATGTTCAATTTTCATCCACAGCCGCCGTTGATTGGTAAAATTGAAGCCCCATGAAATTCTTTCGAATAGACTCACGCCGTTTGCAAATCACATTCTTCCTTTTCAGTATGTCGCTATTCTGCTTTGCCTTATCGCTCGTTCGGTATGCTTTCACCGGATCTCCGGTCTACCTCTTTCTGAACTGGAATTTATTTCTTGCATTCATTCCCTGGTGTGTAGGAACATTGCTTTCTGGTAAACTGGAAAAAAGCTCTGGCTTCTTCACCACTTCCGTTCTGCTTTCCGCCTGGATTCTCTTCTTTCCCAATTCTCCATATATACTCACCGATCTGTTTCATCTCAAAGCAAGAAATCCGGTACCTCTCTGGTATGACCTGGTTGTGATTCTTTCCTTTGCCTGGACCGGACTCACTTTTGGCTTTATCAGTTTGCTCGAAATAGAAACACTCCTCACCCGTCATTTGAATAAAACACTGGTCGGAATTCTTTCCAGTCTTTTATTATTTCTTGGAAGTTTTGGTGTCTATCTTGGAAGATATCTGCGCTGGAACAGTTGGGATCTTTTCAGCGAACCCAGTCCATTGCTCTACGACATCGGTGCACGTATAGCCAACCCTTTTTCCTATCCGGCAACATGGGGTATGACGCTTCTGCTGGGAATTCTACTCAACATGATTTTCTGGACATTCAAAATTATCAGAACCGGAAATGAAAAAGAAAATGTGCTATTGAAAAACTGAATACAAATTCAGGATTGAAGGAAGATGAAATTTTATTATGGATCCAATTGCATCTTTCAGAAAAACCAAAAATAAATTTCTTCCTCCGCTTATTCGATAGAAAAGATAATCAACTTAAATTTTTGTCCGCTTTTATGCTTGCTTCACTTTCAAATGCAATCCCAATTTGTCAAGCTAAAAGCTGAAACCATATTAGTAATAAACGACATCGACATTGTTAACTTCAATTTGATATACATGAAGCGGATAAAATGGGGGATAATTTATTGTAATGACATTTGAAGAATACAATGTTTCGTATGGTTGAAAAAGTCTTTGTTCATATAAATTAAAATAAGCTATTGTACTTGGTCGCAGTGAATAATAAATATACATCGTTTGATTAATCCTGCTTTGGGTTTTTAAAGAAAAAACACTTTGAGGATTTCCGCAATGCCCATCACTCGGATAAATCATTTTTTGTTCAATATATGCTTTTGCAATTACTTGTTGATAGTGTGAACTGGAAGGACTGTTATCCACAATATCCAGTGAATCAGTTTCAACAAGTTCTTCTCTTGTAGAACAAACAATACACGTCCCATCATCTGTATCAGCAGTAACATCGAAATTGATCGCTTCTTTATTAGTACATCCCTTATGCTGACAAGAACTCATTAATGCGATCAGGGGAAAACAGAGAATTAATAAAAAAGGGAAGATTCTGTCTTTTATCATAGGATCAAAATTTAATAAAAAGAAACAAGGCTACCGGCAACGAGAAGGAAACCGTTTTCGTGGATAAAAACGAATTGGAAGCAGAAAGAGTTACTGTGTTTTGGTCGGGATCACTTTGTGAAATGAAATAACTCTCCAGGATGGTGTTCGACTTATCATGCGAACTTTTGTATGTATAACTTGTTTCTGTACCAAGGTAAATCCTGTCCGAAATCCTGTACAGTAACCTGAACTCTGCAGCCGCACCGCTCGTTTTAATTTCTGATCTCGAATTAGAAAATGTGCTATCCACAGATTGGGAGTTTAACTGGGTAACTGTATTCGCAAAAGTTCTGTTACTCTGATAATCTCCGACATAGTTAACTCCGGCTATCCCTTCAAATCCCTTTCCAATTTTGAAATGATAACCAACACCGGCTTTATAAAAATAATTCTCAACTGTAGATTGCCTTCCAACAGGCGATTCTTCATCTCTCGATTTTGAATAATCCACTCCGAATCCTGTCTGAATTCCCCAGTTACACTTACTATTAAACAAAGAATATGTCAGTAAATACGGATTATTTATAGTACTCGTATTATTGTTCAGATTAATGATTTGTTTGAGCAATTGATTCGCCTGAACGCCTGCATAATGTTCAAAAACAACTTTCTCTTTGGGTTTAGGATCAGAAGCTGAGCTCGTTAAAACACTACAGAAAAAAAGCAGCATCCATGTGGATTTTCTATACATAAACCAGATTATTAATGAATAACAAAAGGATTGGATAAAGAGGGGTCAGACAACAGAGCATAGTCTGTCATAGTGTTCAGAAATGAAATTATATCTTGTTTATCCGTTTCAGGAATATTCATTCGAATAGGATCACCATTTATATCTTTGAGAATGGGTTCAAGATTAGGATGTGCAGCAATGGAAGATGCGTAATGATCAAGTACACTGTGCAAGGTTGCGAATCGTCCATCATGCATATACGGGGCAGTGACTGCCACATTCCTCAATGTAGGCGCTTTAAATTTTCCAAAATCACCTGATTGTTGAGTGATTAGTCCCAAACCATTATCAGAATAGTTAACATCCAATCCAATATTAAAAAAAGATCTTATTGATCCATACAATGAATCATTATGACAAGAACCGCACTTGTAGGTCTCTTCAAACAATTTTTTTCCTCGTGCTTCCTGGATTGTAAAATTAGAAGTAGTGCCATTCGCCAATTCAAATTTACTACGACCGGAATTGATCTCACTCAAAAAACTCTGGATTGCATTGGCAATAAGTCCTGCAGAAATCACATGAGTTGAATATGCTTTGTCAAATAATTCATAATAATAAGGTAATTGCCTGACGCGATTTACCAAAGCATCTTCATCTTCCATTCCCATCTCCACATGATTAAAAATTGGTTTTAAAACCATTGTGGTCAGGTTATTTTCACGACCATCCCAAAAAAACGAACTGGATGTAGCGGCGTTTACTATCGCAAGGGTATTACGCAATGTTGGTCTGTTCTCAAAACCTTTACTGAATGCTGAATTATCAGCAAACCCCAATGCTTGTTTGTGACAAGATGCACAAGAAATCGAATTATTTACCGATAAATGTGTATCATAAAACAACACGCGGCCCAACTGAGATGCTGAATTGATTTGGTTATTATTAACCAGATTCAATTCAACTGGAATTGGTTTAATGTCTGGAATCGTATCTGAACAATTGTAAAATGTAAAACATAAACTCAGAATAAATCCAAACACCGTGAAAAGTTTCAGTTTCATGTTTGTAATTTTTAGAAGAAGATCAAATATAAAATATTATTCAATGGTTTAACCATAAAAGCACTCTGAGTTATGTCAAATAAAAAGGTTTCGTCAAATTTTAATTAAAAACGCCTTTTATGTTCGTTATTATTCACTTTATGAAATACCCATTTTGATCCAAAAATAAATAGGGAGGCTAAACGACCAATTAATCTTTCAATTCATAGTTGAAAAATTCGCACCAAATACCAGAGTGAGAGAAAGTATTTTATCGCTTCATTTTCAAAATTATTATAAAAAAACGGGCTGCCTTTTTCAAAGCAGCCCGTTCAATAAATAAAATTCAGGGATGATTAACGTACAACCAGTTTGTAATTGTATGTATTTTCTCCTTTATTAATTTTTATCTGATAAACTCCTGCAGCAAGATCCTGCACATTAAGTTGATTACTCATAGCATCAAAACGTACCTGACGGATCAGACGAACAGATGCGTCATAAATGCTCAGGTAAACAGTACTTGCCGCGTCAAGATTTACATTCACGATACTGCTTGCCGGATTCGGATAAATTGAAATGCCGGACTGCAATCCTGCCTCATCAATGCCATTCAAAATATCGGCAACAACAGCTACACGGTCGCTGATACATGTAGGTCCCGGTTCTTCAACTTCCCAGTCATAGAAATAGTAATAGTAATTCGCTCCCTGATTCGAACCGGTAATCATGATCGTATTGTTTGGTGTAACATACGGATACGATACACCATTCGTACTTCTTTGCAAACGTGGAGAATCATATCCCAACGTAGTCTGATTTACAGAAACATTGGTTGTCAGAATATAGGTTCCCGGAGTCAGTGCGAAATTCAGATTTACACGTGATGAGTCCAGAGGAATATTTACGGATGCACTTTGCAACACAGTTCCGGATGTATTGGTTAATTGAATTTCACGAGTACCTGCCGCATCTGTATACACTTTCACAGAATTCAATGTACATGCACTGTTCACAGTGAATTCAACTGTTCCATTGGTGGTATTCCCGCTGTACAAAGTTCCTTCGTGATATTCCATTCCCGTGTTGCGCAGTGGGCCCGGATAAGTTGTTCTGTTCTCAACCCAATACGTTGTAGGTACAGACAACACCGGAGTAGTAAACGATGCACCCTGAGCAACAAGATTTCCGCCGGTTTGTGAATCGTACCAATACAAATCATTTCCTGTTGCAGTGAGGTTGACGGATGTTGGTCCAACAGCACTCGCTCCCGTACCTACAGGATCCGCGGAAGTTAATACATCAACAACCACCGGATCAGAAGTAAATAATCCGCAGGCTCCAAGAATCGTAACTGTGTATGATCCCGCATTACTTACAGTGATCGACTGAGAAGTCGCTCCTCCTGTCCAATCGTAAGAGATCGCTACAGAACTTGTCAATGTTACCGATCCGCCGTTACAGAAACTTACGTCACCACTTGTTGAAACAGTCGGAGTCTCATCCGGGTTCAAAGCAACAGTCACATCCGGAGATAAATCAGTACAACCGCCACCATCAGTTACCTGTACATTGTAAGTACCTGCTGAACTTACCTGGATGCTGGAAGTAGTCTCGCCTGTAGACCACAGGTAAGAGGCAAAGCCGGCTGCTGCGTTTAATGTAGTCGTCTGCCCGGTACATAAGATGTTTGAACCGGTCACTACGTTTCCGGTCACAGCACAATTGTTCTCAACAACAGTCACAAATTGATTCGCGAGGAGATTGTACAAACGAGTCACATTACCTGAAGGGAACCACACAACAGCGGAATCCACATCTACATTATTTCCGAGACCGAAATGGCACTGAGAAGAATTGCAGGTTCCGTAACTTTCTCCTGCTCGCACTTCACGCACCTGAGCTCCCCATGGACCATAAATTGTTACGCGACCACCAATTGCTCCTTTGTTACTTGCTACGCCATGCAAATCAAATGTGATAAAATGATTTGAATTTTTTGTATTCAGGTAAGCAACATCTTCAAAGCTGGAAGGATTGGTATAGATGTCGCCGTAAGAACTATACACATCTACAAAACCATCGTGGTTCAGATCACCGGTCGCGAACGAAAGCATTCCATTGTTCGCAAACAACCCGGATTCCTGAGTGAAAGTCATATCACCATTGTTTCTCCAGTACATCCATTCAGAACCTGCAACGAGAATATCTGCAAAACCATCGTTGTCGAAATCTTCAACAACAGATTCAATTGGTGTGATGCTGTTTGTATGAAAACCGGTCGCTAACAATTCCGTGTAATGACCTGTACCATCATTTTGAAAAATCTGGCTGGTGTGATCGTGGTTCGTAAGCACAAGATCCAGATCTCCGTCATTATCCAGATCACCAAAACTGGATGTCCATGTTTGCCAACCGATATCAATTCCATAAGCATTCGCCTGCTCCGTGAAATTATTATTTCCGTCATTCACAAACATTCTGTTGATACGACGCAAATCAGTAGGACTGCTGGTGCTCTGACGACAGTGTGCGACATACAAATCGAGGTCTCCGTCATTGTCAAAATCAATCCATGCACTTCCGTAGTTACCGGAATCCGCCGGATCACCACCGTAATTTACTCCGGGGTTTACTGCGAAATTTACCATCGTTGACAATTGAAGATTTCCTGCGCCATCATTCAGGTACATGTGCGCGGCTGCATTGTCATCACAGCAAAACAGATCGATCCATCCGTCATTATTGAAATCACAGAATGTGGCGTTCTGCAAAAAGAACCCTGAACTCTGCAAGATGGTGGTAGTTACACTTACTACACCTCCCGATTCAAATAATTTTACAAATACAATTCCTCCGTCGCCATCCATGATGGCATCTTTCCATCCATTGTGATCCACATCCGCACAGGTCATTGCCCATGCGCTGGAACTGCCGATGTCGTAGAGAAAATGACTCGAATAACTTCCGTCACGGTTCTGTAATTGCAGATTCAACAGATGTCCAGCATCCATACGTAAGATATCATCCATCCCGTCAAAATTGACATCCGAGACAGTCACCGCACAGCCGCTGTAATTTCCGCCCAGCTGGAGCGTGGAATTCGCATTCGTGAAGGCCAGTTGCGCATTAGCAGAATACAATCCGCAAAAGAACACAGGCAACATCATCCGAAGCATACTCTTAAGAGTAGAGTGTTTCATGATTTTTCGTAAATTAAATTATTGGGTTAGAGTTAATTTCGTTTTAATATTTTTCTGGTAAATATTCCATTGTTTGTCAATACTCTCACAAGATAAGCACCGGCATTTCCCTGGTAATTAAATACCCATTCACTTCCGTTAAAGGACGGAACAAGGTTCAGTACTTTCTTGCCGGACAAATCAAACATTTCTACCTGTACGATAGCGGTGCCTTTGCCCGCTTTGATACTAAACTTACCATCAGTGCTCACTGTAGGATATACTGTGATGCCGGCAGAAATGTTCACCTGGTAATTTCCGGTGATCACAAGGTTCAGACTATCCTGCTGAACAGTAACAGGTGTTTTGTCTGCAGCCTGGTACATGATTCTGAAGGAATCAATTTCCGCACTGTTGAGTTGAAACATCTCATCCAGCCATTTTGGAGGAACCGACTGATAATACAATCGTGCAGTCACTTTCACAGCGCCATTTACCTGCTGCATTGGAACATGGTAATGCACTTCATCCGCTCCACTACCCTCCACTATTCCGGTTTTGTTGAAGTCAGGATCCGCAAGAGCATCCGCTGAAATCTGAACCGTATCATAGGCGCTGTGTTGTGTCGTAAATCCTGCAGGAGGAAGGCGATTATCTTTTAATTGAATGGCTGCTCTTTCAAGCACCGAAGTGAAATTCCCGTTTACATCGCCCATCACCAACTCATAAATTTGTGGAATGTCAGATTGAGAAATGAAGTCATGATGAGGTTCAAAAGCCGGAGTTTCTCCCACTACTCTTCCCTCCGCATCAAATATTCCGGATTTAAAAATTGTATCACCAATAGCATCCTGGATCACAAACTGAAGCACGGATCTTCTCGCCGGATAACCGGAAGGAAATTTATGTCCGACCTTATTCTGAAGACGAACGCGAAAATATCCGGTATCATTTGCAGCACTGTCAAAACTCAGACTCATGTCTACCGAATTTAACATCAGATTCGCCATCGTAGCCTGAATAGTCGAATCAAAACGACCATCTTCCACCTGCACACCAAGACTTTGTTTGTTATTCCTGATCAGATTCAACATGAATGAATTCGCTCCGGCAAAAACGTGCTGATTGAAGGGATATCTTGGTTGCAAAGCAATAAAGCCATTCGCGATCACTACTGGATCCGAGAGCTGAGGCATATGACAAGTCTGGCACTTGATGTTATTGGATGGAAAAGATGAATTCAGGTATTCGTGATATGTCGCCTGTTCGATAAATTCTCCTCCTGTCAGATTTCCGTTTAAGTCTGCTGTTTCAGTAATCAACGTATGACAGGATGAACACATCCGCGACTGATCAGTATGTGTACTGTATGTAGGGGTGTAACCTTCATACAACTGCATCGGACCCACTTCAGGCAAGGTAAATGGACCATAAATTTTCCGAGTAGTATCATACGGAATTACTCCCGAAAAACTGCTCCCTACCAGGGAATCAATCGCGTGACAACTCACACAATTCACCCCGTCCAGCCCGAGCGTATCATTGACAATATCACTTAGTCTGTAGTATTGATTGCCATGAAAGAAATGATTGTAACGACCGGAAGGAGCATGACACGACGTACACTTGTCTTGCAATGGTCCTTCATGAGGAGGATTGATGAGAATCTCCTGGCTCACTTTTGCTCTCCATAAAGGATCCTTTGATGCCAGGGCCATCATACTGCTTTCCCAATGAGAAACAAGATTTACATCATTTCCATTTTCATCAATATTTGCCTGAGCTGTGGTATCATGCCCGTGACATCCCCGACAACTGTAAGAAGAAAGAAACCATTCACCCGGACCAATCGGTGTACGAGAACTGGTCAGATCTCTGAGTACAGCGAGCTCAGTAGGTGTATGAAAAGTATGCAACGGTTCCTGACTATCCGAAGCAATGCTGAGAATGAGTACAAGAAATCCCAACAGGGAAAGTATAAGTACTTTTTTCATTACTTCAGTGGACAAACAAATTTGGCGGGATCAGGGTCGCATGGCTCCTTTGACAAATCTATTAAAAATCTTTAACACGGAAAAGTGCCCTGAAATTATACATGACCAATATCATCTTTCCTGAATGTACTTCTCTCACAACTTAGATTTTTACGTGAAAAGACAGGATCAGGGATTGTGAAACCTTCTCCTGATGCGGCTTTTCAGCCATTCAGGTAAATT
>CALMQM010000051.1 GCA_937871435.1 uncultured Bacteroidota bacterium | reverse complement strand
AGTTATAGGAATATGGAGCTGTACCACCGCCGGCAACCACAGAAGCACTTCCGTCAGTATTTCCATTGCACAAAGCTGCTGTAGTACTGCTGACCGCAGTAAGAACTGAAGGCTCGGAAATTGTAACCTGATCGCTGGAAGTACATCCATTGGCATCAGTTACGTTTACTGTATATGTACCGGCTGCAAGATTTGAAGCAGTGGTTCCATTACCACCGGAGGGAGACCATATATAATTAAAAGGTGCAGTTCCATTTAACAAGTTCACTGTGGCTGATCCGTTATTTCCTCCATTACATGAAACATCATTACTCAGACTCGCAGTTGCAGTAGGTCCAAGAATACTCGCAACATTTACAGTTGAAGTGAGTGTACATGCATTTCCATCAGTAACCGTTACAGTATATGTTCCTGTGAGTAGATTGTTTGCTTGCGCTGTATTACCACCGCCTGGTGACCATGTATAGGAGAAAGGTGCAGTTCCTCCACTGGCAACAACATCAGCGGATCCATTCGCATTTCCACAAAGCGAAGGACTTGAATTCATTTGTAGATTGATAACCGGAGGTTCAGTGATGGTTACACTGGAAGTTGCGACACAACCATGTGCATCTGTAACTGTGGCTGTATAAGTACCTGCAACTAACGTAGTCGCTGTAGATCCATTTCCTCCACCCGGTGTCCATGAGTAAGTGTATGCTGATGTTCCTCCATTTGCATTTACCGTAGCATCACCATTATTGCCGCCATTGCATAGTATGTTAGTGGATGAAGGAATAGATGCTATAAGTAAAGGCGGTTCAGAAACGTTTACTGTGCTTGTACTGGTACAACCATTCGCGTCGGTAACAGTTACAGTATAAGTACCTGCGCCAAGGTTGTTCTCTGTACTTCCGGATCCTCCTGAAGGTGACCAGGAATAAGTGTAATTCACAGTACCTCCATTCGCGGAAACTGTCCCACTTCCATCACTCAGTCCATTACAGGAAACATCAGTAGAAGCTGTAATAGAACTTGTAAGTACTGTTGGTTCAGTAATGATTGCGGAAACAGTATTCGTGCAATTGTTTGCGTCTGTTACCGTGACAGTATATGTTCCGGCTGTCAGTCCATTTACTGAAGCAGTATTTCCTCCACCAGGAGACCATGCATATGTGTATGCCGGAATTCCACCGCCTGCTGTCACGGTTGCGCTGCCATCCGCAGCTCCGTTACAACTAACATTTCCACTCGCTGAAAGAATAGCAGTAACCTGAGCAGGCTCGGCTACAATGCTGGTAGCTGTAATTGTACAACCATTCGCATCTGTAATAGTAGCTGTGTATGTATTCGCACTTAAACCGGAAGCCGAAGATCCGGATCCTCCTGACGGACTCCATGCATAAGTATAATTTGGTGTACCGCCACCGGCATTTACTGAAACAGTTCCATTTGCTGCTCCCTGACAGGTAATGTCGGTTGATGATGGAGTTGCGGTTAATGCGGATGGTTCCGCAATATTTATACTTGTTGTTTCAGTACAACCATTTACATCTGTGACTGTAACAATATAATTTCCACCTGCAAGGTTGCTTGCGATGGAATCTGTTCCTCCTGCAGGCGACCAGTTAAATGTAAATCCTGGTGTTCCTCCACTTGAACTTACATGTCCTGTACCATTTGCAGCTCCATTACAAAGTAAGTCAGTGGATGTTGCTGTTAAAGAGATAAGAGCTGGTTCAGTGATGGTGACATTATCACTGCTTGTACATCCGTTAGCATCTGTAACTGTAACAGTATAATATCCTGCACCGAGGTTGTTGGCATTCGTTCCGGAACCTCCCGATGGTGACCATGCTATGGAGATTGGTGCAGTACCCTGCACAATGGCAACAGACGCAGAACCATTATTTGCGCCATTACAATTTACATTAGAAAGGATAGAAGCTGTTGCAACAGGAGATGGCGCACTGGCTACATTCACATTAGACCGTTGAAGACACCCGTTCGCATCAGTGACCTCTACTGTATAAGCTCCTCCGTTTAATCCACTGGCTGTTGTTCCATTTCCACCCGCCGGAGTCCAGTTGTATGAGAGTGGTGCTGTCCCGCCATTCGCAACAACCGTAGCAGTTCCATTGGATGCCCCACACAAATCTGCCGTTGAAGATGTGTTTAGAACAATAGCCGGCGGTTCAATGATGGAAATTGTGGTTGACGAAGTACAACCATTTGCATCAGTTGCAGTGACAGTATAGGTTCCTCCTGCAAGGCCGGTTGCAACAGATGCATTTCCTCCGGAAGGAGTCCAGGTATATGTAAGAGCACCTGTTCCTCCATTGGCATTTGCAGTGGCAGTACCATCAGGAGTTCCATTACAGGTTACATTTGTCGATGCAGTAATTGCTGCAACCACCGGAGAAGGTTCATAGATAGTAGCAACAGCAGTACTCGTGCAACCACTGGCATCTGAAATAGTAACTGTATAAGTTCCGGCTGCCAGATTGTTTGCTGACGAAGCATTACCTCCGGATGGACTCCAGCTATAGCTGAATGGAGCTAAACCACCACCGGCAACCACACTGGCACTTCCTGTTGTTCCTCCACTACAGAGCACATCCACGGGTGCATTCATGCTTGCGGTCAAAGCAGCAGGTTCGATAATTGCCGCAGTTGAAGAAGTAGTACATCCATTTGCATCAGTAATTGTTACGGTATAATTTCCTGGTCCGAGGTTGGAAGCATTAGCGCCTGATCCACCGGATGGTGACCACGAATAATTGAAAGGTCCGACTCCTCCGTTAATATTTGAACTGATTGTTCCGTTCGCAGCTCCATTACATGTAACATCAACAGGTGTGGTGGAAGCAGTGATTGGTGCCGGTTCTACAATAACTCCTGTGCCTGATAAAGTACAACCATTTGCATCGGTAACGGTTACCGTATATGTTCCTGCTGCAAGATTGCTGGCTGAAGAGCCGTTACCTCCTGAAGGACTCCATGCGAAACTATAAGGTCCAACACCTCCGCCTGGATTCACAGTTGCGGATCCGTTTCCTGCGCCATTGCATGTAATGTCTGTAGGTGTTACAGTGGCAGTGATTACCGGAGGTTCAACAATACTCACAGAAGTGGTTGATGTACATCCTGCGGCATCCGTTACTGTTACTGTATAGGTACCTGCTCCAAGATTAGTTGCATTGACATTTGATCCCCCTGATGGTGCCCAGCTATAACTGTAATTAGGTGTACCTCCCCCGGCCAACACAGTAGCTGACCCTGTGGCACCACCTGCACAAAGAACATCAATTGATGCTGAGATAGCAGCAGTAACTACCGGTGGTTCATTGATAGTAATATTCGCAGATGCGTTGCATCCTAACGCATCCGTGACTGTTACAGCGTAATTGCCTGCAGCAAGTCCGTTCGCAGTTGTGCCTGCTCCGCCACTTGGTGTCCACGCATAAGTGAAAGGAGCAGTTCCTCCATTAGAACTAACCGTAGCACTTCCATTTGCTCCACCAAAGCATGTAACATCAGTGGAAGCAGCAATCGTTGCAGTAGGACCTGCTACATTCGAAACAGCGACTGCGGCAAGTGTGGTACAGCCATGTGAATCAGTTATTGTTACTGAATACGCGCCAGCCGAAAGATTGTTTGCATTCGCGGCATTCCCTCCGGAAGGTGCCCAGGAGTATGTATACGGACCAGTTCCTCCGTTCGGTGTTACAGAAGCGGTTCCATCGCTTGCTCCGCAATTGGCGAGTGTTGAAGTGCTGGTGTAGGTAATTGCTGTAGGTTCTGTAATCGTTGTGCTGGATGAACGTGTACAACCATTTGCATCCGTAATCGTGACAGTATAAGATCCGGCTGCAAGACCGGTTGCTGAAGCATTTGTACCTCCGGATGGAAGCCAGTTATATGAATATGGTCCTGTTCCTCCGCCCGCGGTAATTGAAGCCACACCATCTGTAACTCCATTACAACTTGCCGGCGTAGGAGCGGCATTTCCTGTGATTGCGGGAGGTTGTGTAATTGTAGCCTGAGTAGTTGCAGTACACCCGTTCGCATCTGTCACAGTTACCGTAAAATTGCCGGCATTCAAATTCGAAGCGGTGGATGAATTGCCACCGGAAGGTGCCCATTGATAAGTATATCCGGGTGAACCTCCATTCGCGGTTGCACTGACTGAACCATTGTTGCCACCATTACATGTTACATTACTTTGATTCAATAATGCAGGTACAATTGGCGCCGGTTGAGTGAGTGTGACGTTTGCTGTCATCGTACATCCTCTGCTATCTGTAACAGTAACTGTATATGTTCCTGCTGCAAGTCCATTCGCAGTAGCGGCATTTCCTCCTGACGGTGTCCACGAGTATGTATAGCCTGGAGTTCCACCACCACCAGCTGCACTTGCGGAACCATTGGTGCCTGCTGCACAATTCACATTAGTTGAATTAGTGATGGCGGCTGTAACTTGTGTAGGTGCGGTAATCGTCACACTCGCTGTTCCCGTACAACCTTGATTATCGGTTACCGTAACCGTATATGTTCCGCTCGCGAGATTCGAAGCTGTCGCGGCACTTCCTCCAGTTGGAGCCCAGGAATATGTATACGCTCCTGAACCACCGGAAGGGTTGGCAACCGCGGAACCATTACTTCCCCCGAAACAACTGATATTCGTTGGAGTTGTAGTGGCACTTACAGGCGTTGGTTGTGTGACTGTAAAAACATGTGTTCCTGTGCATCCATTTGCATCCGTAACTGTCACTGTATAATTACCGGGAGCAACACCATTCACAGTAGCTGACGAGCCTACGTTCGGTGTCCATGCATAAGTGTATGGTCCGGTTCCACCTGCACCAGTTGCAGTAATAGAACCTGTATTGGCCCCACTGCAAGAAGGATTAGTAACAGTACCATTTGCAGTTACCGCGGTAGGAGGTGCGATTGTAATGGATTCCGAAGCTGTACATCCTGCATCGTCTGTAACTGTAACGGTATAAGTTCCTGCTGCCAGATTACTCAGCGTATTGGAACCATTTACATTGTTCGCTGTTTGCAATACAGTTCCTGCATTGTTTCTCCATACATAATTCCATGGCGCAATTCCTTGACCGGTAGCAGTTGCTGTTGCAGTTCCTCCCGGACATAAGATCGGTGTGTTCGTAACCTGAGGAGGAGTACAACATGCAAGCTGAGCAAAAAACTGAATGATTGGATCCAGGCTGCATGCATACGATGTCCATGAACCAGTTTCACCATCTCCGTATGTATCAATGGAAATATTCAAACTTGCACCGGGAATGCACTGACCCGGAGGAAGAGTGGAAATTGACCAACAGAATGTCCAGTCACAAGTGTTCAATGCGTTGTTATCTCCAAAATTATTCCCCGGATCATTGTCGGTCACTCCAAGCAAATTTCCCGCCGCGGTTTCATAAAAAAATCCCGGACCCACAGTAAGACCTGTTGCTGTACTGGTGAAGGTTGAATTATACCAACGCCATGTACCCGTATTGGTACAAGCAGTTGCAGGTGTCGCATTCACGGAATTGACAACCCATCCGGCACCGAAAGATGGAATTACTGCATGCAACCAGTTGGCTGATGTTTGGTTATAATCGGAAATCGTGTAACAGAAATTCACCGTTTGTCCTGCCTGGTAAGTTCCATTCACCGGAGGAGGATTCACTGTCAGGTTACTTTGAATCACACAACCTGTACAATCATAATTGTTTTGAAGTGTCAGAGTGAAATTACATTGATCATTTAAACTTCCGCCACTGACTTGCAGATAATATGTTCCGGCTTGTAAACTTCCGAAGGTTGTATTTAAGTTTCCGTTTGCACCAATCGCACATCCTCGTGGAACAAGGTTGTTACAACCACTACCTGAATACAATCCCACCTCAGGTGTCTGCAATCCGGCGATATTTACATTCAAAGTCGGACCCGTAATTGAAAATGAATACCACACATCTGATGCAGGACTTGCCATGTTTCCTGCAGGCTGACAGCCAAGCATAGAAGTATAGGGTGATTCAGCTGTTGCGCAAAGATTGGTCGTATTCAATGTAAATACTCCACCAGTTCCTACCGGACAAGCAGTAGGTACCGGAAGTAAACCCAAATTTTGCGCACCACTGCAAGCATCATTCGAAGGTGCCGGACCTCCGTTACAGGTTGAACCGCATGGACCTCCGCCGCAGGCAACACAACTTACTGCAGCTCGCCAGCCGGGGTAAGTGAAACTTCCATCAGAAGTAAATTCAATTGTCAAACATCCGCTTGTTCCGGTAACCACACCCGGACTGGTTGTTCCGGTATAAGTTCCTAATAGTGGCGAAGTAGTATTCGGCCCATTATAAATCCGCATGAAATCAAATCCGCTCTCAATGTCAAATTGAGAAAAGGTGAGACGCACACATTGTCCGGATGTACTCGAACAAATGGTCATCACAGAATTTTCGTTGTCAGAGTACTGCTGGCCATTTCCTCCACTGTCGAAAAAATTTCCGGCACAGGCCGAAATGCTGGAGTTGCCCATGTTGTAATTTTGAGCACTCACAGAAATACTGAGGAAAATCAGGAAAGTGATTAGTACGGGTAATTGTTTACTCATGCAAATCAGTTTTGATACAAATTATACAGGTAATTCCAATTTCAAAATGTTCATGAGGGGGTTGCATAAACAAATCAATGCTTTAGCTAAGAAAGTAAATTGATCTAAGGCAATACTGTGGTCTGAATGAACTTAAATAAGAATATTAACACAGAACTTAATTTGATTTGTGTAGTCCTGTATTCATATTCCAAATGCACTTAATATTCGAAAATAACGATTTTTTGACGAGAATTCCTAATTTTTGAGGTGAGTGTTTTGAACAGCTGTTGATATGTTAATTATTTGAATAAAAACCGCTGAAAATTTCATGTTTTTACCTCTAGAATTTGGCGAATGAGACCACCGGAATGAACTGATTTTTCTCATAGGGGGACTATATGTTTTAACATTAATTTTCGTTTTCGGATTCGAGTTGCTAATTTCGTGTCCAAATTTTAAAAATAGAATCATCCATGAAAGTAACTGTTGTAGGTGCCGGCAATGTAGGAGCTACTTGTGCCGATGTGATTGCACAAAAAGATTTTGTTCACGAAGTTGTTCTTCTTGATATCAAGGAAGGAACAGCAGAAGGAAAGTCGTTGGATATCTGGCAAACTGCTGCGATTAATTTGTACGATACCCGTACTATTGGTTCAACAAATGATTACTCCAAGACAGCTAATTCGGATGTTGTCGTAATCACCTCCGGCTTGCCACGTAAACCCGGTATGAGTCGCGATGACCTGATCGCTACAAATGCAGGCATTGTACGTTCTGTCACAGAAAATATCATTAAGTACTCTCCAAATACGATCATCATTGTTGTGTCTAATCCTCTTGACGTGATGACATATTGCGCATTTCTAACCGCGAAAATTGATTCCTCACGTGTTTTTGGAATGGCTGGAATTCTGGATACTGCCCGTTATCGTGCTTTCCTCGCTGAAGCATTGAATACCTCACCAAAAGATATTCAGGCTGTTTTGATGGGTGGACATGGTGATACAATGGTTCCTCTTCCACGTTATACAACAGTTGCAGGAATTCCGGTTACGGAACTTATCTCGAAAGATAAACTAGATGCAATCGTTGAAAGAACGAAAAAAGGTGGTGGTGAACTTGTAAACCTGATGGGAACTTCTGCCTGGTATGCTCCTGGAGCTGCTGCGGCTCAAATGGTAGAAGCAGTTGTGAAAGATCAAAAGAGAATTTTCCCTTGTTGTGCCTGGATGCAGGGACAATATGGATTGAAAAATATTTATCTCGGTGTTCCTGTGAAACTTGGAAAGAACGGGATCGAGGAAATTATCGAATTGAAATTAAACGAAGACGAAATGAAATTACTCCATGCTTCAGCGAAGTCAGTGAAAGAAGTAATGGATGTTCTCGACAACATGCAGCAACCGGCTGTGAAGTAATTTCAGTATCATTTACAAATAAACAGGAAGACATCCGATTTACAGGATGTCTTCTTTATTTACAGACCTATGCTGAGTGGCTCAATCAAAATTCCATTGATTATCCAAACAATTGAAGAGGATGGATTTCATCTTTCGGTAATGGCAAAAATTAATGGAAAATCAGTTCATCTCTTAGTGGATACCGGCGCCTCAAGAACTGTATTTGATAAGCAAAGATCATTGCGTTACATAGGAGAAAGTAGTCATGAGCCGCACGATAAATTGTCGACAGGACTCGGCACCAGTTCCATGAAAACTCATCTTGCTGTCATCCGAAAAATCAAAATAGGAGAGCTGGCGATTGAAAATTTTGAAGCGGTATTATTGGATCTCAGTCATGTGAATGAATCCTATGAAAAAATGGGGCTTACACCAATCGATGGAGTTCTGGGAAGCGATGTACTGTTGAAGTATAAGGCGGTAATTAATTATGGTAAAAAAGAACTTAAGTTTTCTTTTAAATCGAAATAACTTTTTCTTTCAGATGAATTTCTTTTCAAGTCCGGGCAGCAATTGACAATACCTGGATTTCCCGAATAAGCGATACCTGTTTTTTGAAATGATGTTGTACATTCTGTCTCTGAATGAGAGAGGAAATAACTGAATAAATTTGGCAAGCCATCGAAAAGAATTCAATTCATTCAGAATCTGAACTACTGCGGTTGAACGAATGAAATACTGCTGATCTTTTATGAGAATTACTGTCTCGGAAATTTCGGTAGATACCTGATACAATTTACACAAAGAAGTTCCGGTTTCACTTTTCAATCCGGTAAACCGGAATGTGTCTTTTTTATCATAACGAAAAATGAATCGAACCAACCAATGACATAGTACACATTCATCGTCAAGTAAAATCACCGGATGTTCAGGTGGACGCATTATTTCCGGTAACTCACAAAATATGGAAAGCTCAATAGTTCATTTCTGTACTCAAATGAACTTCCATCAGAAAGTTTTTTCTGGTATAATTCGAGCGTTGACATATCAATCACTGTCAGATATCCATTTCTTCCACCGCATTCGGATACATGATGTGGTGCTGGTCCATTTGTATCATAATTCAGGTTGGCAACATAAACGCAATCATGGTCATCATCAACCGCAATTCCATGTGGCTGATAGCCTGAATAAATCTTTTTCACAATCTGATTAGTCAGATAATTGATGACGTAAACCGATCCTTTCTTCCGGTATCCCATAGTGGAATCTTCCGTGCAGGTCACAAACATGTACGGCCTTGTTAAGGATGCACTGAATTCCTGAGGTTTTTTACCGACCGGAATTACAGCGATCAGACTGTCGTCATCATCTCGGTCCCGTTCGAAAACTCTGACCTCATTGGATGTCTGACAACTCACAAAATACCTGTGTCCGTCAGGTGTTAAAGCCATTTCATGAGCATCGTATCGGGAAGAAGTGGTAGCCTGTTCACCAGGCTGGAGGACTATTTTATCCGTGTCATAGAATGGACCATGCAGATCAACCTTTGTAACAAAATTTCCGTTTTGACTTGTCAGGTAAAGATGATCTCCATCCGGAGTCACAAATCCACCATGTGGAAAATCTATTTGAAGGGATGTGATGACCGACATATTATCCAAATCTACAACAGAAGTAATCTGGCTGGTTGTTGCACTCACATACCCTCTTCTTGAATCCGGACTGAATATGATCGTGTTCCAATCGCCATTACCAATTTCGACTGAGCCTACATAAGAATCATCCGACGTGCGGAATTTTTGCAATACATGTCCGGAATAAAATACGACATACCAGAATTGACCATCCGGAGAAACCCTTACCAGATGCGGAGCTTCAATAGCCGGATCAACGCCAACACCCACATAACGCATGATCACTTTTGATTTTGCATCGAATACCGCGACCTGATCACATCCTTGCATACATACATAAAATTTCTTCCTGTTAGCGTCATCTGAAAATTTGACAAATCCCTTATCATTGGGTGCGCCATTTTGAATCCAGTTATAAATGGTCTGATATTCTGTTTCACTCAGAGGCAACTGTCCTTGCGGCATTCGAGGTAATAAAGACGGACCACGAGTTGAATCTGTATTAATGAAGTATAATAAATAACTGTTGTCGGTAGAATAGGGGATTACGCTCGTTCCGTTTCTTCCACCTTCAAACATTAAATCCCAGTTCGTGAATTCAAGTCCGCCGGCATTCGCCCGACTCAATGAATTGTGACAACCGGCCGTCGCACATTTATTAATTAAAATTTCGCCAACCTCTTTAGGATATCCCGATTCCGCTAATGGATTCACTTGCTTGTCGTAACTACAAGCATTGAGTATCAGAATTGCAATGATGCTTACGAAAAAAGATAATTTCATTTTTATTTTTTTATTCATTCACTCACAGGCAATTCTATACTCAGTGTGGAAGCTTCAAGTGTGGATAAATTCAATTGCACAGGTGCCTGTCCTCTGACCCATGCTCCAAAATAATAGTCATTACCTGTTGCATATACATAATAATTCCCTGGATAAAGTTTGGTGAATGATGCCTTTCCATCGCTGTCAGCCTGAACCGAGTATTCGTATTTTGTTGAATCTCTTCCGGGGAACTCTGTCACATTTCGTTTCAGATAGAGTTGAACATAAGGTACGTCCCAGGAATGATGGAAGCAATGAACATTGAGTGTAATTGTCCCTTCTACGTTTGGTCCGTTTCCATTGTTTAATTGATCACTTTTTTTACATCCAATGCATAAAAAGGCAATAAATACCCCCAACACAAGGATTTTTGCCATTTTTCTCATTATCATCAATAAAGGTACGTTCACAATTCTATGGAAGGGGTGAATTTTGCCATTAGTAAGGGAAGAAAAGTACAGTTTTTTGCCGGTTTTTTCAATCATTCAGTAACCGGAACATCAATCTGAATTTCACCTTCTCCTTGTTCCGTACTAAAACTGCGCCCACCTCTCACAATAAATGGTCCGGAAGTATCCAGTCCAGCTGCATAGAGATAATAGTCTCCACATTTCAGACCGGTAATATGAACATGATCCTCTCCTTCTTCACCAATAAACCGTGCATCATAACCTGTTGGAGCTCCTGACCAATCCTGTGTATTGAATTTTACCCAAACTGTATCAGGTTGGGCGCTGTCATTCGGAATCACTACTGAATGATGAGTCAGTTTTGCTACCAAAGTCAGAGAGCCGCCGCTACCGGCTTCGCATTTATCCGTTTTTTTACATGAACTGATAAACACTATAAATGTAATGCCAAATAAAATGGAAGCAATGGTCGCTGATTTCTTCATGTTTTAACTTTTTACAAGGTATTTTTGTACCGGATTCAAGAGTTGATTGAGTGCTCCGGTTTTTACTTCAGATTCTAGTTCTGAAACTTATTTACACAAAAATATATGAATCATTTCTTTTTATTGTCGGAATGGAGTAAGAAAATTCCTTTATTATCAGATTTCATTTCCCATCCAATTCAATTCAGTATTGAGTAAGGATACCGTTTTGCCTGCTTTCAATTTCTAATGATCTACTCCACCATCCGGAATTTTTTTTTATCATCTTACTTGAAGCAAAGAGAATTGTAAGATACTTTCAATTTTACATCCAGACAGCATTTTATCGGGTTGATCCGATAGTTGATTCATCAACAAACTTTAATCTTATGCCGTGAAAATAAACATTTCAGGCAGCCCAAAGGTTCAAAACTCATGAAATCTTTTAACTTTCATTTGTTTGTTAATATCCTCTTCGGAGTATTTGATAATACATGATGAAGAAGTAATCGAATTTACTTGGCTACCGGACACACCATTGAATTTCTTTCAAAGAAAATTCAATGTTAACTTGCACCTTCTTTTCATCTTACATATTCTTATTCTAACCTTCAGACCGGAATTTTCATGCATCGTTACTTCGTCATCTACAAACCATATGGTATGCTTTCCCAGTTTTCAAAAGAAGGCGACAAACAGGTTTTAGCAGATTTGAATTTCATATTCCCTAAAGATGTTTACCCTGTTGGTCGGCTCGATGCAGATAGTGAAGGTATGCTACTACTGACAAATGATAAATCAGTGAATGAAAAATTGCTTCATCCATCAAAAAAACATGTACGTTCATACCTGGTTCAGGTGGAGGGAGAATTTAGTGTGGATGCTTGTGAAAAATTGAAAAAGGGTGTCGAAATTTCAGTCGATGGGAAGAAATACAAAACTCTTCCGGCAGATAATGTTGAGTTGATCCCTGATCCTGAATTCTTGCCTGAAAGAAATCCTCCTGTAAGATTCAGAAAATCCATCCCTACAAGTTGGGTACAAATTGATCTGATTGAAGGTAAAAACCGACAGGTTAGAAAGATGACAGCAGCAGTTGGATTTCCTACTCTTCGATTGGTACGAATTGTCATGGAATCGTTGAAGTTGGATTTTTTTAATCCGGGTGAGATAAAGGAATTGGAGAGATCAATTTTTTACTCAAAATTGAAATTGTCCTGAATGATGGATGAAGATTTTTTTATTCAAATGAACGCATGATTTAAAAGTTGACATTAGCCGAAAATTTAACTAAATAAGTGTTAAATTTGTGTTTCCCATTCAAGCGTTAAATCTCAAACAATCAAATGAAAAGAACTCTACTTGCCCTGTTATTGACAGGAAGTTTGTCCTATGCTTTAGCAGGCAATCCAAATCCACATCCTGAAAAATGTGGCACTGTGGAAAGTACCAAACGCCGTATTCAAGCGAATCCCGGACTGGAAAAAATAATGCAGGATGATGAAAGAAACCTTGAACAGGCAATCATCAGAAATCAAAATTCCCGAACAAGTAGCACTATTTTTACAATTCCTGTTGTGGTCCACGTTGTTTGGAGAACCAACAGTCAGAATATAACAGATCAACAAATACTTTCTCAGATTGATGTGCTGAACGAAGATTTTGGACACAGAAATGCCGATACATCAAGTATTCCAGCAAACTGGAGATCGATATCAAGTGCTTCCAACTTCCAGTTTTGTATGGCACAAATTGATCCGAATGGCAATCCTACAAATGGCATCGAAAGACGTCAGACAAATGTGAATACTTTTACCGACGACGATCTGGTAAAAGCATATACTTCAGGAGGAATGGATGCTTGGGATACACGTAGCTATTTCAATATTTGGGTTTGTAATCTTGGTGGAGGAATTCTTGGTTATGCCGAATTTCCTACATCCCAGCAATCCAGCACATATGGTGTTGTGATCGGTTACGACGCATTCGGTCGTGTAGGAGTAGTGTCTTATCCTTATAACAAGGGCAGAACTGCAACACATGAAATCGGTCACTGCTTTAATCTGAAACATATCTGGGGTGACGATCAGGGTGCTTGCACCGGTTCAGACAATGTTGCCGATACACCAAATCAGGGAGCGGAAACTTATGGATGCCTTACTTATCCTGCCAATGACAATTGCAACACGACTACTAACGGTTATATGTTCATGAATTACATGGATTACAGTGATGATCGCTGCTTGTACATGTTTACGAATGGACAAAATACAAGAATGAATACTGCCATGACCACCTGGTATTCTGATTTGCTTGCAAACACCAATAATTTGTGTGAATCCGGAGTAGGAGTGAGCAGTGCACCGGATGATTTTCAATTTAGTTTGTATCCAAATCCAACTGAAGGTTTACTCACACTCGACATGACAGGAACCCGTGACCTCGGTTCATCAATTGATCTCGCAATTGTTGACGCTCTGGGAGAAATTGTATATACCAGAAAAATTGAAAATCCTGTTGGAATGCTGCATCAGATTGAAATGAATAATTTCAATTCAGGAATTTACTTTGTCAATTTATCCAATGCGCAATTTAAAAAGACTGTAAGAGTTTCATTGATTAAATAATAGTTCTCTTCTCTCGGAAAAATTAAGATGGAAATAAAAAAATCCGGTTGAGGGTTACTTAAATAAAAAAGACGTCTTGAATACGGACGTCTTTTTTATTTGTGAACTATTGATGCAGGGAAACAGTGGAAATGTTTTTCTTTAACTGTTTTACGTATGAAAGAAACAGTTCCAGCGCTTTTCGTTTTTCATCGTTAAAATGAAAATCTATTACATGCTGAAGATAATTCGATGCTTCAATTGTTGGTATTTCTCCTGAACCAAAATGATCTAAAACTTCCTGAATATTCTGAATTCCTTTTTTCGCCGAAGCATTGAGTCGAAAGATAAATTGCTCGGGAATAATTTTATTTGAAACCCAACAAGCGAAAACAAAAGGAAGTCCTGTGAATTTTTTCCATTCACCCGACAAATCATAAACGTACTTGAACTGATCACGTCTGAGCAGCGCGCGATCTCCTATGATCACTCCTGCAATGTCGCCTTCAAGATGATCTTCGTAACCTTCTGTCGCTTGTATCCATTCCGGTTCGATGTGCCAGAAGTTTTCTGCCAGAACTCTGGCAAGCTGGACAGATGTTCTCGACTGATAATCCAACATCACCTTCTTAATTTCTTCCAGAGGAACCTGGCTGACAAGAACTACAGATTCTACATTTCCATTGGCACCAATACAATAATCAGTGAGTAAATGATACTCATTCAATTCAGGCAGTATAGCAACAGGTACCAGACCGATGTCTACCGTTCCTCTGATTAATTTCTCCGCACATACAGCCGGTATATCCAACTCTAAAGAAAACTCATCTACGAAATCTGAATTTTCCAGTCCATAAATGAATGGTTTACTGTTGAGATAGGATACAACAGATAGTTTGATTTTTGGAACCATATATTCTTTCCTTATTCTTCCTGCAAATATACCAAAGAGATTCGTTACAGGAAGAAATCAGGGTGGCTCACCTGATTATATAGAAAAAAAAACAGTCATCGGTTGGATGACTGTTTTTCTGAGTGGAGGAATTAAATTTCCGCTTCTATCAACTGTTCCACAGGCTTGTGTTGTACACCTGTATCAATCGGTTGTTTACGGAATTTGCGTAATCGATTTTTCAGCCTTTCACTCAACAAATACATTACAGGTACAAGAATCAATGTCAGGAAAGTTGCAAAGGCAAGACCGAAAATCATTGTCCAGGATAAAGGTCCCCAGAATGCAGTATTGTCGCCTCCAAAATAAATATGAGGATTGAATTCTCTGAATAAAGTGGCGAAATCTATATTTAATCCGACAGCAAGTGGAATCAATCCAAGCATCGTAGCGCCGGCAGTAAGAATTACAGGTGTCATACGTGTACGACCTGCTTCTACAATGGCATCAAATGTTGGAACACCCTGTGATCTGAGCAGATCGGTGAATTCAACGAGCAATATTCCATTCCGCACAACAATTCCGGCGAGAGCAATAATTCCCACCCCGCTCATAACGATAGAAAATTCCATTTTGAATATGGAGAATCCTATAAACACTCCTATGATACTAAATAATATCTCTGTGAGAATGATCAGTGGTTTGCTGATGGAATTGAATTGAATTACAAGAATCAGGATGATGAGCAGGAGGGAAGTCATCATTGCCCAACCCAGGAATGCAGATGTCTCAGCCTGCTCTTCCTGTGATCCTGTCATCTTAATTTGAACTCCGGGTGTTGCATGAAATCCCTGCATTGCACGTTGTACATCCTGAACAACAGCATTCTCATTGTAACCGGTTAACACATTAGAGGAAACTGTTACGACACGCTTTTGATTTTTACGTTTAATGACTCCGTAAGTGTCGGAATACTTCACATCAGCAAAAGCGGATAATGGTACATTTCTTACCATTCCACCCATTGCCATATCCCGATAAAGAATTTTCAGGTTACGTAACATGTCAATATTGTATCGCTGATCATCCTGATACTTGATCACAATGTTGTAGTCATCATTTACATCTCTGTATTTGGAAATATCAGTGCCCAGTACTCCGAGATAAATTTCATTACCTACGGAATATGTGGAGATTGCCTCACGATTAGCACGCTCACGGTCAATGTTTACAACAAGTTGCGGTTTTTGATCCTGAAGGTCGCTTCTCAATTCTTCCACACCTTCGATTTTCAGTGAATCCAGATAACGTTTCAATCCTCTGCTATTTTGAACAAGATCGTCAAGGTTGTCTCCACTGATTTCTATATTTACCGGTTTACCTACTGGCGGGCCACCTTGTTCCTGGGCGACGGTTATTTCCGCTCCCGGAATTCCTTTAACAGCCTTACGGATAGTTTCCAGGTATTCACGTGTCGATTCTCCATTACGTTTTCCGTATTCTACAAATGCGACGGTAACTTTACTCTTGTTGGGGTAATCTCCCTGATCTTCATCTTGTGGGTCAGTTACACTCACAGTTACATTGGCAATAACTGATTTAACAAGTGGGTTCGGCCATTTGATGGCTTTGTAAACACGGTCTTCAACAATCTTTGTAATGGAATCTGTGTAAGCCTGATCAGTTCCAACAGGAAGACTCGTATACACATAGACGAAGTTAGGGTCAGCTTGCGGAAAGAAACTCACTCCGCCATTTCGCATTCCCAAGGCAACCAGCGAGAGAATAAAAAGAAGTACTACGCTGAATAACATGGTACGTGGACGTCCAAGACACCACACAAGAAGCCTCCGGTAAGCAAGCTGGAATTTTGGCCAACTTTGTTCCTGGAAACGTTTAATCACAAATCGCAACCAATAATGATTTACCAGATAAAGCAGCAAGGCAACCACTCCGAAATTTCCAACTCCAAAATCAATGGAATAGCCTAGTAGAATTGCTACAAAGAAAAAGACTAAAGAGCGTTGCAGACTCTTCTTTCCCTGCTGAGCATCATGTTCCTTATGCGGTTTCATAAACTGAACAGCAAAAACCGGATTGATAATATAGGCTACAATCAGAGAGGCAGTGAGGGTAACAATCAAAGTAACAGGAAGGAAAAACATGAATTTACCAATGACTCCTTTCCAGAATAATAAGGGGAAGAACGGAGCGAGGGTAGTGAGGGTTCCTGAAAATACCGGTAAGAAAACCTCTCCCGCTGCTAATTTCGCTGCTTCAACTATATTCTTTTTTCCATTCGCGAATATCCGGTGTGTATTTTCAATCACCACAATCGCATCGTCTACCACAATTCCCAAAGCGAGAAGGAAGGAGAACAAGACAATCATGTTCAATGAAAACCCAAGTGCAGGCATAACAAGAAAGGCAAGACACATCGACAAGGGCACTGACAGCGCGACGAAGAATGCATTGGTAGTTCCCATGAAGAACATGAGAATAAAAAATACCAACACAAATCCGATGATGATTGTATTGATCAGATCGTGAAGAGTCATCCGTGTTTGCTCACTCTGATCTCCGGTAAGAACTACTTTAATGTCTTTTGGCCAATCATTCTTGCGAATATCATCCATCAATGCCACTATTTTGTCGGAGGATTCAATCAGATTTTCTCCTTTTCTTTTAATGATATTCAGGGTGATTACATTGTTATGATCAAGACGGGCATAACTCTGTTGCTCGTGGAAACTATCTACCACTTTCGCAATGTCTTTCAGGTAAACAGGTTTACCATTGATTGAATTAATCACAAGATTTCCAATCTGATCAGTATTTTTGAATTCACCTGTTACACTCAATGAACGGCTGATTCCATCCATCCTTACCGATCCACCGGGGAAGGTCAGGTTTTCAGATTGCACAGCACGCTGAATATCACCCATGGTGAGGTTCGCAGCCTGCATTTTGATCATGTCAACATTGATCTGAATTTCTCTTTCCAGAGCACCGATGATTTCAACTTTCTTGATTTCCTTCAGACTTTCAATGTGATCTTTCGCGTCATCGGCATATTCTTTCAATTTAGCGAGATCGTAGTTGCCGCTGATATTCACCTGCATCACCGGTAGATCAGAAAAGTTAATCTCAATAATTTCAGGATCATTTTTCAAATCCTTCGGCAAGTCCTTCTTTGCTTTGTCAACGGCATCCTTAACCTTTTGCTTTGCATCTTCAATGTTGACATCGGAATTAAATTCAACTATTACATTGCAGTAATCCTGCAGGGAATTGCTTTTGATCTTCTTTACGCCCGCTATGTTTTTACACTCTTTTTCAATCGGACGTACAATCAGATTCTCCATATCTTTTGGAGATGTACCAGGGTATATTACACTGACATAAATATTCGGCAGCGAGATATCAGGAAAGCTTTCTTTTGGTAAGCTGACGTATGCCATTGAACCGGCAATCGCCAATACCAGTGTGATCACAAAAACAGCAACTTTGTTGTTGATAGACCACGAGGAGGGTTTAAATTCTTTATTTAAGTCTTGCATGTGTGGACGTTCTTAATGGGGGTGTAAAAAATTTGAGATCAGATGTTAGAAACGTATCAAAGTTTTATTGCATCACCTTCGATGATATTCTGATATCCAATGGTAATTACCTTGTCTCCCTGCTCAAGTCCTGATTTAATCTCAGTAATACCATTGTAAATGATACCGGTCTTTACAGTTTTTCGTTTCGCGATTTCTTTACCGTTTTCAGTCACAGAAACATAAACGAATTCTCCATCACTTGATTTCTGAACTGATGCAAGAGGAAGTACAAAAGCTTTCGGTGAACTGTAATCCGCAATTTTCAAAACAGCAACCATGTTAGGATGGAACAAACCATCTTTGGGATTTAATCTCACTTCAACATTGAAAGTACGGTTCAGACTATTAATTGCCTGACCTGAGTAATCCAGTTTGCCTTTAATTTCTTCTCCCAAATCAGGGAATGATATCAATACATCGTTGCCACGCTTCACTTTACTGATATAGGATTCAGCAACTTCAGCTGTTACTTTAAGAGAACTCAGATTTACTACACGGAAAGCAGGAATTCCAGGAGCCATCGTTTGGCCGACTTTGATATTCACAACATCAACCGTTCCATTGATAGGGGATTTGATTCGTGTTAAATCCAGTTGCTCCTGTAGACTGGCCATTCTTTTTTCCATGGCTTCCTTGTTGGTTTTTGCCTGCAGAAATTGAACTTCACTGCCAATTTTCTGTTCCCAAAGATTCTTTTGCTTGTTGTAGATTTGAATAGCAAGATCAAGTTGTGCCTGCATTTCAGCGATTCCCTGGCGTATAATTCTGTCATCAACAATAGCCATAATTTGACCCTTGCTCACTTGATCACCGGCTTTAACATTAAGTGATGTGATATTTCCCATCGATTCTGCACTAACGGTTACATCTTCATCGCCTTCTACTTTCGCTTGTACTTCAATGTAATGGTTGAATGGTTTAGCTTCCATTTCAGTTACCGCTACAATTTTTGATTTGGAATTTACATCACCTGTATCACTTGCAGCAATTTCTGATTCCAGTTTCAGAATCTTTTCACGCAGATCAGCCTGTTCTTTTTTAAGTTTGTCAAGCTCTGCATGTTTGTCATTCGTTGCTCCATTTTGTGAGCAACTAACAATGGATAAGATGAGGAGAGAGAAAAATATTTGTTTCATAGTATTTGGTTTTTCGTTGGTGGGGGATTAATAATTTAAGTTACCTAGTGCTTTGTCAAGGTTAATGCGGGCTACAGTTGCATCATACAAAGCATTGAAATAATTCGCCTGAGCTTCTTTCAGGGATGTCTCTGCATCCAATACTTCAAGGTTTGAACCTACTCCCTGATCATATTTCAGTTTGGAAGTTCGATAAATGTCATTCGCAAGAGTCAGATTCTTGTCTTGAATATCAAGTGCGCTCAAAGCATCAATCAATGCATTGCGGTTTGAATTAATATCCAGATTGATCGCTTGTTCGAAATTCACTAACTCATTTTCAATTTTCCGTAACGCGAGTTTTTGCTGACGGATTTTTGCTGCTTTCTGAAACCCGTCAAAAATCGGAACATTCAGAGTTGCTCCAACCACTCCGGTTGGATACCATTTCTGATCAGAATCAAAGAAGTCGAACTTATTGCGTTGAGCGGAAGTGCTCAGACTGCCATATGCAACGAGGTTCGGATAATATCCATCCACATATCTTTTAACATTGTACTGCTGTAGCTTTTCCTGAGTCTTCAAAAGTGAATACTCAATTCTTTTGGATGGGTCTGTTTTGTCAATCGGGACAACAGTATTTTTTATTTCTGAAGCATTCAAAGAATCTGTCAGTTCAACCCGCGCGGCTGAATTTGCCCCGATTTGAAAAAGAAAAACTTGTGATGACAATGCCAACAAACGATCGAATTTGTCATTTTCAGTAGTGATGTTGTTGTACAATACTGTTACACGATCCAGGTCCAGTTTCTCTACAAATCCGTTATCATATAATGCTTTTGTATCATCTTTCAACTTTTGAATCCGTTCCACATTCGCGGCAATCACTTTTTTGCGTTCCTGTAACAACAACACATTGTAATATGCTTTGGAAACGTTTACCGCGGTTTCGATGCGTGTTCTCTTCACATTTTTCTGTGATAATTCACGAACAGTTTTTGTTGCCTTTACTCCAAGCAGATAAGTTGGGTCAAATAGCAACTGAGATGCAGTTAGTCCGGCAGTTGCATTCCAGCGGGTTCCGAATTGAACCGGGAAAACTCCGGAATTATTCAGTTCTTTTCTGGGAATCACATTTTCATTGAAAAGTATTCCATACACTGATGGTGAAATAAAGTCCGGAATAAATTGTGTAGGGATTTTTTCAAAATCTTTGACATCCAGACTGCCACTAAGTTGTGGCAAACCAATACCGACAATTTCTTTAACCTGAGCATCAGAAATCTCGGCATCCAACTGTGCATTCAATACATCCTTTTGATTCTGAAGTGCAAAATCAATTGCCTGCTTCAGAGAAAAACGATACAAAGAATCCTGCGACTGTGGCCGTGCTGTTCCGGCAATGAGTACAGCGAAAAATAATGTGAGCAGTTTTTTCATAAGAGGGTAGACGAATAGTTTAATGGTATATTGTGTGGGGTTTTATTCTTCATCATGTACTTGCTTATATTTATTAATCAATTTGTATCCTTTTAAGGTCACCACTCCATACAAGAAATGTTCGAGCAGACTAAGCTGAACTTCAGAAATATTAAATTGTTCGTGAGAAAAGGTGGTTGTGTTAAAACCCAATTCTACTTCTTCCAATCTCAATCGAGCAAGAATCCTCACTTTCAGGTCTTTACGATATAGTTCGTTTTTAATACCCCGGCGTAAATTTTCCTCAACAAATTCTGTCAGCACTTTTTCTTTGAAATTTTTGAAATGATTCCATGCTGAGGCGTGATATTTTTGCAGATCAAAGAATAAAGTCGGATTCATTTTGCTGAAATTCTTTGACATACAACTCATGGATTGAAGCATTTCATCAATTGCATTTTCAGAGTTCTTGCGAATGTCGGCCATCTCCTTGGTCTGAGATTTTAATTCCATCATAACCAGTGAACTGAGCAAGGCATTTTTATCCTCATAATACTGATAAATTGTCTTTTTTGACATCCCCAGTTTATTTGCAATGTCATCCATCGTGATGCTTTTTATGCCATGTCGGTAAAAAAGCTCCTTGGAGGTATCCAGTATTCTATCTTCCTGTTTGATCATGTTCTTCCAAAAGTGGCCGCAAAACTATGGAAACTATTTTCATTTGCAAAGTTTCCACTAAATTTTCTGAATTATTCTGCGAAACTATGCCGGTGTTTCGGGTTTCCATCAGCAATTTTACTCAAGCTGCAAAAAAACGTATTGAATTGAAGGAATCAACAGTTTAAGCGAATGCAAAAACACATTTTAAGTCTAACTTCCAGTTTTGTACATTCGTACCTATATTTCTACGAAACTTCATGGAACTCAGTCCTCTAAGTGCAATTTCTCCGGTCGATGGCCGATACCGGACTCAAACATCTGTCCTCGCTCCTTATTTTTCTGAACATGCTTTGATGAAATATCGGGTGAAAGTGGAGGTGGAGTACTTCATTGCCTTGAGGCAAATCCCTTTGGAACAGCTGAAGAAAGCTGAACTTTCTAAAGTCCTCGAACTCAAAAAAATTTACCTTGATTTTAATCAGGCTGATGCAGAGAGTATCAAAAGAAGGGAGGCTGTCACCAATCATGATGTAAAAGCGCTTGAATATTTTTTAAAGGATAAATGGACAGAAAAAGGTCTTGGAGAAATTAAGGAGTTTATTCATTTTGGACTTACTTCACAGGATATTAATAACACTGCATTTCCTCTAGCAATAAAAGATGCAGTGATGGAAGTGTATCTTCCAATGATCGGTGAAGTGCTTGGCAAACTTATTCAATTAGCGGCTGACTGGTCTGCGATTCCGATGCTCTCCAGGACCCATGGTCAACCGGCTTCACCTACCAGACTTGGAAAAGAAATTTCTGTCTTTGTTGAAAGAATTCAGAGTCAATTAAAACTACAGGAACAAATTCCTTTCAGTGCCAAATTCGGTGGTGCCACCGGAAATTTTAACGCACACCATGCAGCTTACCCTCACATCGACTGGGTGCAGTTTGCTAATCGATTCGTAAGTGAACAACTTGGATTGCAGCGATTGCAAACAACTACCCAAATTGAACACTATGATAATTTGTGTGCCTTATTCGATTCACTTAAGAGGATTAACAATATACTCATCGATTTGAATCGAGACATCTGGACTTATATTTCCATGGATTATTTTAAACAGGAAATAAAAAGCGGGGAAATTGGATCTTCAGCAATGCCTCATAAAGTCAATCCTATCGATTTTGAAAATTCAGAAGGAAATCTTGGAATCGCGAATGCGATCTTTGAACACCTGTCTGCAAAACTCCCTATCTCCAGATTGCAAAGAGATCTGACTGATTCAACAGTATTAAGAAATGCAGGTGTACCATTTGCGCATACTATCATCGCATTGAAATCTTTATTGAAAGGTCTGGGTAAACTAATTGTGAACAAGGATGCATTATCAAAAGATCTTGAAAATAACTGGGCAGTTGTTGCTGAAGCAATTCAAACAGTTTTACGCCGTGAAAATTATCCCAATCCGTATGAAGCGTTGAAAGAATTAACCCGTACCAATTCACGCATTACTGCCGAAACTCTGCATGCTTTCATTGATACATTGCAGGTAAGTGAAGTTGTAAAAAAAGAATTGAAACTGTTTACGCCATTTAATTACACCGGAATCTGATCATAAATGAAAGTTAGTGGTTTTACATTTATCCGAAATGCAATTCGTTTTGATTATCCGATAGTTGAAGCAATCCGGTCAATTCTTCCATTATGTGATGAATTTATTGTTGTAGTTGGAAACTCTGAAGACAACACTACTCAGTTAATTGAGAATATCTCCTCTCCAAAAATAAAAATTATCTCAAGCATTTGGGATGACAGTTTACGTGAAGGAGGTCGCGTTCTGGCCGCTGAGACCAATAAAGCGATGGATGCAATCTCAGCAGATTCTACATGGTGTTTTTATATTCAGGGAGATGAAATCTTGCATGAGAAGTTTCACGCTCCTGTAAAGAAATCATTGGAAGAATGGAAAGATGATAAAAGGGTAGAAGGACTACTGTTTAACTATTTGCATTTTTATGGTTCCTACGACTTTGTTGGTGATTCAACACGATGGTATAGAAAAGAAGTCAGAATCGTTCGCAAAGACACAGCTATCCGTTCATTCCGGGACGCTCAGGGTTTTCAGAAGAATAGCAGACCGCTTCACGTGAAGGAAAGTGGAGGGACTATGTACCATTACGGTTGGGTCAAAGCACCTTCCAAACAACAGGAGAAACAAAAGTATTTTCATTCACTTTGGCATAGCGATGATTGGATGAAAAAAAATATTCCCGACACACTTGAGTTTGACTATTCCAAAATAGATTCCTTAAAACATTTTGATGGGGATCATCCGGCTGTGATGAAAAAAAGAATTGAAACTCAGAATTGGAAATTTGATTTTGACCCAACCCGGAAAAAACTCAGCCCGAAGTCCAGATTCAAACTTACACTTGAAAAATATACCGGTTGGCGTATCGGCGAATACAAAAACTACAAACTAATATAACTTTCATTTGAGGACTTAGTGTGAATAAATTATTGCAGACACAAAAATAGAACTCATCAAACTAATTACTATAAGTAATCAATCATACCCGAAACCAGGAACTATAAACCAGGAACATTCAAAGTCACCATCCACTCGCCAACACATCCGCCAGGTGCATTATCTTAATTGGCTTTGCACTTTTTTTCAGGTAGCCATCAAGATGCATCAGGCAACTTAAATCGGTGGAGATGATGTAATCGGATTTAGTTGCTTCAGCGTTGATGACTTTTTGTTCAGCCATACCAACTGCAATTGACTCATATTTTACAGAAAATGTTCCGCCAAATCCACAACAAGTTTCATTATCGGCCATTTCGCGAAGCTCCAATCCTTTGACTTTGCTCAATAAAAGACGTGGCTCGTTTTTAAGTCCTATCTCGCGCAAACCACTGCAGGAATCGTGATAAGTCGCGCTGCCATTTAGTTTTGCTCCGATGTCAGTAACATTTAAAACGTTTACAAGGAAATCGCTCAGTTCAATAATATTCTTTTGGACAACTTTGTATTCATTGTGCAAAACAGTATTGTGAAATAGCTCAGGATAGTAGTTTTTAACCATTCCAACGCATGAAGCAGAAGGAGAAACGATATAGCGATCGTTAGGAAAATCACGAATGAATTTTTCTCCAACTTCTTTGCATTGATCCCAATAACCTCCGTTGAAAGCAGGCTGCCCGCAACATGTTTGTTCCGGATTGTAATTGACAGTGCATCCTACTTTTTCCAGCACTTTTATCATGTTCATAGCTGTATCAGGGAAAATCTGATCCACAAAACATGGAATGAATATATCTACAAGCATTTTGTAATCATTAAATGAATGAATCCGGCATGATTGCGTTCGGAAAGTTTATACCTGGCTCCCTTTCAACGCGTCACTCGGGTTTTTTCTCATGCGAAGTAACAAAAACAGACCGATAATGAAAAAACTTGCAAGTACAATAATGCTGTTCCTCATACTGCCTGTTTGTTCATTTATAAAACCAAAGGCAAAAGTACCAAGAACAGTTCCAAGTTTATCGCATACATCAAAAAAACTGAAATAAGAAGCATGGTCAATGGTCTCCGGAAGTATTTTTGAATATGTTGACCTTGAAAGAGATTGTACACCACCCATGACGAGTCCGACGACAGCTGCGAGAATGATGAACATGGTTTGTTCGTCCACCCCATATTTTTTATCACAGAAATAAGCTCCAATACAGATCAATACCCAAATAAACAAAGAGATACAAAGTGAAGTGATGTTTCCGAACCTTCTGGATAAAGTGCTGAATAAATAAGCCCCTCCAATTGCTACAAACTGAATAATTAAGATGATAGCGATGAGTATAGAAGAGGACAAGTGAAGTTCACCATCACCAAATAATGTAGCAACATACATGACAGTTTGTACACCCATGTTGTAAAAGAAGAATGACAAAAGAAAAGTCTTGAGTCTTGATGTGTGTTTGAGTTCATTCCAGACTTTTTTCAATTCCCTATAACCATTGCGTACAAATTTACCTTCCGGCTTGCGATTGTAAACGTTGTTCGGGAGATAATGAAAGGTATATTGGGCAAATCCAAACCACCATATACCAACCAACAAAAAGGCAATTCGTGTGGCCATGCCACTGGATATACCTCCGTACCAATCCGGAAATAGTATCATCGTAAGTGAGAAGATAAGTAACAGGGAACTACCTATATATCCCATTGCGAAACCCTTCGCACTCACTTTATCCTGATCTTCCGATTCGGCAATTTCAGGAAGGAATGCATTGTAGAATACAATACTTCCTGCATAACCGATGGCAGCAAGCACTACCCCAAAGACACCAATCCATAATGTGTCGAGAGAGGTGAAAAAAAAGAGCGAGGAACATGCGGCAGCGCCGAGTGTGCTGAAAAAATACATAAACTTTTTCTTATTACCGCTGTAGTCGGCAATAGAAGAGAGCAGAGGATTAATTGCCGCGATGACAAGAAATGCAATTGAAATTGCATAGGTCTGCAATGAATCACTGTTAAAATTTCTTCCAAGAAAACGTACAGTATTATTTTCCGGTGTTGTCGTGATTGCATGAAAATAAATTGGAAAAAGTGCGGAAGTAATTACCAATGAGTACGACGAATTTGCCCAGTCGTACATAGCCCATGCGCGGATAATTTTTTTATTTCCTTTGATATTCATTCATCCCGGGTTTGATCAAAGGGCAAGATACTTTTTTTTTCGAACCGGCCAGATTAATTTTCTATGGATAAAATGTTCTGTTTAACTACACTTTCACTTTGGAGTAGGTTTATTAAATCCAATTTGAATGAAGAGGTTATGAATGTTTAAAGTTTTTAATTGTCTGAATGAATAATTTCACCTTTTCTTTTTCAATATCTGGATAGAGTCCATGCCCGAGATTTGCAATGTGCCTCTCAGAACCGAAAGTCTTTAGCATGTGTTCTGTGTCTTTGACAATTGTTTCATCATCCGCATACAACAAACAAGGATCCATGTTGCCTTGCAGTGTTTTGTTGTTTCCGATCATTGATCTGGATTCTTTAATGTCCATATTCCAATCCAGTCCGATTACATCGCATTTAAGTTTTGACATCTCCTGTCTTGCAAAAAAGGCTCCCTTCGCAAATACGATTACAGGGACTTCATGGATGGCTTCACAAATTTCTGCAATGTATCTCAAAGCGAATTCACTGTATTGTGCCGGAGAAAGAATTCCGGCCCAGGAATCAAACAATTGAACAATATTCGCCCCCGAAGCAATTTGTCCTTTGAGATAATTTATTGTGCTCTTGGTGATTTTATTTAATAAGTGGTGTGCAAGTTCAGGTTCTGTGTACAAAAATTTTTTCGCCTTACTAAAAGTTTTACTTCCTCTGCCTTCGATCATATAAGAGAGAATCGTCCAGGGAGCTCCGGCAAATCCAATAAGTGGTACCCGACCATTCAATTCTTTTTTAGTTAAACGAAGTGCATCCATCACATACGGCAAATCATCTGCTTCAGCAATCTTTAAACGGTCGATGTCAGCCTTATTTTGAACAGTCCGTTCAAACCATGGACCTTTGCTTTCAACCATTTGATAAGGAAGACCCATAGCTTCAGGAATAACTAAGATGTCTGAAAAAATGATAGCTGCATCAACATCGAGAATATCTACAGGTTGGATGGTAACTTCAGCAGCAAATTCAGGTGTTTCAACAAGCTCTTTGAATCCACCAATTTTTTCTCTGACAACACGGTATTCAGGTAACACCCTTCCCGCCTGACGCATCAACCAAACAGGTGTACGTTCAGTTTTTTCTCCTTTTGCTGCACGAAGCAATAAATCGTTTTTCAATTTCATACGGATGCGAAAGTACTAAACAAATGAATACGGCTTCATTGATCAAAGTCATGTATTTCTAAAAATCTACCGGAATGTTTATGATGTAAAGAGAATTATTTATTTATCATGACAAAAAAAATAATTCATGTATCGATAAAGCCGGATTCATGGATAGATTACTTTTCTCCGACTTTTATCGCTTAGTGAGGTAGATAATTTCTATCCATTTATTTTCTCCTTCGATGCAATGAGGTCTTCTGCAAAACACCTTCGGTAAAATGGGAAACGCTACTTTCATTATACTCCAATGTCGACGATAAAGAAGTAAACCTGCTCTAGAAATAATTGACTATGCCAAAGTGAATCTTGCCTGTTCTGAAATAAATTGGGTTGTTAAATTGTTTTCCCAATGCATAGCTTACCGACATGATACCAAGTTTGGTTTCAAAATCTATTCCGGCCCCAAATCCAAATGGTGTATCTGTCAGAAATCCCGAACGGTTTCTGTTTTCATACCATGCTCCGTTAAAAAATGCAAACAAAAAGGAGTTTTGCTCCAGCAAATACCTGTATTCAATTTTTCCGATGCTAAAAGCAGATGCATAAATTGATTCTTCATCAAAACCACGCAAAGATTTCAAACCTCCGATCCGAAATAATTCATTGATGAAAATTTCCGGGTTGTACATGTATCCGTCAATATTTCCGACATTCAGGACATGTCTGCCTCCAAGTGGTATAAAAACATCCACAGCAAGTTCTGCCTGGTAATTAGTTGATCTGAGGCGAAGGCTGTCGTACAAAATTGGATTGATGGCTGAATTCTTTCGTATGGTTTTATTTCCGGTGCTTGCTGTTGTTTCCAATTGAATTCCTTTGCGGGGATTTAAACGATAATCCAATTCCTCGTAATGAAATGTCAGACCATATGTGAGAATACTGATGTCGGCATAAGGAGGAAGTACAGAAATATTTTCCAGACCTCTTGTGGATTGTAAATCACTCTCTTTATCATTTACAAACGCTTTGATAAAGTTGTTTCCGGTAAAACTGTATTGCACTCCGAGATTTTTTGTCACATCAACATAGGTGGAATCTTTTTTGTACAAGGCTAAATTCCCATCCAGGCCTAAAGGTGTATTTAACAAAAATGGATACAAACCATGGATCTTTAAATTTTGTGTTTTCCCGGGAAGTTGTTTCCAGTTGAATTCTATGATCTCGCCATGACGAAGTGAGTTTTGAAGTTTCAAATGTGCTTCGCCGGTGAGGTTGACTTTACCGGCTTTGTTTTCATCAGGAGCAAGACCAATCACACCGTCGAATTGGCTCGCCTTCTTA
>CALMQM010000050.1 GCA_937871435.1 uncultured Bacteroidota bacterium | reverse complement strand
GGAAGAGAGTATTTGTACTCCATCCTTTTTTTTTCGAATTGCATGAAGTTTAACTTCGAATTTATTCTCACCTTTTTCACGCAGGTATAATTTTTTGCATTCCTTTAACCAGGAAGAATATGCGGAAGAAGCAATTTCCAGCATTTCAAAGTTTCCTGACATTTTATTTTCAAAATCAGGTTGCAATTTGTTGAATTCCGGTAGTAGATGATGACGGATGGAATTTCTCAGGTAGATGTCAGTTTGATTTGAAACATCTTCTCTCCATGTTAAATTTTGTTCCTTTGCAAATTCCTCTATATCTTTTCTTTTTGCAAATAGTAATGGTCGAATCACATGTCCTTTCTTCGAAGGAATTCCGGTCAATCCTTTAATTCCGGTTCCACGAATTAAGTTGATAAAAAATGTTTCAATGGAATCATCCAGATGATGTGCAGTTGCAATGAAATCGTATCCAAACTTTTTTCTGACTTCTTCAAACCAATTGTATCTTAATTTTCTTGCAGTTTCCTGAATTCCGGTTTTGTTTTTTAAAGAGATTGCCTTTGTATCAAAAGATACTGTGTGAAAAGGAACTTTTAATTTTTTTGCAAGGGAACGTACAAATTTCTCATCCAATACGGAGTCTTTGCCGCGCAAGTTGTAATTGCAATGAGCAATCCCAAAGTCAATATTTTGCCGGTAGAATAGTTCAGCAAGCACAACAGAATCCAATCCGCCACTGACCGCAAGAAGTATTCTTGATTTCGGGTTGAACAGTTTTTTTTGTTTGTTAAAAGCCGTAAAAGCACTCAGAAAATGCATGGATAGCAAAGTATAACTCTGAAAATAATTTTCCGGAAAGGTACAGATTTCAGTTTATTCCCGTCCTGATAATCGGATGGCTTTCATCATTCCTTCCGCTTTCAGAAGACATTCCGCATATTCTTTTTCCGGATCGGATGCGATGGTAATGGCGCTGCCAACCATGAAGTTGAGCAGTTTTTTTTCACTATTGAATTGTATACTTCGGATGACCACATTAAAATCAAAATTGCCCTGTGGATCAATATACCCAATACTACCGGAATACAGGCCTCTTTTGGTAGACTCAAATTCTTCAATCAATTGCATTGCTCTGATTTTTGGAGCACCTGTCATCGAACCCATAGGAAAAGAGCTTCTGATCACATCCAGATTTGTCTGGTCGGGTTTGATTTCTGAAACAACAGTTGAAATCATTTGGTGCAATTGTTTGAAAGTGTAAACAGAAAATAATTCTTCCACTTTCACACTTCCTTTTTGAGCTGTTCTGCTTAAATCATTTCTCACCAAATCAACAATCATAACATTCTCACTTTGTTCCTTGGTGTTATTCCTCAGCTCAAGAATAATTTCTTTGTCTTCAATATCGTTTTTGCCTCTTTTCGCTGTTCCTTTGATAGGCTGAGAAATAATTTTTTGTCCTCTTCTTGCAAGAAATCTTTCCGGACTTGCACAAGCCAGCACGTGTGAGTCATTTTTGAAATAAGCTGAAAAGGGCATAGGCGAAATCTCATTTAGTTTCACATACACCTCGGAAGGGGATACATCTGTTTGCTCTGCATAAAATTCAACACAATAATTCATTTCATATATATCTCCTCGTTGAATATGCTGTCTGACTAACTCTGTTTTTCGTAAATATTCATCTTTAGAAACCCGTTCCTTAATCTGTGGTGATTTTGTCCGTTTCTTTTTTGTGGAAAAATTCTGGATGGAACGAAAAAGTGCCTCTACCTCTTCACTGGAGTCTATCTCCTCAATAAAACTCACTTCCATGGAATTCCCATTCAATCGCGCCAGATATCTTGGTCGGAAAAAATGTAATGCAGGAAATTGAATCATGTCAGGATGTGACGAGTAAAGATTTTCCAATTCATTCTTCAAATCATACGTGAAATAACCGAAATACCAGTCAGGTTTCTGAATGTAGCTTTCCAGTTGGCGTAGACAATCAGTATCACAAATCAATTCATCCAAACAACCAATTGCACCTATAATTTCTGATTGTGAATATGGATCTGAGAAATTTTGAGCGGATGAATTACTGTTCAGTATCAGCGCTGGAGAAAAGGAGCCCGCCCACTCAATGAGTTGTTGTACAGAAAAATTATCTGGGAGTTCAAGTTGAATCGTCTTCCGTTCCATCGAAGGACAAAGTTAAAAACATTTGACCAAACCAGCTTAGCGAAACATGTGAATCATGAAAATTTGACCCGGAGGCGATGCTGTCTTTTATAATTGGGTGGGTGATATAAAAATCTCCCGGGTTGATGCTGAAAGATTGTTCTTTCTTTAATAACGTGTTGCTTCTTTTTTAGATGAATACAGTCTGAGTGGAGGCTGCGATGAATTATGCAGAAATAATCAGAATCCTTTTTTCAACATCTCCTGATAGCTTTTTGCGGCTGTCTTAGAATCAATCCAGCTGATGAAATCGAAATATTCCATGATGCGATTGTCATTCGGGTTGAACTTCGTTTGAATAGTATATTTCAATTCTTCAAAAGCTTTTCTTTTTTCTGATGCTGATCCGGTTGTCAGCAACTTTTTCTTTAAAGTATCTATAAATAATTTTTCCAGTTGGTACACATCCGGTTTTTTCGAAAAAAATCTTGTAGCGGATGGGATCAGTGATTCGAGCAGATCTTCGTTGTGTAATTCATAGTGGATAATAATATTCAACAGGCGTGCATATCCCTGGAACACTTTTGTTTCGGGAGTTTCAGATTCATTCAGAATCTTGTTTATCCAGACTAATGCGCGTTTGTAATTTTCCGTGATAAAATGAATGTTTGCCAATGCATATAAAAACATTTGCAAATGCAAGGTGCTGATCAGATGCCTGTATTGTGAAATACAATCTTCAAATTCCGGAACAAGAGAGAGAGCCTTGTTGTATTCACGTAAATGAAGATGCTGATAAAATCTTCGGGTAATCACCCTCATTCTGATCATGGATTGCATTTTCCCGCTTCGGGCAGCAGGGTAGTAGTCGCCAAGTGTGCTCATTTTTTCCAACGAAAAATTGAAATCATCAAATTGGTTGTTTTCTCCCAACGTAACGATAAGATTATTGAGCACTTTAATGTATTGTAGTAAATGCTGATGGATATATCCCTCTTTTGCTTCCATCATGCTTACTGTTTTTTTTGCCAGTTTCATGTACATTTTTCTATCATCCAATGCACTGTAATATTTGGCAAGCGTTTTAAGACGGATAATGGAAGATCTGAGTGATAAATGTGCTGCAGGTTTTTGGATCAGTGGCTTTTCAATCAGAGATTTATATTTCCGGTGATCATTTTCGGAACGAATCCAGATTGTTTCAGAATACAACTTCGCCATTTCGTCATAGGTGCTGCTGTAGAAGGAAAGAAGTTTCAACTGGTTCAGAACTTCCGATTCTTCCCTGGCAACCGCTTCAAAACTTCCGGTAAGCTGTTTTTCCAGCATTAAAGTTCTTTCCCATTCTAAAGCTTCGAGTAACTGGCTAAAGAACTCATAGCGACGTGCCAGTTCTTTTGCTTTATACAATTGTTTAATGCAGGCATCATAAAATCCTTTGTCAAAGAGAATGGAAACCCTGTTCAGAATTTTTCTCACCTGAATTAAGGCATTGTTTCCTGAAAAATAATTATCAAGGGAATCGAGAATTTTTTCATACAGATAAATTTTCATCCGTGGCAATTGCCGGATGTATTTTTCGGTGCGTATGAGTTGGCCTTCATCATATACTTCTTGCTTGTCGATTGCCAGAAATAGTTTGATCAGTTTGGAGTCTTCTTCGCCTTGTCTGAAAGCGAATTTTCGGATATAGCCTTTTTCGTTTTTACTCAACGATTTTATCAAAAGGAAAAGATCCTGAGTAACCGGCTTTGACATGAGTAAAGAAGTAGAAGTTGAATTTCGAATGTGGCCTATCTGTTTGTTGAATTTTACGACATTTTCAACCATAGGGTCCTGTTCGATAAATGTATTAAAAAGCAAGAAAATTTCAACGTTTTCGTGGTATTTGGAAGAATGATCGAAATGAAATATGCCCGGTTTTTTAATTATGTAACGATGAATTGAATACTGAGTTTAGCACTGAATTTCCAATTCCCCCTTATACGCATGCCTATGAAAAAACTCATTACTCTCGTTCTGATGTTACCGCTGCTCACAGTAGCTCAAACATTCACAAATTCTGCCTCTATGCCTATTCCTCCAAATGGCACAGAACTCCGCATTCCTGTTGTTGTAAGTGGATTGCCTTCTGCTATTTCACCATCATTTGGTTTGAGCGCAGTATGCTTTGATATCACGCATCAGGCTGATGTAAACTTGCGGATTCAATTGGAATCACCGAATGGATCCAAAATTACTATCGTAGACCAAAAGGGTGCAGGAGGGGATAATTTTACATCTACTTGTTTACAGGAAAATGCGATGAACGGTTGGATCATGACCGGAGTTGCTCCGTTTCTCGGAAGTTACTATCCTTTGCAATCATTGAATTTGTTCAACAATTCACAGGATCCGAATGGTACATGGAACTTCATTGTAACAGATCTCTTTATTCCTGCCGATACAGGTTCATTTCATTATGTGAATCTGACCTTCAGTATCAATCCGCCGGCTGATCCAACTTCCACTTCAGGGCCTTGCAGTGATACCAATCCGGGAGGATGCCAATGTCCGGATCCAAACAGTTTTGATTGTGATTTATTGCCGGATATCACTTCTTCCGCACTCAGTATTATGCAGGACAATCATGAGTATCCCGGACATATCACTGTTGGTGTAGCTACACCAAATATAGGCTGGGGACCATTGGAAATTCATGGAATACAAAGCTGTTTTTGCGACACGGTACAAGTGAATTGCAGTACAACCCTGTGTCCGAATGGAAATCCACCAACTCAATTGGTGAATCAAAGAATCTATCACAAGAATGCAAATACAATGAGTTATTATGATCGCCCCGCAGGTACAATGAGCTATCATCCAAGTCATCAACATATTCATGTCGACAATTGGCTGGATTATACTTTAAGAACGTGGTCACCTGATCCAGATGAAAGGAATTGGCCGATCGTTGGAAATGGTACAAAAATGAGTTTCTGTCTGATCAATCTGAGTGACTGTGATTCATGGTATGGCTTCTGTGAAGATACTCTTGGAAATGTACTTACCCGAACAAATTTTCCGAATGCGGATTTTGGTCACGTTTCCGGATGTTCGAATGATCAGGGAATTTATGTAGGAAATATTGATGAATACAATTCAGGATTGAATGGAGATGGAATCATTGCACCGGATGTGTGTAACCAAACATATTACATCGTAGCTATTACAGATCCGCTTGATAATTTTATTGAAACTAACGAACTGAACAACTGGGCGGCTGTTCCGATTACATTGACACAACAAAATCCCGGGACTTTTGAAACTTCCGGATTTACATATGCAGTGAATGGAAATACTATTCAGGCAATGTCAAATGGAACTACTTCTGATTCTTGCGTTTGGGTGTGGGGTGATGGAAGCAGCAATACATATTATTCAACACAAGCATCTCATACCTATACCGGCAATGGTGATTATGTGGTTTTCCATTACGCGTACAATCATTGTGGGCCAACAGTCAGCGCTGACACCATTCATATTCTGAATACAGGTTTGAATACCTTGAATAATCCTGTTCTCTCCCTGAGTTTAGCACCTAATCCTGCACGTGATAAAGCTGTACTCGATTATACTCTTGTTCAGCAAACGGAAGTAAGCATCCAGGTACTTGATTCTTACGGAAAATTGATCAGGGATCTTCAATATGGAATTCAATTACCGGGAAAATATCGTGTGGCAATGCCTGCGCATGAGGAAGGTTTGACAAGCGGAATTTATTATGTCCGTGTAAATTCAAATCATTCTTCCCAAAATATCCGTTGGATAATTATGTAAAAAAGCTGCAATCAGCTAAGAGGTTTATGCTGATTGTTGTTTCTTGTTGATGATGACGATGCAGGCTATCACTTTTTCTTTGTGGTAGTCTGCATCATTTTTATATCATCAGTTCAACACCAAAAAAATTGTGGTAGAGTAATTTATTTGAGAATTGTGAGAGGAAGACATACTCTTCCATTTTCACTGACAATCACAACATAATATTTACCATTATGCAATTGCTGGACAGGCACACGAATGCGTTGGATGAAATCATCACTCAGGATGTAACTTCCATTTTCGTTATAAAGATAAAAATGACCTGTTGAAATATTGGCTGATTTATCCTCCATATCAAAGAACGACATTGCCGGATTAGGAAAAAGTACATATCCGGATGAAGAATTTTTCTGCCCCTCAACAGAAACCGGAGCTGACATTCCAGTAAAAATAATCTGATAATCTCCATTCGACTTTCGGAAGACTGAAGGATCACCGCCTGCAAGGTTGGTTGAGACATAGCCATTCCAAACACCGCCGTTGGGTGTTGAGTTGTACCAAATATTTTGGGATCCACACCCGTAGAAACGCAATTCATTTGTGTCATTGATCACATAATTTCCTGTCCAGTTGTGCAAGCTGTCAGAATGAATATCCTGGACCTGGTTAAAATGCAATCCGTCTTGTGAAAGAAAATGAAAAGCGCCATCCTGTGGTGCTCCTGCAGGACTCAGGTAATGCAAGGCATGATTGAAATAAATAAGCGCAGGATCTATTAAGCGATGATCAGGAAGATCAACACGGGCATTCGGTTCAAATTCAAAATTCAAACCATCCGTACTGACTGCAGAATAAGTGTTAATGATGGAATCTCCATTAACTGGCATGCCATCACTTGAAGAAAAATATATGCGCAGACTGTCATTTCCCAGTTTCACCAAAGTAGGGTCAAAGGGTCGTTGAAAATTAGCGGGCATATTAGTGAATTGAACCGGCACAGGATCTGTCCAGCCAATGCCATCGTCATAAGAATATTTGACTGCAACTCTGTCCCAGCTTGAGGAACCAACTGGTTCTCTGAACCATTGAAAAACACAAATAATGGTATCACCTTTCCAGTGAATGGCACAAGGAACCCCGGAGGAATCCTGGAAGAGAGAAGGATTGCTAAAATGAATACCATCAATTGAAAATGCAGTGAGCAAAGGATGTTCCCATGGAGGGGATCCTTGTCCGGAGCAATATTGAAACAAAATACTGCTAACTAATATCGATAAAGCAAAATTCCTCATGTTGAAAAGCACATGAAAGATAGAAAAAAATCAAAATGAATATTTGCCCGTTGAATCAATTTTGTAATTCAATTCTTCGTGATTTTTTTGAAATAAGTCATAACCGGATTTAATGTTTTTCCAGAATTCAATTAGGGAAACAGGATACTTGCTGTCCTTTTCACTGGCTGTAAATTTATTTCCATCCATTTTGCCGGGAAATATATAAACCGGAATTCTGGACTGCCCATTGCTTTTGGATTGTACTGCACAAACATAGAGCTCCTTAATTTTATCATCTGTGATAGGGATACACCCGATGCTTACACAATTTCCGTGTATGAATATATCTCCTCCCGGATTGCCTTTGCAATAATATTGATCACTTTTATTCGGATAATTTATTCCGAGTGACAGATAAAAATTACTGTAAGGATTGAAACGATTGATGTAATAGAAGCCCTCCGGCACCTGGCCATCACCGGCTTTTCGCTTCGGGCCTGTTGTTCCGGATAGTGTGCAAAATGGGTATTCCTTTACAAGTTTGTATTTGGTTTCATTCTGATTCTTTGCCCAGACTTGCAGTTTTTTTTCTTCCTTAAGTGCGCAGAGTAACAATTGACATTTTTCAAAGGAAATACCTTTGCTTGAAAATTCAGTCTGCAGATTTTTTTCTTTTTCCCTGAAAGCAGTTTGAACACGTTTTGATTGACATTGTTCCTCGCGAAAGGATTTATTCCCGGTGAAGGATGATAAAAAAACAAAGGCCGGGAATAGGATAACAAACCTAAACTGTAGAGAACGGTGGCGCAATATTTTCATTTGTCTGAAGTTGAGAAAAAACCAATGTACTCTCAACGAAAATATGCACGAAAGATTGAATCTGATTATGAAGTTATTTTGAAAGTTTTTCCAGGAGACTGATGCCTTCAGGAGAATCATTCAGACTTTCCACCAGTTGCAACTGTGCACCGCCGTGTTCTTTAAATAATTCATCGTATTCCACACCAATTTCATAGATTGTTTCAAGGCAATCTGCGGTGAAAGCAGGTGCAAATACTAGTAATTTTTTCACTCCCTTTTTAGCAAGATCTTTAATTACATGATCTGAATAAGGTTTTATCCAGGGATCTTTACCGAGTCTCGATTGAAAACTAACGGAGAATTTATCTTTTGAAAGATGGAGTGATTCTGCCAGTAATCGCGCCGTGTCAAAACACTGGGCTCTATAGCAGAAAGCATTTTTTTCAGATAAATGATCACAACAGGTTGAATTCACAAGACAATGATTAAAACTATCGGCTTTGCGCATTTGCCTTTCGGGTAAACCATGAAAAGAGAAAAGAATATGGTCGTACTTTTCTGGCGAATATTTTTTTCCGATGGTAGAAAAAGCCTGAATGAAGTCAGGGTGATTGTGAAAACTATTGACAAATGAAATTTCCGGAACAATCTGCCATTGACTTACAATCTCCATTATTTTTTGTTGAACGGATCCTGTACTTGCAGAAGCATATTGTGGAAAGAAAGGGATGACGATAATCTTTTTAAATATTGGCTTCCGAAATTTTTCCAATACTGAGTTAAGAGACGGGCTTTGGTATCGCATTGCGAATTCAACCTGATATTCATTTCCGAGTCTTTCCTGTAAAAGTTCTTGTTGTCTCTTCGTATAATAAAGCAGGGGAGATCCGTTGTGATTCCAAATCTTCTTGTATAATCTCGCTGATTTAGGTGACCTGAATGGCGCGATAATGAAATTTACAAGTGCATACCTTCCTACAGGATTGATGTCAATTACTCTTGGGTCGCTCAGAAATTCTTTGAGATACTTTCTTACATCGGAAGTGGATGGACTATCCGGAGTACCGAGATTGACAAGCAAGATTCCTGTTTTAAGAGTTGGCATATTGTGCTGTGAATGTAAATGGAACCAGAATAGTATCTGTGATGAAAATCAGATGTGAATTGGTCTGTTGTCAGTGGCTGCCAAACAGGCTTCTTTAAAAACTTCTGTATATGTTGGATGCGCATGACTCATGCGGGCAATATCTTCCGCGGAAGCCCTGAATTCCATCGCTACAACTGCCTCAGCGATCATGTCAGCCGCTCTTGGACCGATCATATGAACCCCAAGAATTTCATCCGTCTTGGCATCTGCCAGTACTTTCACCAATCCGTCCGTATCCATGCTTGCACGCGCCCGACCGCTTGCTTTGAAAGGGAAACTACCGATTTTGTATGCAATAGATTTGGTTTTTAATTCTTCTTCGGTAAACCCAACTCCTGCAACTTCAGGCCATGTATATACGACACCGGGAATGAGTTGATAATTGATATGTGGTTTTTGTCCTGCAATAAATTCAGCGACATAAATCCCTTCTTCTTCCGCTTTGTGTGCAAGCATCGCTCCCTGAACAACATCTCCGATTGCAAAGATTCCGGGAACAGATGTTTGCAGATTTGAATTCACGGGAATTCTTCCTTTTTCATCCAAGGTAATTCCAACGGCATTTAGATTCAATCCTTCCGTATACGGACTTCTGCCTACGCTCAGAAGGCAATAATCGCCTTCAAGAGTGATCGATTTGCCTTCAGGATTATCCGCTGTTACAGTGACATTTTTTCCTTTTACAGTAACAGAGTTTACCTTATGTTTCAGGTAAAATTCAAAACCAATTTTGGAAAGGGATTTTTGTAATTCTTTACCCAACGTACGATCCATATTCCCGATGATTGAATCCGTAAATTCGAGTACTGAAACTTTTGACCCAATTCTTGCATAGACTGATCCGAGTTCTAATCCGATCACTCCGCCACCAATGATAATAAGATGATTCGGGATTTCTGTGAGGTTAAGAATTTCTGTAGATGTGATGATTCTTTTACCATCTGCTTGTATATTTTTTAGCGTGGCAGGTTTGGACCCGGTGGCGATAATCGTATTGCGGCTTGATAATTCAACAGTTGTTTTATCAGACCTTGTAACTGAAATTTTGCCCTGAGATAAAAATGAAGCCACTCCTTGATAAACATCAATTTTATTTTTTTTCATCAGGAAGTTAATTCCGCTTACATTTTGTTTCACGACATCATCTTTTCGTGAAATCATTTTTTTTAAATCAACAGACAAATTTTTCAGTTCAATTCCGTGTGCCTTGAATTGATGCAATGCATTGTAAAAATGTTCTGAAGAATCAAGCAGCGCTTTAGAGGGAATACAACCGACATTTGTACATGTACCTCCTAAGGACGAATACTTTTCAATAATTGCGGTCTTCATCCCGAGTTGGGCGCATCGAATCGCAGCAACATAGCCGCCCGGACCGGAACCTATAACAGTTACATCGTAATTCATTTGTCTTTTCCTGAAATGAAATAATTATTGACTAATTCCATCGACTAATCAGGGTGTGAAGTTACAACAGTTCTTTCAAAAGAATAAACCGGTAGGCTGCTGATTAACAGCTCGATAGGAATTAATTAGCAAGAGAAGGATTCCATTCAAGGAGACAATCCTTTACAGAAATTATTTATTGATCAATTTTCTGAAAGTCATAAAAAGGAAGATACAGGCTGCAAAAAATGAAGCTATAAATCCAATGTAATCTCCATGTTTCGCATAAAAAGTTCTGATATTGTTTTTTAATAATGTTTGTTGCAGTGCGTCTTCCTGCCACCAATTACTTTGTTGAATGATGTCACCACGCTGATTGATAAAACAGGAAATGCCGGTATTCGCGGATCGTGCAATACTTTTTCTGAATTCCACAGCTCTGAGTCGGGCGTAATTCATGTGTTGTCTGTAGCCTGGTGTATTTCCCCACCATCCATCATTGGTCAGGATAGCAATAAACTGTGCGCCGGCTCGCATATATGCTGACATGAAGTCACCATAAATGGATTCGTAACAGATCGCCGGAGCAACGAGTGTTCCATCCACACCAACAAAATTTGTTCGTCTATCCTGGATACCAAGACTACCGGAAGTTCCACCAAGAGCGAGAGCATAACTTTCGAGGAAACCAAAGATCTTCGGATAGGGCATTTTTTCTACTCCCGGTACCAGACGTGATTTATGGTAAATTTGAATACTGTCTCGTAAATCTATTTGGGCAGCCGCATTGTAGGCATCGTAGTATGCATTTGCATCCTTAAACTTTCTTGCTGTCGCACTTACCGTTTCATTTTCACCATAAGATTTATAAGATGATAAACCGGTAATGAAATTTATTCTTGGATATTGTGCTATGTATTTTTTTATAAATTGAATTTCAGGGTCAGTCTTCAATCTGTCTTCCCAGATTCCATCCGGCAAAGCAGTTTCAGGACAAATGACATAGTCAGTACCGGTATCGATCACAGTTGATGCCAAACGAAGCATTTTGGTCAGTTGAGTTGGACCAGTCCCGTTGAATTTTTCATTATAAGGATCTATGTTCGGTTGAATCACTGCCACCTTCACAGGGGTTCCTACATCTTTGTATTTTTTATAAAGATAAATGGAGCTCAATAGAGGGAAACAAATCAAAATAATGAGAAGAGTAGAAAGAACTAAAGAATTAATCCTGCGGATTTTGATCAACAGATCTTTTGTCCAGAAGCTTTTTGTAATCAGGAAGACGAGGATGTTCACCAGTAATACCCACAATGAGCCACCCAATGAACCGGTAAATTCATACCATTGTATCCATTGCGGTTTGGTTGCAAATACATTTCCTAATGTGAGCCAGGGCCAGGAAATCTCCCAATTGAGATGGAGGTATTCAAAAGAAAGCCAGTATAAAACAAAGCTGAGATAACCCCAGAAGGAACCGAATTGCTTTTTAGTAATGAAGAAAAGTTGCCAGATGATGGCCATAAAAAAACTGTTGAGAGCAAGCGCTACAATGCTTCCAACGTCTGTGGAATTCCATATCCACCAGGTTGTGAGACTATTCCAGATCATCATGCTCAGAAAGAAATTTCCAAACATCCGGAATGCGGATCGCTTTGCAAGTCCAGTTGATGAAACATAATCCATCCAGAAGACCGGTACAAAAGCAAGAAAGATTAAAGGAGAAAAACCCCTTTCAGGCCATGACATCCATCCCAGGATTCCGCTGATCAGACAACAGGATAAGTACAAAAAGGCCGGACGAGTTTTCATCATAAATTATTGCAAGATCATTAAAAAAAAGGAAACTGAAAATCGAAAAGAAGATAAATATTCCGAATAAAATGCTGAATTCGAGTCAATTCCGATTGCAGGTAATTGGTTGAGAAATCTTTATTACCTCTGGAATTAGGTGAATGGCCAAAGCAGACTATTCACTAGTGTCGCAATACTTTTTTGTCAAAGTGCTCAACAAATCAACTGAAAGATTGAAGAAAAAATTCATGGGATGTGAATGACCATTTTCCAGAATAAAATTTGTAATTCATTATCAAGCCTGTGGTTTCTTGTGGATATAGGAAGTGTTAGCCTGGGCAAGCGGAGTCACTACTATATCATTGAGAACAACATGAGCTGGTCGTGTAGCGGCAAAGAATGCAATGTCTGCTATATCTTCAGCTTTTAACGGTTCATATCCGTCGTATACTTTCTTTACTCTGTCCAAATCGCCTTTATAGCGAACAATGGAAAATTCAGTTTCCGCCGCACCGGGATCAATTGAGGTTACTTTGATGCCGTGCTCAAGCAAATCAATGCGCATGCTTTTTGTGATCGCGTCTACAGCAAATTTTGTCGCGCAGTAAATATTCCCTCTGATATACGCTTCCTTTCCGGCAATCGAACTGATGTTAATTATATGTCCGGATTTTTGATGAACCATCAATGGCATGATTGCCCGTGATACATACAAGAGTCCTTTTAAATTGGTATCTATCATAACTTCCCAGTCATCAATATTGCCGTCCTGTATAAGCGATAATCCTGCGGCAAGCCCCGCATTGTTCACAAGTACATCAATCTTTTTCCAATCGTGTGGTAGGCTTCCGATGGCTTGTTCAACAGCGACACGATCCCGGACATCGAAAGGTAAAGAAAGCACCTGAGCGCCGAATTGTTCTGTGAGTGTTTGTTCTATTACCCGCAAGCGATCCTCTCGTCTCCCATTCAGGATAATGTTGTAGCCGTGTTCAGCAAATTTATAGGCAATGGCTTTTCCAAATCCTGCAGTAGCTCCGGTGATAAAGATTGTTTTTTTCATAGGTGGAAGTCTGAATATGTATAAGAAAAAAGAAGTGCGTTATCCTGCACTGGCAACTCCTCTGGAATTTAATTTGCTGTTTTTATAACTGAAGTTAAAATAGATGACCAATCCAACAATCAGCCAGATCCCAAATCCCATCCAGTTGGTTACACCCATTTCGCTCATCATATACAAACAGCTGATTAATCCCAATAACGGGATGAGAGATAATTTTTTGGTGACAGCCCAATAGGTAAGCAAGATACAGGTTAGGATAAAAATCCAGGTTGGAATTTTATGCTTGAATACATTCCATCCGCTTTCAAATTTTTTAGATTCCGGAATTCGGAGATTTTGAATTGTAGATGTATAGGATGATTCTTCAAGTGAACTGAGATAAGCTTCAAGATCACCGTTGTTTGTTTTGTATCCCTCCGGATCTGAAAGACTAATTTGATATTTCACATAATCGCTTTCTTCTTTATTTAAATGACTCACAAGAGTTGTTGCGTCAAAAGTTTTGGAATCGTTGCGAAGAAAACTGAGAACATTTTCCTGATTATAGGTAAATAATAAAACGATAGCAATTACCATCAATGATGGCATGATGAAACGTGAATTAATATAGGGTGTCTTGAATTTACCACGAGGTGCATTCGGCATAGTTTCAAGTTTCAGCACACCGGCACATACAAGTACAAAAGCGAATAATGTTCCGATGCTGCATAAGTCTGTCACCATTGTCAGATTCATAAACAATGCAGGTACAGCAACAACGAATCCGGTCACAATAGTAGCATAAGATGGGGTATGAAATTTTGGATGGACACGAGAGAATTTTTTTGGCAATAAACCATCCCGACTCATGCTCATCCAAATGCGGGGCTGACCAAGCTGGAAAACCAACAACACACTGGCCATGGCAACAATGGCACTCACTGCAATAATACCGGAGAACCACTGTAAATGCAGCTGTTGGAATACAAATGCCAGAGGATCGCCAACAGCGAGTTCGGAATAATTCACCATTCCTGTTAACACAAGAGCAATGACAATGTACAATATAGTGCAGATGATGAGAGCCCACATCATGCCTCGTGGCAAATCCCTTTGCGGGTTTCGGCATTCTTCAGCGGTTGTACTGATAGCATCAAATCCGATGTACGCAAAAAATACAGCGGAAACTCCTTTTAAAACTCCGCTGATTCCATTCGGTAAAAACGGGTGCCAGTTGTCTGTATTAACATAAAAAGCGCCGACAAAAATCACCAATAAGACAATTGAAATTTTAATCAATACCATGATATTACTGGCATTTCTCGATTCCCGAATGCCACGATAGACAAGACGTGTAATCAATATAATAATCAGAAGAGCCGGCAGATCGGCAACAATATGGACTCCGAATAATTGTGGTGATTCCTTCCAGGCCGTATATGCATCTTGTAAAGGCAAGTCAAGATTGTTGAATAGCTTTCCCCCTGCAAGTAACGCTTCTGCCTGTTTGAAGCCTTTCATTGCTGTGAGATAATCCATGGTCATCCATGCCGGAACATGCACACCCATGTTAGTGAGCAGGCCGGTGAAATAATCCGACCATGAAATGGCTACGGTAATATTTCCAATAGCATATTCCATGATCAAAGCCCAACCGATTGTCCATGCGATCAACTCTCCGAATGCTACATAGCTATAGGTATATGCGCTTCCTGACACAGGAACCATGGATGCGAATTCTGCATAGGCAAAAGCCGCAAAACCACAAGCGATGGCAGTAAAAAGGAACAGAAAAATTACACCGGGACCTCCGTTCGCACTTGCATTTCCGATCGTGCTGAAAATTCCAGCACCAATGATTGCTGCAATTCCGAAAGCAGTGAGATCTCTTACTCCCAGATGTTTTGAAAGAGAAATGTGCTCGGCTGAATCCGCATCCTTAGATGCCTGGGCCATAATCTGATCAACAGATTTTTTTCGGAAAAGATCCATAGTTAAAATACTTGTGATGGTAAACGTACTAATTTAAAGGTTTTCAGGAAAGTATTTTTCCACTCATGGAATCCCGGCTCAAAGATTTAACTCTAAAGAATACTTGTGAAAATAATGGAATCAGCAAAAACAGGGTGGGAGTTTTTAACCGGATCAGTAATCCTGTGATTGGTACACTTAATCCAATCAGCACAAAAAGCCCTATTGAAAAATAAATAGCTGTCAGATTAAATGCATTCCCGGCAATGTCTTGATGCCGGATTATACACCATATTGCAAGAACAAGGAATAAAATATTCTCAGCCAGGAAAATCAACAGGCCCGGATTTTTAATTTCTTGAAGAGTAGGGTGTAAAACAGGATTGATAAATGCTGCAGGTATTCTGCTGAACAGATTTTTGTAAGTGTACTCCGGTTCAGGTAATGAAAATGTTGTTGAAGGACTGGTCTCCTGTGCATATTGCACAAATGTCAATTGACGCTGGTAAATGATCCAGGAGGGATCGTATTCCGGATTAACTTTTCCGGCAATGAGCAACGAACAAATCAATAGGACATGTACTCCGGCAAAAACCCACTGCACCGGTATTTTAATGAAATAGCCGGAAAGAAAAAATGCTAATAGCGACGGTAGAAGAAGAATGAGAATATAGGATTTTGTAAAAAAAAGAATGAGTATGCTAAACATGAAAACAATTATCCATTTGACTTTTTGTCGGCAGGTTGTTAGTAGCTTAATAGAATAGAAGATGCAGCCAAGCAAGCATACGACTATGCTTTCTTTAGATATGACAGAAGTCCAGATGAGTACTGTTGGAAATATGAGAAAACCTGTTAAACCTGCAAGAACCTGTTTCGAATTAAGGAATCCTGTACATGATTTGATTAGTAGTATCGAACCAATAGTTGAAAGAAATGAAAATACAAGCGCATGTACATATGGAATGCCAACAGAGAAGAAAGAAATGATCGCATTCAGACGTATGATTAATCGATTTTCATTCAGACTACGATCCCAGGGATAGACATCCCAGGCATGCAACGTATTGATAAAATTTTGTGTTGAAGAATCCAAAGATCCTGACATGATTTTAAAAAACATAACCGGATCGTTTTTAAACAAATGAAATATCTGTTGCCCCGACTGATAATAACTGACCATATCGGTGTTGGTTTTCATATGAAAAAAGTAATAAGTGAGCAAAACGGAAGCCAATGCTTTAACCAGAAAAAATAATTCAAGCCATTTAACGGAGATATCTGGTAGGCTCAAAAGTTTCGACCTGCGAATAATCCACAGGAAGACAATCGCATAACCAAGCAAGGTGAGCCAGTTTACCATTGTTAATTTCTGGATTTGAATTTTCGGATTTGCAATTTTTCAAGATTGGTAAGTTGCAACCACAACATCCACATAAATGGAATAGCGATAATCCGATACCTGACAATCGCACCCAAAATAGGAGTAATCGTACCTAGCAGAATAAACAAGCTGAAAATAAAAAAAACAGACAGCCAGAAAATTGAATTTCCGGACGTTTTGTTAGAAGGCCAAATAAATGCCAATACTATTCCAACGCAAATGAAAATATTCTCAAGGGCAGCAAGCAAAATTGGAAAAGAATCAGATTCCCAGATGAACGGTCTGAATAAGACTCTTGCAAATGCTCCCGGTGACTGAAGCAGAAAATTAATCGGGGTAAGTGGCGCATCCGAAAGATGAATCATGTGAATAGCTTTTCCTGTTATCGCTATGGAGGCAAAGTCACGTCGTTTCATTTCTAAAATTGAAAGGAAATCAAATTGAGGAGAAATATATTTAGCAGAATAAGCAATGAGTGTAAAGAAGGAATACCATATGAAATAAATCCAGAAAGGTTGAAGCTTTATTTTTTTTACTGTAAGAAATGCAATCAATCCGGGAAGTAACAATAACAAAATGTAAAATTTATTGAAGATAAGTCCGGTTATTCCGGCTATAAATCCGATTAAATTTGGAACACTGAATTTTGTTGCGATTCGAAGGAAAAAATATAGCAATAGGCCAACCGAGAATAACAAAAATCCATCCTTTAACAGACCTGAACCCCAGAAGAGCAGAGATGGGAAAAGAAAAATTCCGCTGAATAAGAGAAGATCTTTGCCTGAAATCATTTCTCGGAAAGCTTTAAACAAAAAGATCAGGCCGGTAAAAGAAAACAAATTCCAAAGCACAACATGGACATAATAATTCCCAAGTGAAAGGAATTGAAACAATACATTGATCCGAATAATACTTCTGTTGTCATTTAAAAAAAGTTCTTTATTGTTCCAGGCTGTCATTCGAACATAATAGGTCGCTTCCAGATCCTGTCCATTAGAATGATATCCGCTGAGCATCCGGAAAAAATCAGAGGGATTTGATTTCAGCGATTGGAAAATGATCCGGCTGTCGTCAAAAAATTTAAAAGTGTCTGCTGTGCTGCGATCCGTGTAATACCGTGAGTAGATCAATCCCAAAGCAATACCTGCCAACACTTTGAGTAAGAATGCAGACTGTACATAACGGGGTTGGATGCCATCCAGTTGAAAGAATCTAAGTCGTGGCATTAGAGCCAATACCAAACTTAAATACCCTGCTACCAAAATCCATTGCATAGGCTCCTTGTTGCTTACCTGTTAAATGTCTTCGTGTGAAGTTTTCAACAAGCAGTGAAATTCCTTAAGCTTCAAAAATACTCAAATAAATAATCGTTATTTTTGTGCTCTAAACATTCATTTTATTTCCTCTATTCATGTCAGACGTTATGGAACAAGCGGTTACAGTGGAAACCGCAAAAGAGTTGGGATTATTGCCTGAAGAATTTCAAAAAATCAAGGAATATCTTGGGAGAACACCAAATTTCACTGAGCTGAGTATTTACAGCGTCATGTGGAGTGAACACTGTTCCTATAAAAATTCTATTGTCTGGTTAAAAACCTTGCCGAAAGATGGTCCTCATATGCTTGTGGCAGCCGGAGAAGAGAATGCAGGCCTTGTAGGTATCGGTGACGGACTGGCATGTGCTTTCAAGATTGAATCTCACAATCATCCATCCGCGATTGAACCCTATCAGGGAGCAGCTACTGGTGTTGGTGGAATTAACAGGGATATTTTCACCATGGGAGCTCGGCCGGTTGCTCAACTTAACTCCTTGCGATTTGGAAATCCGAATCTTGAAAAAACAAAAGCACTTGTTCGTGGTGTTGTGAAAGGAATCGGAGATTATGGGAACGCTTTTGGTATTCCTACTGTTGGCGGGGAAGTATTTTTCGATGAATGTTACAATGTGAACCCATTGGTAAATGCCATGTCAGCGGGAATCGTCAAAGTTGGCAAAACAGTTTCCGCTACTTCTTACGGACTGGGCAATCCGGTATTTATTGTTGGTTCTGCGACCGGCAAAGATGGTATTCACGGAGCTACATTTGCATCAGGTGACCTTCATGAAGATTCGGCTGATGACCTGCCTTCTGTACAGGTAGGGGACCCCTTCACCGAAAAATTGTTACTGGAAGCATCACTCGAATTGATCGAATCCGGTGCCGTAGTAGGTATGCAGGATATGGGTGCAGCCGGAATTATTTGTTCCACATCTGAAATGTCCGCAAAAGGAAAGCATGGAATGGTGATTCATCTGGACAAAGTACCCGTTCGTCAACACAATATGCAGGCTTGGGAAATCCTTTTAAGTGAATCACAGGAAAGAATGCTGATTGTTGTTCGAAAAGGAAAAGAAAAAGAAGTACAAAAGATTTTTGAAAAGTGGGATCTGAATTGTGTGCAAATTGGTGAAGTCACTTCCGGAACACAATTGAAGTTTTATATGAATACTGAGCTGGTAGCAGATGTTCCGGCAGATTCACTTGTATTAGGTGGTGGTGCTCCTGTTTACAATCGTGAGTATTCAGTTCCCGCTTATTTTTATGAGAGTAAAAGATTTTCCATTGATCAGGTAGAGGAACCGGATGACTTAAAGAAAGTTGCTAAAATTTTACTTGCTCATCCGAATATCGCCTCTAAAAAGTGGGTCAGTACACAATATGACTCAATGGTAGGAACAGTAAATATGTCTACCAATTCTCCTTCAGATGCGGCCATTGTCAATATTAAAGGAACAAACAAAGCTATTGCTCTTACAGTAGATTGCAATTCAAGATATGTGTATGCAGATCCTGAAAATGGTTGTGCAATTGCTGTTGCTGAAGCAGCAAGAAATTTGGTATGCAGCGGCGCCGAACCTTCAGCCATTACCAATTGCCTCAATTTTGGAAATCCTTATAACAAGGAAGTTTACTGGCAATTTGTTCAGGCAATAAAAGGTATGGGAAAAGCTTGTCGCAAATTCCAGACACCGGTAACAGGAGGTAATGTTAGCTTTTACAATCAAAGTACGGATGATGGTCCGGTCTTTCCAACACCTACCATTGGTATGCTCGGTGTGATGGATGATAAATCTTTACGGATGTCTTTGAATTTTAAAAATGCAGGGGACAGCATTTTTCTGATAGGAGAATCAGTGAATGATATATCTTCTTCTGAATATTTATATTCTTTTCATGGTGTCAAACAATCTCCGGCACCACATTTTGATCTGGATACCGAATTCAAAGTGCAACAGGTTGTGAAAAATCTGATCAGGAAAGGTCTGATTGAATCAGCACATGATGTTTCGGATGGCGGTTTGTTTATCACATTAGCTGAATCTGCTATGCCCGGAAATTTTGGCTTCGCCATCGAAACTGATTTTGATTGTCGTGCCGATGCTTTTCTTTTCGGTGAAGCTCAAAGCAGGATTGTGGTTTCTGTCAGTGAAGAAAAGCTGGATGCATTTGTTGACGCATTGGCAGCAAGCGATGTTGAGTTTTCCAACCTTGGTGCGGTGACCGATGGTGAGATTCTGATTGATGAAGAATCTTTTGGAAATATTCAGGAAGCAAAAGCTCTGTATGACACTGCTTTGGATAAACTGTTCACAAACTGAGAATTTGGGATCAATTCAATTCCATTTTGGTTCTATTGCTTCGGCGAAATCAGAATTGTGTGCAAAACATCCCTCTACATCTGATGATTGTAGCACGGGAATACTAAAGGGAGAAGTTAATTATTGTTAACAGTCTTTCTGAAGCTTTATTCTCTCTTATCGGAACATTTTTTCTACTTAAATTGTCGGCTCCGGAAGAGCGGAGGTGATTTTCCCTGCCATTCTGCAAGCGTTATTAATACATCGAAGTTGTGTTGTATTTCCGGTCTTTGATGTGAATGATTTCATTGCGTTCGAGTTGCCTGCATACTAACAATTGTCAATACATACCATATGAAAATTCACGGATTAATTCTTTTGGCAAACATTATTTGCTTACAAGTTCAATCACAATCAACAGTGTCTCCTTCTACCGCTCAAGAGAGAATGGATGGTATTTCCAAACGAAAAAGTCTGAAGGAAAATTCATATTTCAATAATCTGAACTTTCGGAATGTTGGACCTACTGTGATGAGTGGGCGTGCAGTTGATGTAGATGTGAATCCCGATAATCCAACTGAATTTTATGTTGCATATGCTTCGGGAGGATTGTGGCATACAACCAATAACGGACAATCATTTGAACCTTTGTTTGACAATGAAGATGTGATCACCATTGGTGACATTGCGGTAGATTGGAAAACACGAAAAATATGGGTTGGTACAGGTGAAGTAAACAGCAGCCGAAGTTCATATGCCGGAAACGGAATTTATGTGAGTGCCGATTCTGGTAAGACATGGATGTATAAGGGTTTGCCCGAATCTCATCACATCGGAAAAATTTGCCTGCATCCAACTCAGTCCGGAACTGCGTGGGTGGCTGTATTGGGTCATTTGTATTCACCCAACAAGGACAGAGGTGTATACAAAACCACAGACGGAGGAAACACCTGGAAACAGGTTTTAGCCATTGATGAAAATACGGGAGCAGTTGATCTGGCAATGGATCCCGGCAATCCTGATATTTTGTTTTCAGTGATGTGGCACAGAGAAAGGAGAGCCTGGAATTTTGTTGAAAGCGGAGCAACGTCTGGTATTTACAAGAGTACCGATGGTGGGGAACATTGGTCCTTACTTACTACAGAAAGTTCCGGATTTCCCGTTGGAGAAGGAGTCGGTCGGATTGGTCTTGCTATCTATCCGAAAAACTCACAAATCCTCTATGCCGTACTCGATAATCAGGCAAAAAGAAAAGATGATGAAAAAGCAGATACTTCAGTGATTGTAGCAAAACAACTCAAAGGAATTTCAAAGTCGGATTTTCTTGCGTTGAATGATTCAAAGCTGGAGAAATTTTTTCGTAGCAATGGCTTCCCGGCAAAATATACAGGAGCAGTTGTGAAAGACCTGGTAAAAAAAGATTCCATACAAACTGAAGCTATTGTAGATTACCTGAATGACGCGAACAATTCTTTATTTGATACGCCTATTATTGGAGCTGAAGTTTACCGTTCCGAAAACGGAGGAAAGACCTGGAAAAAAACACATGACAACATAATTAAAAACCTTTGTTATTCTTATGGCTATTATTTTGGAAGAATTTCTGTTTCTCCACTTGATGATAAAAAGATTCTTGTGTGCGGATTGCCATTGATAATGTCTACAGATGGTGGAAAAACCTTTAAAAATATTTCAGGTGATAATACACATGGTGATCATCATGCAGTGTGGATGGATGAAAAGCAAGACAAGCACATGATTATCTGTAATGATGGTGGCGTGAATATTACCTATGATGACGGTACCCATTGGTTTAAAGCTAATACTCCTCCGGTCGGGCAATTTTATTCTGTGAATGTGGACATGGCCAAGCCTTACAATGTCTATGGAGGGTTGCAGGACAATGGTGTTTGGACAGGTTCTTCTCAAACAAACAATTCAACTTCATGGACTGAGAGTGGTCAGTATCCTTACAAATTTATTATGGGCGGCGATGGTATGCAGGTTCAGGTGGATACAAGAGATAATGCGACAGTGTACACCGGTTTTCAATTCGGTTATTATTTCAGATTGAATAAAAATGAAGCTGATAATAGCGTTCCTGTAAAACCTGAAAATGATTTGGGTGAAGCTAATTTCAGATTCAACTGGCAGACTCCAATTTTATTATCGAGCCACAATCAGGACATATTCTATCTTGGATCCAACCGTTTCCACCGTTCAATGAATAAAGGCGAAGGAATCAAAACCATTTCGCAGGACCTGACATTGAATGACAAAAAGGGAGATGTTCCGTTCAATACGATTGTCACAATGAGTGAATCACCGTCAAGGTTTGGTCTGTTGTATGTTGGAACAGATGATGGATTGGTTTGGGTCAGTTCGGATGACGGTTATACCTGGAAGAAAATTTCTGATGGATTACCTCAGGGTCTTTATGTCAGTCGTGTCATCGCTTCCCAACACAAAGAAAACAAGGTATATGTTACATTGAATGGGTATAGGAACGATAATTTCAAGCCCTATGTTTTTGTAAGTGAAAATGGCGGAGGTATATGGAAGAATATTACTTCCAATTTACCGGATGAACCGGTGAATGTTATTCGGGAAGATCCATCTTCAGAAAATATTATATATGTGGGCACGGATAATGGTGCTTATTGTTCGCTCAATGCAGGACAAAACTGGATGACATTGGGTGGCAACTTGCCAAGAGTAGCTGTGCATGACATGGTTGTCCAAAGCCGGGAAAATGAGCTGGTGTTGGGAACACACGGACGTAGCATTTATATCACGCCTTTGAAGGATATACAAATGTTGAGTGATTCAGTTCTTCAATCAGCTTTACATATGTTTTCTATAGAACCTATGAGCTGGAGTAAGTCGTGGGGTACTAAGCCGGATGAGTTCTCAGAGCCTGAATCACCATCTCTTTCTCTGAGCTTTTTCAAAAAGAAGAGTGGCGTAGTAAGCCTCTCCATTACTACTGAGAGTGGTGTGCTTATCAAAACTCTCAAAGATTCGTCAGAGGCAGGTTTGAATTATGTAACTTACGATTTAAGTATTGATTCAATGGAGTTGAAAAATGTGAAGAGGTCATTTGCTAAGCAGAAAGTAAATATTGAAGCCGGAGAAAATGGTGTTTCATATCTTCCGGCAGGTAAATACAAATTGAAAATCAGCGACAGTGAAGGAGCTAACGATTCTGCTTCATTTGAAATAAAAGATCCTGAAAAAGACAAAAGCAATTCACAAGAACCCGAAGCAAGAGAGTCAGAAGAGAATGAAGTCAAATAAAAAAAACGCCCGAATTATTCGGGCGTTTTTTTTATTTGAGTTTTATTTGGATTTATCCTTCATGCTGTTCGAGATAAAATCCCGGATCTTTTCTGTGTCGAGCCTTTTGGCGATAATTCTTTTTTGATCGTCAAGAAGGTAAATTACAGGAGTAGAATAGATGTCATAGTAATTTCTGAAGTTGGTATTATTATACAAATCAGAAACATTGATCCATTTCAAATTATTTTCCCGGATAAATTTTTTCCAAAGTTCAATATCTGATTCGATTCCGACAGAGAATACTTCTACACTGATTCCTTTCTGACGAGCGCTGTCACGATAGGCGGAAAGCAACGGGATTTCATGTTTACAATGACTGCATGTTGGATCCCAGAAAGCGAGAATGGTAAATTTTTCTTTCACATCCTGAAGGCTGTGCATTACAAACGCTGTGTCAGGCATTACAAGGTTATATGCTTTCTCCCCGAGAATATTCGGTTTGATTTTCATTACCCGTTCGTGAATTTTTGCCTTCAATGTGGAATCAGCCCAATAGGCATCGTTGGAGAGATAGTATTTCTCCGCAATGTGAACGAAGACCTTGTCATATCCCATGATGTTGGAAGTCTCATAAAAATTAGCAAGTGTAGCCACTGCATATTTGAAAACTTCCTTATTGGCTCTTGATTTTTCAATGATCGTATCTACCGACTGAATAATTGAATCGGGGAGTGGAACAGTCAGTTGTTGTGTGTATGTTTTGATCTTAGTTTGCAACAACGGAGTCCTCAATAAACGATCATCGCTGAAATCTACATTTTCCAGGTAATGTGATTTGTAATATTTAAATTGAAAAGTGGAGTCGATCACATTTCCCTTTTCATCTTTTGGTGATTCAGGAACATCCGGTTCCGACATAGTTTTAATAATCTTCGCCATGAAAGTCTGCGGATAATCATTCATGATTTTATATCTGTAATCCTTCACTTCTTTATCCACATCAGCGATTTGTTTCTTCAATGCTGCTGTACTGTCTTTGTTGTCTTTGTTCGCATCCATTCTGGCTTTAAGAGTTTGCGAATATTTTGTCCGTTCAATGATAAATTTTTGATGGTCATTGAAAAGCTTGTTTTCAAGAGAGCCGGTAATTTTCATGGATTGAACAAAGTCGGTAGTGTCAGTTTCAATACTGAACTTCTGTTCGTTCACCACGATTTCAAAATAGGTATGACTTGGAAGCACAACCAGATAAATCCCGCCCGGTAAAGGTTCATTGCCTTTAAAAATTGCCTGACCATCATGATCTACCCTTACCGTATCTTTCACATATTGCTTGTCGCCAAAGTGATTTCCGAGGTAACATACTGTATCCCTGAGGCCATTCAATTTCACCTTGATTTCATAACCACCTGAAGGTAAGGCGTTTGAGGTTTTGATAGTAAGAATACAGGCTACGATAATGGAACCAAGCGTCCAAAACGATGTTTTTCGAATCATAAGTTTCTGAATTGATTGAATTGGAACAATAGTTAGATAAAATAGGTTACACAAAAATACAATTCCCGAGCTTGGAAAGATGAAGGATTGATAAATCAGGCGGGTTTTAGCATAAATCAGGCCTGAAATCTTCTCAACCACAAAATTGAACTTCTGAAAATTCAATTTCCGGTAAAAATTTCAAGGCAACAATTATTATCTATCGTGTGAGCAATAGTAGGAAGCTGATCCAGAAAGAGTCGAGTCTTTTTCGAGTGATGAGACGAATTTATCAGGCTCGAAGGAAATTCAAACCTGGTAATTAAACAACTCTACAATTGAATCGATATCAGAAGACTTCTTATAAGTTGCCGCGTAAAGCCTGTTCTCTTTCAATTGCTTCAAACAAAGCTTTGAAATTTCCTTTACCAAATGACTTTGCTCCTTTGCGTTGAATGATTTCAAAAAATACTGTCGGTCGGTCTTCCACCGGTTTGGTAAAGATCTGTAACAAATAGCCTTCATCATCACGATCCACAAGGATACCTAACTTTTGCAAGGAGGTGATATCCTCATCGATCTTACCTACGCGGGATTCCAATTCCTCATAGTAAGACCCGGGAACCTGTAAAAAATCAACTCCACGATTTTGAAGCTCAGTAACAGTCTTTACTACATCCTGAGTAATGATGGCGATGTGCTGTACACCGGGTCCATGATAAAATTCCAGGTATTCGTCTATTTGCGATTTCTTTTTGCCGGCAGCTGGTTCATTGATTGGAAATTTCACATAGCCGTTTCCGTTGGAAACCACTTTGCTCATCAATGCAGAATATTCTGTAGAGATATCGTTGTCGTCAAATGTGATGATCATTTTGAATCCCATCACATCTTCGTAAAATTTCACCCACTCATTCATTTTGCCGAGCTCCACATTGCCGACACAATGATCGATGTATTCGAGCCCTACTGATTCAGTTTTGAAAGATGATTTGGCAGGTTTATAACCCGGCATAAAGGGACCGGTATATTTTTTTCTTTCTACGAATTTATGCAATGTTTCTCCGTAAGTATGAATAGTAGCGGTACGGATTTCTCCGAATTCGTCAGTTACTGTTTGCGGTTGAGTATGGGCCTTCGCGCCACGGGACATTGTTTCGTAGAAAGATTTCTCAGCATCTTCCACCCATAATGCAAGCACCTTTACACCATCACCATGTTTCATAACATGTTTTGAAATCTCAGATTCCGGTTGAAGGGAAGTGGTGAGTACAAAACGGATTTTTCCCTGTTGCAATACATAGCTCGCACGATCACGTACTCCTGTTTCGGGACCAGCATATGCTACAAGTTCAAAACCGAAAGCTTTCTGATAATAGTATGCAGCCTGCTTGGCATTGCCTACCCAGAATTCAATGTGATCGGTACCGAGAAGAGGAAGGAAGTCTTGTGACATGAGGAGAGATGAATGATGATGGTTAGAATGAATATTCTGTTGAGAGGCAGAGTCTAAACAGATGGAAGGAGAGATTAATATTCAACTCAAGAATACATCATAATGGACGAATTCAAGAACCTTGATTATATTACAAATATCTGATATTCTCCTCTAAAAATCAAGTCGTTAACGTTTCTTAGGCGGTTGCATTCCGCGCTCTTTCGCCATTTGTTCAAGTCTGGCCTGGAAGCCGGATTTTTTCACAGGTTTCTTTTTGTTTTCCTGGATCTGACGATGTATCGCATCTTCATCAATGAATGCCTTGAACAAGTATTGCTGACCGAATCCGAAGATGTTACTCAGGAAATAGTAATAACTCAAACCAGCAGAATAATTATTGAAGAAGCCAAGGAATAAAATTGGCATTAAATACATCATCCATTTCATCTGCGGATTCATTGCCGTAGACATCTGCATATTCATCCTTGTATAGATGAGTGTCGAGATAGTCATCAGCAGAGTAAACAGACTCACATGGCTACCATAGAATGGAATGGAGAAGGGCAAATTCAAGATGCTGTCATATGTAGAAAGATCATGTGCCCAGAGAAACGGTTCCTGACGAAGTTCTATTGAAGCAGGGAAAAACCGGAACATCGCAATGAGTATTGGCAACTGCAGGAGCCCGGGTATACATCCGCCAAGTGGATTTACTCCTGCTTTTTTATAAAGTGCCATTACTTCCTGCTGTTTCTTCATCGCATCATCCTTGAATTTCTCGTTGATCTCAGCCATTTCAGGTTGAAGCACTTTCATCTTCGCCTGAGATTTAAAAGAACCATAGGTGAGAGGCAACAAGATTATCCGAACCAGAATTGTCAAAAGGAGAATGATGATACCATAATTTATATCAAAGCTATTCAGAAAATTAAATGTCGGAATAACAAGATATTTATTTACCCAACCAAAGATACCCCATCCAAGAGGAATGAGTTTTTCAAGGTTCAGATCATCAATCTTCTTGAGAGTCTGGTAGTGATTGGGACCTGCATAAAATCTCATTGAATAGGTTTGTACCTGCTTTCTTTCATAGGGTAAAGCGAAAGACGCCGACATGGATTTTACGTAGTCTTTTTCTTTGTTGGTGTATGTCTCCACTACCGGGGAATCAAAAGAGTTCTCTGCAATCAAAGTCACATTGAAGAAATGTTGCTTAAAAGCAATCCATTTCACCTTTGTTTTCAGACTTTGTTTTTCATCTTTTGTATAGCTGATAAAATCCACGTCTTC
>CALMQM010000049.1 GCA_937871435.1 uncultured Bacteroidota bacterium | reverse complement strand
CAATATTCACATCGAGCGTGATCTTCCGTTTGTGAAAATGATTTCTCCGGGTTCAGTATCTCTGCAAGCAGTATCCTCAGTTGCTGTCCGAATTCGATAAACTGTTCTTCTGAGATAGCCTGTCCCTGCTGCAAATACCAGGTTCCATCACTCATATCTTTTAGCGTAACCAGTCCTGAACGAATTGATTTGCCGGTGTAATTCATCCTGGAACAATAGGCATAGAGCATAGCCTGAAACTGCTCTTTATATACCGGATTCGTGAACAAATCCGAAACAGAGTTAAATTTCTTCTTCTCTACATTTCCTGTTTTGTAATCAATGATACGAACTCCTTCGGCAGTTTCATCAATTCGATCAATGTATCCATGCAACAAAACACTTTGAGAAGGATTTACACTGAATTCCAGATTGATTTCTTTCTCCAGCGCATGAATCCGGAACGGAGTGTCCTTCGCATCCGCTTTCAGTATTTTCAGAATAAGTTCATGCAATACATTTCTCAGGAGAATATTTTTTCCTTCCAGTTTAACTGTATTCTTGAATTCAATTGAAATAGCTTCATCCAGAAAATTCAGAATCTCCGGGATCAAAGAATCAATCTTCGCTTTGGTTATTTCCTGCTCACCTGTATATGCAAGCTCCATCGCTTTATGCAAAACATTTCCAAAGGTTGCTGCTTCCATGTGTTCTTCGGGCTCTTCTTTCTCCTTCAGTTTTACGATGTGTTGAAAATAAAATTTCAATGAACAAGTCATATAAGTAATCAATGCCGATGGAGAAAACCGGGAAGAGAACCTGCTCTTGAGTTCCTTATTCGGGAGATATTTTTCCAATAAAGCAAGTACTTCTTTGGTTTTTGAAACTTCAACAGGCAGTACCTGTTCTTTTACAAAACCTGTAGAAATTATTTTCTCGGTCAGTTGAATGCTTGAAGCGTAACGAACCGCCAATTCGTGCTCAATCTGCAAAAGGAATCTCGACTTTTCACCTCCGGCAATTTTTTTTGCTTCAGTATTGTATAAAAGATGGATGTTGCCTGCACGTTGAAGAAGTCTGTAAAAATGGTAGGCCGATACAGCATGTTGTTCTTCGTAGGTAGGCAATCCAAAAGCTTTTCGTATAGAATAAGGGATGAAGGATGGACTATTTCCTGAGGATGGCAGCACTTCTTCATTCACTGATAATACAATCACATTGTCAAAATCAAGAACGCGGGTCTCAAGGAATCCCATTACCTGCAATCCTTTAAGAGGTTCGCCTGTAAAAGGAATTTTGGATGAATAAATTATCTCCCTGAAAAGGTACCACACTGTGTCCAGCCCCGGAATTACTTCCTGTTCTGAAATTATTTCTTCGAGTCGGTGTAACTGGGTATAAAAATGGTACACGAATTCAGCTTCCAGTCTGTGAAAACGAAAGTCCTGCTCTTTCATAGAATCCAGAATGAGTCGCATGATTTTTCTTCCCCACTCAAAAATCTTACTGACATTCTCATTCTTCACAAAAATCAACGTGAACAATTCGGAGCTTACAGAGTTCAATTTTTTTCCCGGTATGCGGATACTGTTATCATTTGAATATTCAGCCATCCATTTCCGGATTGCTTTTGTATCAATGAGTCGGATATAAGGATGATTCAGAATGTTTAACACATCCCTGAAATAGAAAGTACTGTTTTGTTCTTTGTCTGTCGCGCAATTCCGTTGCAGAGAAATAAGGGATTCGAAAAGACTGAAAACGGGAGTGGCATGCAAAGGATAACCCATTGTCACGTTGATATCCTGTAATTCTTCCGGCAGGGCGTACAAAACCGGAAACAAAAAACTTTCATCCGGAATTACAACAACGGTTCTTTCCGGTTTGAAATCGTTTTGTTTCATCCAGGATTCAACCAATGAACCGGCATATTTTGCCTGGCCTATCTGGAGTGGAACTCCGGCCATTTCGATTTTCTTCGGGATGTTTTTGAAATATTCTTCTTTCCATTTTACAGGTTCGCTCACCAATGGATGATTCCTCAGGAATGTCCCAGCCTCCTGTCTTGGGTCATCAGTGTAATACGCATCCGCATCCCAGATTATTTCCGCCTTTCCGGATTTGATAAATGTTTGTATAATCTTTTCTTCCGCCGGAGAAAGTGCATAAAAACCTGCAAAGATGAGATGAGTGTATCCGCTTGTATCCGGCGCTCCTGTTTCATTCAGTCTTTCAGCCAGATCACGGATAGCCATTCCTTCGTATGCCAATGATCTTTCAGACAAAGTAGCTTTAAATTCCTTGTAAATAGGGCCCAGATGTTCCCAGGTATTCATGAACTCTGTGGTAAGTCGGGATGGATCCTTATCAAAAAAACTTTTCCAGAAAGTTTTCAATTTTTCAAGTTCTTCTTCGGGCAGACTGAATGTTTGTTCAATATCACGGATATCCGAAATGAGTGAAAAAACTTTGGAAGCATCAGCGAGATAGCGATCCAGATCATCGAAATCACGAATAAGTATTTCTCCCCATGGATAGAAGCGATCGAAAGATTCTGCAGGAAAATATTTCCTGTAAATCTTGTACAATTCAAACCTCAGGGTGAGCGGATCCGGGATGGTGTATCGCGTATATTCAGCAATAAAATCCTGAATAGAAAAAATTTCAGGTGCCCATACAGGAGCTGAAAGACGAGTTGCAAGTTCCTTTCTGAAAAAGAGGCCCGCTCTTCGGGTAGGAAAAACCAGGCGAACATTAGCCAGGTTTTCTCCATGTTTCAGGATGAGCTCATCGGTTAGTTGTTGCAAAAATGTTTTCATTCACTCCAGGAAAGGAAAGTTGATCCCGACTAAATTAACCTAAAATACTTCACACCCTTCAGGAATTTACATTCATGAATGCTCATCCAGTTTGTGTTTTGGATTTACCTCATTTGCAAGCGAATAGACAAAGCTCAAACCCATAGATACAGAGAACTGATCTTTTCTAAATGGACAAATAGCGTACATTTGCAACTTATGCTCCGACCTCAGATTCATTACTTTCTGATAGCCGTTTTACTTTTCCAGTTTTCATCCTTGAACTCATTGGCAAGCGGTGATGATTCAAGTGATGTTAAAGTGACTGTTCCGACAAAAGTGACATTTCTGAAGGAATCTGATTTTGGAATAGGCCTGAGGACCATGAATTCACCGGATACAAGTCTTACTGATCATGAAGAAATAAATCCGGCTTTTCATCTTCATTATAATTTTCTCGGGAATCTGGGCAGTGCAGTCTCTTCACAGGTATTTCGTCAAAATAATTCTGTGTACACTATTCCTTCTATTTCTTCCTATAATCTGTACATGTTTGATCATAACAGCATTCGTTATTACAGGACAAACAAGCGTTATACAGATTTATCCTATCACAACGCAACTTTTCGGGAGCAACATATTGGAATAGTACATACTCAAAATGTAATCAAAAACTGGAATATTGGTTTTGATTTTAACCGGATTACAGTGAAGGATTTTCTTCCTAACAGTGATATATACCACAGTCGATTCGCGTTATTCACATGGTATGAATCACCGAATAAACGATACAATCTTTTCGCTCATTGGTATACCAACGTTATCAAAAATCAGGTGAATGGAGGTGTCACAAATGATTCTCTTTTTACAAACACATCCATTACAAACGTTGCACTGAAAGGTTTGCCGGTACATTTAAGTAATGCTGAAAATCATGTTCGCAGAAAAAGTTATTCTCTTAGTCAATACTTTGATCTGGGAAAAAAAAGGGATTCAACATTGAATTCGGACGTACAAACCTGGATCCGCTTGCATCATGAAATTGTTTGGGAAATGGGGTCATTTACATACACAGATAAATCCACAGACAGTTCGTTCTATTCCGATTATTTTTATTCTCCTGAAACGCTGGATTCACTGCATTACTCTGATGTGCGCAACAGAGCCGGAATCGGATTGCCCTATTTGGAGAGTGGCGGATCGTTCAGAAAAAATTTCAGTGCTTCCGCGATGCTGGAGCATCAATCATTTTCCTATGTACAAAGGACTGATACAAGCTGGCAGAATGTTTCCTTACTTGGCACTCTCGCGACACGACCCGACAGCAATCGTTTGTATTTCCAACTGGACGGACACTATGTTCTGAGTGGACATGATGAAAAAAGTTACAGTGGAGATTTTCAGGTACATTCTCCCCGTTATCCATTTGGTGAATTGTCGGCGCAACTGCATATTGATAATCATCGTACGGATTTGTTGAATACAATTTATTATGGAAATCATTTTCAGTGGGAGAATCAGTTTAAAAACGAGAACCTTTCCTATCTGAAAGTCCGTTATGCGATTTCCAAATGGAAATTCTCATTGGAAGGAATAGTTTACAATCTGGATGACTATGTGTTCATGAATAAATCTGCGCGTCCGGAGCAGGCAGTATCTTCCATTCAGGTGACTCAATTCAATCTGGTTAAAAATTTCGTCTGGAGGCATTTTCATTTCGATAATAATTTCTGTTTTCAATCCACCACAAATATTCAGAAGCTTCCGTTACCGCAAGTTGTTTCAACGAATGCTTTGTATTACGAAGGGTTGCTATTCAAAAAGGCGATGCTTGCTCAAACCGGATTTGATATGCATTACAACAGTGCATACACCTCGAATGCCTTTATGCCTGCAACGGGTACTTTCTATTTGCAAGACAGAATAAAAACCGGTGGTTATCCGGTGATTAATTTTTTCTTCAACATGAAAATAAAGACCGCGAGATTATTTCTGAAATTTGAAAATCTTGGTGATGGACTCATTGCAAACAGTTATTCATTTACTCCGGATTTTCCACAGCCCGGCAGGGTAATTAAATTTGGAGTAGACTGGAGATTTCTCGATCAGTAAAAATTTAATCGGGAAGAATTGTACAACTGGAAAAGCTTTTGTATCCTGTTTTTTCTTCTTATTATTATTGGGTTATTCAGTTATTGGTTATTTTGTTATTCGGTTATTAGTTATTAACTATTGGTTATTAGTTATTGGTTATTAGTAATTGGTTATTGGTTATTGGTTTCTATCAAAATTCACTTAAGGTTCGTTCGTCGTGGCATACGATCATTTGTTAGATTTGAGGTAAGATTGAAGATTTTTTAGTTTATTCAAATCAATCAAAGCATGACTAATTTACTAAATTTTTAATTCGTGGTGTTTATAATGAATCTTTTTATGTTAATGTTCTTGCTAAATTGATTTTTATTATTTCCTTTGCTTTCAATTGATTTTTCAGGTAATTAATTCAGATGTTTTTTTTTTTGTAAGTGGATTTAGATTTTATCATTTTTTATGTTGCTATGGAAAGTTGAATCTACGTACAGATGATTAAAAACAAATTCTTTATATTATTCTTTTTTATTCCAATTGTGTCCTATTCTCAAAATTGGGTTCCACTAAACTCCGGTTTATCAAACACCCCAAGAGTGATGTATGCGGATACAACAGAACAATATCTGTATGTTACCGGTAATTTTCGCACTGTAGACGGAATTCCGGCAAAAGGAATTGCAAGATGGAATGGATTTAGCTGGGATTCATTGGGTTCAGGTATTGATGGATTTGATTCATTAAATAATCCTCCCAATCATATTTCGTCAATAAGTCGATTTGAAAATAAATTATTAGTTACTGGCTACTTTAATTCACTTGGTAATTCATGGATAAAAAATATTGGAACATGGGATGGGATTCATTGGGATTCGCTTGCTATACCACCGATGCTAGATCACCTAGGACAAATAAATATTGCACAAGTGATCAATTCGGATTTATATATTGCCGGCATCTTCGATTCAATAAATGGAATTGAATCCCATTCCATTTCTAAGTGGAATGGTAATAATTGGATCAGTCTGGATATACCGGATTTCTGCCCTTCTCCATGTGCTGGACAAAATGCATCCATTACAACAATTGTAGAATTCAATGGCTCATTAATAATCAGTGGTTCCATTTATTCATTGCCAATTGATACAATTGGCGATATTTTATCCTATGATGGAATTCGATGGAAAACTTTAAATGGTGGCATCAAGGGGCTTAACAGCAGTGTTGGTGATATGATAGTTTATCATAATGAACTCTATGTAGCTGGCTATTTTTTTCAATTGAATGGGAATGTCGGCAATAATATTCAAAAGTGGAATGGCTCAACATGGTCTGATGTGGGTGGCGGAACAGGAATACAGAATGGTGCTATTTATAAACTATTAATTTTTCATGATAAGCTATATGCCCTCGGAGTTTTTGAAACAGCAGGTTCCATCCCGGCACAAAGAATTGCAATGTGGGACGGAACCAAATGGTGTGGATTTGGAACTGAATTAGTTGCAAATATCGGATGTGGTGCAATATTTCACGATAGCTTATTTGTAGGAGGTGGATTTAATTCGATAGATAGTATTCCGTTGAATGGTATTGCAAAGTGGAACGGTGGAGATTTTATTGATACCTGCAGTTCATCGGTTGGTGTTACAGAAATA
>CALMQM010000048.1 GCA_937871435.1 uncultured Bacteroidota bacterium | reverse complement strand
AACCGCGCTGTCGACACGTTGATAAAACAATGACAAAACATCATTGCCCTCTTCCTTTATTCTATTGGCCAGAAAAGCCAGATCTTTACCCAGTTCATCATGCGAAGGAGAGAAACCTGTTTCCGTAACAGGAAATGCCATGACGTAACCTTGCGGAACCAATGCTTCCCAAAGATTCTGATACGCATCCCAACTCATTACGAATCCATGTCCGAAAACCAGAACAGGAAATGCTTCGGTTGTTTGTTGAGTGACTGAAACATTTTCACCGTTGAGGTCCGCGGGATAATACAATTCCGTTTGAACAGATCGGCTTCTTACCGAATCCTGAAAATTAATTGTAGTATGACCTATAGAATATGGTTGAGCAATGGAAGCCGGCAGGAATCGCATTAAAAGTAAAATAAACAGAGCGTAGATTTTTATCTGCATGGTCAGGGAAATTAAGTGCGTCTTCATTGGCGGTTTGATAATCGATCGAATGAAAATTTTCAGCGGTAAATTAAAAATCTTCACTTGACATTGTTCCTGCCGGTTATATTTCAATTTAAAGATAACAACAAGTGTGATGTTTTGTTTCTTGACATTTAAAATCAATATTGATTGTCGATATAGAATGCCACCAAAAATCAATGTAAACAACCTCTAATAAAAATTTGATTTACTATTTTGAGAGAAAAATAATTGAGGAGAAGATAAAAGCTACTTCAATCAAATTTTTGTCTATTTTTGGCGCAAACACTAAGCGATGGACTCTTCTTTACTTGCAAAAATTCACATGGTCAGCGTGATGATTTTCCTCCTGATCTATGTTGTGAAAACTGTCTTGCTATTTTCTAACAAAGCGACATTGGATTCATTTTCCCGGGTCATAAAAGTTCCGGAGATGATCATCAGTACATTATTCCTGGTTACTGGTGCCTGGTTATTTTTTATTCTTGGCGGAATAAAAGTATTTCACATCATCAAGCTTGTGTTTGTAGTCATTTCAATACCTGTGGCGATTATTGCTTTTAAAAAATACAACAAAGGTCTTGCACTTCTCTCCCTTCTCCTGATTATTGGAGCATATGGATTGGCAGAGATGAGCAAAAACAAAGCGTTCATTCCCGCAAAAGTCATGGTTGCCAATGATGATGGAAGCGCGCTCATTACAGGAACAAAGACGTTTGCAGCCAATTGCGCGTTTTGTCATGGCACAGATGGTAAAAAGGCATACCGTGGGGCTACGGATCTCACAAAATCCACTCTTGATGCTACGCTTGTTGAGCAAATGGTAAGAGAAGGCAGCAAAGGAAAAATGCCCGCATACATGAATGTGCTGAGTCCGGAAGAGATTACGGCTGTTGGAAATTTTGTACAAACACTCCGCAATACTTCGAATTAATAATTGCTCAATCTGCCGGGAGAATTTGTCATCCTGTCAGAATTCATACTCAGGAGAGGAACGAAAATTATCGTTCCTCTTTTTTTGTCCGCTCCCTCTTATTTAACCGGGAAGATTTTCCCACCCATATGTACTTTCTGGTCTGAATCAGAATTGTACTCACGACATTTCAGGATGGGCTGAATTAGCGTACCTTTGGGGCCTTCTATGATCAGAATATTTTTTTCCAGACTGAAAAAACCGCTGCGCAGAATTCTGCTTGCCGGAGGTATTTTGTTTTTTCTACTGATCTGTTACGCATTTACTACCGGACCATTCTGGTTATATTATAACCTTGGCGTGTCACAGGGGAAAATAAAACAGGAACCATCAACCATCGTGCTGATGGGTGGGGGTGGATTTCCCAGTGAATCCAACCTGATGAGAGCATTCTATACTTTACATGCCGCGAAAGCTTTTCCAAAAGCCTCAGTCCTTCTGGCATTGCCCGGCGATAGTACCGACAGCAACAGCAGCGTATTTCGATTCAAAAATTATCTGATCGAACAGGGACTGGATGCTTCCCGTTTGCGTTTGGAATGCAACGGAAAAAATACCCGCGGTCAGTGTTTGGCTATTTTTCCGATGGTGAACATGTATGAGCCACTCCTGGTGATTACATCACCGGAACATGTAAAAAGAAGCGTTCGTAGTTTTCAGAAACTCGGATTTTATCATGTATACGGATTGCCGGCTTTTGAAACAGCCATTGAATCAAAACTCTTTTTTGTCGAAAAGAATCTCGGTGGAAGAAAAATTCCCGGGACAGATATAGGCTCCAATCTCCAGTTGCGTTATCAGTTCTGGACGCACATGCGTTATGAATTGTTGGTCATCAGAGAATGGATGGCTCTTAGCTATTACAAAATGAAAGGCTGGATTTGATTACCTTTCAAACAATCAATATTGAATAAATAACAGAATGCCTCATCAACCTATACCTACAACAGCCAAAGCGGAAACCTGTATTCTGATTGGTCTTATTCACAAACATCAGAATGAAAACCAGGTCACAGAATACCTCGATGAACTTGCTTTTCTTGCCGAAACAGCCGGAGCTCAAACGAAACGCCGCTTTACTCAACGAATGGAAAGTCCGGATTCGAAAACTTTTATCGGCAGCGGCAAGCTGATGGAAATTGCCGACTACATTAAAACCAACAGTATAGATATCGCCATTTTCGATGATGAATTAAGCGGGACACAAATTCGAAATATCGAAAAAGCTCTCGCGTGCAGAATCCTCGATCGGAACAATCTTATTCTGGACATTTTTGCCAAACGTGCGCGAACTGCGCAGGCAAGAGCCCAGGTGGAACTGGCACAATACCAATATCTCCTTCCCCGCCTCACCCGCATGTGGACACACCTTGAAAAACAACGTGGAGGTATCGGGATGCGGGGACCGGGAGAATCAGAAATCGAAACAGACCGTCGTGTCATTCGTGACAAGCTTTCCAGGTTGAAAGCAAAATTGCGTGAATTCGAAAAACAAAGTATCACACAACGGAAACAACGCAGTGAACTGGTTCGTGTCGCACTGGTCGGGTATACCAATGTAGGGAAATCCACACTGATGAATATCCTCAGCAAGAGTGAAGTGTTTGCGGAAAATAAACTCTTCGCTACACTCGATACTACGGTTCGAAAAATTGTCTACGACAATATTCCTTTTCTCCTGTCTGACACCGTCGGATTCATACGCAAACTACCGCATGATCTGATCGAATCATTTAAATCTACGTTGGATGAAGTGAGAGAAGCCGACATTCTCATTCATGTGGTGGATATTTCACATCCTCAATTTGAAGATCAGATTAATGTAGTAAATCAAACACTGGTGGACATCGGTGCGTCAGACAAAAACGTGATTCTTGTCTTTAATAAAATAGATGCGTATCACTACATTCCAAAGGAAGAAGATGATCTGACACCGGCGACAAAAGAAAACATGACACTGGAAGACCTCAAAAAATCCTGGATCTCCAAACTGCCGGGAACATGTATATTTATTTCTGCTGCCAATCGAACAAATATCGATGAGCTGAGACTGCATCTCACAAAAACTGTGAAAGATTTGCATCAGCAACGATACCCGAATTACCTGGAAAGAAATCAGGAATAAAAAAAGAGCGCGAAGGTTTCCTCCGCGCTCTTTTTGAAGTGAATATTCAGCTGATTAAAAAATGTAGCCGATAGCCAATCCGAATCCACGGATACTTGGCAATCCTGTTTTATAAGTAATCTTTACGCTGCTTGCTGTTACATCTTTTTCCAAATCTCCGAATGGAATATCCATTCCGTCGATTTCGGTTCGCAAATCTTCCTGCTGACTTGTACTGAAATTACCGGTACCAGACATTTCAATTTTACTGCTACTGTATCCCGCTCCGATGATCCACCAGTCGAGAGTAACATGATCTCCCAGTTTAAACTGATCACCAATCATCAAACCCAATCCTATACCTGACAGTGAACCTTCAAGAGTAGCAACATCTTTCACTGTGCCATTCGTTCCGCTGCGATCATAAGAAAAGGAATATGAATCGGTAGTGTATTTGGTGTAACGCAGATATGGCGCGAGATAAAATCCTTTCGGCGCGTGTTTCTTTACATACCAGCGATACTCAGGAGTAATTGAAAATCCGGAGAAGGAAATATTTCCCGCGTTCCCGTTTGGATCGTTGTCAATTACCACGCTTGGCAAACTTCTGCTTGGCATATAACTCAAACCAAGAGCGACAGAAGAAGAACCGTTTAAAGTGTATTCATCCTGTAAATACACATTTACAAAACCAAGACTGGTCAAATTCAATTTCAGGATGTTTTGATTTCCATACGCGGAAGAAGCATCAGGATTATCCTGCGCTTGTGCCATGAATGGCAATGAAAGCATTGCAATCAATACGTAGTTTTTAATTTTCATAAACTTGTTTTTTGTGTGTTTGATTTGATTAAAAAAAAGAAACCCGGAAGAAATTGTGTCGATCTTCCGGGTTAAGATTATTTACTGACCGTGAAATTGGTCTTGTACAAGATCGCGTTCTGCGCATCCAGTAAATTCAAATAATATGTTCCTCCTGCAAGCGACGAGATGTTGACCGATGTTTCTTTCGGCTCCAGCATATCAGAACTCACCAGTTGTCCTTTCACATCGTAGATGCGGTACAATACATTCGCAGTATGGGAAAGATCAACACGAATGTTCAGCTGATTCACAGCAGGAATCGGGTACAATGCAACAGCCTGAATCGGGTTGTTGATTTCATCCACTCCGATCAATGAGCTGAAATGTAAACTGTCGACCTGCAGGCGGCTGCCTGTTTCGCCCGGTCCATTTCCAATGGCAATCGGAGCACGTGGAGAGGACTGTATCCAGATGAGTGAAGTATCAGGATTGCCGGCATTTTTTCTGCTCAACAGAATGGAAAACTTCGTGTACACATTCAACAGGCTATTGGTTTGAAAAATTCCTGATGCAACTGTATCTCTCGAAGAAGTCCCGGTGTTGTATCTTGAAAGTAACACTTCAATGGAACCTGTATCAACATTTGTTGGCGAGTATTTAAAATATCCACCCAGGTAACCGTGGGCAACATTGTCTGGTGTACCACCTGAAGGAGTGATGCTGAAATTAGCGGCATCTACCACAACACTACCATTGGATGCACAACCCGGCAGTCCGGGAATAAATGGAAGCGGACCGGTGATATAATATGTCCAGCTGGTCAGTCTCAACGATGCAGCTCCGGATTGCACATCAGAAATATCGCGTACTGCGCTGTGCTGAGGTACAAGATTGGTGAATGAAACACTGTCGGTGGTTTTCCAGGAATCCGGAATTTCTACCGCACCATACGGCGACCAGTTTTCAAAACCACCATTAGGAACTTGAGAAAATGCGGGAAAAGCGGCCAGAAGAATCAGGCAAATAACAGAGAACTTTTTCATGGTTTGTATTTCAGAATTAAGAGGCTGTTCAAATGTAACAAATAATGGGAAGAGCAAAAAAAAGAGCATCCTGAAAAGGGATGCTCCTAAAATTCGGATAATTCTTTATAAATCAGCCTCCAACCGCGACTTTCAGGCGGGTACCGACCTTCAGTTCATTGGATTGAAGCTGGTTGATTTCCTTGATAGATTCAACTGTCATACCTTCATACCGACGGGCAATTTTCCACAAAGTATCGCCGGGCTGAACAATATGATAAATGAATTTGGAATCAGCTTGTTTAGGATTTGCTGATGCAGTAGTCTGATTGTTTTCGGTCAGGTTTTGATTGACTGAACTGTCTCTCGTAGCATCATTAGACACAGCAGCAGTAACAGGTGTATTTTCTTTCACTGAAGAATTTTTCATGCCGAGTTTGCCATCGCTCCTCTTCGGAACGGCTACATATACCGTGAGTCTTTGTCCGGCTCTGAGCTTAGTACTTCTGAGGTGATTCCATTTTTTCAACTCCTGAACGGAACAACTGTAACGGTTCGCGATGGATTGCAGATGTTCGCCGTTCTTCACTTTGTGCATCCGTGTAATCAGCGAAGCATTCTCGTCGGATTCATCTTCCTGATTGCCGGAAGCCGCGATAGATGCCATTGTCATGGATTCCTGTTGCTGATAAATATTGTCGATGCTCGCTATATAAGTATTGATCTTGTTAGTCGGCAAACGCAATGTCATCGGCTCATCGCCATCAGGAATAACGCCTTTTTTGTACATCGGATTCAGATAAGACAATAACTCAACCGGTACATTGATCGCATCAGCGATATCTTTCAATTGCATTTTTCTATCTACCATCACTGTATCCGCTTCAAAGTAGCTGATCATCGGCGGAACAGAAGTGAGGTTGTGTTCAGATGAATAATTCATCAGGTAAGTAACAGCGATAAAGGCCGGAACATAGCCACGTGTTTCGCGGGGCAAGTATGGACTGATTTCCCAGAATGTTTTTTTGCCGCCGGAACGCGCAATCGCACGGTTGACATTTCCCGCACCACAGTTGTATGCAGCAATTACCAACAACCAATCGTTGTAGATAGAATACATGTCTTTGAAATACTGCGCGGCAGCCATGGTGGATTTCACCGGATCACGGCGTTCATCGAGATAAGAATTCACTTTGAGCTTGTACAATTTTCCGGTCGACAGCATAAATTGCCATAATCCTGTCGCTCCTACTCTCGATACTGCTGTCGGATTCAAAGCACTCTCTACTATGCTGAGGTACTTAAATTCCAGAGGCAATCCTTGTTGATCAAAAATTTGTTCGTAGAGCGGGAAATACAAATTCGCTAAACCCATCACCCGCTCTGTAAGTCCGCGCTTACGCATCGCGTACATGTTGATGTATTCCTGAACCTGACTGTTGTAAGCAAGTGGAATCGGAGTCTGGATTTTCTCTATGCGCTTACGGTAAATATCATCCGCATAACTTGGAATCTCGGATGGTTGAAAATTGGAAACCGATTCAGTGCCGGATGCGGATCCGTTCAAACGTGCAATGTAATTGAGATTGACAAGGCTGTCGAGTGTCGCGGCAATCGGATCATACGAACCATTTGCCAGCGCTTGCTCAAGAACCGGATTTTCGTCCTGTGCAACTACCTGCAGTGAACAACACAGCATCACAGAACCAAGCAATGATGCTGCAAGTAATTGTTTCATGTTTTTTCCCATTTCAATTTGCCTTTTTTCGGGTAAATTTCTACATCTATCCTTATTTTCGAGAAGTTTGCAAATATATGATATTCCGATAATTATATTTAGAATGTACGATGAATCAACTATGAAGTTGAGTCTAAGGAACTGAGTTTCTTACACATGCATTTTCAACAGATAATCGGTTCATTTTCTTCATGTTAGAACCAAAATTCCGTGACAATTGGAAGTCTTGATATTCAGACAATTAGAATGAGTTCTTAAAACAAGAGGACGAATGAAAAGAGGAAAAATTTTGAGGACTGAAAAAGCAAAACAGATTTTCGACGAACCTTGTGTTCATCGGTACCCATTCGGATCAGGGATGGTTTACTTTGATGAATTGAAATGACGTTGCTTTGAAACCTGAACGAATAAGTTGGACAGAATAATTTCCATCCGGTAAAAAAGAAAGATCGTGAACATACGGAAGGGTCAGCGAAGCAATCCGTTCAACAATTTGTCCTGAAGCATCGCTGATCACCAGGGAATATTTTTTCTCTTTCTCACTTCTCCCGCATATGTGTATGTAATCCTTTACAGGATTTGGAAAAATCAGAATAGCGTTTTTCTCTTCGATCTCTTCCGTTGTTGTCCAGGGTTCGTAGTAATAGAAAAACTGATTTTCATTTTCCCATTCATTCTCCTGAACAATCCAGTTTTGAAAAATCGAATACACAAGATTCTGATCAGAATCATACGTGTATTGCAACAAACTTCCATTGTAATAATCCATCGATACCGTATCGTAGTTTTCGAAGAGATAAGAAATCGGAAGTTGAAGTGTGTCGTATGCAACTGACCAGCGCTGCACATGATACCACGTGCTATCAGAAGCATGCCAGCGATAAACAAAAGTGTTGATCAGCTTTTTATCTGTATCGTAAAAATATTCCGACTTACGTTCCGGATTCCATTGCAGAGTTACGCTGTCCCAACGTTCAGTTCTGTACTCCGAAACGGTTGAATCTGCCGCTACCAATGACACATAATGCAATTGATTCAGCCATGAATTTTGTACAAATACCTGATCAGTTTGTTCCGTTAGCTGATTCGAAAGAGAATAATTAAACAAAGATCTTTTCGAATTCATCCATTCCTGTTGCAGAGGATCATAATAGAATGAAGTGTGATCACTTACTAAATGATTGGCGCCATAAGCAAAAGAATCCTTCTTCGCGTTTTCCCATTGACCTAAAAAATTTTGTCCGGTTAATACGAATGGTTGTCCGTCACTTGTATTTGTATGCAAGGTCCGATAAGCAAGATCCCATGCATTTCCATTCCATGTATAATCAAGATCTGTATCGGGTAAACCGGATGGGAAGTATCCATAACAAATACTGTCCGCGTTACTGAATACATGGAATACATCGTCATACAATTGATTGACTTTGGCGAGAGGACGAAAGGATGATAGCCATTGTATACGCTGGAAATCTTTGGAACTCATCACAGACTCCGTAGCTTCCTTTTGAAGTGGTGTTTGCCCAAAAATCAAAGGAATTTCATAATAGAACAGAAAAAAGAGAGCAAAAAGGGGGTAAATGCGCCTCATGAAGCCTTGGTTTTATCTGCAAGATAGGCAATTCGTCATTTTACAGGACACGTTAACCATCCTGCACCTGCTGTTGGTGTATGAGATCGGAGCATTTACCGAATTAGTTGGACTTCCCCATCCCTGTGGTGGTATTTTCGAAGTGTCTTAATCAAAATGTGTGAGGCAATAAAGGCCTGCGAAGCCCGCACCACACAACATTCTTCTCGTCAACCTTCACGGCATCTCGTCGCATACAGCGACCTGATTTAAACTTAGGAATATGGCAATGGAAACTGCGCTACTGGGCTGCGCTTTGCCCTTAGTGATTCAAAAATTAACTGAACTACTGATCCGAAAAGGTTTCAGAGTGCAAACTGTCACCAGTTCAACGACGGTATTACTCGCTTATCAGGACGGCAACTGGTTCAGAAGTCCGAAGCAGGTGGTATTCGAACTCAGTCCTGTTGAAGAAACTATCACGCGAGTGGATGTCACAGCCATTATTGAAACGAAGAAAAAAGATCCACAAGCAGAAGAGATTATCGAGGAAAAAATTGTCTCTGAAATCTACCAGAATTTTAAATAAACTAATGAAGCACGTTATGGGATTTGATGAAATCACTCCGCATCTGAATAAGATTGCCACATTGTACCTGACCAACAACAAAAGAAAGGTGGGATGGATCTTTGTGGATAAGATCAGCGATTCAAATTTGCGGCAGGAAATATTTTTTATCAGTGTGCAAAAAGGAAAGCGGCTGATCAATGCACTCGAAAATCATGATCACAAAGTGCTTGAACCGTTTCGTGAAAGTATTCCACTGACGATGATAGAGCGGATCCGCTCAACAAAATAACGGGGTGAGTGTGAAAGGGGAGAAGAATTATTTCTTCTCCTCTTCTTTTGTGTCGATGCCATTCTTGGCATCTTTAAATTCCTTGATTCCTTTTCCAAGCCCACGAGCCAGATCGGGCAAACGCTTTGCACCGAAAAAAAGAAGGATAACTACGAGCAGAAGAAAAATTTCTCCTCCACCCAATCCACCAAGAAATCCAAGCAATACCTGAAGTGTCATTTTATCTTTGAATTAAAGCGTATTGTAACGCCGGGTAAAGGTAGATATTTTCTGTGGCTATGCCACTTTCATTTCGCTATTTTATCATTTATCACGAAATGATCATCTCAAGTCTCATTTTGACGATATATAGGGCTTTTCACAATCAAATCGCCAGGATTAGCGACGCGCTATTATAGTCTGCTCTCAACGTTTTGAAGCCAGCCATCCTTCCGGATCCATCTTGTTACTACCTCGCCAGATCTCCAGATGCACTTCTGTTTTTCCTTCTTCTTCGTTGGTCTGCACAATACCAAGAGGCTGTTTCGTAATTACTTTATCGCCAGCTTTTACAAAAACTTCCTGCAGGTTGGAATAAAGTGTGAAGTACTCACCATGCTGCACAAGCACAGCATATTTATCTACCACCATAATTACACGCAATACTCTGCCATCAAAAATCGCACGCGCCTTCGAACCTTTTTTGGAGTTGATGTCGACACCATTATTATTCACGACTACATCTCTCCACACCGGATGCGCATGGCGACCGAATGAACTACTGATTATCCCCTGCTCTACCGGCCATGGAAGTCGTCCTTTGTTGCTTTCGAAATCACTGCTCAACTTTATCGCTTCGGGTGTACTTGCAAGCACACTTGTCGCATTCGGACTGCTGATATTTTCTACCCGTTTGTTCGAAACGGAGGCGCTTCCGGACGAATTGGCTTTCTTTCTTGCCGCCGTTCGTGCGGATTCGATTTCTTTCCGAATAATGTCTTCTATTTTATTCGCCAGAATTTGCTCTTTCCTTTGTTTCTCACGCAGGTCGGCTCTCAGCCTTTTTTCTTTTGCAGTGAGATTGTTCAGCACACTCACCTGTTCTTTTTTCTCCTTGCCGAGGTTTCGCTTTTCTTTTACCTGCACCGACAAAAGTTTCGATTTATCGTCTTTGACATTTTGCAACTGACGCTTCTTGCCGCTCAGAGAATCCTGAATTTCTACAATTAAATCCCGCTGACGAATCCGGTAATCACTCAGATGTCTGAGATATTTAATTCGTTTGTATGCCTGATTGAAAGATTCGGATGAAAAGATAAAGGCGAGCTGGGAATAATTTCCCTGGTTCAGGTATGCGTAATACAACATTTCCGCATACTGTTTTTTTACCAGATCGAGGCGTGCATTGAGTGAATCAATATGAGTGGAAACGTGCCCCAACTCATTTTCCACTACATTCAATTCTGTATTGATCGTACTGATGAGTTCTGTACGGTAGGAAATTTTTTGATTAAGAGCGATTAACTGCGACAAAGAAGCGGATTTGTTCTTTTTTGTCTGACTCAGCAATTCATTGGTGTATTCAATATCCTGTCGAAGCTGAGCTTTTTTCTTTTCGAGTTCTTTCTTACTCTGTGCATGCACATTTGAAAATAACAGACAGGCGACCACCAGCATGATGGTTCTCATCATGACAGAAAAGTTTTTCTGCAAATTCCTGTGATTCAAAAGGCTGTGATTGCGGATATTCATACGAAGCAGGCTGAACAATCAGCATGCGGATTTGAGTTGAAGATTGAACGGAAAATGTGAGTAAAAGTTATGTAAAATCTTACAAATTCCTGTGAAGACAGAACCCTGAAAAAACCTGCAAAATCAGCATAATTAAGGGTTGCAGAGGATGGTGAAGCGCTTATTTGCGTTCGTATTTCTCCGGAACAGAAAATGGCATGGTAAACATTTCTTCGGCCGTCACTTTGTTGTATTCCAGTTTGATGATGATCGGAGTAGCGGAAGAAATGGTGACAACGATGTTCCCCGGAAAAAGTTCGGAGTTGACATCCATAAAATTTTTGTAGTTCGCTTCAATCCAACGATCCTTTTTATCATCCGTGATCCTGGATTTCGCGATCCTGTAATTTCCATCAATCCAGAAATCCTGAATGATTGGTTTGGTCGGATCTTTTTCTTCCTGCACTCTTTTAGACTGACGTTTATTCAGTGTACTCAATATGATATACGGTTCATCTTCGTACATCGATTTCAGTTTCTCATTTTTCAAATACGGAAAATAATTCCCTACAATCACCGCCTGGATCATATCGTAATTGACCCCTGATTTCAGCATATCCTCCAGGTAATTGTAATCGCGCGCACTGAAAGTTTTGTGTACACGATCGAGGATCATGAGACTGTCGCGGTTGATCAAAACACGCGCTGCTTCAATACCAAGTAAAGGTGTAATAGAAATCCAAATCGCGCTGTCTTTGCGGATCCGTAGATTGACGTCAAAAGAATTTGTCTCACCGGTTTTATCCGTGTAATCAACTGTTGCCTTCGCTGTAAGCCATTCAAAATTGAACTGACGAAACATCACGCTGTCAAATACAGAAATGACATCCGCTCCTTTGAGTTTCACAGGAGCGGGAGTTGATTCAACAATTTTTCTGGTGGTTTTACAACTGAACAAAAAGGGTAAGAGAAAAATCAACAGGAAATACGATCTGTTGAATCCGCAAAAAAACTTCCTACTGTTTAGTTGTCGCAGTACATCCATGTGAATTGATTCAACAATGACAGATTGCTCCGGCAATTTAATCGAAAAGTTTCTTCTCCTGAAGTTTTTTGTCGAGGAACTCTGATCCGTCACCGGCATCTTTTGCTTGCTGCCAGTACTCCAGCGCTTTTAATGTATCACCCATTTTAAAGAGGATGTCACCGTAATGTTCGAGTAATGTTCCGCTCTTTCCCTGAGTATTGGACAAAGCTTTTTCAATCCAGATTTTTGCATCCTTGTATTTGCCTTGCTTGTACATAATCCAACCATACGTATCCTGATAGGAAGCCTGGGTTGGCTCAAGAGCATTGCTTTCCGCACTCATGGCCTCCGCTTTTTCCAGCTTCTCTCCGCGGATGGACAAATAGTAGGCATAGTTGTTCAGCACATTCGCGTTTTTTGGATCTAACTCCAATGCTTTGTCGTAATTCTCTTCCGACTTTTGAAAATCTTTCAGCTCCTGATACGTATCTCCAAGTCCTGCATAGAACTGTACTTCGAGGTTTTTATTATCAACCACCAGTTTCACACCGGTTTGATATGCAGCTACCGCTTCACTGTACTTTTTCTTTTGAGCATACGCGACGCCATTCAGGTAATACACAACAGGTTGATCCGGGAACAAAGTAAGAGCTTCTTCACTTTCTGTGAGCAATGAATCCCATGCCTGTACCTGCGCTTCGAGGAAGAGAATTTGCTGATAGACTACAAAATCCTTGGAGCCCAGATCACGCGCGATTTTGTATTCGGCAAGCGCTTCATTCGCTTGCTTATCCTGATTCAGAAAATCTCCATACACAGAATGGGCACGCGACTCACTCGGATGTGCCTGAATCAGCAATTTGCACATGTCCATCGCTTGTTGTCTCAATTCAGGATGCAATTCAACGAGCGCATAATAAGAACCGAGAATGCTCAGCTTTGTATTGATATCAAGATCCTTATTCTGAAAAGCTTTTTTTAATTCTTCAACGGATTTGTCTTTGTCGCCATTGTTGCGGTAATAATCCGCAAGCGACAAATGAATGAACGGATTTTCCGGATCAATTTGCAAAATCTTATTGTAGGTATCCAGCGCTTTTTCTTTCTCTCCCATCGACTGATACAATTCTGCCAGCATGCCATAAGACTGGGCATCCGCAGGATTTGAGTCGATCAGTTTTTGTAATTCAACAACAGCTTTGTCGTTCTTGTTCATCCGTTGATACAAGCGCGCCTTCTGCATACTCAATTCTTTGTTGATGCCGGTTTTAGTTTCAAGTTTATCATATACCTTGATGGCTTCAGCCGGTTTTTCCGCATACAACAATGCGGAAGCCCATTCATAATAATAATCTACTCGATCTGGATAGGCCGTGACCAGTTTGCTGATCACATCCGCAGACTCATCAAACTTTTTATTTTTTTGTAAAATATCCGCATAAGAAAGAGTATACCACGGATTGAGCGGATCGATCAGGTAAGCGCTCTTACTGAAGAACAAAGCATCGCTGTATTTTTTTTGCTCCACATAGATGTTCGAAAGTTCGTACATCGCCGCGGCGTTGTTTCCATCTTTCCGGATAACTTCCGCAAAGAGGTCCGCGGCATTGTTGTAATTCCCGAGTAACTTTTCTTTGTTCGCGTTAAAAAACAAATACGTCACTTCCGATTTCTGTACATCCGTAAGCGAGCTTTTGGAAGCGGCTTTTGGAGCGGAAGTGCTGGTCTGTGAACTCTTACATCCTGAAATCAACAGCGCGGCAATTGCAATCAATGCAAAATATCTGTTCATGAATTTGAGATCATCCGGTGTTCGCCCGATTCTGTTCCTGCAGCAGGTTTCGATGAGGTTGATACCGTGTTTAATTATGTGTAGAGTAATCGCTCAAACTTAATTGTTCCGGTGAGTTATTGTATTCAGCAAAATGTCCAATCATGGAATTATCCAATACAGTATTGTTGATTTTGGTATTCGTCTGAATGATGCAATTTTTAATCACCGAAGACTGAATCTTCGAATTGGCACCGATAGAAACATGCGGACCGACTATGGAATTTTTCAATTCAACATTTTCACCAATAAAACAGGGCTGGATCACGATAGAGTTTTCGGACTTCAGGCTTTTGGCAACCATATTTTCTTTTCCATGAATTTCAAGTACACGCTTGTTTGTATAAACAGTTGCGTCTTTATTGCCGCAGTCAAGCCATTCATCCACTTTACCCGGAACAAATTTTGTCCCTTTCTGTTTCATATTTTCCAGTGCATTCGTAAGCTGGAACTCGCCTTTCTCCTTAATATTATTATCGATCAGGTATTGCATTTCCTTACGCAGGTATTCCCCGTCTTTAAAATAATAGATCCCGATGATCGCCAGATCAGAGACGAATGTTTGAGGTTTTTCCACAAAGTCGGTGATAATTCCTGCTTCATTCACTTTCACTACACCAAACATCCTTGGATCATCAATCCGGTTCACCCAGATAACACCTTCCTGGTTTGCATCGATGGTAAAATCCGCACGGAAAAGTGTATCGGCAAAGGCTACAATCACTTTGCCCTTTAACGCAGACTGGGCGCATAATATTGCATGAGCGGTACCGAGAGGTTCTTCCTGATAGTGTATTGTTCCTTTTGCACCAAGACTTTCAGCAATTCCTATCAGCTGTTGTTCTACATCTTTACCGAAATCCCCTATCACATAAGCGATTTCTTCTACCTTTTCTTTACAAACTTTGGTGATGTCTTCTACCAGCCATTGAACAATTGGTTTACCTGCAACAGGAATCAATGGTTTTGGAACTGTCAATGTGTGCGGCCTCATTCTTTTTCCCATGCCGGCCATCGGGACGATAATTCTCATACGCTCAATTGGTTCCGGTAATGAATTTCGATACCGGATGTTGAATTAAAATGGTTAATGAATTACTCTATGTATGCTCCAATAAAATCTTTTGTTACTGGATCAAACTACTTTTTTCTAAAAGAAAAAACCAGTCCGCTTACTTTCCTCCCGTAGAACCAAATCCTCCGCTGCCACGTTCGGTCTCTGCCAGCTCGGAAACCTGCTCCCAACGAATGTGTTCATGTTTGGCTATTACCAGTTGTGCAACACGTTCTCCGTTTTCTATCACAAATTCTTCATTGCTGAGATTTACGAGAATAACTTTTATTTCTCCTCTGTAATCCGCGTCAATAGTTCCCGGTGAATTCAGTACTGTGATCCCCTTCTTTGCCGCGAGTCCGCTGCGGGGCCGTACCTGGGCTTCAAAACCAACGGGTAGTTCAATGAACAAGCCAGTTGGTACGAGAGTACGTTCAAGGGGTTTCAAAACAACCGGACTATTTAAGTTTGCACGAAGATCCATACCGGCTGCATGAGCAGTTTCATATGCTGGCAATGGATGAGCAGAATGATTGATGATTCTTATATTCATGGATAAATGAAAATTGAACCCTGCAGGAATAAAGACCTGACAGAAATTTCGTTTATTTCCAGATGCGAAGGTAACCAATTTTCTCCCTTTCGAGGACCCAGATAAGGGCCATCCAGGACAACAACAAAGTCGTGTTAATCAACAAGATAACTACACGGTTTCCTTCAAAAATCGGGTCTATGTACAAACTCAGCCAGTAAAATCCGAGTGCGGAGAGGATTGCAAGCGCAAAGGATTTTACATCGTAGGGAACAGGATAATGTTTTTGTCCATATATATAAGAGAGCACCATCATGCTTGCATAACAGATAAATGTTGCCCAGGCCGCCCCGTAAAATCCCATCACCGGAATGAGTAAAAAGTTAAAAGCCAGTGTAACCACAGCGCCAAAGACAGAGAACCACGCTCCCCATCTGGTTTTGGAAGTAATTTTATACCAAATAGACAGGTTCAGATAAACTCCCAGGAAAAGGTTGGCTAATAATAAAATCGGCACGATTCCCAATCCGCTTCTGAATTCATTGCCGATGAAATATTTTACGATATCGAGATAGAGAAGTATTCCGAGGAAGACGAAGCAGCAGAACAGCACAAAATAGTACATGACACGCGCGTAGATTTTTTGCGAGTCATCTTTTCCCGCCTGACTGAAAAAGAAAGGATCCGCAGCGTACCGGAACGTTTGTACAACAAGTGTCATCAGCATAGACAATTTGTAGCAGGCACCATAAATTCCGAGCTGTGTTATTGCCTGACTTTTATCTGCGAGAAGATACGGCAATAGAATTCTGTCAAATGTTTCATTCACCATTCCGGCATACCCTGCAATCATCAGTGGAAAAGCATACACGACCATTTGTCTCCACAATGTTGAATCGAACTGGAATTTAATTCCCACAATTTCAGGAGCGAGGATGACCAGTGTAAGCAAACTTGAAATAAACTGTGAGAGAAATATATATCCGATTCCAAATGCAGGATCATAAATGCTGTTCAGCCAGGTTGAACCGGAAGCGATGGCTTTCGGACACCAGATCAGAAAAAACAAATTGAGAGAAATATTGATAAGAATATTGAACAAACGCACAAATGCAAATCGTTTGGCTTTGTTTTCCATTCGGAGACGTGCGAAAGGAAGAACTGCAATCGCATCGAAAGCCAGAATTCCGGCAAACCAGGAGATGTACAATGCTGTATTTTGCTTTTGACTTTCAGGAACCGTGATACAATCCGACAAAGGACCTGAAAACAGAACGATGAGTAAACCTAAAAACAAGGAAGTCCCGATTAAAGAAAGAAGAGAGGTAGAATACACTTTCGGATTCCCGCTTTCCGACTGGAAAAAACGAAAGTATGCCGTCTCCATGCCATAGGTAAACAACACATTCAGGAATGAAACGTAAGCCAGAATTTGTGTCACTTCTCCGTATTCACCTGCATGAAATACACGTGTATACAATGGGACCAGTAAAAAATTCAGAAAACGTCCAACAATACTGCTGATACCGTAGATGGCTGTTTGTCCGGCGAGTTTCTTTAGCAAAGGATAGTAGTTGGAAGAATTAATGAATTTGAAAATGTATGCGGCATCCGAATTCTACACTGATTCCTGTAAATTAAATCCTGAATCAATGACATACATATCAGCATCAAAGAAACCTAAAGCATTATCTGATTATACGGAAATCCGAAAAATTTTTCAAGGGGAGTTCGTGAATATCCACTTTGTCGACTCGTGCTCTTGCAGGTCCCTGATGACACCAGAGGATAAAGTCAGGAAGTACGGACTCTGTGCCGGTTACTTCAATTTCAACACTGCTGTTTTCCAGGTTTCTGACTGTACCGGAAAGACCCAATTCCAGAGCTTTCTCTCTTGTGTACTTTCTGAAAAACACTCCCTGAACGAGACCATGCACAGTAAGTCGATATGTTTTCATTCAGATTTTTATTCAAAACGAAATCTATTTCAATCGCGTCATTCAAATAACAGGGAAAAAATGATTACTTCCGAACGAAGTTCGCCTTTCTCTTCTCCAAAAAAGCGGAAACACCTTCGTTGAAATCATCTGTCTTGAAACATCTTCCGAATTCATCCACTTCAAACCGGAAGCCGTCTACTCCATCCGTAAAATATGCATCGACACAACGAATAATGCTGCTGACGGCATTGGGACCATTCGCATTTATTTTCGATAACAGCTCATATACTTTTGTCATCAATTGATCCGGAGTAGTTACATAATTGACGAGACCGAGTTGTCTCGCTTCTTCTGCTCCAATCATATCAGCGGTCATCAGTAATTCCAGAGCTTTACCTTTTCCGATCAACTGAACAAGTCTCTGTGTTGCGGCATATCCCGGAATAAGCCCGAGCTTCACTTCCGGTTGACCGAATTTCGCATTATCGGATGCTACGCGAATGTGGCAACTCATGGCCAGTTCGCATCCGCCTCCCAAGGCGAAGCCATTGATTGCAGCAATGACTGGCTTGCTGCACAATTCGATCGACTTAAAAACTTTTTGTCCCGCAGCGCTCAGTGCTTTTCCTTCTTCGACAGAATAGTTTGAGAATTCCGAAATATCAGCGCCCGCAACAAAAGCTTTGCTTCCGGTGCCGGTGATGATTATCCCGTATATTTCTTTGTTGTCTTCCGCACGTTTCACTGCATCACCGATCTCCTGAATCGTTTGCGCATTTAATGCATTCAATTTATCCGGACGATTGACAGTAATTGTAAGTACATGTTCGTGGATATTGATCAGGATATTATTGTAAGTCATCATGTGATTTGAATTGTATGCTGCGTTTGAATGAAGAATTTTTTTGAGGTGTACTATTTAATTGCCTTTTCTTCTTTTGGCTACTTCTTCTTGTATATAGTGAATGATTTCTTTGGTGTCTGTTCCCGGAGGAAACAAATTCCCTACACCGGTTTCCATCAGCTTCTTCATATCAGCTGCAGGAATAATTCCACCTCCGGTGACAAGTACGTTCATCATGTCCTTTTCTTTAAGCAGGTTCATGATTTTGGGAAACACCGTCATGTGCGCGCCAGACAAGATACTCACACCAATCACATCAACATCTTCCTGCAATGCCGCATTCACCACCATTTCCGGTGTCTGACGCAAACCGGTATAGATCACTTCCATTCCGGCATCGCGTAAAAAAGATGCGATCACCTTGGCACCACGATCATGGCCATCAAGGCCGACTTTGGCAATCAGTACTCGTATGGGTCTTGACATTGGCTCGGGTTTATTAAGACACTGAATCTCTTGTATTCGTATTCAGGATATATATTCCTGTCGGCTTAGCTTTATATGATGTGCAAATTGATGGCCTGTTCTCTTTTCGTCTCATCTTCCTGCAATACAATCGCCGGTCTGCAAAGATAAAAAGCCTCCGCAGTTTACGTCGCCCGGTATCAAATTTTGAAAAATGACTGGATGGAATTTAACCGGAACAGAAAACATCATTGAACCGCTTACAGAATGAGTTGATTCGTCCTAAGCTAATGGTAGCGAAACGAAGAAAGTACTTCCAACTTCATGAGTGCTTGTAAACCAAACCTTTCCACCGGAATTTTCGACAATGTTTTTTACCATCGCCAGCCCAAGTCCGGTACCGCTTGACTTAGTCGTGAAATTGGGTCTGAAGATTTTCTCTTTTTCATCATCCTTAATACCAATTCCATTGTCTTTCACTGAAACCAACAGAGAAGAGCCTTCCTTTTTCACATCCACATAAATGATTCCATTTCTGCCGGATGGAATGGATTGTATGGCGTTTTTCAGAAGATTTGAAAACACACGCAGCAACTGATCTTTATCTGCAAGAACTGATAGTGATTCATCGGTATTATGATATTGAATCTCGACCGCAGGTGTTTCGCCAAAGAGATCGATGGTTGACTGAAGAATTTCATGTACCTGAATTTCTTCCAGTTGAGCTAGCGGCATTTTCGCGAAGTTGGAGAATTCCGTTGCAATGGCGGAAAGAGAATCTATTTGCTGAATGATCGTGTTGGCCATGCGATCGATCATCTCTTCCTTTCCGGGACGATTTTCTTTCCACGCCATTTGTACATGTTGTACTGATAATTTCATTGGCGTGAGCGGATTCTTGATTTCATGCGCCACTTGTTTGGCCATTTCTCTCCAGGCACTTTCCCTCTCGCTCTGCGCAAGTTTATCCGCACTCTCGCTCAGCTCATCAATCATCCGGTTGTATTCCTGAACCAATTGACCGATTTCATCCTTGCGTGAATATTCAATTTGTTCATTTCTCTTTCCGAGACGAATGCCGCGCAATTTCTCCTGGATCAAGAGCAACGGCTGTGTGATTCTTGAAGAAACAAATAAAGTAAGCAACAACGACAACGCGAAAAGCAACACATAAATATTGATCAATGCCGATAGAAATCCGCTGATCTCTCTGTTCAGCTCATTTTGTTTTTCAAAATAAGGGAGGTTGAGGTAAGCAATAATATTTCCACGACTATCAGTAAATGGAGCATAAGCAGAAATGTAATTGAGCTTTCCCGCATTTTCCGGATGAATGTATTGTGTCTTTCCTTCCTGTTGCATTTCAAAATAAGCTTCAGGATTCATTCTTCCGGAGACAATATTTTGTTCAAATATTTTTGGTTGAGAAGAATAATAGAGATATCCTTTTTCATCATACAGATTAAAATCAAGATTCAGATTCTTTACCAGAGCATTCAGCTGTGGCATTAATGATTCAGGAGTAACTGAAGACAATGGATTTCGAAACCCGACAAGATCGCCGGTAAGAAACCAGAGACCATTCACCTGCTCACTGATACTGCGTTTCTGATCTGTATCATATTTTTTAAAAATGTATGTGACTGTTCCTGTTCCGATGAATAGGAAAGAGAGCACAACCATCAGCACTACAGCCAGCTGAATACGCAATGTGAGGTTCAGCTGAAAGTGAGATTTTCCGGAGAGCAATTGATAGAGTACATACAACAAAGACACGACGATGGAAAAGAACGCAAAGACCCAGCTGAATAGTGTAAGTACGTAAACTGCAGTTTCCGCCGGTTTGCTTACAATGATCAATGCGTTGGGAGATGATCGGAATACGAGGTGACTGTATCCGTCTATTGTAATAAATGAAAAATCATCTCCTGCTTCGTTGAATATTTTATCAGAAAAAGAATAAGCATAGGATCCGTATTCATATATCAGAGATCCTTTAGAATATCTGGCAAATGAATAATCTTTCAGTCCGGAATTCTCTTTGTATTTACCACTCATGAACAATTCCGGGAAACCTTCTTCCGACTGGAACAATTTTGCATTCAGTTGAATCACCATTGTTCCCAAAACATTTCCGGATGTTGACTCTACAGGAAGAATAGCCAGATATGAAAGACGACCCGATTCATTCGGCATATAGAATAATTTCTTTGCCGATGTGGCTTTGCCATAATTCAGAACTTGCTGATTGAACTCAGCAAGTGTTGTCGGATTCTCTAATGAATCAGCGGGCTGTCCGTTTGCGGAATAAAACCAAACCGTATTGTCAAACTTTCCAAGGTAACCTGTGAAATATGTGGCAGACAATCGTTTTCTTACCGATTCACGACCAATAGGAAAAGAACTAAATGCGGCAATGATTTGCGAGTCCGCGGTAATTTTTTGAGTCGCTTCATCAAAGAGATATTCCGCTATGTGATCCTGACGCTCGTCGACTTTTTGAGCGAGAAGTTTCCGGCTCTCTTCTTCATTTCTGAGATTCAGTTGCCAGATCGTAATGCATACATACACACTTGAAAAGAAAAGAGCCAATAACACATGTTTGAATCTCGGAACAAATCCGTAATAGCGGGTAACCAAACCACTCAGTACTAAGAAAAATGCTATGAGCACTAAGGCAACACTGAAAAATGCAGCAGCTGTGTAGATTCCAAGCTCCGACAGGTTGCTGAAGTCAAAAGAGATACGGCTATTGATGACCAATCCCTGCAGAAAAAGATGAATTCCGGTAATACTGATCAGAAGAAATGAAACGATGAAGACCCAAGAAAGACTGCTGCTCCTCTCCGATTTGTGCTTCTTTCTTGAAAGGGCAAAAAACAAAAAGGAAAAACAGGCGAGTAAACTAATATTGATAAGCAGATCGCCAAGGGAATTAAAGAAGAATGACGACGCGTAATTTCTCGGGCTGAAAAGATCCGTATTGTAAATATCATCCGGGATTTTGAATGTGATAAAAAGTATCCGAATTAAAACCACCAAAACAATCCATGCTACACCTTTCCATGTACTTTTTTTGAAGAGAGCAATCCCGAGAAAATAAATTCCCGGAAATAAACTAAGCGCGGAAAGAAGAAACAGCCATCCGCTCAACCGGCTCATATTTCCAAATGAATCAATCGCGAAATAGCATAACACCTTACCTTGCGGACTATGAAAGGGAATGCCACCGGCGCTGACTATCCTTGTTCCTTCCGGAAGTTCAAGTGCCGCATTAAAAGTGTTTTGTAAATATTTATTTTCATACGCAAATTCATTCCTCAGTAATAACAAAGCCAGCAATGTAGTATCCCCGGATTTTTGGGGATGACAATAAAACCAACCGTTTGAAAGATGCAGAAAAGATTTTTGCTGAACTTCATTTAAAACAGAAGGCGACAAAACCGGTTCATTGTCGGACCAACGCAAAAGGCTGTCTTTGCGGAAAATGTAATAGCTGATCGCCGATTTCTCATTCCCGCTGTGCATGAAAAATTCATGCAGTTCTTTTTCTGTTTTTAATGAAGGGATTTTCTTCAACCCTTCGGCCATACGCTGATCCAGTGCATTCAGAATATTCTCCGAATGTTCGACCATCTTTTGTTCGTTACCCTGAAAAGGAAACCGCAACAACTCCGCTGCCCCAAAAAGCAGGAAGGCTACAGCCAGGAAGAGAACCGGTTTGCTATATGTACCTTTCAACAGAGAATGCATGCAATCATAACAATACGCTTTTGCAAAGCCAAAGTTGCGCAGAGTCGCTTTAGGGAACGAATTTTTTTCTTTTATCTTTAAATCACCTCGAAAGAAACTGGAAAGTCCTTGTCAGGTCAAAACTATTCACTTTTTTGCATCAGAATTCAGGATGTTATTTAACTCACTCGCTTTTGCTCTCTTTTTTCCGATTGTCACTATCGGATATTTTCTGCTCCATTACCGTTGGAGATGGAGCTGGCTGCTTGTCGCCAGTTGTTTCTTCTACATGTTTTTCAAGCCTATCTACATTCTCATTCTCTTTTTCACTATTGCGATAGACTATCTCGCCGGGATTGTCATCGAACAAAGTAGTACACAAAGCAAAAAAAAGCGTTGGCTGATTCTGAGCATTGTCGCAAACGTAGGAGTATTGGCTGTTTTCAAATACTATCATTTTTTCAACGAGAATCTTGAGCTGCTGACAGGGTTTGCCGGAATCAAATTTCATTTGCCTTATATGGAATTGCTCCTTCCTGTTGGATTAAGCTTTCACACTTTTCAGGCCATGAGCTATACTGTAGAAGTATACCGAGGCCGACAGAAAGCGGAACGACATTTAGGAATTTATGCTCTCTATGTCATGTTCTATCCACAACTTGTTGCAGGTCCGATTGAACGTCCACAACAGCTCTTGCATCAGTTTCGTGCGAAACATACTTTCGATTATGTCCAGGTTAGTGCTGGGTTGCAAAGAATGCTGTGGGGATTGTTTAAGAAAATGGTGATTGCCGACAGACTCTCTGTCTATGTGGATGCTGTATATAACAGCCCTGAACAATTCAGCGGCTGGCCCTTGATCTGGGCCACGATTTTCTTTTCCATCCAGATTTATTGCGACTTCAGCGGATATTGTGACATCGCGCTGGGTTCGGCGAATGTGATGGGATTTAAGCTGATGGAAAATTTCCGGACTCCGTATTTCAGTGCAACATTTCGGGAGTTCTGGACACGCTGGCATATTTCCTTATCAGCCTGGTTTCGCGATTATGTGTACATCCCACTCGGAGGTAACCGGGAAGGTCCCGGGCGATTCATCCGGAATATTCTCATCACATTCGCACTGAGCGGGCTCTGGCATGGAGCATCCTGGAACTTCGTTGTCTGGGGCATTCTGCACGGACTGTTCATTATTGCTGAACGACTGATTCACGGGGATAAAGCGAAGCGATCTATTCATCGTGTGTTCTTCACCTTTCTCTGTGTCAGCTTCGCCTGGATTTTCTTTCGGGCTTCTACCTGGCAACATGCAGTTTATATTGCCGGTCATCTATTTAGTTTCCAATCAGGAATTATTGGTGTGCCTCAAATTTCCGGCTTGAGTTTTCTGATCAGCATTTTGATTGTTATTTTATTTATTCTTACTGAAGCACTCTCATTCAGCGGAAAGAGTGGATGGATAGTCCGACTTTTCCCGAATCCCGGATTGTTTCGCTATACGATGAATGCATTGATGGTGATAGCCATTCTTATGCTCGGAATTTTTGAAGAACAAACCTTTATCTATTTTCAATTCTGATATGAAATCTGTCCGCCTTTTATTTCTTGAAATCGCGGCTTTGTTAAGCTTTAGCATTCTCGTGATATTTTTCCTTGAATGGAAATACAAAAGCTATGAAACCCAGGCAGACATCCTGATGAAGGAATACCAACGCAAAAAAACGGATGCGGAAATACTTTGGTTAGGCAATTCGCATACTATTCCTCTTGTCGCTGAAATGGATTCTCTTGGCATACACACACCTTGTGTATCTTTTGCCTATGGCGGAATGGATTTATTCTGGAGCGCTGTGTTGTATGAAAAGTACAGGAAAGAAATTCCGCATTTGAAAACACTCTGTATTGGTGTGGATGAAGAGTTGCTTGGTTACAACCAAACGAAATTCAAACTGGAATACATCAACCGCTCATTGTACAAATATACCGACACACTTGATGACGATTCGCCTGTCAATCGTCTGCTGGCAGGAAGCAATTTTTTCAGGACAAACCGTGACATAAGTTATTTGTTTAATTTACGAAATCAACCCAGCGATCTGAAGCCGATGTTGCATGGATTTTTTCGCCAGGGTGATCAGATTCAGCAATGCAAAGAGAGAGCAAAAGAAAATACATTCTCCCGATTTTCAGGCGATCTTATTCCGGATAATATTTCGTTGTTGAAACAAATTCTGCAGACTGCCAGGATTCATGGAAATAACGTAATTCTTTTTACCACCCCAAAATCGCCATGTTATAACAGTTTTCGGAATACGCGTGCTATCGAATCATCCAGAATAGCGATGCGAAAATTTGTTGAAGAAGAACATACTTTCTACCTGAACGGAAATGATCTTTTTCGATTTTCAGACAGTTTATTCAGAGATTCTGATCACCTGAACATGCATGGCGCGAAAATTTTTCTTGACAGTCTGAATGCATTTTGCATCAGGCAGACAGGCGAAAAATTATTTGTTGAATAACGGGAATTTGTTTCAAAGAATTTTTTCAAGCACCACAGGAAAATAAGCGTGTTCAAGTGCGTGGATCTTTTGAGCCAGTGAAGTTGCAGTATCTGATGGAGAACAATAACAAGCAGCCTGAAAAAGAATCTTTCCTTCGTCAAATTTTTCGTTGACTTCATGAATCGTTATGCCTGACAGTGGAAGTTTAGCGTCCACTACAGCCTGATGCACTCTTTCTCCATAAAAGCCTTTGCCACCAAAAGCCGGCAACAAGGCGGGATGAATGTTGATGATGCGATGTGAATATGTACGAATTAAATATTCCGGAACAAGCCAGAGAAATCCTGCAAGTACGATGTACTCCACTTGATCCGTTTTCAACAAGGACAAAAAATGAGCCTCATTATTCAATTCATCCTTGTTGAAAATCCTGGTATTCACGTGCAATCGTTGAGCACGTTCCAGCACACCCGCATTCGCTTTGTTGCAATAGACACTTACAATCCGATGCGTGGATGATCCCTGAAAATGACGGATGATCGCTTCCGCATTGGTTCCGGATCCTGAAGCGAAAATGGCAATGTTTTTCATAAAGAAGAATCTCCGGACAAAATTAATCTTTTCATTGATCTGTTAAGTTTCAATTTTTATCCGAATAGCTTTTATCAGATTGAACTGAGGAAGTACAGGCATTATCTCATCACTACAATTTTCTTTGATCCCCTGCGCCCATGATCATCAAGTACTTTCAGATAGTACACTCCATCGCTCAAATCAACGGTGTAAATACTGAAAGATTTCTTACGGTTAGTCTGCTGATCAGAGAATACTTTCATTCCATTTACATTGTATAATTCCACAGACTGAATTGAATATTCTGATCTGATCTCTAATTGATCCGAGCTCACAGGGTTGGGCCAGACAGAAAAATCAAATCTGTATTTTTCATCCATTGAATTAAAAGCAGCCATGTAATGACAGCCGGATGTATCTACGCATTCTCCCTGATAAATAATAGCTCTGTAAAATCCGGCATTCAAAGGTTGTATCGACGATTGATTTGCCCCGGGAACAATTTGTCCTGTAGTACAATCCATCCATTGATACCAGCTGCATGTATCCGGTCCGCTAAGCAATGTTGAATCTCCGCTCAGTGCGGTGTCCACAGGAGCACATCCTTCTCCGTATTTGACAAGGTAAACATGGAAACCGGAAGGGGCGGTAAGATTGTACACAGCATTACTTGCATCAACATCAATTGTATCGGAGAAATTTCCGAGTGTATAGATATTACCCTTTCTGTCAACATCAATTGTTGTTGCCTGATCATCTCTATCCGGATTATATAAGCGGGCTGCCCAATCATATCGTCCGTCATTTCTGAATTTGCAAAAGAGCGCTTCACTTCCATTGTTGGCGTAAAATGTATCCGTACCGGTGTGACAGGAATCGTAGTAGTTAATCTGGAAATACAAATTATTCATTTCGTCCATTGCCAGATCCCGACCGTAGGATCTTTCACTTGAGATAGGATAATTTTGAATCAAAGTTCCATTGGACGAATATTTGGAAATAAATGCTCCGAGACATGTCCCTGACCAGTATACATTGCTGTCACAATCCGTCAGTACACTGTAAGCAGATGTTGGTGAAGTATAATCACAAATAGAGTTGCGCTTTTTAGCCCACACGAGCTGACGATTGGGAGTGAACTTGACAAGGAATGCGTCATTCGCGCCAACAACCGCAGGAGTAAGATTGGTAGTGCCTGTGTCCGGATCAAAATCTATTTGCAGACTGAAATAACCGGAGAAAATAATGTTACCCGCCGGATCGCAGGCTCCACCGGAAACATCACAATCACCAAAAGTACCGGCTGGAGGAATAAAATTCCATCCATACGCTCCGGTAGCAGAATTGAATTGCATCAACATCAAACAATGTAATCCGCTCGCAGTTGCCGAAGCTGTACCGGATACTGTATTGATACTGATCGTACCGGTGGCATTACCACCGAGATATACATGCCCTGAATTGTCAGTGAAAATGGAATTGATTTCTGTAAACCCTCCGGCATTTTCCATATAATTCGCCCAAATCAATTGTCCGCTCGTCGTGTACTTTGCTAAAAATGTATTCTGCAAAGTATTATCCGGTAACATCGTTACGCCGGAACCGGGATCACAATCAAAAGCTGTTCTGTAATAGCCTGCTACATAAATATTATCGGTGGAATCCAGTTCCATAGCTGTAATCACTACTTCAGGATAAGGTCCGGTAGAAACCGGAGCTCCACAGGCAAATGCCCACTGATATTCTCGGTTCTCATTGTATTTAGCCAGACAAAAATAGCGGTGATTATCGACTGCACTCAGGGAATAATCCGGTCCGCTGAGCAAATTAAAATTCGCGATATCTGTAATTTCTCCGCTTACATAAATATCTCCATATCTTCCTATACGCATTGCGTGAGCTCCTCCAAACATCTGATAGGGCATTAAACTCCCCCAGGCAAATTCCGGCACCCGACGATTTCCATTTTGATACAACTGCATGCATTCAGAAGTATCCACACAACCGGATTGCGTAATCTTCACAGCATAGCCATTGTTATCCGGAACATGAAAATTCTGAGCGGTGGCTCCGCTAACAGGTGTATTTGATGTGCAATTGATCCACTGATAGGAAGCATTGATCGCTTTGCTGGAAATTGTCGTGTCGGATAGACATAAATCAATTACAGGAGAAACCACCGTGAGTTCAAGTGTAACAATGCTGTCGCAGGAAGAAACGGAACTAAACCGTTGTGTAAAAGAGCCTGAAGTTCGCAATGAGTCGTTGCCAAAAATATAATCCTGTCCATGACAAATTGTTGCAGGCACAGTATAGGTTTGCGGCAGACATTGGTTGTAACAAATGAGATAACCATCAGTAGAACTGCTCGTGAGTATGACCTGAGAACTCCCTGGTTCTGCATCTATGCTTTGTGAAAAATATCCGCAGGCATAGAATTTATTTCCTTGCCCTGCCGCAATGTCAAATCCGAATTCGGTTCCATTACTTCCCATCGAATAAGACCACAATAATTGAAGTTGTGGCGAATATTTTGCCAATAATATATCTGAAGAATTATTCAGGGAAGTATAACTGACAACACCAGGTCCCGGATCCACGTCTACATCTCCCTGGAAATAAAAAGAAGCGTAGACATTTCCGGCTGGGTCGGTAGACAATCCCCAGGGTTGAGAGACCGTGTTGGCCTCGATATCGATTGCACTGATATAATTCAGTCCGGTATCCTGGCGAGTGATGAACGCATCTCCCAAACTTTGCGAAGAAACAATGGCAGTACCAGCTGACCCATCGAAATCAACTCCATTCGGACTACGGATTTCTCCGGCTATGACTAAATCAGAGTTCGCATCAATGATCATTTGCCTGGGTGAAGGGTATCCATTTCCATAGAAGGCAACTGCTTTCTGAAAATTAAAATTTTCATCCATCTTCATTAAAAACATTGAAGCCGGAACTTTGTAGACCCCAGCCCCCGGATCAACATCAGCAGAATCCTGAACATAACCAGTTACATAAACAGCATTGCTATTATCAGTGATAATACCCGAAGACTGATCTCCTGATGCGCTGCTGATCTGAGCGGCAGTAATCAGTTGTCCTGTACTATCGTATTTGGCTACATAAATATCCGCAAAACCACCTGTTGTGAGAATATAAGATCCATTCGGATCAACATTTATTGGAGAATAAAAAGAACCCGTAAGCAAAATGTTTCCGTCCCTGTCGCCACATATTGCACCAATATGATCCTGCTGAGTGGAACCAAACGTTTTTGCACAAATCAGATGCCCATCCTGCCCGCTATACTTGGCAAAGAATACATCAATTTGTGTTGCCTGAATCAGGTAGACTGCAGGACCGGGAGCCATATCCGCTGTGCCGTAAAAGCTTCCTGCAATCAAAATGTTGTCGTCCTCATCCACTACCATTCCTTCGACCGACAGAGTTGCCAGACTGTCAAAATTTACTGCCCAGATATATTGTCCGTCTGCCGATTTACGCGCAAAAAAGTAGCGCCCATTGGTCACGTCCATATAGTGCGCAACAACAGGATCCGGATCAAAATCTATTATTCCCCAGAAATCACCATGCGTAAGAACATCTCCGTTACTCATTGTTGAAACGCTCATGATATTTGATCCAGGAAATTGTTCATGCCAGGAATAGTATGCCTGCTGGGCTTGAGAACAAACAGAAAGAAGTAAAAATCCAAAGAAGAGAATACTATTTTTCATATGAAATTTAATTTGACAGGCGTCAAGATAATGAGGATTTCGTGGATGAAAAAATTCGGATTGAACCTTCTAAAAACAGCAGAAATTCCTTGTTTTTATCCTTTTGGAACTGCAGGATTTCGTTCAATTCAGGATTAACTCTGTAATAAATTTTTATAGACAAATTCAAAAAATTCATAGGATACCTGTACATTTCAGATTAATATTGTCAAAACAAGTCGTGATAAAAACCAGCATCAATTTCATTTATCTATCAGCATGATAAAAAATATATTTACTCCGGAAGTTTCGAATGAAATTATTTCCCGCATCAACAAACTTACGTCTGAAACTCAGCCTGTGTGGGGAAAAATGAATGTTGCACAAATGCTTGCTCATTGTTGTGTCACCTACGAAATGATTTACGATGATATTCATCCTAAACCATCCGCATTCATGAAATTTATTTTGAAAGCACTGGTAAAGAAAACAGTCGTGACGGATGTTCCTTATAAGAAAAACAGCAGAACAGCCCCACAGTTTTTAATTACAGATCCAAGAGTTTTCGAAACAGAAAAAGCCAGACTCATTCAATACATTCAAAAGACTCAGAATTTGGGTGAGAAATATTTTGATAAAAAAGAATCACATTCATTTGGCGTACTCAAGGTGGATGAATGGAATACAATGTTTTACAAACACCTGAATCATCATCTGTCACAATTTGGTGTTTGATTTTGACAATTCATTATTTCGAATAGAATTTCTTATCACTTCACTACTGAAATTTATGAGGAACTCCTCTAAAAACAGAAAAGGAATAACATCGGTAGAAATATCTCTTCAGAATAAATTTTACTCCTGTTTAATTGTACATAGCCACACAAGCTGAACACAATGCGATTGAATAAATTTATCAGTGAGAGTGGCCTTTGTTCACGAAGGGAAGCTGATCGCTACATCGAACAGGGAAATGTGTACATCAACGGGCGAAGGGCGCAAATTGGTGACCAGGTAAAAGTTGGTGATCGGGTGCGTGTAAATGGTCATGAACTCGAACCACGCCAGGAAGAGGATTTAATTTTTATCGCGTTGAACAAACCTGTCGGGATCACCTCAACTACAGAAGAAGGTGTGCCCGATAACATTGTACAGTTTGTAAATCACAGTCAGCGTATCTTCCCTGTTGGCAGGCTCGACAAAGATTCACAAGGTTTGATTTTTCTTACCAACAATGGTGACATCGTGAACAAAATTCTCCGCGCAGGGAATAAGCATGAAAAAGAATACGTAGTCACAGTGAATCTGCCTCTGACTGATGAAGTAATTCAGGGAATGTCAAGAGGAGTGCCGATGCTGGGAGTGACAACAAAAAAATGCAAAGTTGTTCAGGAAAGCGCTTTTACATTTCGAATCACACTCATACAGGGACTTAACCGTCAGATTCGGCGAATGTGCGAACACTTTGGATATGATGTCGTGAAACTGGAACGCGTCCGTATTATGAATATCAATTTGAAAGGACTTCCTCCCGGCGAATGGCGAAATCTGACAGATGAAGAAATGAAAGAATTGTATTCACTGATTGAAAACTCTTCTTCCGAAGCGGATCAAAATAATTTCCGTAACAAAGAAAAAGAAAAGAGTTGGTCAGCTAATAAAAGAAAGCATTCATCCAAAAAAATTTTCGATTCCGGAAAACACTCCAACAAAAAAAACGGTTCAACACAATCATCCGGAAATACGAACAGAAATAATCCGGATAAAAGAAATAAAAAACGCTCCGGATCACCTTCTGGCAAGACTTCAAGCAAAGGAAGAAGAAGATAAATCTGTACTCCATCCCAGTTCATTGCTTTTTTCAAACAATTTCATCAGGATTTAGAATAATACTGTTTGATTTTCATTCACAATTGAATTTTACTCTGAACAAGCTTTTCTTTGTGAGCAATTTCTTGATTTACCGATAATATCCCTTCATTCATCCCATTTTTATTTCTCGTACGAAGAAATAATTTAAGTTTACTCCGAATAAATTCCACTTCTATATCTATGAAAATGTTTCACTCTTTGAGCAGGGTTGCTTTACTGCTGCTCACACTCAGCACTTGCACCTTGTCTGCGCAAAATTTACCCGATGAAATGCATCTCTCCCCCGATGGCAGAATGCTTTTTACAGGTGATTTACCAAATACCGGTTTGTTTGAACAAGACCTTGTAAGGAATATTTATCTGGATTTTCCTCAGTCAAATTACTGGACTTTACTTACTCAAAACTACAACAGCAAAACCGATCTGCCGGCTACTATGACTGTAGATGGTATTGTCTACGACAGCGTGGGAGTTCGTTTCAAAGGGCAAACTTCCTATTCCGGAGTGCAGGGACAAAAAAAATCATTCAATATTACTACCAACTCATTTGTTCCCGGACAGGATCTTTTCGGATACAATATTTTTAATCTGAATAATGCCTTCCAGGATCCTTCCTTTATCCATGAAGTATTTTACCAGCATCAAATCAAAAAACATATTCCTGCCGCGAAATCCGCTTTTGTGAAATTGTATATTAATGGTGGAAATTGGGGAGTGTATCCGATCGTTCAACAGCTTAATGGTGATTTTTTGAAAGAATGGTTCATGACCAATAATGGCACAAACTGGCGCGCCGACAGGTCTACCGGTGGCGGCGGTGGTGGCGGTGGCTGGGGTGATGGGACTGCAGCATTGAATTACCGCGGACCGGATTCTACCGATTATCAACCTTACTATCAATTAAAATCATTCACCAAAACAAACCCTTGGGATGATCTTGTACATACATGTGATGTATTGAATAACAGCACTGGCGCCGGGCTGGATACACTTCTTCCTGCTGTGCTTGATATCGATCGCACTTTGTGGTTCCTTGCAAGTGAAATTCTGTTTTGTGATGACGACAGTTATGTGTACAAAGGAAAAATGGATTACTACACATATTATGAAATTGAAACTGGACGCATGACTCCACAGGAATATGACGGAAACAGCGCTTTTGAAGCTAACCTCGCCACTTCCTGGAGTGCATTCTATCACGAAACAAATGTGAATTATCCACTACTTAATAAAATTCTGGCACGTCCGCAATGGCGTCAGAGATATCTCGCTCATCTTCGAACTTTATTGGACGAAGATTTCGATACTACCAGCGCCTACCAGGTGATTGATGAATACAAAAATCTCATCGATACAATGGTGTACAACGATCCGAAGAAAATTTATACATATACTGATTTCACAAATGGTGTGCAGGAAGTAAAAGATTTCATGGTAAACCGGAAAAATTATATCCTCACTAATTCAGAAGTAACTCAGGTTGGCCCTCAGATCAGTGATGTTGCATATTATACAAATGGAACAGCCTGGAATCAGCCTGTTTCGATGCAGGACGTAAACGTTCGCGCGAACATTAGCTCAGGAAATGGAATTGATCATGTGACACTCTATTACTCAAATGAAATTGTAGGCAACTTTACTCCTGTACTTATGTTTGATGACGGGGCACATAACGACAGCTTATCCGGGGATGGAATCTACGGAGCCACAATTCCCGGACACAGTGCCGGATCATGGGTTCGTTTTTATGTAGAAGCAGCATCCGCCAATTCCGCGAAAACTGTTACCTACGATCCGAAAGGCGCTGAACACAATGTCTACATTTATTTTATTGCTCCTCTTATCTCTTCCAACACATCCGTAGTAATTAATGAAGTGATGGCGTCAAATTCTGCTACCGCAGCCGATAGTTCCGGTGAATTCGATGACTGGATTGAACTCTACAATAATTCATCTCAACCGGTTGACATCAGCGGTTATTATCTCACCGACAATTATTTCAATCCTGACAAGTGGACCATTCCTGCAAACACTGTGATTCCTGCAAACGATTACCTCATCATCTGGGCAGATGAAGACAGCAGCCAGGGCGCGTATCATGCAAACTTTAAACTCAGCGGTAGCGGAGAAAGCGTGTATCTGCTGGATGCTTCAGTTGCTCTTGCCGATCAGGTGACATTCGGGCAACAGGTTACAGATTATGGTTACGCTCGTGTTCCGAATGGTACCGGAAATTTTGTTATTCAGCAGGCAACATTCAATGCAAACAATAATCTGAGTACAGGTATCGCAGATGAAATTGTTGCAACAGCTTCCATGACTGCTTTTCCAAATCCCGCAAATTCTCTGGTCACCATACGAATGAATGAAGCAAGCGGAAAACAATTGGAGATCTTTGATCAGGTAGGACAAAAAGTATTTGAAAGCATCGGCAAATCTGTCGTCAGCTTCAATACAGAAAACCTTCATTCCGGAGTGTATATTGTACGCTGTGGATTGATCAGCCAGAAACTGATGGTTCAACACTAAACTATTTTTTTTCAAAAAAGCCGGCTATGGAAATTTCATAGCCGGATTTTTTATTTCCGGACTTACAATACATAAGGAACAATTTTCAAATCCGAATCAATTTTAATATCCGGGAAATAATTTCACTTCATCGTTCCTCCTTTGAATTATTATATTTCTCTTTAACTTGCTATAAAATTTCATTCATTGAGATAACACTTTAATATTTTGAACTCCATGAAAAAAAGTTCGCTGAAACCTGAATTGTCCGCAGACATCTTCAAACATATTTATCCATTGTCACAAAGTTCTTTTAAACAGATGGAAAATATTTTTGAAGTATCTAAAATTGAGAAGAATGAACTCTTTGTTCATGCCGGACAAAAAAATCAATCAGAATATGTGATCCTTCAGGGATACTGCCGGAGTTTTCTGCTCAGTCCGGATGGAGAAGAAATTACCCTTGCATTTTATAAACAACATGATGTCATTAGTCCGCATATCATAAGAACAAAGAACAATGTATCGCTTCTGAATTTTCAGGCCCTCACGGAACTTGAACTCATTCAATTCGACAGCGAAAAATTTCTTTCCCTGATGATTTCTAATCTGGAAATCCGTGATTTTGGAAATACCATTCTCAAAAATGAATTGTTCCGGAAGACAGAAAAGGAAATAGCACTTGCTTCACACACTGCGAAAGAACGATTGATTCGTTTTCGTGAAGAATTTGCCATGTTGGAAAACCTGATTCCTCATCCAATCATCGCTTCATATCTCGGAATCACCAATGTGTCCCTGAGCCGACTCCGCGCCGACACCAAAAATTCCTGATCACTTTTTATCATTTGTTAATGCACAGCCGGTTTTCTTGCGGGTACTTTGTTGCATAAAAACAAACCCTATGAAAAACCTGCTTCTTTCTCTCCTCCTTATTTCTTGTTTGTCATTGAGCGCACAAACACCAACTTCATCCTCCTCCGAAAAATCAATGTTGTCACTTGAACTGGATCCCGCTCCGTTCATACTTGGAGGATATTCATTCAGCCTGAAATACAGTCCGGCTCAACTATCTCATTTCAGTATTATGGCTTCTGTTTACAGCTCCGAATTTCCTGACAACATGATGAGTAAATCAAATTTTGACAAAGGATTTCGTGACCTGAAACTGGAAACAAGTTTTGCTGTCTTTGCTGATTATTTTTTCCGCCCCGATAGAAAAGGATTACACTTCGGTCCTTCTGTATTTTTCTATTCCAAATCAGTCGGACACCTGAATTCAACAGAAAGAATTCATTTCAACAGCAGATATCCAAATCTACGTGCGGGATATGTTTTCAAACCATTTAAGAATGTCGGCTTTTACCTGAATCCCTGGGTAAATTTCGGTAAAGAATTTGGCGAAAATTCAAATGCAAAATCTGAAACACTAAAGTTCACTCAGGATAAATTCTCCTATATCGTAGCCATTCATTTTGGTTATGCAGTGAATTTTTAAGAAAAAAATATTGAATCCTTACAGTCAAAAATCCTTTGTTAATTTGGAACGAATGGTTCTCCCTCTCTGCCATAGCCTTTCCCGTGCCTCGCCGGCTCACACACAAACCTGCGCATGCTCATCCCGGGGTTAGATTAATCATTTCAAACAATCTTCCACCGCGTTCGTCTTCACATTAATCTGAATAGAAAATAAGAAAGCTGTATTAAAAAATCCGGGAGCCACTAAAAACAAGTGGCTCCCGGATTTCATTAAAACAAGTTTGAAAAATTATTCCTTCATCAACATCTGTTGAAACACTCCTTCATTAGTTTCCATTTTCACAGAATAAAATCCATTCGCTAAGGCACTCAGATCAAGTTTATAAGTCATCGTACGCATTCCCTCTTCATTATATACCAATGATCCCATCATATCATATACGTGCACTGATTCCAATTCCATGTCTTTGCTTTGAATGGCGAACATTCCAGAACTTGGATTGGGAGAAATGCTGAAATGAGAAACTGCCAGATTCGGGACAGAATTAATTACATTGATAATTCTCCTGGAAGTCTGCGACCACCGACCTTCCTGACCGTCTTTCACTCGTAAATAAATCGTATCACTTCCAAACGGAACAATACCGGGAGGAATGGTAAACGTCCATTCACTGTCAGCAGAAGCAGTCAGTATCTCAGTGGAACAATTATCGTAACCCTGATCCACACTGTTGAAGTATTCCACTTTCACAATGTCAGGATAACTAAAACTTTCGACTACTTCCAGATTTCGTTGAAACGTTTCACTCCATCGGCCATATCCATCCTGCACACGACCATACAATTTGTGGTAACCAGGACTTAGTGTTGCAATAGTTGACGGTGGAACTGTGATAGATTGTGTGATGTCATTACCAACAGGAACAACGGAAAATACTGTATTCAATCCATATCCTGCGTCTGTATCAATAAACCATTCTCCATTCACAACACTGTCGGTAGTATTTGAAGGAAGCACTTCAAAATTACGGATACTGGTTTCGCTCCAATGACCGGAATTATCAAGCGTACGAACATACATCTTGTGATATCCCACCGACAAAGTTCCGGGAACAGGAATGGTAAATGACCATGTACTATCCGGTGATGCGGTCAGAGAAAGGACAGTATTCAATCCATATCCTAAATCCGTGTCGATAAAATATTCTGCCTGTACAATATTCTGTGCGCGCGAAATCTGGCAAAACAGAATAAGACAGAAAATAAGTCCAATTTTTTTCATAGTGGATAAGTTAAAAAGATGGATAAAATTATTTGATCGTCCTTGCCTTAATCGTTACAGGCAATCCTGTCACAGGGGATGCAACACCACTTGTGGCGATCGAATACACAACAGGTACAGGCGGTAGTCCCGACAAAGTATATCGACTTGTTATAGATGCTCCACCGAATGCTCCTCTGTCTGCTCCATCAGAACCGGGATTCGCCGCGGCCCATGTAGGATCAAGCTCATAATTTCCGTCCGTCGAGGTTCCAACAGGAACAAACACTGTTTGCATATTGGCTACATGTATATTGTGCCATTGCGGATCTGTAGTATTCAGTTGAGTAGCTGTCGCGCACACATTATACACTACATTGGAAGAAGCCACACCACTGTTGAGATCAACAATCAGGTTTGGAGTTTTGATGATATTGTTTTGAAAGGAAGGTGTATTCAAACGAATAGAAGCCGTTCCGGAAATTGCCGGACAATCAAAAATATTATTGTTGCACTCTGCAATACTGTATGTTCCACTGCCATTCCACAGACTCAGAATTTTTTTGAAAATGTTATGGCTGATAATCACATTCTGTGGAATTCCAAATCCACTTACAGTGACACCTCCTGCATTTCCTCCACCAGCATTCGCAATAAAATTCTGAACGAGTGTAATGTCAGTCATCCCGACAAAATAACCAAGATTGATATCCGCTTCAACAAGGCAACGTTTAACCAGAATATTACTGGCATCAATATCGATTCCAAATCCATTCATCACATGCACACCCATTATCTGCGAGCCTTCCGAATTTGCATTGAACACAATATTCTCTAATCTTGTTTCCAATAAATCATTACTCACATCAGCATTGGAATTCAGGTCCAGGAAATATCCGGCACCAATGAGTACAAGCGGACGACTCAGTGTAAATCCGGGATAACTTAGTGTATTTCCTGTTCCTTCGAGATACAATGTGTCGTGATCAGCAACAAGGTTATTGTTCTGAGCATTGTCAGGTGTGTCAAATACAGGAAACGAACTCGTCCCTCCAACGTTTTCTCCAAATTGAGTACCATTGGATAAATAATTTGAAATTCTGTTCACACGCCATTTGTTGGCGGAAGTTGTTTGAGTGAACATCATACTGCAGGCAATGGCCAGAGCAAAAATTAATCTCATTTTTTTCATGGGTTGATTTTTTAAGGTTAGTTTATTTGTTAATAGACGATGTTAAATTTGAATCTGTGGCAAGAAAGTATTTTTTTATTTATATGAAAGAACATTTATGTTCTTGTTTTTTCGACATTTATTTTATAAAGAAAACTGGAAAACCTTATCCGATCTTTGTTTTAGTAAATACGAATTTTCCGTAATCAATAGTAATACGTCAGTTACCTGTTTCTCGCATTTCATTCAGTCAATTGAGTTTTTCATCCTGTAATATTTTATCAATAAGGATGAAAAATACATCTGTCATTATTTTTTCAACTAAATGGCAGATTTTAAATACTAAAATCAGTGTCTTTCAATTTTCACGCAGCCAAATTCAAGCCTGCAGAAGCAACCAACGACAACCAGATCCCGACACCATATTCAGTTTTCACAAAACTAAATGCTGAATCATCGTTGGTACTTCCGAATGCATTCACAGTGAGCAGCAAGGCTATACTTCCACATACCAAAGTGATGAGTCGCGTTTTTTTATCCAATGCTTCCTGCTGGTTTCCTGACAGAGAAAACAACAGCGACAAACCATACGCTATGAAAGTCATCATTCCATAACCCCGGAACCCATTCAGACTCACCTCAATTGAACCGCCTGAAACTTTTACCCATGGAAGAAACACTGAGATAATACCTGCTAAAGAACAGATAATGGTGAATTTTCGCTGGAGATGAAGCAGATTGAGATTCATAATGAAGAATTTGATCAGGTAATTAATTTGACAGCTCAAACATACATCCCGATCAAGGGTGCTTCCTATAAGGATTGATTAAGTGATGGTTTCGGCTTATTATTCGCAACGTTTTGGATGAAATTCGTTTTGCCGAATTCCATATATTTGGAATATTACACCCCCCCTATGAATCGTATTCTTCTTCTGTTCTTTGCCTTCATCAGACTTTCTGCTTCCGCAGTCGAAAAAACAGACTCTCTGCTCGCTGAATTGAAAAATCACAATTCGGCAGATACCACCAGATTGAACATTCTGTACAATATCGCTTACACCTTTAGTGATGAAAATCCGGAATCAGGTTTGCGTTTTGCACATGAAGCATTGGATCTCGCCCATGAGTTGGATGAAAAATTAAAAATGGCAAAATGCTACATGGTGACGGGATTATGTTACAAAAATCTGGAGCAAGATTCCAATGCGATTCTTTCTTACCAAAACGGAATAACACTTTGCAAAGCAATTGGTGAAAATAAATTCCAGGTTAATCTCTACAATAATCTTGGTAATGCATTATTTAATCTGTCCCGCTATCAGGAATCCATCGCAGCTTTTGAAGAAGGAGCAAAAATTATTAAAGCCTCCGAAGAAGCTGATGCCGTAAGGCTCTATACAATCCGTAACAATGAAAGCACTGTATATCTGACATTGGCTGACTATCCAACTGCTCTCAAATGCCTGTTCGATGCAGCTACAGCTGCAGAGAGAATGAAAGACTCTTCTACATTGATGGATATTTATATTAACATCAGCATCGCTTATAGAAACATTCCCGACTATCCGACTTCTTTAAAGTATGCTGAAAAATCAATGGTGTGTTGCCAACACGGACAGAACAAAAAAAAACTGGGAAGTGCTTACATGACTATGGGAAATACACTGGATGAAATGGGAAAACCAAATGAAGCTGTGGAGTATTATCACAAATCCAGAGAGCTTTCAACAACCATTGGAGATAAACGTGGATTAAGAAAAACACTGATCAACCTGGGTGTAATGTATTCCCGGATGAACAATTATGATTCCGCGTATTATTATTTTCAGCAATGTGAAAATATGTTGCGCGAAAGCGGCGACAGAAATGATCTCAGCATTGTGTTTAACAACCTGGCAAGCATTCTCGATGATGCACCTGCTTCATTCCTGATCAGAAACTATATCAATCCTGAAACGAGGTATGTCAAAGCCGCTGATTTTGCCATCAAAGGTTTGCAGATCGGTGAAGAACTCGAAGATCAAAATAACCAGTTGGATTCCTGGCAAACGCTTGCTTCTATTTATAAGCATGAAGGTAACTATGAAAAGGCTTTTGAAGCACTCGAAAATTCGATACGTCTTAATGACAGTATACTGAGTACTGACCACTTGCTGGAATTAGGCAGCCTGCAATCAAAATATGAATACCAGAAAAAAGAATCTGATCTCAAATTGGCCCACGAAAAGGAACAAGCCATTGCTGCTGCCGAATTACAAAGCCAGGTAAAAATTAACAGCCTCATGACTGTCGGAGGCATCATGTTGTTGCTTGCCGGAACAGGTGGTTTCATTTTGTATAAGCGAAGAAGAGATGCGGAAGAGAAACAAAGTCAGGCGGAAATAAAAGCCGACATTGCCACAACAGAAATGAAAGCGCTCCGTGCTCAGATGAATCCGCATTTTATTTTTAATTCTCTCAATTCTATAAGCCAATACATCACCACCAACGACAGCAAGACTGCGGATTATTTTACTATCAAATTCTCCAAACTTATGAGGATGATACTGGAGAATTCTGAAAAAAAAGAAGTAACTCTAACGGAAGACCTTGAGGCTCTCGAACTGTACACGAAACTCGAATCAATGCGAATGAAAAATAAATTCACCTGTGACATAAATATCGCCAGGGATATCGACCCCGACACAACATACATTCCGCCACTCATCCTTCAGCCTTTTGTCGAAAACAGTATCTGGCACGGATTTTCACAACTGAATGAAAACGGGAAAATAGAAATATCTTTCAGCAAAAAAGACAACATGCTTCAGTGTGTCATTGTTGACAATGGAATCGGCAGATCAGCCAGTGAAGCCAATCATTCAATTTATGGAAATCCGAATAAAAAACCCATGGGAATGAACATTACAAAGGCGCGGATGGATCTCCTGAACAAATTGTCCGATGTAAAAGCATCGGTTCAATTCATCGATCTGGAAAAAGGACTCAAAGTAATTTTGCAACTTCCCTATATTACTAACGATTGATATATGATTCGAACAATTCTGGTTGACGATGAACAACATTGCATTGACAGATTGCAAATGTTACTTCAAAATGACCACGCTGCCGAAGTGGAAATTCTGCACTTATCGAATACAGTGGAGGATGGCGTGAATGCAATCAGAAAAATGAAACCTGATCTAATCTTTCTCGACATACAAATTCACAATAGAACAGGATTTGATTTACTTCAGGAAATTGGCAATGAAGAATTTGATGTCATTTTCACAACAGCGTATGACACCTTCGCGTTAAAAGCGTTTAAATTCAGTGCAGTCGATTACCTCCTAAAACCAATTGATCCGGATGATCTTGCAATTTCTCTGAAAAAAGTTCTAAGCAAGAAGGAAGCACGCATGCAATCCGATAAACTCGATGCTCTTTATTACAACCTCAAAAATCTGCAGGCTCCTTCAAAAAAAATCTGTATTCCCGTATCGAATGGAAAAGAAATATTATCTGTTAACGATATTGTGCGGTGCCAGAGTGATGTGAACTACACGTATTTGTTTATGAAAGACAAATCCAAAATCACTGTAAGCAAAACCCTAAAGGAATTCGAGGAATTACTAAGCGATTATAACTTTTTCAGAATACACAATTCCCATTTGGTGAACCTGAGTTATGTGAAAAGTTACAATAGCGGAAAAGGCGGAGTCGTGATCTTGTCTGACGGAACCGCCATCGATGTTTCTATGCGCAGAAAAGAAGAATTTCTAAAAAGACTGGAAGAATTATAAACTTATAATACACATTAACGATTCATTTCCAAAATCATCGTTTATTCACCGACCGGAAAATGAATGATACATGTTTTAACATTTCATCTTATCACAATTGACCTGCAGCGTGAACGCGTGATTTGATTACATTCGTAATGTAATATGAAGATGTTCTGATTCATTAAATAAAGGGAACCTCTAAAATGTATCACCGCCCCATGAATGCATTTTACGCTTACCGGAAATGGTACTTCGTTCTTTTTACACTGAGTGTAATTTCATTAAACGTTTTTGCTCAGGATCAAAACAAGATCGATTCCATTCAAAAAGTATTACAGCACCCGATCGCGGATACAATGCGTGTACAAACTTTGCTCGCACTCGCAGGAGAATTGTACAACGACCATCCGGATCAGGCAATCCAACAATGTGAAAAAGCACGGCAACTTTCCACTACCATCAATTACACTGATGGGCTATCAAACGCTCTCGGTTGGCTTGCTTTTTTGTATGAACAACAGGGCGATATAAAAAAAGCTCTGGATTATTACCAGCAAAGTCTCACACTTTTCGAAAAATCAGGATCCAAAAGGGACGCGGCAACAGTATTGAATAATATGGCTGCTATTTACAAAGACCAGGGACAAATTGAACAGGCGATCGCGTTGAACGAAAAAAGTCTTGCAATAAAAATTGAAATACATGACTCTGACGGTATCGCGACAACCTACAACAACATGGGTTTAATCTATTCCAATCAGGGCCAAATCCCTGAAGCGTTGGAATATTACATGAAAGCATTGTCCATTGAAGAAAAAATCAACAACTCCGAGGGTATCGCCACCGCTTTTCAGAACATAGGATTTATTTATAAAGACCAGAATCAATACAATGAAGCGATGAGCTTCTTTCGTCGCGCGCTCGAAATAGAAATTAAAACCAACGACAAGTATTCCAGCGCCTACTCATACAATGCTTTGGGTGGTGTACAGGAAGAACTCAATCGTCCCGACTCAGCCTTGTATTTCTACAACAAAGCTCTCGAACTAAGAATTGCGCTCGGCGATAAACAAGGTATCGCGTATTCCCAAAAAAATATCGGGATGGCTTACGAAAAAGCGGGAAACATTTCCCTGGCAAAAAATTATTACCGTGAAAGTCTTGCAGGTTTTGAATCTCTGGGAGATAAATGGGGAATTGCGATCAGCACTAATTTATATGGAGCAGCTTTATTTTCTACAGGAGATGTCGCGGAAGCTCTTCCGCTTCTTGAGCGTTCTCTTGCTACTGCAAAAGAACTTGGTTATCCTGCGGATATCCGCAATGCCGCTGACAATCTCGGAAAACTGTATCGTTCAAAACAGTCCTGGAAACAGGCACTGGAAATGACTGATCTGTATATTCAGATGCGAGACAGTGTTCAAAATGACAAGAACAGAAAAATTTCGTTGCAAACTAAATTTCGTTATGAATATGAAAAGAAAGAAGCGAAGTTGCGCAGCGAACAGGAAAAGAAAGACGCCATCGCAGCCGCTGAACTCAAAAGACAAAAACAAGTTCGAAATGGTTTCATAGCAGGTTTTGCCATAGTCCTATTCTTTGGAGTGATCGTGTTGATGCAACGCAACCGGATTCAAAAAGGTAAAAAACGAAGCGATGAACTTCTGCACAATATTCTTCCGGAAGAAGTTGCGGAAGAACTCAAAATGAACGGGAACGCGAATGCGAGACAGTTTGATCAGGTCACTGTCATGTTCACTGATTTCAAAAGCTTTACACAAATTTCTGAAAAATTGAGTCCTGCCGAACTTGTAAAAGATATTGATACTCTCTTCCGCGCTTTTGATGCCATCATTGACAAATACAAAATCGAAAAAATTAAAACGATCGGCGACAGTTATATGGCCGCCGGCGGACTGCCTGTAGTGGATAATTCGCATGCCTCACTTGTAGTTTCAGCTGCGTTGGAAATCCGGAACTACATGAATCGCTTCAACGATGAAAGAAAAAAGCTGAATCAGGATTTATTTGAAATAAGAATTGGTATACATAGTGGACCTGTAGTTGCCGGAATTGTTGGTGTGAAAAAATTTGCTTACGACATTTGGGGTGATACTGTAAACATCGCATCCCGCATGGAAAGCAGCGCTGAAACAGGACAAATTAACATCAGCCAGAATACTTATGAGCTGGTAAAAAATCAGTTCGTTTGTATTCACAGAGGAAAAATCAAAGCAAAGAACAAGGGCGAAATAGATATGTATAGTGTTACAGGTTCCAATAAAGAATGATCAAAACACTTCCTGTCGAATAATTCATTATTCTGATTGAAAATAACAGTTTTTCAATCGCTCTTCCATTCTATTTGCCCACTACATGTATATTCTTATCTTTGAGAATCATCCTAGTCATATGTCAAAACAATTTCTAACTCTCGTCCTGTGTTGCCTTTCATTTTTCACCAATGGACAAACTGTTCGTAAGGTACTCGTTGAAGAATTTACCGGTGCATGGTGCGGCGGATGTCCCGCCGCTGCTTTGGAAGTTGAAGATATTGAAGCCAATGCTCCACTCAACACAGTTGCGCTTGCATGGCATGAATGGGACGATCTTGAAATTCCTGAATGGCCCGCTGTTCGTGACGCTTTTGGTGTAGTGAGTTATCCCGCTGCGGCAATTGATCGTTACAAATACGCAGGCAACCCGCATATTTTTATAGGTTATCTCTTTATGCAACAGCGATTTCAGGAACGCAACATCATTCCGGCTATCGCCAGCATCGGAATGCGTGATTTGTATTTTGATGGCAACGCTTACAACTTTAGCGTTGACATGCGCTTCTCTTCCGCTCCAATGACAAGTGCTCCTGTAAAATTCAATGTATACATTACGGAAGACAGTATTCCTGCAACTGGCAACCTTGCACAAACAAATTACTTATCCAATCTACAGGGTGGCGCGAATCCATTGCAAAATTGGTATCACAACGAAACAGTTCGTCGTGGACTCTACGGATCCTGGGGAATTACCGGACCTATTCCTCCTCAGCCTACACCTACCATTACCTATTCTCAGAACATGAGTTTTGTTCCGGATCCTTCCTGGGATATTTCTCATCTGAATCTCGTCGCGTACCTTGCTTACGATGGAGATACTGCTCTCAATTTAAAACAAGTGATCAACGCTGAAACAGTTCGCTTGCAGGATTTACTCAATAATACCGGAATCAACGAAGGGTCTCATAGAACTTTACAATGCAATGTATATCCCAACCCTGTCAGACTTCAGGACAAAATCCGGATCGCAATTCAATCGCCGCACACCGGAACAGTGAAAATTGAATTGTTCAATTCATTGGGAAAATGTATTTCTCTTCCTTACACCAGCTTCGAAGTGGCAGGCATGCATACTTTTGAATGGAACACTTCACAAGCCACAGAAAAATGTTCGCCCGGAATTTATCAACTCAGAATCACTACTGATCAGGGCGAATCTGTTTCAAAGAATATTTTGTTTTTGGAATAACATGAATTGAAAAGTACAGATTTTATTTTTTTCCTCTAAGAGGAAACCAACCTCCAATTTAGCAGGACATAGTGAGGTGAAAAATTGGGGTCTCGATAACCAGGAATTCCACTCTAAGGTGCTATCCGAAATAATTTATTTTCTTGCAAGAATATTTGTGATCAACTTCCGTTCAAATCGCCATGTTGCAACGATTGATCCGTTTTAGAAAATTTGTCGCCTGTTTTCCTTTGTTTTGGGTAACTGTATTTCTTGCCAACATACTTTCATATGAACTTTTAGATGGTTCCGAAAAATTTGCACAGTTCACATTGATTTTATTATTGTGTAACTTCCATGCAATCTGGATTTGGTTAGTGTGCTTTCTAATCACATTATTCATCCAAAAAAAGTTTGACGGAACACGGGGTGAACTGCTTTTGTATTTTTCCGGATTTGCTCTTTCATTAATCATTCTGAAATTCGATCCGATGGGTTACTTCAGACTTATAATCGATTAAATTATAAAAAAATACGTGGAGACTTTTATCTCCACGTACAAACCCAACGCATCAATTCATATGGATGACGCAAAATGAATTAATGCATAAACCCAGGCTGGTGTGCAGGTGTTGCAGGCAAATAATGTTAAACAATCCGAATAGGAATAACTATTAATGATGGAGTACAGCTTCCATCGAATCGATAACCATTTCAGGCAATGGTCCTGAAGGAGGATTTTGAAGATCAAATCCGTGAATCTCCTTCACCTGGCCGACAAACCATTTTGTGAATTCATCATTTCCCTTTGCGAAGTTTGAGAAAGCTGTGTAAGGATCTTCTCCTTCAAGTGTCACCAGCACATGATCTCCCTGCGGAGTGGATTGCAGAAATGTCCGCTCACGAACTCCCAGTTTCTTACGCGACTGACTGAATTCATTAAAGCGTTTGTCGCGCAGTTCATCAATGAATTTTTTCCAATCTTTTGTCTTTCCTGGCAGAATTGGAACTGCCATTGCAAATAACTGTTTCATGGGGATATTTTTTTAGTGAACCTCTAAATTACTGCCTGCGTACAGGAATTGTTCTTCAGAACAAAAAAATAATAGTCTTAAAATCTTTTGATTTAAATAAATTGATCCCTACCTTATTTCAAATGTTAAGATTTCTCTTCTAAGACGATTTGAATTAATCAGCGCTGGAAATAATTTAAGAATGAATACAGAATGTATCCGGGAAAAAATGATTGCTATAAAATTGAATCATTGCTGTCGCTTCAAAAATTCATTCATCCTCAATATTGCTTTTTTCAGAATCTATACGACAGCATCTTTTCATAGAATTTTCTTTGCCCAAAAAGTTTCTCCCTTTGACAAGCGCCAGATAAAGCCGTCAATAATGTAATGTGTAGCCTGCGGTACAGTAAGCAATGGAACAAGGATATTCAGCAACGTTGCGTTTTTCAGCACCGGCAAAAAAGAAAAAGGCTGAAATAAGGAAGTATGGTCTTTCCATATCCAAACATCCCAAATCCCTTCTTCAAAATAGGCAAAGCAAACCATGGTCATTAAAAAAATGAGCCAACCATATCCACTGAAAACTTTCTGCAGAAAAACATTAGTATGTCTCTCCTTTATTTCCTGCTTTCTTCCATACATCCATACCAGTGCCATATAGGGAATCCCATGGCTAACCACATTCAGCAGGGTAAAAATAAGATCTCCATTAAAATATACAATTCCGAAATACCACGACAAAGCAGTTCCGGTCACAACAAGATTTTTGGGAAGATTAAATTTGCCGCTGAATCTCACTAAATTGATTTCCTTTACAACATAAACAATCAGAATGATCACATATAGCCCAAAACACAATTTGGACAACCAACCGGATTGGAAATACAAAAAATCATTGTCAACAAACCAATTAAAATTTCTGGGACCATGCATGTGCCAATATAATACCGGGTATAGTGTCGCTGAATAAATCGTAATTGTATCCACCCAATATTCAATTCGTGAAACTTTTTCTTTCCTGGAATAAATTCGCATGAATCCATATTGTTGACGGATGAAATGATACACCGCCAGGTAAGCAAGAATTCTCCAAAATAAAAGTGGCGCGATGGAATACAACACAACAGCCAGGATAAAAACGAAAATCGGTATACTAATCAGAATTCCTTTTTGTTTTTGAAATGTTTCAGCATCAAAATAAGTCCGGTACAATGTGCTGTAAACATGTGCTACATCCACAAATACAATCAGCAAGAGCCAGACAAGATCAGGGATGCCTTCAGGATTACGAAAAAGTCCCGGGAAAGCAAACACTATTAGTAGCGAAAGAAATGGTGGCAATAAAATAAAGATCAGATCAGGCATGGACTTGTATATCCATGGCTGAGTTACGGAAAAATCTTTCCCTGTTCTGTTCATGCTTCCAGAATTTCTTTCGCTGCTCTGATTCCCTGTGAAAAAGCTTCTTCAAATATCGACATCCCGCTCAAATCAGAATGTGCAAAAAATATTTTGCCTTCAATCGGCTTTCCGGCTTCCTGACGGACTTGACTAAACATGAAATTCTTCTCCGGACGGATCATCGCATGCCCCCACAACCAAACATCAATAGTAGTGATCTCTTTTCCAATTCCGGGATGAGCCTGCTCCAGGTCTTTGACGATCACTTCAACCCAGGAACGATGCGTTTGCTTTAATGCATTCGTCCTCTCTTCAAAAGGACTTCCCTTTGTCAAAGGCAAATAATAAGTAAGAACAACCATTCCGGGATGAGAACTGAGATGCTGATGACATGCATTCACATATCCGAGAGATTCACTGTTATAAAAGACATTGTCCCAACACAATTCAATCTGGCCACTTCTCGTTTCAGGTTTTTTCACAGTAACATTTGCCACCATCCACGGTGCATAGTGAAAAGCATCCATTATCTCTTTCCCGGAGGATGTATTATTCAAAATCCGTCGCGCTACAAACTGTGGAACTGCAAGCACTACTTTTTTTGCCCGATAACAAACAACAGATGCTGATTGCACATCATAGGATTGGGCTTCGACAAAATCCGCATTCAGCCGAACATTGAAAATCAATTGTCCGGTTTGTATTTTATCACTGAATTCAGCAGCCAGTTTTTCTGCAAGAAATTTGTTTCCTTCAGGCCAGGTGAGTACAGAGTTCATTTCTGCGTTTGCCGCCACTCCTTTTCTTCCGGCGAAATAATGAATCCCTGCCCAGGCGGATGTTTCGTCAGCAGGAGTACCAAAATCGTCGCGGCAACAATAGTTAATGTACCACATCAATTCCGGCGATGCATACTTTTCACGCATCATATACTCTTTCATACTGATTTTATCCAATTCCCTGAACTCAGCATCTTGTGAACTTTCCGCAGCTGGAATGGCAAAAGCTTCTTTCCCGTCCTTTCCCATTTTATACCGTAACTGCTGCATCGTATCCAGGAAACGTTTCACTTCTGCCTGATGTGAATCCGGCAATCCGAAAGAAGGAATGATTCCTTCCTGCCACTGACCGCGAAGAAACAATCGTTCTTCCGGATCCTGACAGAGATAATATTCATTGTAAACAGGCAAGCCATTTTCAGCAACTGATCGTATCACTCCGATTTCTTTCAGAAATGAAATTAATTCTTCCTGTCCCGGATTTACAAGGGGTAAATAATGTGCTCCCCACGGATAAGCGCTCACTTCATTTTTACCGCCATGAGAATTTCCCCCGATATGATCTTCAAGATCCAGGACTATAATATCTGTAATTCCTGCTTGAACCAATTTTCTTGCTGCAGACAAACCGGAAATTCCACCACCTACAATCAGGCATTCCACATCCACGAACTTTGAGGCAGGAGGAAATTTTCCTTCACGCAATAAATGACTTGTTTTCGAATTGCCCCCACGTATGCTGCCTTGAATGTGTGCAAAAGAATCTCCTGGCATGCACGCCTCGAGATTTCTGACTACAAATAGCGAAGCGCCTCCGAGTAAAACATTACGAACAAATTCTCTTCGTTGCATCAGACAGAATTATACTATTGGTATCCTGCCCATTCATCTTCAAAATAATGAACGAGTATTTGATTGTTAAGTTTATTGATTTCTGTTGGTCGCTCCGACATGTCATGCGGAAACTCCATCATCGAAAGAAATGTAGGTCCGGATAAATAATTCAAACCACTTATAAATGTATCCGGCGGGGAGAAATGAGTCTCTTTCATCCCAAGAATAAAACCCCACTCACCAAAGGACGGAACATACGTGTGGTATGGTACTGCATTCATTCCCGCCTTTTCAACAGTGTGGTACACACACCAGTAAGATTTAGGTGCAATCAATGGGGAAGTTGACTGAATAACTGTTTTCCCTTCGGGCGCTAGTACCCGTGCAAGCTCCTTATAAAATGATAAAGTATAAAGTTTCCCCACGGAATAATTACCGGGATCAGGAAAATCAACACAAATAAAATCATAAAAACCGCGTTGGGAACGCAACCATTCGAAGGCATCTGCATTCACTATTTTGAGACGTGAAGAATGCAGACTGTTATGATTTAAGGAGCGCAACGTCTCATTGGTAGAAAATAAATGTGTCATTTCAGGATCCAGATCTACCAACGTAACAGAATCGACCGAAGGATATTTCAGAATTTCACGCAATGCCAGGCCATCTCCTCCTCCAAGAATCAACACTCTGCTTGGATTATGAATACTCTGCATTGCCGGATGAACCAGAGCTTCGTGATAACGGTACTCATCCTGACTGCTGAATTGTAAATTACCATTCAGGTACAATCGCAACTCATGGTTATTTTTTGTAAGCACGATTCTTTGATATGATGAAGAAACAGAATATACCACGCGCTCATTGTATGTCGCAGTTTCAGAAATCGTCATGATCTCATCCGCCCAGGCAAACCCACCGGCCAACAGTAACATAACAGTCAATGCGGAACCTTTCAGGTAATTCGCCCAGGGAATTTCTTCACGGAAACGATGACAGAGAATATATGCTACCGCTACATTCAGAATTCCAAATAAAAATGAAGTGCGTACCAATCCCAGGAACGGAACCAGCACGAGAGGAAAAACTACAGAAGCCAAAAGAGCTCCGATGTAATCAAATGTAAATACTTTCGATACGAGATCTTTAAACTCAAATTTGCTTTTCAAAATTCGTAGCAACAAGGGGATTTCAAGTCCGACCAATGCACCGGTAATGAAAATCAACAAATACAACAACAATCTGAAAAACTCGATGTGTGGAAATAAAAGAAAAAGAATGGCTGAACTGCAACCTCCCACCACACCGACCATAATTTCAATTTGAATAAACCAGGCAAGCAGGTTCCTCTCAAAAAATTTACTCAGCCATGAACCTATGCCCATTGCAAAAAGATACACACCGATAATCGTACTGAACTGAGTGATAGAATCTCCCAGCAAATAACTTGCAAGTGTTCCTGCAGCCAATTCGTAAATCAGTCCGCAAGTCGCTACCACCAGTACGGATACCAGCAACAAAAAAGTGAGGGAACGCTGCATCACCCGTGGATTGCACTGCTGATTATCATCGCCAAACCGATAATCACTGCACCGGCTACTATGGCAACAGCGGTATTTTGCTTTTCAGTAATCTCTTTCCAGGTATTTTCAGGAGTCATTTTTTCAACCATCCAATAGGCTAAAACAAAAATGAGTACTCCCAGTAATGAATACACCACCGAAGCGAAGATGTATTTCAGGTTGATAAGCTCTGTCATTTGTATAAATTATTTATGGTAATAATGTGATGTTCCATAAGCATTGCTGTGCTTTTCCGAAGGAGTCGTATCCAGAATTTTCCATCCTGTCATCCCTGCATACACAAAAACTCCTGTAATGAGAAGATAGAAAACAATGAAATAACGTAAAGAAAACAATTCGTGTTTGCTCAGATTTTTCATTTTCATTTATTCATACGGTGAGAAATCACTTTCCATCCAACGACTTCGTTCAAACCTGTTGAGTCGCCAACGTTGGATTAATGGCAACAGGATTAATGCAGCTATCGTCATAAAATAATTAGACCAGACAGGAACATCTCTTTTCAAAATAAGATCCAACGGAGGAAAGCCTGAACCTACACTCGGATACAACACAAAATGATAGTTCCCGGCGGGAATGCTGGACAATATAACTTCTTCATTTTTTTGTCCTTCTGTCCATGGACCGTCGTCATAGCCACTGTAAAATTCGATCGCTTTGGAAAATTCAACAGTCGCTCCATTGCTTTCATCCACCAGCTCTACACCTGCTTCATACCAATTGTTATCAACAGGTGAATACATCGCAAACTCAAGATTTGATTTTCCTCCCTGCAAAGTGAATGTTGGAGAAACAACCGGTTTTAACTGGCCGATGCTATCCGGAACAGAAGACAATCGTTGCTGAAAAATGGTTTCATTGCGTGCTGAGTAAACAAATATTATTTGAATAAGTGTGACGAACGCGATCATGATAAATGTGACCAGATTCAATGTTTTCGGATTAAAACTTAACCGCAGAGGCTGCGAAGAACCGATCCCGACTTTGGATGGAAATTCCGTCTTCACATCAAATGCCTCCTTTATCTCCGAAGGCTCAATGTATTCGCCGAGATACCACCCAAGCTCATCGTGCGTAAGCTCTCTCGTGAGCATATATGGTGGTGAAATATATTCCTGATACGATGTACCATCTGCGTCGTAAAGATCAAAAGAGAATTCTCCTTCGGTATACAGTGTTTTAGCCTTGTACACATTGTAAACGCGAAACAATCTTTCCTGTGTGTAAACAAAATCTTTCTTCAATACAACGCGTGGGAAGTAATCAACCTGATACAGATAATTCCAGTGTCCGTTGTACTCAGCTAAATAGGCATATCCGAAAACAGGATTCCATAGAGTGTATTCCACCCAGTGGTAATTGTATTTCGCGTCTTTTTTGACAGCGTATCCGGTAACGATATAAAAAGTATCCCGCAATTTTCCCTGACTCCCGACAGGCAATACAGGATCCGCAACATCCTCCGGTCTTTTTTGTTGTTCGCTGAATGTGGCTGTCTTTTTTTTGTATTCAAAATACGCATGACACTGAGGACAAGCACAAACTTTTGCCTGATCATGAGTGAACAATTGAAACTCTGCTGAGCAGCGTGTACAGGTTAACTTCAAAGGAGCAGGTAAACTTCCCTGATAAATTTTATTTTGATCACCTGAAATACGGAGGTTTTTAAAATTAAATTTTTCAAACTCAATCAGCCGACCGGTAAACATTTCATTCTCGGTCCTGCTGTAAATCTGCATCAACGCACATTGCAGATCATTGTTTGTGAAATAAATTGTCAGGAAATCCGGAGTCTCATGTGAAACAGACATCAATTCTCCATCAAAGTGAATCTCAAGTACTTTTTCCAGTTCCTCCACATACAGAATTTTATCGCCCGGAAATTCTGCTTCTACTTTCGGTTTGAATTGTGCCACTTTACTGCTGCTGAAATTCACATTCTCCAATTCCATCACCGCATACACACCCAATCCTTCCATCAAATACCGGGAACTGCCATCCGCAAATGACATCAACCACTTATTCCGAAAACTTCTGCGATAGTTATATCTGATCCTCCCAATAATTTCAAATGCTTTCCCCTCTAATGTTCCGGTTGTCCCAATCCGGATCACGCTCATATCTTCCGGTACAGGCGCTGCTTTGGGAACAGATGCAACCGAAACCGAACGATGAACAAAACTCCTGCACTTTGGACATATCATAGCAGCTGAATCACCTAAGCGGAAATTCAACATGGCTCCGCAACTCGCGCAGGTTTGTGTAAAATTGAATGCCATCTTTTTTATCTCCGAATTTCTGTCACGTTGCCCACGGTTGCTTCAAGAAAACTCAACGTAGACAAATAGATTGACCTTCCGGCTGCATCATTATTTTTAGAATAGTTAGAAAGAAAAACATCGAAAGTAACAAACCCGAATTCCGGCCAGGTATGTATCGCGATATGTGATTCGGTCAAACATACAACGCCTGTAAATCCTCCTCCCGGAAATTCATGATATACTTCGCCCAACTTGTTCAAATCATGGTGTCTGATCATTTCATCAAAGTGTATCCTGAGCGAATCAGAAGCTGACAATAAATCTGTCCGTTCAGATTTCAATTCTGCCAAAATGTGGAGTCCCGACTGGTAATTCATTTCAACGAATATAGAAAATGATCTTTAGGGTGTACAATATCTGTTATTTTTATTGCCACTCTCATTTTTTTGATTCAGGAATTAATATTTCAGAAAATTCTAAAAATTAATCCCTCATCTGGCGGGAATTCAAAACCCTTATACGAATGAATAACTGGAACGAAAAAGATAGTTCAAATCCGCTTTTGTGAAACATTAAAAACAATCGATTCAAGGGTGAAATTAGTAGATGAAATTATCAACATTGCTTCTCGCACCTTCTAAATTTCTTACTTTCGTCCTTTCCTAAACAGCACCCTATCTTATGTCAGCGAATTCAATATTCCAGTACTTCGTCCCAAAAGACCGTAAATTTTATCCCCTTTTTGAAGCGGCTTCTGCCAACCTTGTCGCAATCTCAAAGCTGCTGTATGAAGCAATGATTACCAATTCGGCAGAAAAGCGGGTTTCATATATCCGCCAGATTGAAAAACTGGAGCACGTTGGAGACGAAATCACACATCAGATTTTCAATGAAGTAGCACGAACTTTTATCACCCCTTTTGATCGGGAAGATATCCAGCACCTGGCATCAGGACTGGATGACATCATCGATTACATCCATGGATCAGCGAAAAGAATAGAGTTGTATAAACTGGATACAATTCATCCTTCTATGGTCAAACTCAGTGAATTGATTCTGCAATGTGCTGAGGAACTGAACAGCGCCATTCAAAGTCTTCGCAGTCTGAACAACATGATTAAAATCCGCGAAGCATTGGTGAAAGTGAACAGCATTGAAAATCACGCAGACGATATTTTTGATAATGCTGTGGCCCGACTCTTTGAAGAAGAAAAAGATGCCATTCAAATTATTAAAATAAAAGAAGTCCTCTCAGCTCTTGAAACAGCTACTGACATGTGCGAAGATGTAGCGAACGTCATTGAATCTGTCATTGTGAAACACGCCTAACAAGTCCTAATTTCCTGACAATCCGTTTTGTATGCAACTAATCACACTTGTCATCATCCTGGCACTCATCTTTGATTTTATCAATGGCTTCCATGATGCTGCGAATTCAATTGCAACTGTTGTTTCCACCAAAGTACTCTCTCCTCTTACTGCAGTAATTTGGGCAGCAGCGTTCAATTTTCTCGCCTACTGGATCTTTGAACTAAAGGTTGCCGATACAGTTGCCAAAACTGTCAACAAGGAAAATGTTACACTGCTTGTTGTGCTGTCCGGCGTAATTGCCGCTATCATTTGGAATCTCGCTACCTGGTGGGGAGGAATTCCTTCCAGCTCTTCTCATACTCTTATCGGTGGTTTTGCCGGTGCCGGCATTGCAAATGCAGGTTCATTCTCTGCCGTTCAATATGAAAAAGTAATGCCCACCATATACTTTATCGTTTTGGCTCCGGTTATCGGATTACTCATGTCATACATTATTTCTGTTCTTACTCTCAATATCTGCAAACGATTTAATCCATCTAAAGTGGATGTCGTGTTCCGTCGCCTTCAACTTTTATCATCTGCAGCATACAGTCTCGGACATGGTGGAAATGACGCGCAAAAAGTAATGGGAATTATTGCCGCTGCAATGCTTTCCCAGGGTATGATCGGCGATATCAAGGAAATTCCGGAATGGGTGCCTTTAGCCTGCTATACTGCAATTGCCGCCGGAACAATGATTGGAGGTTGGAAAATTGTGAAGACAATGGGTCAAAAAGTTACCAAACTTACTCCATTTGAAGGATTTAGCGCGGAAACCGCAGGAGCCTTGACACTCTTCGGAACTCAACACTTCAAAATCCCGGTAAGTACTACACACACTATCACCGGTGCCATCATCGGTGTGGGTGTTACTAAACGGGTAAGTGCCGTACGCTGGGGAGTTACCATTCAGCTGATCTGGGCCTGGGTACTAACCATTCCGGTTTCAGCCTTTCTTGCTGCCGGAATATTTTACCTGATCCGTATGTTCGTTCACTGAAAATTAGGAACAAAAATATCACCTCATTTTTTGAAAACAATCTGTCTATAAATGTTGTTCATTTTTAGATAAATTTCCTTAAAAATGAGGATTGAAAGAGTGAAAATGATGATAATAAAGTAGATTAATAGAATCATTGGTCTTTAATTCTATGAGATTGAAGATGCTCCGAAAAGGCTTAATCATGGTATTTTGATTTTAAGTCGAATAAATTTTACTTTGCACCACATTTAATATAAAACACCTAAAAGGACACAAACATGTCAGACATTGCAACAAAAGTGAAAGCCATCATCATCGATAAACTTGGTGTTGACGAAAAAGAAGTGACGACAGAAGCCAGCTTTACCAACGATTTGGGCGCTGATTCACTTGACACCGTTGAGTTGATCATGGAATTTGAAAAAGAATTCAACATCGCAATTCCGGACGATCAGGCAGAAAAAATTTCTACCGTTGGCCAGGCGATCGACTACATCGAGAAGAACGCTAAATAATTCTCCCATTTTCCCAACCAGATCTGCCGGTAAAACTACCGGAGATCTGGTTGGACTTTCAACAGGGTAAGGAAGCGCCCTTTTGTGTAAATCTCAAACTTTTATACCGGAATGCAACTGAAACGAGTCGTAGTTACAGGCCTTGGTGCACTTACACCCCTCGGCAACACCGTTGAAGCTTATTGGAACGGACTCATCAATGGAGTCAGCGGCGCCGGTATGATTACAAAATTTGATGCTTCTAAATTCAAAACACGTTTTGCATGCGAAGTGAAAGGCTTCGATGTAAACGATCATTTTGAACGTAAAGAAGGAAGAAAACTCGATGGCTTTTCTCACTATGCGCTCGTTGTAGCCGATCAGGCTATTATCGACAGCGGAATCAATCTCGAAACTGTCAACCACGACAGAATCGGAGTGATCTGGGGATCGGGAATCGGTGGACTGAAAACTTTTCAGGATGAAGTTTCCGCTTTTGCAAAAGGTGACGGAACCCCAAGATTCAATCCGTTTTTCATTCCGAAAATGATCGCGGATATCGCATCTGGTCATATCTCTATCAAATACGGATTCCGTGGACCAAATTTCACCACAGTTTCTGCCTGTGCTTCTTCTACCAATGCTCTTATTGATGCATTTACTTACATCCGTCTTGGAAAAGCAAACATCATTATTTCCGGAGGTTCCGAATCTACAGTGAATGAAACTTGTGTTGGCGGATTCAATGCGCTTCAGGCTTTGTCGCAAAGAAACGATGACCCTGCAACAGCTTCCCGTCCATTCGATCTCGACAGAGATGGTTTTGTGATGGGAGAAGGCGGAGGTTGCCTCGTACTGGAAGAACTGGAACACGCGAAAGCACGTGGTGCTAAAATTTATGCTGAACTTGTAGGCGGAGGAATGTCTGCTGACGCTTACCACATGACTGCTCCACATCCGGAAGGATTGGGCGCCGCCAATGTTATGAATGCAGCTCTCGAAGATGCAGGCATGACAACCAAAGATATTGATTACGTCAACGTACACGGTACCTCCACTCCTATTGGCGATCCACAGGAAATCAAAGCCATCCAGACAGTATTCGGAGAAGATGCTTACCGCATGAATATCAGTTCCACAAAATCCATGACCGGACATCTGCTCGGCGCTGCTGGTGCAATTGAAGCCATCGCAAGTATCATGGCTGTTGTACATGGAATTGTTCCTCCTACCATCAACCACTTTACTGACGATCCTGCGTTTGATCCAAAACTGAATCTTACTTTCAATAAGGCTCAACACCGTACAGTAAATGCTGCACTCAGCAATACATTCGGATTTGGCGGTCACAATGCATCGGTAATCTTCCGTAAGTATTCCTGAACTACCGACATACAGCCGGCAGCCTGAATTCTAAAATTTTCAGCGCTTGAGTTTCTCTTCTTATATCCGTCTTTTATTTTCCCGGGATAAAAAATTCGCGTCCTCATTACGAAATTTACTTGGATTCACTCCGGGTAATACTTCCGTTTATCATCTCGCATTTCGTCATCGTTCTACAGCGGAAGAACATCCCAGCGGAATTAAACTCAGCAATGAACGTTTGGAATATCTTGGCGATGCAGTGCTCGGAGCCGTTATCGCTGAAATGTTATTCAAAAAATTTCCTTTCAAAGAGGAAGGATTCCTTACCGAAATGAGAAGCCGGATTGTAAACAGGGAACACCTGAATCGCCTCGCGATGAAACTCGGAATTGATCATTTTATGACCGGTAATATTGAACCCGGAGCCAAAAACCGTTCCGCTTACGGCGATGCATTCGAAGCACTCATCGGTGCTGTGTATATTGATCAGGGATACGAGGTCACACGAAAACTCATACTGAACCGAATTGTGAAACATCACATCGATCTGGATGAAATTGAACAACTGGATGCAAATTTCAAAAGCAAACTGATCAACTGGGGACAACGCGAACGTAAATCTGTCGAATTTGAATTGATTGAAGAAGTGGAAAATGGAGGGAAACGATTGTTACGTGTTCGCCTCCTGATCGACGGACAGGAAATTTCACAAGGAGAAGATTATTCCAAGAAAAGAGCAGAACAAATTGCTGCGGAAAAAGCATGCTCCAGTCTGGGCCTCTGAAATATACTTCTGTTTACACTTCCTACCTTTTCGTATTCATCGTATTGCATGTCAGGACATGTCAATCTTTCATTTGTGTAAACGATTACAATTCAATTGCTATTTTCACAGTCGAAAAGCAACATGGCAAAGACGGTACTTAAACTGAATGAAGAAGATCAATTTGACTTCCTGCTCTTCGGAATCATTTGCCAGCAAAAAGATTACCGGCTTTGCAGAGAAATAAATCTGAAACTCGATCTTCAGCTGAAACGGGAAGAGGATTACAAAGTCTTCAATGGAAAAAGAATGGAAGATCAGGAGTTCTCTTTCTTCCGGTATATCAACCCGGAAGAGGATGAGTATTACCTTGTCTCTAACCGTTCAGTGAAAGGCCTGCTGATTCCTGAACAAAAACAGATGGATTATTTTATCATCGTACGAAATGGAATGTCTCGCATCGAAGACCAAACCATTCTTTCTGCCATCAAACAAATCAGAATTGTGTTGGGTATTTATAAACTCGATGCAAAAAATTTAAAATCAAAAGAAAATCTCGTCTTCTGAATAAAATTTCAGACGATCTCTGCGGATTCAATGAGCGTGATTTCTCTGTATTCCAAACAAAATTATGATTCCATATAATAAAACAAAAATTGTTGCCACAATCGGACCGGCTTCCTCCTCTCCGGAAATGTTGCGACAACTTATGAAAGCAGGAGTAGATGTGTGCCGGTTGAATCTCTCGCATGGCGATTATGCCGTGCACAAAAAAGTGATAGACGATATCCGTTCCATCAGTGAGGAGTTGAAAGTCAATACTTCGATACTCGTCGATCTGCAGGGACCCAAATTGCGCATCGGTGAAGTGGAGAACAATGAGATGTTGCTCGAAGTTGGACAGGAACTCATTTTCACAACACATGAATGCGTTGGGAAAGAAGGCCGGCTGTACATGAACTATCAGCAATTTCCACAGGATGTTGCAATTGGTGATGTGGTGTTGATTGATGATGGAAAAATTCAGCTTCGTGTGATCAGTACCAATCGGCTGGATGAAGTACATGCAATCGTGGAAAGTCGCGGCAAATTGTCTTCACGCAAAGGAGTAAATCTTCCACGAACAAAAATTTCCCTTCCAAGTCTCACAGCAAAAGACCTCGAAGACCTGAGTTTCGCGCTTGAACAAAACGTAGACTGGATCGGTCTCTCTTTTGTACGTTCTGCCAGAGATATCACCGATCTGAAAGGCATAATCAAACGTGCCGGAAAAAAAATCCGTGTAATTGCTAAAATTGAAAAGCCGGAAGCCCTCTCTGAAATTGATTACATCATTCACGAAACAGATGCATTGATGGTCGCGCGTGGAGATCTCGGTGTGGAATTACCGATGGAACAGGTCCCTATCATTCAAAAGATGCTCGTGAACAAATGCATCGAAGCGGCCAAACCGGTGATCATCGCAACCCAGATGATGGAATCCATGATCACCAATTACTCTCCGACAAGAGCGGAAGTAAATGATGTCGCAAATTCTGTGATGGACGGCGCTGATGCGGTAATGCTAAGTGGTGAAACTTCCGTCGGACAATACCCGGCCAAAGTGGTGGAATACATGCGCAACATTATTACAACCGTTGAAGCAAAAGCCTACCGCTATAACCGAGATCATAAACCTGATATTACGAGTGATTCTTTTATCTCCGATTCTGTTTGCTACAACGCATGTGTGATGGCATCGCAGGTAGGAGCCAAAGCAATTGTCGGAATGACACGTTCAGGTTACACAGCCTACAAAGTAGCCTGCCAGCGTCCGGAGGCCGACATCCTCATCTTCACCGATGTTCCGGATCTCCTCCATGTAATCAGCCTTGTGTGGGGAGTACGAGGATTCTTCTACGACAGAAGAGTATCTACAGATGAAACCATTGATGAGTTGCAACAAATTCTGAAAGACAACGGATATGTTCAGAACGGAGATATCATTATTAATCTTGCCAGCATTCCGCTTGTTGAACAACGAAGAACAAATATGATCAAACTGAGCAGGGTAAAATGAGAGAGTGAAGAGTGAACCAATTCGTTAGTCAATAAATTTGACCTTAAATCGTTAATTCAAAAAACATTCGCCAAAATAAAACAACATGAATATTCCTCTACTGAAAGAAATTTGTGAAACCGCTGGGGCTCCGGGATTTGAAAACAGAATCCGTGAAATTGTATTGCGGGAAATCACTCCTTTGGCCGATGAAGTTCACATTGACAAAATGGGAAACCTCACCGCGATCAAAAAAGGAAAGCATGCAAAAAAAGTAATGGTAGCGGCGCACATGGATGAAATAGGTTTCATGGTAACGCACATTGACGACAATGGATTTCTTCGCTTTCACACCCTGGGAGGATTTGACCCAAAAACACTTACAGCACAACGTGTGATCGTTCATGGAAAGAAAGATCTCATCGGTGTGATGGGCTCGAAACCAATTCATATCATGTCGGCTGAAGAAAGAAACAAACCTGCCAGCATCTCCGACTTTTTTATTGATCTGGGAATGACAAAAAAAGAAGTGGAAAAATTTGTTCAAATCGGCGATCCTATTACACGAGAACGACAGTTGATCGAAATGGGGAATTGTGTCAATTGCAAATCGATCGACAACAGAGTTTCAGTTTTCATCCTGATCGAAACTTTTCGCAAATTGAAAAATATCCCATTCACTGTCTACGGTGTGTTTACTGTGCAGGAAGAAGTAGGAATTCGCGGTGCCAATGTTGCTGCTCACCATATCGAACCTGATTTTGGAATCGCACTGGATACTACTATTGCCTACGACGTTCCGGGTTCTCAGCCACATGAACGTGTCACTTCCCTGGGCAAAGGAGCCGGAATTAAAATCATGGACTCTTCAACAATCTGCGATTCGCGAATGGTTGAATTCATGAAAAAGACAGCGACCAAATTCAAAATAAAATGGCAACCTGAAATCCTGCAGGCCGGAGGAACAGATACAGCCGGAATTCAACGAATGGGTAAAACCGGTGCAATTGCAGGAGCAATTTCAATCCCTACAAGACATATTCATCAGGTAATAGAAATGGCAGATAAAAATGATATTACCGCTTGTATTGAACTGCTTTCCGCATGTTTAAAGGATTTGGACAAAAACTCCTGGGAATTTTAATTACACTCTGATTTTATGCACCTGGTCTTTTCCATCAGAACAGGCGCATTTTCCGCTAATAAATTTTTTTAGTTAAAGAAGCTTTTTATATTTGCTTTGAGATCACTGAGCTAGTAATAATCTCATTTCCTGGCTCTCCTCCTTTGCGCCAACAATGAATTTAATGAATTGAAAACATCTGCTATGCAAGGCGTGTAACATGTCCTGAACCTGTATTGTTCGTGTTACTTACCAGACTGTAAGATGTCACTTGCCGGTATCTCGTTTTTATATTCTTTCATATGCAAGCCTTATTAGCATACATTCAACCGGGTATCGCCCTCTATGATCTGTCGAAAGACGGTATCATGGTTACTGCTTTAGATGGAAAAATAGTCTACACAAATCCTGCTATCCGTGAATTGTTCGGTTATGAAGAAGATGAAGTAAAAGGTGTGAATTGCGCCAATCTTCGACATGATAAAAACTTTCGCTTTACCAACCTGTTGGAAGAATTATCTCAACAGGAAAATATTATCCGCGTTATCCAGTGCTTTGGAAAAAATAATCGCCCATTCAATGTAACGGTGAACTATACCATGCTGCACAATTTGAACAATGACCCAATGGGAGTATTGTTCACTTTCAAAGAAAAAATCGGATTGCCGGCAGAACGGATGGAACATTTCCATCATCAGGTGAACCTTCTCAAAGCACTCAGCAATCTTTCCGAAGAATTGATTACCGTTACCGATGTTCAGGCACGAACTACACTCTATGTATCTGAAGCTTTGGAGAAAATCATCGGCTGGGACAATCAGGACTTTGTCGAAAATGGATGGGCATTGGGAATTTCACTAACACATCCAGAAGATGTAAAACCACTGATTGAAAGTTTCCTTTATGGCATGAATCTCTGGAACACACAGCCATTTATACATGACCATCAACCCATCATTTACGAATACAGATGGCGACACAGAAACGGATCCTGGAGATGGGTGAAAAGCGAAACGTATGTCCTTGAAAGAGATGCGAACGATCGGGTGTTGTATACGATAATTTTCAGCACCGATATCACGGAGGAGAAAAACAACGAACATCATCTGACAGACAAAATCCTTGATCAGCTCCTCCGACAAAATCATATTGTTCCTTCCAATATTGCAGAAGATAACCATGAATCTTCTTCATTTGGCATAAGTTTATCTCCCAGAGAAATTGAAGTGTTACATTATTTACGTCAGGGACATGCGGCCAAAGAAATCGCTGTAATCCTTGGTTTACGACTGAATACAATTAATTCATACAAGAAAAGTCTTTTTAAAAAACTCGATGCCCGTAATGCCGCGGATGCAATCCGAATCGCCGCCAACATGGGACTGGAATAAGAATTTTATCACTTTGCCGGCGAATAAAGATTTGAAAGTGATATCCGCAGTGAAATAATCTGAGTGACTCAATGAAATAAATTAACAGCACCCGAATTTTTTTTAAGTGGTGCCCTACATATGAAAACAGTTCTTGACTACATTAAACCTTTACGCAGTATTTTTGATGTGAACTCTGACGGAATTTTAGTCAGCAACAGAAATGGAAAAATTATTTACTGCAATCCTTTTCTTCTCGGAAAACTAAACCTTAATCTGACAGAACTCAAAGGGAAAAATTGTTCAATCTTGTTTCCGGAAATCGATTGTATCGATATCGATAAAAAACTAAACAAGAAACAATCACTTTCCATTCGGATTCGCCATCGTGGTAATCATTCTCAAATTCAGCCGGAGTATTACACAACTGCTTATCATCTTGGATCATCTGAAGACCCCGTCGGAATTCTCTTCGTCTTCCAGGGAATGATCAAAACTCCGGATTCAGAAAAATTTTCTCCGGAAAAACATTCCATCCTCAAAGTGATGGACAATCGTGCTGATACCGGCTGGATAGTTTCTGATGTGCAAACAGGAAAAAATCATTTTGTAACACACGGAATGGAATTACTTTCAGGGTGGACAAAAGAAGAATACCTGCATGGAGGTTGGGGATTCGGACTTGCCAATATTCACGAAGATGATGCAGGCAGAATTGTTTCTGATTTTCAAATCAATCTGGAAAAAAGAAACAATCAACCATTTGTCCATGATCACATCAGTTGGGAAACAATATTCAGATACAAAAGAAAAAACAAAGGATACATCCGTATCCGAAGTGTGACCAGCGTTCTTGAGCGCGACTCAAACCAACAAGTGAAATTTCTCATCTCTTCTTTTACTCTTGCCACCAAACAAACCGGAGGAAAAAACGCTACAACCCATTTTGAGGATATTCAAAATGATTCGATTAAAATTATTGATGGTAAACCGTACATCAATCTGGAGTTTTTACAATCATTACGACAAAATAAAAACTCACAAAAATCTGCTGATGAATTACCGGACTTAAGTGAAAGGGAACTTGAAGTATTGATTTTAATGTCAGAAGGATTATCCTCCGAAAAAATCGCACAGAAACTACATGTCAGTGCACATACCATTCGAACTCATAGAAAAATGCTCCTGAAAAAATTAAATGCAAAAAATGCAGCCGAATTGATCCGAAAAGCTGAAAAAATGGGACTTTTTTGAAATGGGCTCAACTAATACCCCATTATTAGGGTAATATTTCCCCTCAATGAGGTATTTTCTAATAAAATAACATAGTTCATCTTTGGAGAACTTTTCACACTAGCTCCAAACTATTTCATCTTTTTAAAAACCCAGAGGACGCAGCCTCTGGGTTTTACTTTTATACACAGATCACATCCTTTCATTTACTCTGATTTTTAACACTTATATAGTTATATTCTTGATTTTGAATAATATATAAAATTTAGACTAATTCAATCCCCCGTTTTTCCTGTAATGAATTCACCCCATAAATCAGGTCAATTAATCAATAGAATCCCTTCATTTACCAATTTTCAATTGACCCCGGGGCATTCACAGATTACTTTGCTTTCACAATCATAACACGTATGACAGCGATAGAAATTCAGGATTTTATTCATGTGTATAGTATGTTCTCATTCCGAAATGGTGCTAAAGAACCGGGAATCATCATCAACAAATACAATCTGACGCTCTCTGAAATTGAATATTACTTTATTCCTCAGTTACATATGCAGGCATATAAAACAGCCTTCGAGAAGTATGACAAAGAAACGTGTGCCAGACTGAGCAAACAGATAAATATTGATGATATTCTCAATATCCGTCCGGTATCTCTCAACGACTACAAAATCATCATGCAGTTACTGGAAGAAAGAAATCAACGACTCAATTCATACAGATAATATCAGGCTATAATTATTAGGAAAAAATCCCCCACGGCTATGGGGGATTTTTTTATTTCCCCATGTTTTTCTGTCACTTTACCAAGTCGAATTTTACACATTCATAACCTTCAGGTAATGTGAATTCTATCGTTTTTTTTGTTACTTTGTTTGCCCGCTGAAAGTCTCATCAACAAAGGCTTTCCGGACTTTGCATCAAAAAAAACACTTAATAAATTATACATGACAACACACTACAATCCATTCGCAAATCCCCCAGGAAATTTTGTAAAATGGTTTTCACGTCTGATGATTCTTTTCTTCGTCAGCCTTTCCATTTCATCTTTCTCTCAAACAAATCCTGCCGCACAATCGTTGCCTTATTCACAGGACTTTTCCGGACTGGCTGCAAGCTCAACAACCTATCCTGCCGGTTGGATCGGCTGGACAATCTCCACCTCCCCGGGTGCCTCATTCAATACTACGGGCCCAACTGCTGACAGAGCTCTTACTGCGAACAGTACTGCCGCAACTACAAGCGGAAATGTGCACAACTACAGCGGTAAAATCGGAAGTCTCAACACCGCTTCACTTGATTTGTGTGTTGCACTTGCTATCAATACCACCGGTCTCACTTCCATTTCTGTTTCATTCGATGCAATGACAATTCGAAATCCTTACGACGGAACTTCGAATACCCGCATCAATGAATTGATTCTGCAATACCGTGTTGGAACTTCCGGAGCATGGTCAAACGTGACCGGTACTGAATATCAAAATAACACCACCCTTCAAACATCAGGTACTACTCCTCAAAATTCACAGACAAAATCCGCTACACTTCCTCCGGCCGCTGACAATCAACCGGTGGTTCAACTCCGTTGGGCATCCCGTCAGGTGAGTGGAGCAGGTTCTCGCCCGGGATTGGCAGTAGATAACATTTCTATAAGTGGCTCGGCAGCCCCACCAAATATCACTGTCTCAACTACAAGTCTGACCAATTTTGGTAATGTTCAAACCGGCTTTACTTCAGCTGAAAAAACGTATACTGTTTCAGGATCTAACCTCACTGCACCTATTGCTATTGCTGCACCTTCAGGTTTTGAAGTTTCCCTTAGCTCGGGTTCAGGATTCTCTTCAGGATTCTCTCTCACACCTTCTTCAGGTTCTGTTCCTACTACAACCATCTACGTTCATTTTGTTCCTTCTTCAGCCGGTCCTTACTCCGGAACTATTAATCATACCAGCACAGGTGCAACCCTCCGACAAGTTTCTGTTTCAGGAACAGGAACATCATGCTCCGCTCCGACTATCACCGCCGGTGGGCCTACCACGTTCTGTTCAGGGGGTTCTGTTACTCTCACCTCTTCCTCAGGTGCATCCTATCTGTGGTCAACATCCGAAACAACTTCATCGATTACGGTAAGCCATAGCGGTTCGTATACAGTTACTGTTACTGACGGATCAGGTTGTACTGCAACTTCTTCCCCAACTGTAGTAACAGAAAATTCATTCGGAGTTACAGGAACATTGTTTTCTGAAAATGTTGGTACTCCTGTTCCTACACCTCCTGCAACCTCTATTGCCGTGAATTCTTATACCGGCTGGCAGAACAATGGAGTGTATACCTTCTCAAGCTCCACCACTCCTCAGGCTGATGTCAGAACGACTACAGCTTCTACAGGTTATTCAGGTGCAAGTGCAGGTGGAAATATTTTTATGGGATTCAGCAACGCGCCAACAAGTAGTGTCCGTGATCTCACCATCAGCGGAATCAACACACTTCATTACACCGGTCTTACCTTGTCATTCGGTCTCCTCCGCTCTGATCTCACCAGCGGACTCACCGTTGAAGTAAGTTCTGATGGCTTGAGCTGGACAGCTCTTTCATTCACACAGCCTGCTTCTGCCAATGCATGGACACTGATCACTCCTACCGGAACAATTCCTGCAACCGGAAATCTGAGAATTCGTTTTTCAAAAGGAAATTTCGCAACTCAATTCCGCATTGACGATATCAAACTGACAGGTACTGCAAACCAACTCGAAATTGTTGCTACTACTCCAACAACATTCTGTGATGGTCAGTATGCAGTACTCGTTTCAAATATTCCTACAGGAAACTCCTGGTCTCCTGATCCTGCATTTACTCAGGCCATCAATGTTTACACAGCCAATACTTATTACACTACAGTTACCGATGGCAATGGATGTACTGCCGTTTCCAATAACATCACAATAACCGTAAATCCTTCTCCAACCGTTTTTGCTACCACTACTTCTCCAACATGCTGGATGGGTTCCGATGGAACTGCTACAGCATTCGGTAGCGGTGGAACTGCTCCGCTGACTTATTCGTGGAATACCAGTCCGGTTCAAACTACCGATGCGATTACCGGATTGCTTGCAGGAGATTATACTGTCACTGTAACTGATGCAACCGGTTGTACAGGGACAACTGTAGCAAGTGTCGTTGATGGTGCTCAAATCACCAGCACTACCACACCAACTGATGTATCCTGTTATGGATTGCTGGATGGATCAGCCACTGCTTCTGGTACAAGCGGTGTAGCGCCTTACACTTACAACTGGGATGTAAACAATCTTTCCGGACTCGCATTCTCTGTGACCGTTGCTGCCAAAACAGCTGCTCACCCGTATTTTGGTGTAGGACATCCAAGTGGTTATTCCATTGATGGAGTGGAAGGCAAAGAACTTACACTCGTTCGTGGAATCACCTATTATTTTGATGTGAATGCGACCGGCTTCCCATTCATGATCACAAGCGATCCAAATGGCGGTGATACATTAAGCATCATCAATTCCGGTGTAACAAATAACAAAGTTCAGGTGGGAATGCTCACATTCACTCCTTCTGCTTCCATGCCTTCAGTTGTGTATTACAATTGTACCAATCAATTAAATGTTGGATATAAAATCAATCTTATCAGCGGAACTTCCGGTGCAACACTATCCGGAATCGGAGCCGGCACATACAACGTGAAAGTGACTGACGCCAATGGTTGTACAGGAGTAAATACAGTAACTGTAAATCAGCCTGCACAAATCGAAGTAACTACCTACTTACCTTCTACCTCAGGATTTGTAGGTGATATCGTTCAAATCATCGGAAGTGGCTTCACTACTGTCACAGACGTAAAATTCAATGGCATAAGTTCACCTTCATTCACCGTCGACAATTTCTTCCAGATCACCGCTGAAGTTCCTGTTGGAGCAACCACCGGTCAGGTAACCGTTGTTATCGGAGGATGTTCCGGTACTTCAACCACTCCGTTCACTGTGATCACTTGTGCTGCACCAACAATTACTCCCGGAGGTCCAACCACATTCTGTTCACCAGGGTCAGTTACCCTTACTTCTTCAGCAAATACTTCTTATCTCTGGAGTAATGGTGAAACCACCCAATCAATCACCGTTAGTGGTTCCGGAAGTTATTATGTTACTACAACAAACGGAGTAGGCTGTACTGCTTCAAGTACACCAGTAAGTGTAACCGTTAATTCTTATTCCGGCTATGGCGGTCCTGCTTTCTCTGAAAATTTTGGAACACCTACAGGTTCACCACTGGTGAACGTATACACGGGCTGGCAGAATAATGGAACTTACTATTACACCAGTACTACTGCCAATCTTTGTGACGTAAGAACTACGAGTGCTTCCACTGGTTATCTTGGAGCATCCGGAAGCGGTAACGTTTTCTTTGGAACCGCTACTACCAATCCGCGTAATTTTATCATCAGTGGAATCAATACCCAAAACTATACTGGTCTCACACTTCAATTCGGTTTGTTGCGTGCCAATGTTTCCGGATGTACTACAGAAGCGATGGTCGTAGAAGTAAGTTCCGACGGTGTCATTTGGACTCCTCTTACATACACACAACCTGCAATTAACGTTTGGACCCTTATCACAGCCTCGGGAACAATTCCCGCTGTTCCGAATCTGAGTATACGTTTCTCAAAATCTACCTGTGCCCAATTCCGTATCGATGACGTGAAAATTACCGGTACCACTTCACAGGCATCCATCGCAGCAAGCGGTCCTACCAATCTCTGTTCAGGACAATCTGTACGACTGGTATCAAATATTCCGGCAGGTAATACCTGGGCACCCAATGGCGAAACTACCAAACACATCAATGTCACTGCTTCCGGTACCTATTCATCAACAATTGCAGACATAAACGGATGTACTACAGTTTCCAATTCCATCACAGTGAATGTAAGTCCTGCTCTTTCAGTGGCGACAACTCCAACCAATGTTTTATGTTTTGGCGATGCAACAGGAACTGCTCTCGCTGTTGAAACAGGTGGCACTCCTCCGGTTTCGTTTTCATGGAATACTGTTCCGGTTCAAACTACTGCAACAGCAACCGGACTTATTGCTGGCACATATTCTGTAACAGCTACTGATGCCTTCGGTTGCACAGCTACAGCTTCAGCTGTCATCACACAACCTGCTGCAGCACTCTCGCTTTCCAGCACCCAAATCAATGTGAGCTGTAACGGAGGATCAAATGGATCCATCGACCTTACTGTAAATGGAGGAACATCTCCTTATTCTTATTCATGGGGTGGTGGTCAGCTTACTGAAGATATCAGTGGCTTATCTGCCGGAACTTATAGTGTGATCGTAACCGATGCAAACGGATGTACAGCCAATACTTCTGTAACGATTACAGAACCAGCTGTACTGAGTGCAAGCACAACTCAGATTGATGAATTGTGTAACGGAGGCAACACCGGTTCCATTGATCTCACCGTGAGTGGCGGAACTTCTCCTTACTCTTATTCATGGAGCGGTGGACAAACAACAGAAGACCTAACAGGTCTGCTTGCAGGAACGAATTCTGTTACAGTAACTGATGCAAACGGATGTACAACTACTGCTTCAGCAACCATCACAGAACCTACAGCAATCTCCCTTTCAACTACACAAGTGGATGTTTCCTGCAATGGTGGTAACAACGGTTTCATTGATTTGAGTGTAAGCGGAGGCACTCCGGGTTATACTTATTCTTGGAGCAATTCTGAAACTACAGAAGATATCAGTGGACTTGTAGCAGGTCCTTATTCTGTCACAGTTGTAGATGCGAACGGATGTTCTGCGACTACCTCTGCAACAATTACAGAACCCGCAGCAATCGTTATCGGCAGCTTCAGTCCTTCTTCAGGAGCAGCAGGAACTCCGGTAGTAATCAGTGGTAGCGGATTTGTTGGTATCACAGATGTTCAGTTTAACGGCGTAAGCGCAACATTCACTGTTGACAATGCAAACCAGATCAGCACAACTGTTCCGGTAGGTGCAACAACCGGTGTGATCACAATCTCTACTCCTTCTTGTGTTACCAACTCATCCACTGATTTTGTTGTTCCCACAGCAACTGTAACTTTCACAGTGAAAGCTTTCATCCAGGGCTACTACCAGTCAGGCAATCCGATGAATGCCGCATTGTTCAATTCAGGTATCAGTGCTTCTCCGACAGATTGTGACACACTTACTGTTTGTCTGATCGATCCATCCATGTTGATTTCCATGGAATGCTTCCAGGGAATTCTTCAGACCGATGGAAATCTTGTTTGTACATTCAGTGGAGCATATTCCGGTAACAGCTTCTATCTCCGTGTAACTCACAGAAATTCTCTCGAAACATGGAGCGCTGATCCTGTACAGATAAACGATGGCGATACTTACGATTTCACCACTTCTGATCTCCAGGCTTACAGTTCCAACATGGTCAATGTAGATCCCGGAACCTTTGCATTGTGGAGCGGTGATGTATCAGATTTCGGTTCCAACCTCGGAATACAAGACGGATTCGTTGAATCTTCTGACTACGGTGCGATCGAAAACGATTCTCAAAACTTCGCCTTCGGTTATAACTATACCGATATCACCGGTGATGGTTTGGTTGAATCTTCTGATTACAGTATGATCGAGAACAATAGCCAGTTGTTTATCATTGCATCACACCCATAAAGATTACATCTCTTAAAAAAAGAGCGCTAAGAAAATTCTTAGCGCTCTTTTTATTTTGTATAAAATTTATTTTGCTGACTATGCAAATAACTATTTATGCATTGCCCTCCACATTTCATTGAAAGATTTTGGAGCCATCTTCGGCAATTCTCTCCGATCGCCCCATGATTTTCTGAAGAAATTTTTCAATACAAAATTTTTCAACCTGCTTCCTCCCATGTTGAGCAAAGTTCTGTTCAACATCGCGCTTTTCCAGAAAGAAAATACCCAACGTTCACTACCCGGACTGAGATGCTGATCCACCGAATCACGACGGTTGTAGAGTAATAATTTATGCAACTCTATTCGCACAGGACAAACATCCGTACACTTTCCACAAAGGGAAGATGCATAACTAAGATGTTTGAATTCTTTCATGCCATTGTAATGTGGAGTAATGACTGATCCGATCGGTCCACTATAAGTACTTCCATAGGCATGACCTCCGACACCTTTGTAAATCGGACAACCATTCAAACATGCTCCGCATCGTATACAAGAAAGTGCCTGACGCTGCTCCTGCTGCGCAAGTAATTGTGTTCTGCCATTGTCAAGCAATACCACATACATTTCCACCGGACCATCCGATTCTTCTGCCTGCCGTGGACCGGTTGTAATGGAATTGTATACAGTAATGTTCTGTCCGGTTCCATGCGTAGCAAGCAAAGGCCAGAACAAATCCAGGTCTGTTAATGAAGGAATAATTTTTTCAATGCCGGCTATAGCAATATGTATTTTAGGAAATGCTACGGACATCAACGCATTTCCTTCATTCTCTGTCACAGCAACACCGCCGGTATCAGCTATTAAAAAATTTGCTCCCGTAATTCCAACATCTGCATGCTGATACTTCGTTCTAAGCCGATCACGAACAAATGCGGTAATCTCTTTCGGTGTACTTTTGATCGGCAGATTGAATTTTTCGTGAAATGTTTTCGCTACATCTTCTTTCGAAAGATGCATCGCCGGAGTTACTATATGATATGGATGCTCATTGCGTAACTGAACAATGAATTCGCCAAGATCTGTTTCAATAGATTCTATTCCTTCCCTTTCCAGTGCTGTATTGACATGAATCTCTTCCGTGGTCATGGATTTCGATTTCACCACTGTTCGCGCATTGGCATTCTTCATGATTTTGATAATCTCTGCCATCGCCTCTTCCCCATCCTGTGCCCAAATGACTTTCCCTCCACGCTTAATGAAGTTGGCTTCGAATTCAATCAGGTATTTATCCAGATTCTCTGTTACCCGCCATTTTAAAGTAGAAGCTCGCTGACGAGCAGTATCAAAATCTTCAAACTGAAGTTTCCCTTCTTCTACTTTTTTATCGTACTGATGAATATTAAATGCCAGCTTTCTCCGGTGTTCCTTGTCGAACACCCTTGATTCCGCATCAAATAAAAACTGATCAGATTGAAGTGACATAGATTAGAAAATGTTTCCAAAATTAAACATTCAGGGTCAATGATACTCTATGCACAGATCATTTATCAGAAAGCATTTACCCACAAGGAAAATAGTGATTATCAAACATCTATGTCGACCTGATTCCTCAACAAGTCATTCAATGACTCCCGCTTGCGGATCAGTTGCGCTTTCCCGTCAAGAATCAAAACCTCCGCCGGGCGCAACCTGGAATTGTAATTATTACTCATACTGAATCCATATGCACCTGCATTCTTAAACACGAGAACATCGCCTTCTCGCACTTCATTCAGTTTTCTATCCCATCCGAATGTATCAGTTTCACAAATGTATCCAACTACTGTATAAATTCTTTGTTTTCCCCCGGAATTGGAAATGTTCACGATCTCGTGATATGCATCGTAAAACATCGGACGTATCAAATGATTTTGTCCTGAATCCACGCCAACGAAAACAGTTGCAATGGTTTGTTTCACAATATTCACCCGAACAAGCAATAAGCCTGCTTCACTCACCAGAAATTTTCCAGGCTCAAACCACAATTCAAGTTCCCTTCCATATTGTTTGCAAAAACTTTTGAAGCGCTCCGTCAATTCTGATCCCAGTTCTTCAATGTCAGTAGTCACATCCCCTTCCTTGTATGCAACTTTAAATCCGCTGCCGAAATCAATAAACTTTAAATCCGGAAATTGCTGAGCTGCATCAAACATCAGTTCTGCTGCACGCAGAAAAACAGAGGAATCCAGAATTTCTGATCCTGTATGAATATGCAATCCTTCCACACGAATTGAACAGGATTTAATTACTCGTTCAATATGCCTCAATTGATAAATTGAAATACCAAACTTTGAATCAACATGACCGGTTTGGATGTGCTGATTTCCACCCGCTGCAATGTGAGGATTCAAACGAATACAACATGGAACACTGTTGCCATACTCATTGCCGAATTGTTCAAGAATAGAAATGTTGTCAATGTTAATTACCAAACCCAATTCCACTCCGCGTTTGATTTCCTCAAAAGATACTCCATTGGGAGTAAATAAAATTTCTGAAGGAGAAAATCCGGCCATCAGTCCGAGCTCCGCTTCTTCTATTGAAACCGCATCCAGACCTGCGCCAAGTTTCTTCATGTATTTCAGAATCGCCTGATTGGACAAAGCTTTGCAGGCATATTTCAGTTTCAGACGAACCCCGCCGAATGCATTCAATACCCGGCGGTATTGATTCGAGATGACTTGTGCATCGTATACGTACACTGGTGTTCCGAATTCATCGGCCAATGCAAGCAGATCAAGGTTACTACTGTAGTAGCGATTGTTTTCGAGATTCATTCCGGGTAATTTTCGCCCTCAGGCGTTGAGTTCACAAAGAAAAATATCCGGCTGATTGTTCCGAGCAGAAATAAAATTATTTCTCCACTCTTTTATACACCGGAACTGTAGAACATGGCTCACCATACATGATACTCTTCACCAAAGGTTTTAAAAAAGCAGTCAGACTCACATAGGCTGAAACTGGCACTTCATTTTTAGAGCACCCTTTTATCACCACTCTCTGATTCCTGTACAATTCAGGATTCATGGAAGAAACCTGTTCACGAAAAAGTTCGTCTTCCAGTGTGGTCAGATTCCCAAATACAATCTTCCTGGCATAAGGTGAAAGTTTTGTTGCAATGAGCATATAAGCCCAAGTGGGAACAATAGCATCCGCTGTGCATGTCACTGCTACTAAAGCATCCTGGTATTTTTCCCAGGGATGAATTTTCATCTGTTCCCTGAAATCCTTTTCTTTCAGAATTAATTCTTCAAACAGCCAGCCTTTCAAATCAAATAAAATACGTTCTCCGGGAACATGCATGTCCTCCAGGTCAATTGTGACAAGACCACTTTCTGAAACTTTATTTATTATCTCTGACATTCTGATTCATGTTACCACATTCCCAGTTCCAGTCTTGCTTCTTCACTCATCATCTCTTTTTCCCATGGCGGATCAAATGTGATTTCCACACGGGCATTGTTCACGTCGGGAATGTTCTTCACTTTCTGTTCCACATCCGGCGGAAGAGTTTCTGCAACAGGACACGCTGGTGAAGTGAGAGTCATCTTGATATAAATATCATTTCCCGGGTCTACTCGAACCTCATAAATCAAACCCAGCTCATAAATATCTACAGGAATTTCCGGATCATAACACGTCTTCAACACGTCAATAACCCGATCCCGCAATGGGCGAACATATTCAGTATCCGAACCGGTCGGTTTTGTTTCTTCTGTCATGATGTGTGCTGACTTTGATGTGCCAATGCATACAATTTCATTTGTTTGATCATCGATGCCAATCCGTTTGCTCTGGTCAGTGCCAGGTGCTGTCGCAATCCGATTACATCAATGAAGCCAAGCTCTGCTTGCAGAATGTCCTCTGCTTTTTGTCCTGAAAGAACCCTGATCAACAACGCGATCTCACCCTTTACAAACGTTGAATCGCTGTCTGCTTCAAAACGAATTACTCCATTTTGGGTGGAAGAATGAAGCCAGACACTGCTCTGACAACCTTTGATTTTGTTTTCTTCTTTCTTGTGAATAGCGTCCAACGCTGGAAGTTTTTGTCCAAGCTCAATAATGTATTCATATTTCTCAGACCATTCCTCGAACAATTCAAATTCAGAAATGATTTCTTGTTCTATTTCGGAGATACTCACGTCAGTTATATTATTCATTTCAATAATTCAATCGCTTTCTTCACGCCTGTTATAAGCTGCTCCACTTCCTGATATGTATTGTAAAACATAAAGGATGCACGGATAGTCCCGGGAATTCCCATGCGTTGCATTACCGGTTCTGTGCAATGATGTCCGGTTCGTACAGCTATTCCTAAAGTATCCAGATACATTCCTACGTCCAGTGCATTCAATCCATCAATAACAAAAGAAACAACAGCCGATTTATTTGTCGAAGTTCCAATCAGACGAAGTCCATTTATTTTTGAAAGTTCAAGAGACGCATATTCCATCAGCCCCAATTCATGATTCAAAGCGGCAGACCTGTCCATGGATTGCAAATAATCTATTGCTACTCCCAATGCAATCACATCCGCGATATTCGGTGTGCCTGCTTCAAATTTATACGGAACTTCATTAAATGTCGTCTTTGCGAAACTTACAGAATGTATCATCTCTCCTCCACCCTGATACGGTGGCATCTTCTCGAGATGGTCAAGCTTTCCATACAACACACCAACTCCTGTTGGCCCTAACATTTTGTGTCCGGAGAATGCAAGAAAATCACAATCCAGATCCTGCACATCTATAGGCTCATGAACAACAGCCTGCGCTGCATCAACAAGAACCGGAATTCCTTTTTGATGAGCCAGGCGGATCATATCCTTCACCGGATTAATAGTTCCCAGAGAATTGGAAGTATGCACAACAGATACCAGCCGGGTCCTGGAACTTAACAGGGAAATGTAAGCTTCCATATCAAGCACACCTTCATCAGACATCGGAATTACCTTCAACACAGCTTTCTTTTCTTCGCACAAAAGCTGCCAGGGAACGATGTTGCTGTGATGTTCCATTGCTGAAACAAGAATTTCATCTCCTGCACTTACACTCATCCGTCCAAAAGTTGCCGCAACAAGGTTGATGCCTTCAGTTGTTCCGCGGACAAAAATGATTTCTTTCTCCGATCCGGCATGAATGAATTGTTGAACCTTTGCCCTGACATCATCAAAGGCTTGCGAGGCTTTTTGACTCAGGTAGTGCACACCTCGGTGAATATTCGCGTTTGTTGTCGAATAATATTCCGAAAGCGCATGAATCACGGAAGAAGGCTTTTGGGAAGTGGCAGCATTATCAAAATAGACAAGCGGTTTTCCGTAGGCTTTCTGATGCAATACCGGGAAATCCTTGCGCAACTCCGCTACATCAAATGTATGGTGTGCAGGAAATGCCGATGCATGACTGGACTTCATGATTGTATGCTTTGCTTCAGTTTGTTTTCAATAAGAGGCATCAATCGATCCCGCAATGCCTCGATGGAAATGTTTTTTATCACATCCGCTGCAAAGGCAATGTTCAAAAAAGCTTTTGCTTCCTGTTCTCCGATTCCGCGCGACCTCAGGTAAAACAATGCTTCGGCATCCATTTGCCCTGTCGTCGCTCCATGCGAACATTTTACATCATCCGCAAAAATTTCCAATTGCGGTTTTGTGTTCATGGTTGCTTCGTCACTGAGCAAAATATTTTTGTTGGATTGATAAGCGTTCGTTTTCTGCGCATCCTGACGAACAAATACCTTTCCGTTAAATACGCCAGAAGATTTTCCGCCCAATACACCTTTGTACAGTTCATTGCTTTCACAATTCGGACTCATATGATCAACCAATGTATGATTATCAACCAGTTGATTTCCGTCAGTAATATACAATCCGTAAAGGTGTGCAACACTATTCGTTTCACTCAGTACGATGTGAAGGTTGTTGCGAACAATTTTACCTCCCAATGTAATCGTACTAATATTAAAAACTGAATCCTTTGAAAGTATCGCTTCAGTATGGCTGATGTGAAATGCAGATTCATTTTCATTTTGAATCTTTATTAATTCAACCTGCGCATTTTGTCCGGCTACAACTTCCGTTACTGCATTTGTAAATCCGGCATTTGTTGAACCGATGGAATGGTAACTAACGGCAACTTTCACAGAAGCGTTTTTGTCCGCTACGATCAGGTTACGTGGATAAATCACAGTAGGGTGAAATTCTGAATCATTCACATACAAAACATGAACAGGCTTCTCAATTTGTATGTTGGCAGGTAAATAAATAAAAGCACCATCCGATACAAATGCTGTATTCAATACAACAAAACTTTCCTGTTTCATCGGAGCATATTTCGCAAGATGTTGTTTCACGATCGCATTGGATCGCTGTGCAGACAAAGAAGCGATGATCACTTTTTCGGGTAAACCATCGAGGGATGACAGGTCAGTATTCAGATAACCATTTTCAAACACAAGCAAAATAGCGTCCTTGCCTGCGAGCATCCATGACTGAATATCTTCTTTTTTCAATCTGAACTGTGGGCCGGGATGACTGAATGCGGTGTTTAGTATCGGACTGACATTGGTATATTTCCACTCTTCATGTCTGGTGGTTGGAAAACCAATGTCCTCCAATCGCCCTATTGCAATTGTATTCAATTCAGGAAGTATTCTTCCATTCTCCTTGCTGAATTCAGCGAAGGCGCGAACAAAATTTTCGGTTCCTGTATGTTGATATGCGGTATTCATGATTCAGAAGCAGATTAAATGTGAACACCGTTTTCTTCCTTGATCCAGTCGTAACCTTTTTCTTCCAGTTCAAGCGCTAATTCTTTTGTTCCTGACTTAACAATTCGGCCTTTGTACAACACATGCACGTAATCCGGAACGATATAATCCAACAAGCGCTGATAATGTGTAATCACAACAAACGAACGTTCTTTATTGCGCAAAGCATTAACACCATTTGCTACAATCCGTAACGCATCGATATCCAGTCCTGAATCCGTTTCATCAAGCACTGCAAGAGCAGGCTCCAGCATAGCCATTTGAAAAACTTCATTTCGTTTTTTTTCTCCTCCGCTGAATCCTTCATTCACTGAACGCTGAGTCATGGCTTTGTCCATTTCTACCAGTTTCATTTTCTCTTTCATCAACTGAAGAAACTCTTTGGAGTCGAGAGACGGCAATCCGTTAGCTTTGCGGATTTCATTCAAAGCTGTTTTAAGAAAATTGGCATTTGTCACTCCGGGAATTTCTACCGGATACTGAAATGCAAGAAACAAACCTTTACGTGCACGGTCTTCAGGAGACATTTCCAACAAATCCTGCCCTTTGAAAAGCACTTCACCGCCGGTAACTTCATATTCTTCACGTCCTGCCAATACAGAAGCAAGCGTACTCTTTCCGGAACCATTTGGTCCCATAATCGCATGCACTTCTCCCGGTTTCACAATGAGATTGATCCCATTGAGAATCTGCTTTTCCTCTACTCTTGCCTGTAAATTTTTTATCTCTAACATATCATCAACTATAATGCTTATTAAGCTCTTTTTTTATTTGCGTGTAAGCTGTTTTATCCAACACTTCCTTCCAGTGAAATCGCGAGAAGTTTTTGTGCTTCCACTGCGAATTCCATTGGCAACTGATTAAACACTTCCTTGCAATAACCATTTACGATCAAACCAACTGCATCCTCTGTGGATATTCCTCGTTGATTACAATAGAAGATCTGATCCTCTCCTACCTTGGAGGTGGTAGCTTCATGCTCAACAATTGCAGTCTTATTATTTACTTCCAGGTATGGAAATGTATGTGCGCCGCATTTGTCACCAAGCAGCAATGAATCACATTGAGAAAAATTTCTTGCCTGATCTGCTTTCCTGCTTATTCTCACTAAGCCACGGTAGCTATTCTGACTTTTTCCGCCGGAAATTCCTTTTGAAATAATTGTACTCCGGGTGTTTTTTCCCAGGTGAATCATTTTAGTTCCGGTATCCGCCTGCTGAAAATTGTTTGTCACGGCCACACTGTAAAACTCTCCGATGGAATGATCTCCTTTGAGAATTACACTCGGATATTTCCAGGTGATCGCAGAACCTGTTTCAACCTGAGTCCATGAAATCTTGGAATGTTTTCCGTAGCACAAGCCACGCTTGGTAACGAAATTGTAAATTCCACCCTTGCCCTCCTTGTCACCCGGATACCAGTTTTGTACAGTACTGTATTTCACCTGCGCATCCTGATGCGCATAAATTTCTACCACTGCAGCATGCAATTGATTTTCATCCCGCATAGGAGCGGTACATCCTTCAAGATAACTTACATAAGCGCCTTCTTCTGCCACAATCAATGTGCGTTCAAACTGGCCGGTACCGGCAGAATTGATCCGGAAGTAAGTTGATAATTCCATCGGACAACGTACGCCCTTTGGAATGTAACAGAAAGAACCATCGGAGAAAACTGCAGAGTTTAATGCTGCATAATAATTATCAGTAGAAGGAACAACCGAACCAATGTATTGCTTTACCAGTTCAGGATGCTCTTGTACAGCTTCACTGAATGAACAGAAAATAATCCCCAATTCACCAAGCGCTTCACGAAAAGTAGTTTTAACTGACACACTATCGATCACCGCATCCACAGCAACACCTGATAAACGTTTCTGTTCTTCCAGAGAAATACCCAGCTTATCAAAGGTCGCTTTGATTTCCGGATCCAATTCATCCAGGCTGTTTAAAACCGGTTTAGCTTTCGGTGCTGAATAGTAAATGATGTCATTGAAATCAATTTTCGGATAATGAACGTTCGGCCAGGTAGGCTCTTCCATCGTCAGCCAATGACGATATGCTTTGAGTCGCCATTCAAGAAGCCAGGAAGGTTCCTTCTTCTTGAGAGAAATAAAACGAATCACTTCCTCATTCAAGCCTTTTGGCGCCTGATCAGATTCTATATCCGAAATAAAGCCCCACTTGTAATCGCTTTCGGTGACTTCTGTAATTATTTTTTGATCCTCACTCATGTGGAGGTGTTGAATTAAATGGTTGGGTTAATGATTGCAAAATGCATCGAGTCTATTTTTGCATACCGGATTTATTGAAGTGTCCGATCTACTCTGAATAGCGTTTAAACTGAATCGACGGATATTTTTTTTGTGATCCTTTTTTCGGTTCAGACAGAAAAAGATTCTCCACAACCACAAGTTCTTGAAGCATTGGGATTGTTGAACGCAAAGCCTTTTCCGTTTAATCCATCACTGAAATCCAGCTCAGTTCCGATGAGATATAAAAAGCTTTTTTTGTCACACACAATCTTGATCCCTTTGTCTTCGAATATTTTATCGTCAGGTCTTATAACTGTATCAAATTCAAGCTTATACGTCAAGCCTGAACAACCGCCACCTTCAACACCGACACGAATAAAGGCTTCTGTGGGCTTGTTTTCAGCAGACATTAGCTCAACTGCTTTAGCCTTAGCCCTTTCTGTTACCGTAATCATTTGATTTTTGAATAGAATTAATATACAAAGGTACTATTTAGAGGGGTTCTAAACAAGGCTTTTGTTGGGTTTTGAATGGCTGATTTTCAATAGGTTTCAGTTTGCTGGTTATGAGTTCCCGGTTCCTGGTTCTTGGTTTCCGGTTTTAGATTTATTGTATGATTTATTGTATGATTTATTGTTAGGAGATAACTATTCACTATTCACCATTCACTCTTTACTTTTATCTTCCCTCTGAGTACCTAATTCTTAATACCTAGTACCTAGTACCTAGTACCTAATACCTTGTACCTAATACCTTGTACCTAATACCTTGTACCTAATACCTAGTACCTAATACCTAGTACCTAATACCTAATACCCAGTAAAATAAACTCACACATTAAATTCCTGTCATGTCTCAAAAAGCAAATATCAATCGGGAAGTACTCAAGTGGGCAAGAAAAACTGCGCGCATCACACTGGAAAAAGCAGCAGCCACTATTGGCAAAACGTGCAAAGTGGAACGAATCAAAGATTGGGAATCTCCTGATGGAACAGAATGGCCAAGTGTGAAGCAGGTGGAAAAGCTTGCAAGATTATACCGTCGTCCCGTAGATGTATTTTATCTCAAATACATTCCCAAAGATTTTCCGGCACTCAAAGATTTTCGAAAAAATAAAGATGAAGGATTGAGCACAGCTTTGATTTTCATGATGCGCGAGATTCAGGAAAAGCAGGAATGGCTGAGTAAGTTTCTGGCAGGGAACAGAGAAAAAAAAATCGAATTTGTCGGGAAATACACAATTAAAAGTCCGGTAGAAACAGTCGCTAAAGACATTCGAAAAACACTCAACATTCAGCCTGGAAAAGCTGATCTAAAACCTCTCAAACATTGGATTGATCAGGCAGAAAGCAAACGAATCTTTGTTACTCTCAGCAGTAATTTTCATACGCGCCTAAAACTGGACAGCGATACATTCAAAGGGTTTGCGATAGCCGATAAATACGCTCCATTTATCTTCATCAATGCAGACGATTGGGATCACGGACAATTATTTTCTCTTGTTCATGAATTGGCGCACATCTGGATCGGTGTTTCCGGTATTTCAAACGATACAGGTCTTACAGCTGAGGATCCTTCCGGACTTCATGTTGTAGAAAAATTTTGCAGACTGGTTGCGGAAGAAGCTCTTTTGCCTCAAACAGAACTCGCACCATTTCTACAAGTAAAAGGTGAGTTGATGCTGAAACATATCGCCAAAGCCGGCAGAAGACTTGGAGTCAGCAACCAGGCAATATTGGCAAGGGCATTCAGACTTGAATTAATAAATGAAGAAATATTCAGGAATATGATGAAAGAAGCAGACCAGGCCTGGAAAGAATTTCTTATCAAAGAAGCAAAGAAACCGAAATCCAGTGGAGGCCCGAATTACTATATCATGCAACTGAGAAGAAGCAGCAGATCATTTACTAATCTGGTGATGGATGTTTACAAGAGTGGCAAAGTGAATGGAGAACAAGCCAGCCGATTGCTGAGTGTTCGTGAGGGAAATTTTGCGAAATACGAAAAGTACATCTATAAATAATTCCCGGTTTTATCTTTTGAATCAGGTGAACTCCTGATTCCAATTTATTTTCTCTACGAATATTATCCTGATTAGAATACCTTTGCAGTTCAACAAGAAATTATGTTTGAAAATAGTGTAAACAGGACAGAGTTAGGAAACCTTGGAGAATTCGGACTGATTGAATGGATAGAAAAATCTGTTCAGATTCATCATCCGGAATCAATCAAAGGTATAGGCGATGATGCAGCTGTGATTGATCCCGCAGGGCAAATGACCATTGTAACTACCGACATGCTCGTTGAAGGCGTTCATTTCGATCTGATGTTTCATCCGCTCAAACATTTGGGATACAAAGCTGTGGTGGTAAATCTCAGTGATGTGTATGCGATGAACGCGACACCTAAACAAATCCTTGTCAGCATCGCGCTCTCCAACCGTTTTTCGCTCGAAGCAGTAGAAGAACTGTATGAAGGTATGGCGCTTGCCTGTGAACATTACAAAGTTGATTTAGTTGGTGGAGATACCACCTCTTCAACATCCGGACTGGTCCTTTCCATCACAGCGATTGGTACTGCTGAAAAAGACCAGATTGTATACCGAAATACCGCTAAAGTCCATGATCTCCTCTGTGTATCCGGCGATCTGGGTGGCGCATACATGGGTTTACAGATTCTGGAACGTGAAAAGAAAATTTTCCTGGAGAATCCGAAAATTCAGCCAGACCTGAGTGGCAACGATTACATTCTGGAACGACAACTGAAACCGGAAGCACGAAAGGAAATCGTAGAGAAGTTACGGGAATTGGGTGTAAAGCCAACGTCCATGATTGACATCTCTGACGGATTGAGTTCGGAGGTATTGCACCTGTGCAGACAATCTAAAGTCGGCTGTGAAGTGTACGAAGATAAAATTCCAATTGATCCTCAGACTTATGACAGGGCACGTGAATTTGGATTGGATGCGACAGTATGTGCCTTGAGTGGCGGAGAAGATTATGAATTATTATTCACTATCCGCCAGCAAGATTATGAAAAACTCCGCATGCACATGGATATTTCCATCATTGGTCACATCACTGATGAAGCCTTAGGTGTTCATCTGGTTGACAAGTCAGGAAACCATGTCGCACTTACAGCTCAGGGTTGGGATGCATTGTTGAGGAAAAATTAAATAACACTTTGTCTAACTTAAAACAGATGCCTCAGAACCCTCTCCAGTTTCGTAAGGCCGAAGAAAAAGATATCCCTTTTTTAATTGAAACAATTGTTGCTGCCGAAAAAAGCGGAACGGATGTTTTCAGTTACAGTAAGATTTTTGAATTGTCTGAATCGGAAATCCGAAAAATACTCGCGGATATTTTGGCTGAAGATGTAACCGGTCAGGAGTTGTGTTATTCTGATTATCTCATGGCAGAATATGAAGGTAAAGTTGCAGGAGCTGTTGCCGGCTGGATCGAAGGAGAAAGCGGACAGCCCGGTACCATTCTGAAAGGAACTCTATTCAAATATTTTATTCCAGAAAAAAATCTGGAACTGGCTGCCGCAAAAATGCCTTACATCAATGAAGTGCATCATCATTGGCAACAAGGTGCTTTGATCATTGATATTGGTCTTACTCTCCCTGAATTCAGGGGAAAAGGAATTCTCGCATCATTGATGAAAGAAAAAGAAAGACTGCTGCTTGAACGCCGACCGGATGTCACCTATTCACAAATTCATGTGCTGAAATCCAACGCGGTTGCTTTCAAAATTTACAGCGGATTGGGGTATTCATTGCTCATGGAAAAAGCTAGTACGCATCCTGAAATCGTGCTTCAATGGTTGCCCTGCGACAAGAATCTCGTAATGGAAAAATATTTTTCAGCACATTCCTGAAGCATTCTGGTTCTGTTACGCATTATTTACAACCGACTGAATGTAATATAATCCGTAGAAGGCAATTTTGTAATTCCAACCTGCCGAAGCAGTGTTACCAATTGACCACGGTGAAAGGTGCTGTGATTCATACAGTGATGAATCGCTTCTACTCTGCTGCTGGCATAGGCTGTTCCGTCAATTGCCTTGTAATCAAATGTTGCATAGAGATAATTCTCATCTTTTGATTCAATAAAATCCAACCAGTTCCTGTCATTCTCCAACATCACCTTTTTCAATTCTTCCTGTGTGCCTGTGAAATCCATCCAGCTCCAAGTTGAGGGTGAAGTTCCCTGTAATCTAAGCAGCCAAACAGATTCTGCGCCCCAGATATGCAAAAGTGTTTTACGAATCGTTGGAAAACTACTGATCAATTCCCGGTTCAACTGAACATCACTGCATTGTTCCGAAATTAAATCCAGCAAACGTTGATTTGCCCATGCATTGTACTTGACATATCGAACCAATGTTGTTCTCATGACATTTAATTTATCGTTTGATACTTTCCCAGATCCGGTCAAAGGTATCATCCATTAAGGCCGGAGTAATTTTCACATTTCCGCTGATGTGAAGACGGATCAGTTCGTGCAACGGACCGGTTAGCAAGGCAAAGACAATTCCTGTTTCCGCTTTGATAAGTTTCTTCTCTTCCTGCCCTATGCGTATGACAGATTGAAATGGATGATATTCCGAACCTGCCCCCTTTTTCTTCCTTTCCTTCTGAAAAGGGGAACGGTGATATTGTTCCAGAAATGCCGATTCATGCAAATGCGCTAACCTGAATGTAAAATATTGCTTCCAGATCTTGCGTAAAGACTTTTTGACCGACTCATCTTCTTCCGGTTCTCCGGTGAAAGCAGAATCACTTTTTGCTTTCAAATGAGCATACAAATGATTGATCAGTTCATCTTTATCCTTAAAATAAATGTAAACGGTTCCTGTTGCCAAACCGGCCTGAGCTGCCACATCAGCCATCTTCAAACCACTCAATCCCTGCTTTAATACCAACTCAAGCGTTGCCTGATAAATCTGTTCCGTTTTTTGCGCGTCGCGAATTCTTGCCATAATGTGGACAAGATAATGAATAATTATTCAGTTATGGAATTGGGTATTAGGTATTAGGTATTAGGTATTGGGTATTAGGTATTAGGTATTAGGTATTGGGTAATAGGTATTAGGTATTAGGTCTTGGGTATTAGGTATTAGGTACCAGGTATTAAGTACAAGGTAATAGGAATGAGGAATGTTAAATCCGGAGTATAAAAATCTTATCATCCTGTACCTAATACTTGGTACCTAATACCTAATACCTGATACCTGATACTTGGTACTTAATACTTAGTACCTAATACCT
>CALMQM010000047.1 GCA_937871435.1 uncultured Bacteroidota bacterium | reverse complement strand
ATACCTAATACTTAATACTTAGTACCTAATACCAGGTTGTTGGTTGTTGGTTGTTAGTTGTTGGTTCCTGGTTTCGTGTTTCATGTTTATTATAAAATCGTCCCTCGTCCCCAGTCTCCCGTCCCTTCTCACCTAATACCTAATACCTATTACCCAACACCCACTCAACCCGTCTCAACCAATGAATTTGGAATAGTTACATAGAATACGGTACCGTGTCCTTGTTCGCTGGTGAATTTAATTTTTCCTTTCATTTTCTCCAGCGCATTTTTGACGATAAACAATCCCAATCCTGAGCCATTGCTATCCGGATGTCCGCGGTAGAACATTTCAAAGACCCGATTTTGTACCACTTCCGGAATTCCTTTTCCATTGTCAGCCACTTCCACTTCTATTCCGCGATTTTTTGCTTCAGCTTTAATACGGATCCAAGGACTTTGTTGATTGCAGTAATTAATTGCGTTGTGTATGAGATTTTGAAACACCGATAACAGCAATACTTTATCTGTGGTGATTTCTACATCCTGATCAATTTTGATTTCGAAATTAATCCGGTCGTAGGTTGGAAGATGTTTGAGCGAATGCAGAATCTCATCCACCAGGTTTTTAATATTGATCACACTGAGTTTGCTCGTTCCTTTTCTTGTTCGCGCAAGATCGATCAGATCAAGAAGTGTCCTGTCGAGTCTGCGAATGCTGGTCTCCACCATATCAAAGTACTTTTCGATCACTTCATCTTTGTTTTCGAGTCGCGCCAGGTTGACTATTCCCATCACACTTGCCAACGGACCTTTCAAATCGTGCGAAGCTTTATAAAAGAAGGTATCGAGTTCCTGATTGGTCTCCAGCAATTCCTTTTCGGTGCGCTTTCGGTCTGTGATATCTGTTTGCACTCCCCAGGTTCTTACCAAATGTCCTTGTTCAACTATTCCGATATTGTTATTTAGCATGAAGCGGACACTTCCGTATAAATCCAGTTCCTTGGATTCCGCATTGCTGATTTTATAGTTGTTTTTGATGAATGATGTCAGCAATTCGCGTGTCTTTTCTTCGTCATAATTGTTTTCGATGTAGTAGAAGTCGCGGATTTTTCTTCCAACAAGGTCATTGGAACTGGAATAACCATACATTCTGGCCATAAAATCATTGCACTCAGCTATGATTCCGGAATCCAGAAGCAATTCAACCTGTTCATTCAGCGGAAGTGTAACAGGAATCGGTTGACGATACTCCGCTCTCCAGATTCCAACTGCACTTTGATCGATAAATGTCCGGTATCCTTCTTCTCTCTTTTTCAAAAGTTCCTGAGCGCTTTTGAGAGCATGAATGTCGGCGAAAACAATCATCGAACCGATTCTTTCTTCACGGTCATCGAAATAGGGTGTCCCGGACATTTGTACATAAATGCGTTCACCATTTAACTTTTGAATGTCGCATTCACACCTCACTGTTTTACCATCAGCTAATTCAAAGAAAAACTTTTTGGGTTTGTTTTCGAGTACATTCTTTTGCGGACTCAATTCCATGATGCTCATCCCCAGCAGTTTCTCTTTAGTGTATCCGGTGATTTCACAAAACCTGTCGTTTACATAAATCAACTTGTGATCTTCATCTATATACACAAGTCCATCATTCATATTTTCAACGAGAGAAATATAACGCCCTTCCTGTTTTTCTATTTCATCCTGATATTCCGTTTTTCTTTTCTGGATCTGGTCAGATAAAAATGCTCCTGAATACAATGCAACGAGGGTGATTGTATATTCCGGTAGCCATCTGTTTGACACCAGCATCATGGTCAACATAAATGTGGTTATCGTAAAAATGAAAAAGAGGCTTTTGAAAAACTTATCAAAGACCAGGGAAAAGATGAAAATGGAAATAGAAACCGGCAACAGAAAGTCGATTTCAAAATTTCTCATGTATGCTACATAAACCGCCCAGAAATGCAGCAGAAAAATGGAAGCATAAGTGATATTGGGAAGGTGAGTTCTGTAAAAACTGCTGTAAAACGATAAAAAGTAGTTGGAAGTAAGAATCAGCGAGACAACCAGTCCTGTCATCAGGATATATCCGTCATGATAGGCGAATTCGAAAATGAATCCGAGTGCAGTAACGATAACGGAAGTAAAAACATTCAATGATCTCAGGTTCCTGAGCTCTTTGTGAATGATTCTGTCTTTAAATGCGGATAACACGTTATCGGTGGATGCTATTCATTGGGATTCAAAAATATTAAAAATACTTCTCGGTCGGGTGAAACAACAACAACCGATGCATCAGATAGGATTTTCATCCATGCAATTTCATTTCTCAACTCAAAGTTCCCGATTCATACATATATATATGTATACATAACGCATTTCAAACATTCCATATTTGCTCAAAAACGTAGATTTCATTTCAGAATGAAAACATTTTCACTTGCAGTCTTACAATTCACTTGAGTAGGTTGAAGAAATGAAATCACATGAATCGCATGCAAACAGAAATCTAATTGCTGATCAAACTCCGTTTGCATGTGTTCGATGAGTATGCAATGGAAGCATGAAGACACAGAAATTGTCCTGAACGAAAAAAAATCGGATGAATCGGGAAGATTTTTTTACTTGATTGGACATTTCAAACACTTTTTTTTCCACCATCCGGACAAATCCGAACAAAAAAAGTTCATCTCGCGACTTTTTGAATTGTTTATAACTTCGAATCAGTAGTGATGCTCATTCTTCCATCCCGATGATTTTTTTTCATCGCATTTTTTATGCGATGCTCTGAATGCCGCATCAACTCAGGCTTTCCAGAGATCAATGAGTTTGAAATTTACTTTCATCGTTCATCACATACACGAAAAATAGTGATCATCGTAATCAACATTTCATTGTTTAAAAAAATATTCGTCAAATTGGTGTAACCTTTTTTTATTTCATATGTTTGAGTAGTCATAACAATCAAAAACTAATAACTATGGCAAAAGCAAAAAAAGCTGCTAAGAAAGCTAAGAAAGCTACTAAGAAAGCAGCAAAAAAGAAGAAGTAAGCTAAACGCTTCCCGCTCTAGTAGCGGTCTGCAAAGGTCCCTCGCTCTAATGAACGAGGGACTTTTGTTTATGGGAGAATCCCAAATCAAACTCGTTTAGCTACAACATTTACACAAATCATGAATTATCCGGATAAAATATCAATCCTTATCTTCGGTTTATGATCAATTGGACGATTGAGACCATCATATTGGATTTAAAATATACCTGGAAGATCTCAAGAAACGCGACCGACCAAAAGCAAAACCTGATTGTCGTACTCAGTGATGGTATACACAGAGGTTATGGTGAAGCAGCACCCAACATCCGGTATGGTGAAACTCCTGAACTGTTAACTGAGCAATTCCGAAACATCCAACAGACTCTTCAAGACTCTTCTCTCAGCGGAGAACTGCTGTTGCGGGTGTTTGAGGAATACTCTATCGCCTATGCATTGCGCTTTGCTATCGAATCAGCATGGCAACACTTTGAAGCGAAGAGAAAAAAAATTGCCATCACAGAACAACTGGGAATTCCGGCACCTGAAAAGATCACAACATCCTATACCATTCCGATCATGGATCCCGCTGTGATGAAATCTTTTTACGCGGAGAACAAGCTGGACAGGTTTCCATTTGTTAAATTGAAGATCAACGCGCAGGAAGGATATGAAATGACAAGATATCTTGCTTCGTTTTGCAATCAAAAAATAATGATCGATGCGAATGAAGCATTCAGCAATCCGGAAGAATGCATTTATTTTTTAGAAAAGATCAAAAAACTGCCGGTTGAATTTGTCGAACAACCAATACCGGCAGGAATGAATGAAGAAAGTACCTATCTGAAGAAATATTCTCCTTTTCCATTGTTTGCAGATGAATCCATCACTCATTCTGCGGATTTCGGTATACTCAAAACACAATTCGATGGCGTAAACGTGAAGCTGATGAAAGCAGGATCCTACATGAACGGTATCCGGTTGTTAACAGAAGCCAGAAAAAGAGGAATGAAAACAATGATCGGATGTATGGTGGAAACAACTCTCGGTATTCGTTCAGGGATGAATCTGTGCGCATTGACTGATTATGCCGACCTCGACAGTTTTCTTTTAGTCAAAGAAGAACCTTTTCAGTTGATTTCCGAATCGGATGGAGAATTGCATTTCAATACGAACGTACGGTGATGTGTATGTCAGTATTCCTCCCTTTGTCATCGCTGCAGGAAATTTTTAACAACCCGGGATCGGGAGAGAAAAAGATTTTCTCATTCGCGGCAGCACTTTTGAAAAACCGGTCGTTGAGATACCAATAGACAATTGAAACATCATTCGAAACAGAAGCACTCAACTGCAACTGCCCTTCACCTCCTTTTTCCACCAGGTATTCTTTATCATCAGCAAGTGAAGTGATCAAAGGGGCTTTACCGGAGAAGATGCGGCTGCAATCCGGGTTGTGATCCGGAATTTTTTTGAAAGCGATATGCTCCGACGTATAAAATGAAATGAGATCTGGATCCAGATTTGGATACAAAATCGTTTTATATCCGGTGGGCGGACGGCAAGAAGTACAATATGATATCTTTTCATCCGGAGAAACATCAACTGATTTTACATGTTCGCATGTTTCGATGGAAGATATTCCGGGTAAAAAATAATCAATCACTGTATGATTACATTCCGAAGATGGGATTTTTCCCGATTCGGTACAGACCAAACGAAAATCGAGTGCTTCAGGTTGAACATACCAGCCATTCCGTGAATTGTAATCAATCGTGTTGAACAATTCGAAAAGTAATGGCGTTGCCATTTCTGCTCCGCTTAATTCCGGAACTCCCACGCCGTTGAAGTTCCCAATCCACACAGCGATCGTATAATTTTTATTGTATCCGATACTCCATGCATCACGTCGTCCATAGGAAGTTCCGGTTTTCCATGCGATTCTTGGAATGTGAACTGAATTCTCCTGAATATATGAAGGAAGTTCAGGGCGATTCACCTGTGATAATATTTCCGCGATCATGTATGCGGAGGAAGGAGAAATCAGTTGAGTAGTGAGTGTGGTGTCTTCATCTTTCAGATAATGCAAAGGAGCATACCGGCCTTCATTCGCAAGAGCAGCATACAGTCCGCTCATTTCTTCCAGTTTCACTCCGCATCCTCCCAACACAAGTGACAAACCAAGTGACTTTTCACTTTTCCTCGTTTGTTCAAAATTTGCTTCTTTCAATTTATCAATCATCGTTTGGAGGCCGATCAGGTGCAGTGCTTTGACAGCCGGAACATTCAGTGAATTCATGAGAGCTGTTTCGACAGTTACATTTCCGTTGAATTTGGAATTGAAATTTTCCGGAGCATAACCACCAAAATTAACTGGCACATCAGAAATCACACGTTTGGGAGTGAGGAGTCCCTGATCAAACGCAATTGCATAAACCAGCGGTTTTAACGTAGAACCCGGAGAACGTACTGCAGTTATTCCATCCACCTGTCCTCCATGAGCAGCATCTTTGAAATCAGCGGAACCGGCATAGGCTTCTACAGCGTAAGTTCTGTTGTTAACGACCATCACCGCGGCATTGTAAATTCCGAAATTATGCAATCGATGGCTGTAATTTTCTGTCATCGCCATCACCTTTTGTTGTTTTTGAGGATCAATGGTAGTATGTATGACAGGCAAATCAGGATATTTATTTTTCAAACGAACAGCCAGGTGCGGAGCAAGCATTGGAGCATCTGTTCGTGCAGCATCAATCGGTTCCGATAAAGCATCTTCGATATCTTTCGCTGGAAAAATATCATCCTCTTTCATTCTGATCAGCCATTTATTTCGTGCCATCTTCAACGCTTCCGAATTTTTTCCGATACGAAGTGAACCCGGGCGATTCGGGATGATAGCAAGTGTGGTGAGTTGCCCAAGTGATAATTTATCCGGAAAGCGTCCGTAATACAACAATGCCGCTGCTTTTACTCCTTCAATATTCCCTCCATAAGGAACCAATTCGAAGTACATACGGAGGATTTCATCTTTGGAATAATATAACTCCAGCTGGAATGCTCTGAACAGCTCAACGCATTTGTTGATATAGGTTCGCTTCTTCGGATACAACAAACGGGCAACCTGCATCGTGATGGTACTTGCTCCGGAAGTCCGGCGTGCATGCAAAACATTATTTGTCATCGCCCTGATTAGTGCGATTGGATTGACTCCGGGATGATAGTAGAAATATTTATCCTCTTTGTACAGAATCGCTGTCCTGAGCCGTGGACTTATATCTTCCGGCTCCGCCATCATCCTCCATTTTTCATCAGAAGAAAGAAAAGCCTGCAATACTGTTCCATCTTTAGCATTGATTACTGTGGAATAGCGAATATTCACATGTATTGGAAAAAGAAAATTCAGGAAAAAAAACATTAAAACTGGAAGCAGAATCAACAGGGAAAATAGTTTCCGAATTCTTGTTCCGAATAAAAAATACCGGCATTTCCGAAGAAACGACATGGAGTGGTTGATTGAAAGTGAAAAGGGATGAATTCATCAGTTGTTCCGTCAACAACCAGTGAGTATGTTGACGGAATAACTGAATGAAAGAATTATTGAACAATCACGGTTCCGAAACCGTGGATGGAATGGTATTCACCGTTGTACATCGCATCGGCACTCACAGGGCCCATATTGAAAGTTCCGGGAGTCACCGCACGAACGAGGTAATAAAAGCTCCTCGGTTTAGCCGTAGCCGTAGTAAAGAAATTAATCCGGTCATCTCGTACGTCAAAATATTCCGGTGTTTCCTGATCTTTGATCCAACTCATCTCTTGTGAATCATTGAGTCGTGGATTTTCGATTTCAAAACCGGCAGGCAACATATCCGTGATCACCACATTTTCAACTTTGGAGCTTTCTGTATTTGACAGCGTGAGTTTCACAACGATCAGATCGCCTTGCTTAATATTTCTCAGAGACGTAATCGGTTGCCCGAAGCGGTTGAAGAATGATTTCCTTGCTTCAAGAAATTTATCCTCTTCTTTTACATTGCCGGTAGAACTCAATCCTTCCTGCTCCCAGAAGTAATAGAGATATCCTGAACCTTTCACTGTTACATCCACATTTTGCCCGGCAATACCTTTTCTGAGAACAAGCTCAGGTCCGGTAAATTGTGAGATCTGTGATCCATTTATACTTATATCCGCGGTCACTTGCGCAGATCCTAACTTCTTCGAAAATTTTCCCAACGCCAGGAAAGAATACGCCGCTTCCTGTGTGTTGAGATACTCCTCCTTGTTTACCTGCTGTGACAAGTGACGAATCATAATCGGAATTTGCGGGTTATCCGGATCAGTATCCAACAAAACATTCAGAGCCATCGCTTCATCGCGCAGATAAGAATAGAAACTTCCTCCAAAGGAATTTTTCGATTCTTCTCCCTGGAATGCCGAAGGAAGCAATGACGAATAAGATTTTCTATCGCCCAATGCCAGGTAGGTACATGCAAGCATGTAACGGCTGTCCAAGGCAAGTTCTCCGGCATTCGCTTTGAAATAATTCATGGAAGTGAGATCCGCTTTTCCGTACAATGCAAGGAGGTACAGAGAATAAATATTTTCTTTGGAATATATTGTACGGTACTTATAGCCGCGACCATCGTAATACCAGTACTCCTCATCCTTTTCTCTTGCTTTGATTTTTTGTGACATGTAAGCAAGAGCTCTTTGAATTACCTGCGGATTGACTTCATATCCGGCTTTTTTCGCTTCACACAGGAAATGGATCGCGTAATTGGTTCCCCACCATGTTTCATCATTCCCACCGGGCCAGTAACTCAACGCACCATTGTAGAGCTGCATACTTTCCAGCTTACGAATTGCTTCCTGAACATAATACGTTGGATTTTGTCCGCTGAGACTACCAAATTTCATGTTCTTTACCAGCTCGGAATAATATATCTGAGGAAATGCTTTGGATGTCGTTTGCTCAATGCAACCATACGGATACCCTACGAGGTAAGACAATGGTTTTGAAAACTGAACAACCGGATTTTTACTGAACACAAGCTTCGCGGAAACAGAAGCCGGGATAAAATTATTTTTCAGCTGAATAGTTTGTGTTCCAGATATTTCACCGGAGCCGCTGATCTTAATCAATGATGTCACCGGTCGAATTGTAATATCTGTTTTATCGCTAAACGTTTCATTGAAGGCATTCACGTTAACTTTCATGCTTGCTTCACCAACAGAAGCGTCTGCAACAATTTTAAACACTACCCGTTGTTCTGCATTGGCATTTACGGTTACAGATAATGGATTTTCGCCCAGTACTTTTAATGGACCGGTTACTGTAACAGCTGCAGTCGCTTTCGTTGCATTGGCGGTGGTATTGGTAATAGTCACCGGCATTCGCAAAGTATCTTTCGGAGAAAGGAACCGAGGCATAGACGGACTAATCACAATCGGATCTGCAACTTTCATATGCTTATCAGCACTACCGAATGATTTATCCTTATACACACACGCCATAATGCGCAGATCGCCGCTGAACTGAGGAATATCTACTGTATACTCTGCTTCACCGGCAGCATTAGTATGCAATATTCCGCTCCAGAGTGAAACAAGTTTCACACGTTTATTATTCATCGGATTCACCCGTTTGGACATATCAAATTTGGAATCGGCATCACCTCCGCTGCTGGATCTGTTGAGTTTCAGGTCGGGCAGAAGATTCGGATACACATCATATGCATTTACCAACAAGGCTTTCTTCTGATAAAAGAAATTGTGCGGATCAGGTGTCTGGTAATTTTTCAGAGCGAGAATTCCTTCATCCACTACCGCAAGTGTAACTTCTATATCCTGCTTCGGCAGAGTTTTTACTTTTATTATTTGCTTAGTCTTACTGCGTGATTTCTCGACAGCTACAATACTGACAGGTAATTTGCTTCCATCGCGTTGAACAATCAATGGAAGGTATCCGTGACCAACAGTTAAAGGAATAGATCCGTCATCCAATCCGCGGAACAAAGTAGCCGTGATGTATACGTTTGGCATATAGCTTTCCTTTACAGGTAAATCAAGCACCGCGGCTTTTTTATCCGTGTTCAGGTAACGGTATTCAATGACATTATCACATTCAATTGTTACGAGCAATCGTCCATTGAAAGGAGCTTTGAACAAGATGTGCGCTTTATCGCCCACCATGTATTTTTCCTTATCCGCCTGAATGTCTACCTGACCTTCAGTATTTACCTGGAAAGAACTATTTGTTGTGTATCCCCAGCCGAATGAATAGAATTGACGGGCAACGTAACGATCAGAACCCGGCCGTGAAATTCTCACCTCATATTCTCCCGATTCACGTGGCGTATACACGAAATCATATCCGGTTGCCGGAATGCTGACTGTTTTTTGTGTTTGCAAAACTTCTCTCTTTTTACTGAGATAACGATACCTTCCGCCGTACTGGTCTCTTTCTATCACACTGTACCAATCGTATCTTATAACAGAAATTTCAGCAGCAGCCGCTTTTCCCTTTCCATACTTATCTGTTACAGCCACAGGGATACGCATAGATTCTCCCCGGGTGATGTAATAATCATTCAGCTTGATTCCATAAAATTCCTCCTGGGTATAAATATTGAAATTTTTCACGCGGTTCACCGGACGACCTGTTTCATCGAACACAGTTGTGAAGACTTTTGTATTAAGCAGCCCTTCATCCTCCCATTCCGGAGAAGCTGTGAATGTTTCTGATGCGAGTCCTTTGGCATCGGTTTTTCCTTCGCGAACGTCGTTGGAAGTGAGTGCTACTTTATTGTCTGTATGAATTTCGAAGGAATATCCCTGAAAATCTTTGGAGCTAAATTGCTTTCTCTGAACATTGAATTGTACTTCATATTTCCTGTTAGCGGCAGGGGGACCAAACAAATTCACAGCCGCGAGGTTCACACGCAGGCTATCGCCCGGTTTTAATTCTTCCTTGCTGAAATTTACTTTTACATCTATTCTGTCGGGAAGAAATTCTTCCACACTGATATATTCTGATGTAAGCAACACATCGTTGGAAGTAAACAATTCCGCCACATAATTCCCGGTAATCGCTGCCGATGGCAACTCGAAAGAAGATTCAAGCGCTCCTTGTTTGTTCAATGTTCCGCGAATACTTTTCAGCTCACGACCATTGGGCATTAACAATGTCATTTTCACAGGTACACCACTCACATTTTGCCATTGCTCTGTGCGAACAATCGTGTTGAGGTGGATTGTTTCACCCGGACGATAAATGTCACGGTCGCCATATAAAAATGCCATCATACCGGTTTCATCCGCGCGACGACCGCCTACGTCAAAGCGGGACGTGTTGACTCTTGCATCCGCGAAGGTGATGAAGTTAAAATCATTGTCGTGTTTCGCCGTGACCATGGAAATCCGAAAGTCATTGCTTTTTGATTTCACTTTGCTGAATGTCGCTACTCCGTCACCATTAGTCACTGCAGTCATCAGTGTCTGATTGTTGGAGGAAATCAGCGAGACGCTGGCACCGGAAAGTGGCTCGGTAGTCTTAATGGAATTGGCAAAAACCAGAATGTCATCATCACTTTGTTTTACAATCAATCCAATATCGGAAATGGACAACATCTTGGTAGAGTTTTGCCATTGACGTTCGGAAGAGGCAACCTGAATGAGATAAATTCCTTTGAATGATCCCAGGTCATCAAAATTCAGGTTGAGAAGCTGAACACCATTTTGTCGCGCGAGATCTTTTGTCTCATAGGTTCTCTTGAAAATTTCACTACCGAAATTCTCCAGGTCATACGTATTGTAAGTATAATCTCCGTTCGATGTATATTCACCCTCATCGTCATACCAATAATCTGTATACCTTCCCTGACGCAGGTAATGAAGAATATTATTTTCATACACTCGCCATACTTTAACTTCTACTTTCGGAATACTGGAAATACGCAACGCGACATTGCGTGAACTTTTTGTAGATAAATAAATTCCCTTTGTATTGACAAAAGCGATCGTCGGAGCCATTTCTCCAAAAGCAACCTGTGAAGAATAATTTCTCTCAATTGATCCACCCAGTGTTCCTTTCAATTGATTGGAAATATCCAGCTGGTAGCTTGAACCTCCGGTAAATTGTCCTTTGAGGAAAAAGCCATTGTCTGTAAGCTCTACTGCAAAAGCAATTTGCGGACTCAGCTTAATGTATTGTTCGATTTTTTCATCCGATATGGACTGAGTGGTATAGACATGAATCATTCCTTCGGTTCCTTCAAATTCACCGATTGCCTGTGTGATTTCCAGTTTTTCGGGAGAAGGAATAACAGCCTGTAGTTCCATTTTATCTTTGCTCACATAATCACTTTCAACACACTTAAGTCCTTTGTCAATGCTCACGGTAACGGGAACCGCACTCAACGAATCTCTGTTGTAACCGTCGACGAGAAGTGTGATGGCAGACGATACTGTGGTTGTACTTATTTCAAAAGCTGCAGCTTTATTATCAAGATATAGTGTCATGAGTTTTGCCGCGCTTCCCGGATCAACAGGGTAATTAAACTCCAGAGAAAGCTTCAATGCAGCCATGCCCGGTTTCTTTTCAGAAGAAGACCAATAACCTTTTACATCCTGTAATTTCAGGTAAGGAGTATGAAAAGAAAGATTTTTATCCGGATCAATTTTGTATTTCATGCGTGTATAGCGCAGCAAATGATCGGATAATTTGGCTTTGTAATCTGTAGATGGACGAAAACCTACAGAAGGAGAAAAGACAAGTTCACGGGTTGTGTTCCACTTGAATTTTCCTTTTACGTAAGGAGTAAACACAACATAGGGAATTGTATCCCAGGTGTTGAGCAAAGAATCCGGAATGAGATCCTTGTCGAAAGAAAAAATCAGATTTTGTTGTTGTTCAATTTCATCGCCGAAATTCCGGTTGACGATGCGCAAATCATTTCGTGAAATACATGCAAACAAAAACAAGCCGGTAAGGCTGAGGAGGAAACAGAAGCGTTTCATAGGTTGTAAGAAATGTGGTTGTGGGATTAAATGTAAGGATAGAATAGAAAACGTGTAAGAGAAATTCGCAGAATAACGATGTGCATTTTCGGCTATTTTGGATTTTATAAAATAATTATTTCACCCACGCAGCAATGCAAAAAGCCGAAAACAGGAGACCTCCCATTTTCGGCTTTAAAACAATCAATGAATCTCAGGGTTTTTTCAGACTCAGCTGTAATTCGGTCAGCTGCGCATCTGCCAGAGCTGCCGGAGAATCTATCATGACGTCCCTTCCTGCGTTATTTTTAGGGAAAGCAATGAAATCCCGGATGCTGTCCGCTCCTCCGAAAATGGAACAGAGTCGATCCAGTCCATAGGCGATTCCACCATGCGGTGGAGCTCCGTATTCAAAAGCATTCATCAGAAATCCGAACTGCGCCTGAGCTTCCTCCTGACTAAATCCCAAAATTTCAAACATTTTTTGTTGAAGTTCCTTATTGAAGATTCGGATTGAACCTCCGCCAACCTCCACTCCATTGATCACCATGTCGTAAGCATTGGCTCTCACTTTCCCGGGATCAGTTGTAAGGAGATGTATATCCTCTGGCTTGGGAGAAGTGAAAGGATGGTGCATGGCATGCCAGCGCTTATTTTCTTCACTCCATTCAAGCAACGGGAAATCAAGTACCCAAAGCACACGGTATTCATCTTTGTTCCGCAAACCAAGACGATTGCCCATTTCCAATCGGAGTTCGCTCATGGCTTTTCTTGTTCTGGCTTCTTCTCCTGCAAGGATCAACACAAGATCTCCGGGAGCGGCATTACAGGCTTCCATCCACTCTTTCAAATCATCGGTAGAATAAAATTTATCCACAGAAGATTTAATTGTTCCATCCGTATTGTAGCGTGCATAGACCAAACCGGTAGCACCAAGTTGCGGACGCTTCACCCACTCTGTGAGTTCATCCAGTTGTTTGCGTGTATATTCAGCGCATCCTTTTGCACAAATCGCCAGAACAACTGCGGCATCATCAAACACTTTAAAATTTTTTCCTTTTGTAAGAGAAGAAAAATCATTCAACTTCATTTCAAAGCGGATGTCCGGTTTATCGTTGCCATAATATTTCATGGCATCGGAATAAGTCATTCTTGGAACTTCTCCGATGTTGACACTTTTCACAGTATCAAAAAGATGCCGGGTCATTCCTTCGAACATGTTGAGAATATCTTCCTGTTCGATAAAACTCATCTCGCAGTCGATCTGCGTAAATTCAGGCTGACGGTCGGCACGTAAATCCTCATCCCGGAAACATTTTACGATCTGATAATATTTATCCATTCCAGCAACCATGAGCAATTGCTTAAATGTTTGTGGCGATTGAGGCAGTGCATAAAACTCTCCCGGATTCATTCTTGAAGGAACCACAAAATCACGTGCTCCTTCCGGTGTGGATTTGATCAACACGGGAGTTTCTATTTCCACGAATTGTTGTTTGTTCAGATAGGTTCTTGTTTCCGTGGTTACTTGCGCGCGCAGAAGCAATGCTTCTTTGACAGGATTACGACGAATATCAAGGTATCGGTATTTCATCCGGAGATCTTCACCGCCGTCAGAATTATCTTCAATAGTAAAAGGCGGAGTCTTCGCTGCATTCAGAACATCAAACGAATCAACCCGAATTTCAATTTCACCAGTAGGCATTTTAAGATTCTTGTTGCTTCGTTCCGTCACGACACCATTGATTCGCAGAACATATTCTCTTCCCAACTGCCGGGCAGCTTCACACAGGGAAGCATTCGTTTCCATATTGAAAACCAATTGAGTGATCCCATACCGGTCGCGCAGATCGATGAAAGTCATTCCGCCCAGATCGCGTGAACGCTGGATCCAGCCGCACAGAACAACAGATTCTCCGGAGTTTCGGAGAGTTAATTCACCACAGGTATGAGTTCGTAACATGGCAATATCAATTTTAAAGGTCGAAGGTAGTTTTTTCTCAAGAGGAATAAAAAAGGCGGGCATCCGTGGAATGCCCGCCTGTGTATGGATGTTCTTGTATTACAGTCCAATGAGTATTCCGGCATTCAATCCGACGCTGCTGAAAGGATAATATAACCTGATTGCAGTATTGTTGGTAGCATTGTTGCCTTCATCAACATAGGTGACTATCGGATCTAAATTCCCACCACCAGAACGTTCAGTATTTTCTCTTTGGCCAGGTCCATATGACTGGTTGTAGGTTATCAACTCGGTTGTAAAGCGAATGTTATCTGCGAGTTTGAATGCGAGACCAAATGCTCCGTACCAACCAATGGATGTTCCTTCAGTGTATTCATATTCATTTGTCGATAAATTTCCCTGTCCGGAAATTGTCTCCACTTCTTTAATTTTTCCGGCTACACCGAGTATTAAACCAAAGCGGCCGTATGGACACACATTTTTTGTTTCCCCGGCGGAAACTTTAATTCCCGGAGTGATACGAAGCATGTTGCCTTTGAGAGTGGATGTACGGGTGGTGCTATTTGAAACATCGCTCGATTCAAACTCACTTCCGATTAAATAACTGAAGCCAAGATCGGCACCAACATTTTCGGAAAACATAAGATTCAGATCAGCACCAAGGTTGAGCCCCTGTCCTAAAGACACCTTTACACTTTCAAAAGTGTTAGGAGTCGAATTTACAAGTAATACCTGTCTTGCAGTTCCCAGGCCATATCCCGCATGGAAACCAATGTTAAATCCCTGACCGAAGGATGAAATTGAAATACTGTAAAGCATTCCTGCGAGAAGAATATATTTTTTCATGTGTCTGTTTTTGTGATTGTTTTCAGTGATTAAATTAAAACAAAATTAGCATAGATAAATCGATTATTTCAGTTACATATGAAATTTACATTTGACGCTTTTATTCTAATTTTACAAAATTCAGGAAAGGGATATGACACATTCCGTATCTTAAGAAAAAACAATGGATCCGAATCATTTGCATTATATGAAGGAGGCTTTCAAGGAAGCGATGCGGGCGCTGGAGCTGGATGAAGTGCCTGTCGGTGCTGTTGTAGTATGTCAAAACCGGATCATCGGAAGAGGACACAATCTGACGGAACGTCTAAACGATGTCACTGCGCATGCGGAAATGCAGGCCTTTACTGCCGCTGCTAATTTTCTCGGAGGAAAATATTTATCGGAATGTACCTTGTATGTGACGCTTGAACCTTGTGTGATGTGTGCCGGTGCCGCTTTCTGGACGCAGGTCGGAACGGTTGTCTATGGAGCTTCCGATCCGAAAAGGGGATTTATGCAAACATCCAAAAATATTCTGCATCCGAAAACGAAACTCATTAGCGGCATTATGCAGGAAGAATGCGGTGAACTTGTGAAAGAATTTTTCAGGAAGAAGCGCTGAACTTTACCACACCTTTTGTTGCAAGATCATGCAAGGCCTGTTGGGTAAGTGGCTTGTCGAGCTGTCCGACGACAAAGGAATTTTCAAAAACCTTTTGCAAGAGTTCAGGTTTATTAAAAACAGATAGAATAATAATTTTTGATTTTGCCTGAATCGATTCAGGAAGTGATTTGAATTCTTCAATGAAATCATATCCACTCATCATGGGCAAATGCATATCAAGAAAAATCCAGTCGGGAGCTTTTTCTGAACCCGCACATTCTTCACGCAGATAATGAAGGCCTTCTTCTCCTGAATTTGTTACAGTAACCTGAGAGGCAAAAGATGTCAGCTCCATAAGACGGCGATTCACGAGAACATCAATCTCGCTATCGTCCACAAGGAGTACGCTTTTGAATGAAAAAACTTTTTCTGACATCTGATAATTCTATATCAACAAGTGTAAAAATGCAGATCAGACATTGATTGCATCCAGAATAGCCTTGTTGAGTGGTTTATTCAAAAACTTATAAACGTATTTGCTTTGGTTTGCTTTGTTTAGGTCTTTAAAACTTTCTGATGTTGAAAGCATCACAATCTTCGATTGTGTTTTCACTGAATCCGGAAGTTTATCAAACTCTTCCAGGAATCCAAAGCCATCCATTCCGGGCATCATGATGTCAAGAAAAATTACATTCGGTAAATCCGATGGACTGCCGGCTTTTTTCTTCAACTCATCCAGGGCATTAATAGCAGACTGATGAATGAGGATGGTGGAAGCGAACTGTTCGTTTTCCAGAAGTTTTTTGTTGATGAAATTGTCCAGCTCGTTATCGTCAATCAACATGACAACGGGATACCTGTGTGAGCTCATAGAAAATTTTATTTGCCTGTAAAAATAGAAATAAACTGCATAGATCAATCATCCGCGAAAGATGAAAATAAAGAAAAATTACCCTGTGAGTAATTCGTTTTATTGAAAAGCAAAAGCAAAAAAAAGCAGAACCAAAGTTCTGCTCAAAGCTCGGGGGAACGAGGGGGCGAATTATCTTACGAGGGTAACAGAACCCGTCTTGGAATTTTTTCCAAGTCCGGAGGCATATACCTGATACACATACACTCCTTGTTCAACAGGATTTCCGGCGTAACTACCATCCCATTGTTGTTTTGGATTGGTGGTTTCAAACACAACTTCTCCCCATCTGTTATAGATGTACAGATGAAAATTCCGGATTCCTTCTCCTTTCACAAAAAAGGCATCGTTTACACCATCACCATTCGGGGTGAATGCATTGGGAATATAAATGCTCAGAGGAGGAATTACTTCAGCATAATTAGACATACTGGTGATTCCGTTGTTTCCTCTTTGATAAGCGGTGACTCTGTATGTTTTGTTATCCAAAACATTTTGTGCCTGCAGTGAACTGCTTCCTATTAGAGAAAGTGTTGTCAGGATAAAAATGGGTACGAATGCTTTCAACATGATTGTTCAATTACTCAACACATGCAAAATATAGCCGACCGACTGCCCGCGTTGCCACAAAGCAGGCGCAACCTGTCAACTGTAAGAAATTGAACTTTTAAACTTTAGATTTGTTAATGAAATGATGAATTTTGGCTTTAAAAAGCCGTTTTAAAAAATTACATGTTTAAGTGATTTTTTTTCATCGTAATTTTGCAGAGAAATAATTCAAAATCATTTAACAATGCCCTATCCCGAATATATCTGTGCTCCCATGAGACAGGAACTGACCAACGTCGGTTTTGAAGAATTAACAACCCCTGAAAAAGTAGATGAAGTGATCCCGAACAGCAAAGGAACTTTATTGCTGGTTCTGAATTCCGTATGTGGATGTGCTGCAGGAACTGCCCGTCCCGGTGTGAGACTTTCACTCAAAAGTGATAAGCATCCTGAAAAACTGACCACTGTTTTTGCCGGTCAGGATATGGAAGCTACCGCACAAGCAAGAAAATATACCTTGCCTTACCCGCCTTCTTCTCCATCCATCGCGTTGTTTAAAGACGGAAAACTCGTTCATTTTCTGGAGCGTCATCACATCGAAGGACGTTCTGCCGAAATGATCGCGGAGAACCTGAAAGCTGCTTTTGAAGAATACTGTTAAGAGAAATTACAATTCCTCAATCGGAAGCTGGCCATTTAATTTGAATTGCTGTAATTCCGATTCTTCCTGATTTTAAAAAGAAAGACCCTTTGTCTGCTTAGTCAAAGGGTCTTTTTCTTTTCAATCAATGCGTTTATTTGGGAGCTTTTGAAAACCAGGAAGCGTATTTTGTCCGAAGCGGGGCATCAATCACTTCGTAGACACGGGCTTTGAGGGTTTCCAGATCCGCTTCAGTAAGTCCCTCTGTTTCAATTGGTTCGTGCATAATTACATGTGCTATTCCGGGGTAACCTACTCGGTTAAAGTAATCGTCAGGCAGGAGTAACCAATTATTCATGAAGGTAATAGGAACTATCGGAACCTGCTTTTCAATTGCCAGGCGGAAGGGTCCGTTTTTAAATCTTCCCATCACCGGACCATTGTGATGAATTGTTCCTTCCGGGAAGAGAGTGATACTGATTTTCTTATCGATATCGTTGCAGGCGCGGATGAAAGCGCGGTGGGAATCTACTCTGCTTTTTCGGTTGACCGGAATATTCATTCTGTCGAAAAAATGCCTGAAAAGAGGTACTCTTCTCAGTTCCGCTTTTCCCATTGTATGAAAATAGGCAGGTATACTTATATATATAAGCATAATGTCAAGGTAGGACGTATGGTTGGGACAAAAGACATAAGCTTTGTTTTTATCCAACTCCGACTTCTTTTCAATTTTGTAAAAAATAAAGACCGGCCATAAAATGCAATGCGCCCATATCTTCTTGATTCTGAATACCAAACCAAACCATTTCCGGCTCCTGAGCAAGACATAAAAAACAGGGAAAAAGATGAAAAATGTGAGTACGGCATTGATAAAAAAGAGGGAACGCCAGATCCATTGTAAAGGAAACAAAAGGTATTTTCCTGCTTTTTTGATCACTCTGAATTGAAATAAGAGCACGAAGGTAGCAAGAAGCTGACGGTTTTGGTGTACCCGCATTCCTAAAGAAGCGGAAAAGATCGATTTTAGTATATTTTGTAACTACATGTATTTCATGCACTTGAATTAACCGAATAGTGGGTCGCAGAAGTCTGGTTGGTGATTGATGAAAATTCCCTGATTTCCCGGTTTTTCTGTCTTAGATTCTGAGATTCAATCGTCTGAACTATTGACCGGAAGTCAATTTTTTCTACCTTTGTCCCCCTTTATTTGCGGAGGATAGAAGACATGAGTGCCCCACGTGATTTTGTGATCAATTTCGGTAGTTTAGGGAGGGCTGAGCATGAGTTTGAATTCGAAGTGAATGATTCGTTCTTTCAAAGATTTGAGAATTCAATCGTTCAAAAAGGTCAGGTAGATGTGTTGGTTGTTCTTGAGAAAAAAGAACACATGCTTTTACTTGATTTCACGATTGAAGGAAGGGTGACGGTTCAATGTGATCGTTGTCTGGAAGATCTGGATCTTGACATCGAATCCTACAATGAATTGGTGGTAAAGATTGGTGAAGAAAGTGGCGAAGAAGCGGAAGATGTAATTGTTCTTTCGAATCGCGAATACGAACTGGATCTCGCGCAGTTTATCTACGAATACATCAGTGTGATTATTCCTCTGAGAAATGTGCATGAAGATGAGAATGGCAATCCGGATTGTGATCCGGAAATTCTGAAAGAGCTGGAGAAACATCTCTCGCATGAAGAGGAAGAAGAGAAGCCACCATCTGATCCAAGGTGGGATGGATTGAAGGGAATAAATTTGAACTAAAGAGGGACGAGGGACAAGGGACAAGGGACAAGGGACGAGGGACGAGGGACGAGGGACGAAAGTAAAATGCAGTGGATGATACTCTGCTTTCTCAACAAAGAATACAATTGCGATTGATGAGATCAGACTCTAAAATCACTAATCTAAAATCTATAACCTAAAATTAATTAATACTAAAATACAATGCCAAATCCGAAACACCGACACTCGAAATCCCGCAGAGACAAGAGAAGAACACATTGGAAAGCCGAAGTGCCGACCGTTGCAACTGATCCTACAACAGGACAGCCGCATTTGTTTCACCGCGCTCACTGGTACGAAGGAAAATTGTACTACAAAGGCAAAGTGGTAATGGAAAAAGAAAACGCTGCATAAGCGTTTTAAACTGATTTGACACAAAGCAGTTGACAAGTTCTTTGAACTTTCTGTCAGCTGCTTTTTATTCAAATTTATCTTTCATTCGCAAAACTCCTTTCAAAAAGCATGAGACTAGGTATCGATATTATGGGTGGCGATTTTGCTCCGGAGCAAACTGTTCTGGGTGCCATTCATGCCTGGAAAGAACTTCCGTCGGAAGTCCGTCTCGTACTCATCGGTGACAAGGAAGCGATATTGCCGATTCTGCAAAGGGAAAATGTTCCTGCGGATGTTTTTGATATCATCCATACTACGGAAGTCATTTCCATGTCGGATCATCCGACAAAAGCTTTTCAGCAGAAACAAAATTCCAGTATTACTGTTGGCTTTCATCTTCTGAAAGAAGGAAAGATAGATTCTTTCGCCTCCGCCGGAAACACCGGAGCCATGTTGGTGGGATCTATGTTTACAGTAAAAGCAATTCCGGGAATTCTTCGTCCTGCGATCGCTTCCCTCTTGCCAAAAGAAAACGGTGGCTGGGGACTCATTCTCGATGTTGGTGTGAACGCCGATTGTAAACCGGAAGTGTTACAACAATTCGCGATGCTCGGCGCCATCTATGCTCAGAACATTTTGCATATACAGAATCCGAAAGTTGGATTGATGAGTATCGGCGAAGAAGAAGAAAAAGGAAATCTTCTTGTAAAAGAAACACATCAGTTACTGAAAGAGCTGAAAGAAATTACGTTCATCGGAAACGTCGAAGGTCGTGATTTGTTTAACGACAAAGCAGATGTTATAGTGTGCGACGGATTTACTGGCAATGTAATTTTGAAGCAAGCCGAGTCCTTCTATGCAATGATCCGAAAAAGAGGAATCAAAGATCCGTATTTTGATCGATTCGATTACGAAGATTACGGCGGAACACCAGTACTCGGTGTGAACGGCAGCGTGATCATCGCTCACGGTATCAGCAAAGCGAAAGCAATTAAAAATATGATTGTCCTGTCCAGGGATGTTGTAGAAGCGAAATTATCTGCCAAGATTTCCTCTGCTTTTTCAAAAGAAACCGTTTCCTGAATATTTATTTTTAATTGCGAACCCATAGTGATTTGCACACTGCAAACAGTTGGAATCTCATCGGATAACCAACATAAAATACATTACCCAACACAACTTCTTTCTGTATTTGCATAAATTGCTCAAGCAACTTCTACAGTCACGACACATCCCTCCGTACTCAACACAAAATTCTATAATAATTTTTCTATGAATTTATTTGTGCAAGAAAGTCCGAAAGCAAAGAATTGAACTCAGCAGAATTCTCGAATTGAGAGCAATGCCCCGCGGAACGAATTAATTGGATTTTATTTCTCCAGAGTGAAGGCATCGAAACTGTTTTGAAGTATTCACAATTTACTAGCTGATCATTTTCTCCATGTAGAATTGCAACAGGAAAAGTCAAAGAGGCTAGCATTTCAAGTTCATTTATAAAATTCCCTCTCATCAAGTCGGCACCTAAATTTTTTCTCATGAGCGGATCAGCGCGTTCAACTGAATCAATAATTTCAGTGTTTCTTACGGCACCTTTTTGCAAAAATGCAGCTGAAACTTCCTCGATTTCAGTTTTCATCAAATAGTCCTTGAAAATATAGGATATCACAGGGCTTGGAAAATACATTTGATCAAATGCCGGAGGAACGCCTAAAGGAGGCGTTCCAAAAATCATCAGCGCTTTTGCATGTTCTTTAAATTTTTCCATTCCTTCAATTAAGAGATGACCACCGAATGAATGTCCTACAAAAACAATTTCTTTTAATTTTAATGTCTCAATAAATATCTCAATCGACTTTATCATTCCTTTCATAGGATATACTAAATCAGGCTTGTCTGCATTTTCAGAATTTCCATGACCTGGTAAATCTAATGCAAGAAAACGGTAATTATCAGATACAAATTTTTGAAATTTAAAGGTGAATGCTCCAAGTGAATTGCCATGAATAAAGACAACAGGAAGATGGTTCTTATCTCCAATATCATATACGGCTATCTTTTGGCCATCAAAATTTCTAATAAATAAATCCGGTTTCATAGGCAAGTGATGTTAAATAGTTTGACAAGCAACAGAATCTAAGGTATATTTATGATTATTGTGTTTTGCAAAGTGATTACATTATCGAACCACTAATAATTTTTTTTATGTAATGGAACTTATCAAATATATTTCCTGCGGTAAAGAAGTTTATGATTTCTTCAAAGACGGGGTCATTGTCATCAATCCGAACTTCACCATTTTGTATGCCAACAAAAGTGCTCATGAACTCCTGAATTATAATGCAAATGAATTGCCATTAATGCAAATGAATGAAATTTCAGAAGACACATTTGGTATTATCACTAATCCAAAATTCAAGAACATCCTTTTGTCAAAAAAAATAGAACCGCAATCTCTAAATTTTAATTTAAAAAACAAGAAGAAAGTCAAAGTACTTACTTACATCTCCAATCTAGGCGATAAAAAAACCAGCCTTGGATTTATGATCATTTTCAGAAATCCATTGAATACCGGATTAAACGAAATTAAAAGTTTTGGCAAATTAAATCCATTTACAAAAGCATTAAATGTTAAAAAAGATGAATTTTGCTACGTATCTGATTTAAAAACCGGCAGAAATGTTTTTGTGAGCGAATCTGTGATTCAACATCTTGGCTGGAAACCGGATGATTTCATGAACGGAAGCTGGGCTTTTGCAATTTCCAAAACTCATCCAGAAGATGTTTCAACAATTGAAAAACAGTATAAAAAAAGGGAACGATGGTATAAGTATCCATATAAATACGATCATTTACCTATAAAATATGGATATAAAATGTTGCACAAACACGGATACTATGTTCAAGTTAAAATAACAGTGATGTTATTGCAACGTGACATAGACGGAAATCCTCTTTATACGATTTGTTTCGGAAAATCAAGCAACATTCCGGATATAAACCACAACACTTCAACTTTTAATTTGACACAACGAGAAAAAGAAATCGGAAAACTTCTTGTAGATGGATTTTCTTCCAAACAAATTGCAGAAAAGATTGGAATCAGTATTTATACTGTTCAGGAGTTCCGGAACAATTTAAAATCAAAACTCAAAGCTGTTAATTCTGCAGATATTACGAGAATTCTGATTCAGAATAATCTTGTTTAATTTCCATAAGGTTTTTCAAATTTTAATTCATAACCCCTATAAATAGGGGGTTGACTGCCTTACTTTTTTTTTGCAAATTTGATTTCTAACTAGAAAGAAAATCTTGCAAGAAAATACATACAACTTTTAAAAATTTAGCTTCATGAAATCTTATAATCCATTCCAGAATTTCAGTCCTGCGAAATTATTCGTAGCACTCTGTACCATTCTGCTCTACTCAACAATTTCAACCGCGCAGAAAATTACTACTGCAGAAAAATTAAAAACTTTTGTCAAGACCGAGACTGAGCAAGAAGATGATGAAAGCGCGAATGAAATGATTGATTATTTTCAACTGTTGCATTATCCCTATTCTTCACTTACTGCCGAACAGGTAAATGAAATAAAAGCAGCTGTTGCTGCAACACCATCGGAAAAATCAGTATCGATATTGCGATCCTCCTCTTCTAATGAATGGGCGGCTGTTGGGCCCTATGGAATGAGATCACATGATACACCTTACAGGATATTTTCCGGACGTGTTACCGGAGTTGAAACTTCATCTGGAGAAATGAGGGTGCTTTCTGCAAGTGGAAATTTGTGGCATTATCTTAACTTAGGAATAACACTTATTCCTGTTTCAATGAGCGACAATCTGAATTCACAATGGGGAGGAGCTTTTGTTACAAGCCCGACGGATACATCCATTATTTTTCTTGGAACCGGCGAACCTCATATACATGAAGGAACAGGTCTGTGGAAAACCACTGATCTTGGGAATACCTGGAATTCCATTCCAATGAATCCTGTACCAGAATCATTTTATAAAATTTTTTATGATCCTTCCAATTCTCAAATTATGCATGCTGCAACAAATGTTGGATACTACCGCTCATTGGACGGAGGAAATTCCTGGACAAGATATTTAAATGGTGAAACAACTGACCTTGTTATTGATTCCGTGAATCCACAAAATTTGTATACCATCATCTGGCACGACAGGCTTTACAAATCAACTGACGGTGGACTAAACTGGAATCCATTAGCCGGTGGAGCCCCAACAGTAAATGTTGGCCGAACAGCGTTGGCTATTTGTAATTCTGATCCGAATGTTTTATATGCTTCCGTGACTGAAGATGTCACCAACGGCACAATGCATATTTATAAGACAACTAATGGCGGCGCGAGTTGGGATACGTGTCATATTGGTTTAAATATTTTCGGACAACAAACAACTGAATTTCATTGGGGTCAAGGCTGGTATAATAATGCAATGACTGTCCATCCTCAAAATTGTGATTTAGCATTTGCTGCAGGTGGCTCTATATGGAGAACAACGGACGGTTATAATTTTGAAGAACCTGCATTTAGCATGCATGCGGACCAACATACATTTTGCTGGAATGAAGAAGCATCTATACTTTATGTTGGTAGCGACGGGGGAATATTTTATTCCGATGATTATGGTGCTTCATGGAAATATAATATTTATAATTTTCTTCCTATTACCCAGTTTTATCATTTTGACAATGGAACAACCAATCATTCAGTAATGATTGGCGGCTCTCAGGATAATTGTATAGACATCATTCATCCGGGCCAATCTTATTGGTCTGTTGAAATCGGTGGAGATGGTTTTGGAGTCGCTGTTGATCCGAACACAACAAATAATGTTTATGCAATCATGAATCAACGGCGATTCGCCTCACTTGATGGAGGAGTCAACTGGACGAACATTAACGATACTCTTGGCGACGGATTTATGATACGAACTGATTACAATAATCCTGTTCATGTTTACACAACAACATTTCGTCTCATTTATGAGAGTTCAAACAACGGAGCCTCCTGGTCTCTACTTACTCCTCCGCTAGGCCTTCCAGGAAACGTGTTTGACGTTTCATTGAGTAGGGGTACGCTTCCCACTTTGTATGCACCCTTGTATCCGGGTTATTCATCACGGTTGTGGGTAAGAGATGGGCTCACGAATACATGGTATCAACGGGACGCCGGACTTCCAACAACATCGCCGGTAAGAAAAGTGGTTCCGGATTTACTGCAAGCTAATATCGCGTATGCATTGATCGAAGGATTTAATGCCGGAAATAAAGTTTTTAAAACAACCGATCGAGGACAGACCTGGGTAAATATCAGTGGTAATCTTCCTGACGTTCCACTGAGTGATTTGGTCCCATATCCGTACAATCCAAATCAAATTTATTTAGCGACTGAAGAAGGAGGGTTCAAAACCACCGATGGAGGATTGAGCTGGGTTCGTTGGAACAACGGAATGCCTGAAAGCATTCAGATGACAGAAATGAAAGGCATAGATAGTATCGCAATTAATGGAACATTTTGGGTGAGGGCCTCCACTTTTGGAAGAGGAATTTGGCAACGGGAAATTTCTGGTGATGATGCAACAGCAGGATTAGATCCAGTAGTAAATAATTCCCTTGCAAATTTATACCCTCCTTATTTCAACGCAAATGCGAATTCTCTTGAATGTAATTACCAGTTATCTTTTGGAGGAAAAGTTGAAATTGCAATCTTCGATTTATTTGGAAGAGAAATTGGGATATTAGTGAAGGAAACGCAATCTGCTGGAAATTATTCTGTAAACAAATCCATGGCAGGACTTGCTTCTGGTGCTTATCTCTGTAGACTTAGATTGAATGAGAAAATACTTAACACGGAGAAATTTATTATTACACGGTAATGTTTCTCAAAGAATCTTGTATTAGTATTCAAAATTGATTAGTGTGTTTTTATAACACGATATTCCCCATAGTTTCCTCCGCAATTGATTTCAAGCAGATATATTCCTGCAGCCACATCGTTCAGTTCAAAATCGACTGCTCCGGATCCATTTAAAGTTTTTGTTAATTGAATTTTTCCTGTGTAATCATAGAGCTTACAGCAAATGTTACCGCTTATGTTCTCCGGTAAAGAAATTCTGATTCTTCCCGCTGTAGGATTTGGAGAAATCACCGCCTGTAAAGACGCGGTAGTCGCTTCAATACCGGAAACAAAATATTCATACGCTCCGATATCAGGTGTCCCGGGATCTCTGGGATTCCCGTCGATATCCATAGTCACCCATGCGATGGGTGTTCCAAGATTATTCAAAGCAGGATTCGTGGGCAATAAAAATGTCGGAGATGTAAACTGAGGTTCAATGGAAACGCTGTTTGCATCCTGAGAACTTGTACTTTGCCAGTCGGCAAGTGTTTGATAGAGCGTCGGATTTGTTGTGCCTTTCAGCGCTACATTCCCGGAAGGAACCCAGTAGTCATTGTAATTGCTTTGAAACGCTGTGGTTACCGTTGATGTTGTTCCAAGCTTCAAAGCGGCACGCGTACCAGTCCCCGGTGTTGTAATGCTGATCAGGTTATTTTTCAAAACGCTATTGGTATTCGAAAGCTCTTCACTGATACCAATGAAGTTCCCTGCTGCGGCAGCTGTATCTTCACAAGAAATGACATTGAATGAAATTTCAGGAGCGGTTGCTGAAGTGCGGATTTCTATACCGGTAAAATTTCCTGTAGTAAGAGCGCTTACAGAAATCTCATTATTAAAAACTCTGTGACCGGTTCCATTGAAAAGGTAAATTCCCCTAAGTGTTTGTGTGCCGTTGTCTTGTTGAAGAATATGAAATTTGTTATTTTCAATCACTGCATTGATATTCGCGTTTTGCGCGATCTGTATCGCGTTCGCAGATGAAATAATATTCGCGATTTTCTCCAATAGATTTCCGTTAATATGAACACCATCTGTTTCGCGGATATAAATTCCATTGTCAGCGAAATCAGCAATGTAGTTATTGGCAATTTCAATTTGTGTCGCAAGGCTCGCTGCGTCACCATACACTGAAATTCCATAACCTCCGCTTGAAATATAATTCTCGGCAATTAAAATATTGTCAAAATTTCCCGGATCGAGAATGCTCGTTGTTGAACCGGAAGCCACAATTCCTCCATGCAGGGTGCTGGTTGAATTCATGAGTATGGTATTATTCACAATATTGAGATGGCTACCTGAATTGTATATCTGAATACCGTAAAAACCGCCGGTTGATGTTGGATCATACAGAATGCTCATTCCACGAATTGTCATCCAGGACACATCTTCGAGGCGGATGACATGTCGATCCGTTGTTGTGGTTACCGCTTCAATCGTAGCAAGATTTCCTTCGATTGTTACCGTAGCCATTGGGCCTGCACCTGGAATCGTATGAAATGTCACTTGTTCAAAGTAGACAATGGCAGGATTCACATTTGCAACAACATTTCCTGAAACTCCATCTGTAGCCAGTCGGGTTGCAAAATCATTGAAGGATTGAAAATTTGTTCCGGAAGTCGGAAGTAAATTATCGATGGTATAATTTCCCGACAAAGGCTGGCTCCGGGAAATGCTTGTTGAAAGCACAAGCAACAGAAGTGGTAAATGAAAAGTATGTTTAATTTTCATCTTGAATGAGTTGATTTCCAAATATAGAAAATTCACCAGTGTATGCTATCCATTTGTCGCACAGAGCTATAAAATTGCCGAATCCGATCTAATTCTTCATTTTTCCCGGAACCTGCACAATCACAAATTATACTAAATTTGCTCCTCAATTTTAAAGTATGTCCAAAATCACTGCAGCAATTACTGCAATAGGCGGTTATGTTCCGGATTACATTCTCACCAATGCTGAGTTGGAAAAAATGGTGGATACGACGGATGAATGGATTCTCTCACGTACCGGCATTAAAGAGAGAAGAATTCTGAAAGGCGAAGGACTCGGTACTTCCGATCTTGCAGCTCCTGCAGTTCAAAATCTATTGCGCAAAAGAGGCATTGAAGCTTCTGAAATTGATATGTTGATTTGCGCAACAACCACCCCTGATTTTGTTTTCCCTGCTACAGCGAATATAGTGTGCGATAAAATCGGAGCGAAAAATGCTTTTGGTTACGACATCTCCGCGGCCTGTTCCGGATTTTTATACGCACTTGTTACCGGTTCAAAATTTATTGAATCCGGACAATACAAAAAAGTGGTGATTGTGGGAGCAGATAAAATGTCGAGCATCATCGACTACACCGACAGGACCACCTGTGTATTGTTTGGTGACGGTGCCGGAGCTGTTCTTCTTGAGCCGAACACAGAAGGTTATGGTGTACTGGATTCAATTCTTCGCAGCGACGGTGCAGGAAGAGCTTTTCTCCATCAGAAAGCCGGCGGATCTGTGAAACCTCCTACACACAAAACAATTGATGCCCGCGAACATTATGTATTTCAGGATGGACAGCCGGTCTTCAAAGCTGCTGTTACAAGCATGGCCGATGTTTCCGCTGAAATCATGGAAAAAAATAATCTTCACTCAGAAGATGTCGCTTGGTTGGTTCCACACCAGGCGAACAAACGCATCATCGATGCAACCGCTAAACGAATGGGTGTAGGTCCGGAAAAAGTAATGCTCAACATCGAGCGTTATGGAAACACCACCAGCGGAACAATTCCACTTTGTCTGGTCGACTACGAAAAGCAACTGAAAAAAGGAGATAACCTCATCCTCGCCGCATTCGGTGGCGGATTCACCTGGGGAAGTGTTTGGGTGAAATGGGGGGTGTGAGGAATTAGGTATTAGGTATTAGGTATTAGCGGAGAGGGACGGGGGACGTGGGACGAAATTGAGGGACGAGAGACGGGGGACGGTTGTAATATTGAATAACCAACAAGCCGAAACACGAAACCAACAACCAACAACCAACAACCAACAACCAACAACCGACAACTTTCTACTAGGTATTAGGTACTAAGTATTAGGTATTAGGTATTAGGTATTAGACGGGAGGGACAAGGGACGAGGGACGGGGGACGGTTGCTTTAATGATTAACTTTCAACCTGAAAACACGAAACCAACAACTAACAACCAACAACTTTCTACTAGGTATTAGGTACTAAGTATTAGGTACTAGGTACTAGGTATTAGACGAGAGGGACAAGGGACAAGGGACGGGGGACGGGGGACGGTTGCTTTAATGATTTGCCTCCAACCAGAAACCAGGAACCAGGAACTCGGGACCAGCAACCAACAACCATCAACCAACAACCAACTTCTATTGACCGCTGACGAGATATCTAATAATTGATACCTCATATCAAACACCCAACCCCCTTTTTACTATCATTTTCAGTTATTTCATCAAATGCCCTTCTTTTTCACTGCAATTTTCTACGGTTTTTCGGCAGGTATTTTTGTCAATTTTTGGAATTTAACGTAGGTTTGAATTCCTTTCAGAGATTCCAACCTCTCTGACAGGTTATGGTTATTCAACCAACACCCATGAAGCAGAAAAAAACTCCGGCTGCGAAGCCTCAACCACAAACCAGCGCAGAATCTATGAATCTCAAAGACATTGAAAGTCTCATCAAATTTGTCCAGAGCAGCGGTGTAAGTGAAGTAAGCCTTGAGCAAAAAGATTTTAAAATCACCATCAAGACAACACACGGTGCTCTTGCATATGCTGCTCCCGCACCTGTTGCACATCAGGTCATTCATGCACCTGCACCAGCGGCACCAATGCCCGCGGCAGCGCCTGCCGCAACTGCTCCCCCTGCTGAAAAAAGCAAAGATGCAGATGAATCAAAATACATCACTATTAAGTCGCCGATGATCGGAACTTTCTACCGCACTCCTTCTCCCGACAAACCGGTATTTGTGAATGTCGGTGATGAAATCAAACCCGGAAAAGTACTGTGCATCATTGAAGCGATGAAGCTGTTCAACGAAATTGAATCGGAAGTTGGAGGACGCATCGTGAAAGTTCTGGTTGATAACGCTACTCCTGTTGAGTACGATCAGCCTTTGTTCCTGGTAGATCCTTCCTGATAAAAAGTCCAAGCACGTTTACACCCCGGCATTCCTTCCGGTCCTTTTACAACTCATTTCATATGTTTAAAAAGATATTGATCGCTAACCGTGGCGAGATCGCTCTTCGTATTATCCGTACCTGTAAGGAAATGGGTATTCGTACGGTGGCAGTATACAGCACTGCTGACAGAGAGAGTTTGCACGTTCGTTTCGCAGACGAAGCCGTGTGTATCGGACCTCCTCCAAGCCGTGATTCATATCTGAACATTCCCCGCATCATGGCTGCAGCGGAAATCACCAATGCTGACGCAATACATCCGGGATATGGTTTTCTTTCCGAGAATTCAAAATTCAGCGCGATCTGTGCCGAACACGGTGTGAAATTTATCGGTGCCACACCAGAGCAAATTGATCAGATGGGTGATAAATCAAACGCCAAGGACACCATGAAAAGAGCCGGAGTACCTACCATTCCCGGCAGTGATGGTTTGCTGAGTGATTTGAAAACCGGATTGAAAGTCGCCAAGCAGGTTGGTTATCCTGTTATCCTGAAAGCGACAGCCGGAGGCGGAGGAAAAGGAATGCGCATCGTGTGGAAACCGGAAGACTTTGAGTTGGCATGGGAATCCGCACGTCAGGAAGCCGGTGCAGCTTTTGGTAACGACGGAATGTATCTGGAAAAATACATCGAAGAACCACGACATATCGAAATTCAAATCGCCGGTGATCAGTATGGCAAAGCCTGCCATCTCAGTGAACGGGATTGTTCCATTCAACGAAGACACCAAAAGCTCATGGAAGAAACTCCTTCTCCTTTCATGACAAACGAACTGCGTGAAAAAATGGGAGAAGCTGCGATTGCAGCTGCGTTGGCAGTAAAATATGAAGGCGTTGGAACGGTTGAATTTCTCGTCGACAAGCACCGCAATTTTTATTTCATGGAAATGAATACCCGGATTCAGGTAGAGCATCCGATCACGGAAGAAGTGATCAACTACGACCTGATCAAGGAGCAAATTAAAATCGCCGCAGGTATTCCAATCACCGGTAAAAATTATTTTCCGAATCTGCACGCTATCGAATGCCGCATCAACGCGGAAGATCCGTATAACAATTTTCGTCCATCTCCCGGTAAGATCACCACATTGCACGTGCCCGGTGGACATGGTGTTCGTGTAGATTCACACATTTACGCCGGATATGTTATTCCATCCAATTACGATTCCATGATTGCCAAATTGATTACTGTCGCACAAACACGCGAAGAAGCAATCAATACCATGGAACGCGCCCTCAGCGAATTCGTTGTAGAAGGTGTAAAAACCACTATCCCTTTTCATCAGCAACTCATGCGCAACGAAGATTTCAGAAACGGAAACTACACCACAAAATTCCTGGAGACGTTTAAGCTGGAGGAGTAGTAAGCAGGGACGAAATTCAGGGACGTAGGGACTGGGGACGAGGGACGAAATTCAGGGACGTAGGGACTGGGGAAGAGGGACGATTTTGTAATAAACTCGAAACTACTAACCAGGCACCAACAACCAACA
>CALMQM010000046.1 GCA_937871435.1 uncultured Bacteroidota bacterium | reverse complement strand
CCAAATCACTTTTTGATAAAGACAATGTTATTTATGAGAATTGGGTAAAAGGAAAGCGATACCAGATCTCAGATGCAAATCTGAGTGATATCCGGGGAAATTATACGCTCACGATTGGAAATCTTCCTCCGATGAGAATGAAGACCGGAGGCGAATTGCTGAACCCGGAAGTATCAGTGTTTGAAGACACAACAACTGCCAAAGCGAATTTTTCTCGAACAGGAAATCTGATCACCGTTCAGTTTGAATTTAAAAAACGCGAGCCGAAAGGAAATTATAGACTGAGTGGTTGGGTAGAAGAAACGAATCCATTGAAGTGGAATGGTAATGCTCAAATCCCTTCAGGCGAATGGGTAAAATTCTCTGCGCGTTTCGACAGTGCATTTATCAGTACTCCTAAAAAAGATACTGCGAAAAAAGATAACAGTGCGGGCGGTTATGTGACCTATCCGAACATGGCTTATGGTTGGGAAAATTTGCCGGAAGCACAAACTACTGTATTCACCAATGCAACAGTATGGACTAACGAAGCAGAAGGTATTTTGCAAAATACGGATGTCTTGATTTCAGATGGAAAAATTAAAGCGATCGGAAAAAATCTGGCTCGTCCAGCGGGATGCACGGTTGTCGATGGAACAGGAATGCATCTCACTTCCGGTATTATCGATGAACATTCACATATTGCCGTAACAGATGCGGTGAACGAAGGCACACAGAGTTCTTCCGCGGAAGTGCGTATCGGTGATGTGATTGATGGAGAGGACATACAGATTTACAGACAACTTTCAGGCGGTGTAACCTGCGCGCATATTCTGCATGGAAGCGCAAACGCGATTGGCGGACAAACACAATTAATCAAACTGCGTTGGGGACAATCTCCGGAAAATCTGAAATTCCAGGGCTGGCCGGGCTTCATCAAATTCGCGTTGGGTGAAAATGTGAAACAAAGTAATTGGGGTGACCGTCAGGTGATTCGTTTTCCTCAGACAAGAATGGGAGTAGAGCAGGTATACATGGATTATTTTACCCGCGCCCGTGAATACGATCAGCAGATGAGAAAATTTACTTCGGCCGATACGAAAAATAAAGTCGCGTTAATTCCACCACGAAAAGATCTTGAGCTGGATGCCCTCACTGAAATTCTTAACAGCAAACGCTTTATCACGTGTCACAGTTATGTGCAGAGTGAAATCAATATGCTGATGCATGTGGCGGACACCTTTGGTTTTAAAATCAACACATTTACACATATTCTGGAGGGATACAAGGTCGCTGACAAAATGAAGAAGCATGGTGTTCGCGGAGCTTCCTCTTTTAGCGACTGGTGGGCATACAAGTATGAAGTGTATGAAGCAATTCCTTACAACGGAGCGATCATGAACAAAGTCGGATTGACTGTTTCATATAATTCCGATGATCCTGAAATGGCGCGCAGACTGAACCAGGAAGCGGCGAAAGCTGTGAAGTATGGTGGCATCAGTGAAGAAGAAGCGTGGAAATTTGTTACTCTCAATCCCGCCAAAATTTTACGGGTAGAAGATAAAGTTGGTAGCATCAAAACAGGAAAAGATGCTGACCTTGTATTGTGGAACGAAAATCCATTGTCGATTTATGCAAAACCTTTGCGTACTTACGTAGACGGAATTTGCTATTTCGATACCGCGCGCGACCAGCAATTGCGTGATGAAATGCAAAAAGACAAAGCACGTCTGGTTCAGAAAATGAACGATGCGAAATCAAGAGGAGAAAATGTTCAGAAAGGCGGCATGCGTCCGACGATCATCAAGCACTGTGATGAAGACGAACATATTTTCATGAAATAATTTATTTTCATTCAAACACATCAGACACTCACGCTCATGAATTTCTATAAAAAATACTTGATTTGCTTTCTTGTAATTTGCATCCTGCCTTATTTTGGTAAATCCCAGAATCCGGCACCGGCGCCTGCACAAAGCTCATCCATCCTGATCATGAATGCCACTGCTCATTTGGGAAACGGAAGAGTAATTGAAAATTCAGCGATCGGATTTGACAATGGGAAATTAATTCTGGTTGGTGATGCAACCCGAATTAAGCTGGATAAATCAACATACAAAACAGTTATTGACGGAGCCGGGAAGCATGTATATCCGGGATTCATCAGTTGCAATACCACGTTGGGTTTGGCGGAAATTGATCTGGTGCGTTCTACCAACGATTATTCTGAAGTGGGAGAAATGAATTCCAATGTTCGCAGTATCATATCTTACAATACAGATTCCAAGATTATACCAACCGTGAGAAGCAATGGGGTTTTGATGGCTCAGGTTGTTCCACAGGGCGGTGTGATTTCCGGACAAAGTTCAGTGGTGACAATGGATGCATGGAATTGGGAGGATGCTGCATATAAAACGGATGAAGGAATGCATATCAACTGGCCACGCATGTATATCGCACATGTCGCGTATGCGGAAAATGAAGATGTACAGAAGAACCGAATGAATCAACAACTGGCTGCTATCGATCTCTTTTTCCGTGAAGCGAAGGCATATGTTTCTCAATCGGCACCGACTGAAAAAAATCTTCGCTTTGAAGCGATGCGTGGTGTTTTTGACGGAACAAAAAAATTGTACGTGCATGCAGACTTCGTAAAGGAGATTATTGCTGCAGTAGATTTTTGTAAAAAATATTCAATCAAAATGGTGTTGGTTGGCGGCAGTGATGCATGGAGAGTCGCAGACCTGTTGAAAGAAAATTCAGTGCCGGTTGTATTGGGCAGAGTTCATTCACTTCCACCCAGAGAAGATGACGATGTGGATCTTCCGTATAAATTACCTTCGTTGCTGAACAAAGCCGGAATTGTATATACTGAAACTATGGATGGATCATGGCAGTCACGGAATGTCATGTTCAATGCAGGTACTACGTCCGCGTATGGAGTTTCAAAAGAAGATGCCGTACGCAGTCTCACACTTTACCCAGCGCAAATTCTTGGCATCGATCAAACAACAGGTTCTCTTGAAGTGGGAAAAGACGCCACATTGTTTTTATCCACTGGCGATGCATTGGATATGCGCGGCAACAATGTTGAACGCGCATTTATCCAGGGAAGAGACATCAATCTTGATAATGTACAAAAACAGCTCTACCGAAAATACCAGACAAAATATGGTATTCAATAAATATTAAAATCCTAAGAGTTAAATCAAATTCCTGAAAATGTCATGATGAAAAAATTACTCATGCGGGCGATGCTCATCGCACCGTTCAGTTTCCTATTGTTTGCTTGTAATCCAAAAGGAGAGAAAAAAGAAAATGCCGAAGTAACCGACACTGCGTTTGATTTTATCGCGGATCGATTCGCGGACGTACAGGTGCTTCGTTACAAAGTGGATGGTTTCAATGAACTTTCTTTACCACAGAAAGAACTGGCTTACTACCTCTATCAGGCCAGCTTGTGTGGGAGGGATATCTTCTACGATCAGAAATACCGTCATGGATTGCTTGTAAGAAAAACGGTGGAAGCTATACTGGAAAGTTATTCAGGAGAAAAATCCGGAACTGACTGGGATAAATTTGTGGTGTATGCCAAGCGGATGTTTTTCGCCAATGGAATTCATCACCATTATTCAGCTGACAAAATGTTTCCTGAATGCAGCAAGGAATATTTTGCGGAATTGCTGGCGAAATCAGATCCATCGAAATTGCCACTGGAAGGAATGGCGCTTCCTGAATTTACAACGACGATCCAACAGATCGTTTTTGATCCGACTATGGATGTAAAATCCGTTAACCTGAGTGCAGGAATAGATGTAATCAAAGCCTCCTGCAACAATTTTTATTCAGGAGTAACGCAGGCAGAAGCGGAAGATTTTTATGCAAAAATGAAAGCACAACATCCGGATGATAAATCACAGATGGGTTTCAATACACAGTTAGTGAAGGAAAATGGAAAGATTATGGAAAGAGTATGGAAGCCTGGCGGGATGTACGGACCGGCGATTGAAAAGATTATCTATTGGTTAAAGAAAGCGGAACCTCTTGCCGAAGACGAAGCACAAAAGAGAACCATTTCTTTGCTGATTAAATTCTATGAAAGCGGTGATCCGAAAGATTTCGATCTGTATAGCATCGCCTGGGTTCAGGATACAGCCGCGAGAATTGATTTTGTGAATGGATTCATCGAAGTATATCAGGATGCTTTGCAACGCAAATCAGCATTTGAAGGAATTGTGTCGATTAAAGACATTGAAGCGACAAAACGTATTGATGCAATCTCTAAAGAAGCTCAATGGTTCGAAGATCATTCACCCATTATGAATGAACACAAAAAGAAAGAAGTACAAGGGATCAGCGCGAAAGTCATCACTGTAATCAATGAAGTAGGTGATGCGGCACCTGTTACACCGATCGGAATCAATTTGCCGAACAATGAATGGGTGAGAGAAGACACAGGATCAAAATCTGTTTCACTTGGAAATATTGTCGCCTCCTACAATTATTACAAATCAAAAAGTCCTGTGGTGGATGAATTCGGTTCCAGTCAGGAAGTCATCGATCGCGTACACAAATACGGCGGCATTGCCGGCGATCTGCACACAGATATGCACGAAGTAATCGGTCATGCTTCCGGACAAATCAACAAAGGTGTGGGTACAACTGAAACAACATTAAAAACATATGCAGGTGTATTGGAAGAAGCACGGGCTGATCTGGTCGGATTGTATTACTGTATGGATCAAAAACTGGTTGACATCGGTGTGAGCCCGAGTCTGGAAGCCGGCAAAGCCCAGTACGACAATTACATTATGAACGGACTGATGACACAGCTAAACAGAATAGAAAAGGGAAAGAACCTGGAAGAAGCTCACATGCGGAATCGTCAGCTTATATCAGCATGGGTATTGGAAAAAGGTTCCGGTGATAAGACAATCGAAAAACAAGTACGTAACGGAAAAACTTACATTGTCATCAACGACTACAATAAGCTCAGAAATTTGTTCGGACAATTATTACGTGAAATCCAACGTATCAAATCTGAAGGAGATTATGAAGCAGGAAAAAATCTCGTTGAAAATTATGGTGTGAAAGTAGATCAGGCTTTATGGACCGAAGTGAACCAACGATACATTCCTCTGAATGTTGCTCCGTATATGGGATTCATTCAGCCAAAACTTGTTCCTGTAATGGATGGTGACAAGATCACGGATGTGAAAATTCAATATCCTAAAGATTTCATTCAACAGATGCTGGAATATGGAAAAGAGTACAGCTTGTTACCGGTGAAAAATTAATCCGATCCGGACAAAAAAAAGAGGCCTCAGTCAGGGCCTCTTTTTTTATACTTCACCGTGTATCATACGACGGATTTTTTTCAGGAGATCTTCCGTATCAAAAGGCTTGGCGATAAAATCATTCATACCGGCCTGGTAACATCTTTCCACTTCATCTTTTAATGCGCTTGCTGTCATCGCGATGATGCGTGTATTGCACGCAGGTTCCTGCAGTGTGCGAATTGTCCGGGTTGCATCGTAGCCGTTCATCTCCGGCATTTGTACATCCATCAGGACCACATCGTATGTTCTGCTTTTTACTTTTTCTACAGCTTCCAGTCCGTTGACTGCAATATCAATTTTGATGTCAGGAAGTTCTTCCTGCAAAGTATCCACCGCGACGATTCTATTGAAATCATTGTCTTCAACGAGCAGGATAGATATTCCCTGCAATGTTTTGCGCAGATCTTCTGAAGGAATATGGTTTACCTGCGCAGCTTTCGGAATCTCTGCAGCCGGATAAGGAATTTTCACGATGAAAGTTGTTCCCTTTCCCGGCTCACTTTTGATTTCAATCGTACCATGCTGGAGTTCCGCCAGTTTTTTACTGATGGCAAGACCCAAACCTGTTCCACCGAATTTGCGTGTAGTTTCACTGCTCTCCTGAGTAAAACTCTCAAAAATCTTGTGAATGTTTTCAGGAGCAATTCCGATTCCTGTATCGATGACTTCAAACTGAACCATTGCTTCTTCTCCAATTGCCGGATGGAGAGGCACACAGCTACATTGAACTGTCACCGATCCACGTTCGGTAAACTTGATGGCATTCCCAACCAAATTAATTAGCATTTGAGAAAGACGAACCGGATCCCCGGTGTAGTATTCATGCATACCTCCGGGAAGAACAGTAGAAAAGTAAAGTCCTTTTTCTTCCGCTTTAAACCGAAGAGTATTGTACACACTACTCAACGCATCTTTTATACTGAAAGTAATTTTTTCGAGCTCGATTTTACCTGCTTCGATTTTAGAAATATCCAGAATGTCATTAATGATCACGAGCAGGTTGTCGGAAGATTGTGCAATCGCGTCGAGATATTTCAACTGATCCGCTTTCGGTTCTTTTTCACGAAGTAGTCTGGTCATACCCATAATCGCATTGAGCGGTGTACGGATTTCGTGACTCATGTTCGCAAGGAATTGCTCCTTCATACGTGTAGTGCGAATGGCTACTTCACGCTCTTTCTTAAGTTCCAGGTTGCGCAGTCGGGCATGATAAATCAGAATCACAATAAATGTGATAGCAATTGCAAGCAGAATCCTGAACCACCAGGTTCGATACCATGGCGGAGAAATATGGATGACATAACGGATTCCGGTTTCATTCCAGATCCCGTCGTTGTTGGATGCTTTGACATGAAAAGTATAAGTGCCCGGATCAAGATTTGTATAAGAAACAAACCGACGTGTCCCAGACTGCACCCAGTCCGGATCAAAGCCTTCAAGTCTGTATGCATATTTGTTTTTTTCCGGAGCAAGAAAACTCAACGCGGCGAATTCAAAAGCGATACTATTTTTAATGAATGGAAGATAAATTTCCTGTTTGCCAAGCAAATCGATTCTCAAGGAGTTGGAAGAATCAGAAAAAACAGACTGATCAAATATTTTTACATCGGTGAGAACAACCTTCGGGATATATTCGTTCTTACGGATACTATCCGGCCAGAAAGAATTGTATCCGCTGTTACAGCCAAAGTACATCACACCATCCATCGCTTTAAAGCTGGAGTTGATCATGAATTCATTGCTCATCAATCCATCACGCATATCGTAATTGGAACATTCTCCGTTTCCGGGATTGAATTTGCAAATGCCTTTGTTCGTACTCAGCCACAAATTGCCGTGTGCATCTTCTTCAATACTGTAAATAACATTGTTCGGTAATCCCTGCGCATAGGAATACACGGCTTTTACTTCTTTCGAGTTTTTATCAAACAGATTTAATCCACCACCATTGGTACCAATCCAAAGCTGACCATTCTTATTTTCGTAAATACAATTGATCCGGGATTGACTCAGACTTTTTGGATTTTCAGGATCGTGTTTGAAGTGAAGAACTTTTCCGGTATTGATTTCATAAGAGAACAATCCGCCGTCTGTACAAACCCAGAGTTTACCATCTTTGTCGCAATATAAATCGCGAATGATTTTGTCGGTATACAGACTGGCATCTTCTCTGTTCAGAAATATTTTCCGGACTTCTTTTTTTCCGCTGGTCACATGACTTAACCCTTTTCCGGTTCCAACCCAAATACCGCCATAAATATCTTTCGCGAGACTAAGCACCATATTACTGGCAAGACTGTTTGAGTCATTTTTTGAATGCAAAAAGAATTCAGCCTTTGCATTCGCGTTGATCTTTTCTCCTCCTGAAGAAAATAAATCGGCAGACTTGATCCATCCCAATCCATGCCCGGATGTGGCAAACCACATATCTCCTTTTTCATCCGTGATGAAGGTGTTTACGGAATAACCTTTCAAAGCTCTCAGATCAATAGATTGGGTTTCGCCCGGAGTATTTACGCGCACACCATAAAAATCTGTAGCGAGCCAGTGTCTGTTTTTTGCATCTACAGATATTGCGTTTACGGAATAATCAACTGTGTCACGGCCAAAAACATCAAGTTCTCTGGCGTGAAAACGATTCTTCCAGGGATCATAAATGGTGATGCCGCCGACTGTTCCTATCCAAAGTAATCCGCTTTCATCTTTGCATAAACTGGTGACATAATTATCGGCAAGACTAACATCATGAATGTATTCCTTCTGATGCAGTTTGAAATTATCCGATCCTGTATTGCCAGGAAAATACTGTACAAGACCAATGGAACTTGCAACCCACACATTTCCATCAGCAGCGGGTAGCACATCATTGATCGCAATCAATGGCTTATCACGCGATTGTGCGAATGTGAAAAGCGGTTCACTGATGGAATATGCAGTCGGTGATTCAGAATTGATTTTGCGCAACTGTCCGTTTCCATTACCAAACCAGATGGTCTTTGAAAAGTCAGACATGAGCGAATAAATCATCGGATCCTGACCGGAGCTGATGTTTGGCTGTGGAACTTTTACATGTTCAAATTGACGAACGGAATTTTTTTTCGACCATGAAGCGGCAGTTTGTTTGCAGATACCCTTGTCGGTACCAATCCACATTGTATTGAATTTATCAAACGCGATATTGAAAATGGAATTACTCAAAAGGGAACTGCTGTCACCGCGATGAACAGTGATTTGCTCAAAATGTACATTCACCTTCTGATTGTTCTGTCCGCTTGCTGTTGTATCAAAAGTGAGGTGATTCAATCCACCGCCATCGGTTCCTACCCACAATCCGCCCAGGCTGTCTTGTGTAATACACAACACATAGGAGCCATGCAGTCCGTTCTGATTATCCGCCACAGGCATATAGCGGATAAAATCATTGCTGAGAATCCGATACACATTAAGTCCGTTTCGTGTACCGACCCAGATATTTCCCTGATGATCTTCCGCTATTTCATTGATAAAATTATCGGAAATGGAATTCGCTTTGTCTTGCTGATGATTGAAGATAGTGAAAGTAAATCCATCGTAGCGATTGAGACCGTCCTGTGTGGCAATCCAGATGTAGCCACGACTATCCTGAAAAATTTTACGGACAGTATTTTCCGACAAACCATTTTCCGAAGAAACAGGATCAAATCTTAATGAGGAAACAGGTTGTCCGACAGAAGAACTGTACGCAAGAATCAGGAAAAAGAAAATACACTTCCAACTCATCTGAAATGAGAACTTACTCTGCTGAAAATAATTGTCTTGACAAATCCCGTTAATCGAATTCAATGTTGTTTAGCTGTTTCAATGACCAGGTAACCCACCCGAAACTGTTGCACTGTCAGATGTGGAGGCGGCTACACCAATGGAACCACATTCATCCGGACAAAGTGTTTTTGTTGATGACATAAAAATATTTCCTGCAACATCTGTGTTGATTTCATAGTTGGCATAGGTCGCGCCTTCTACAACAATGAATGAAACAGGTTTTTCTTCATTGGACTCTCTTTTCAGCATTCCGGCATAACAATAGATTCCATTAGCTTTAGGATCAGCACAGAATATTCTGTCAAGCGCTTTTTTACTCAGGTAAGCACCGAACATAGGAGTGCCATAGGTTTCCCTATACATTTTCAAATAACTCACTGCATCTTCAAAAGGAATGGTGGTACCTCCGAATTTTTCAGGAGTCTCAACAGTAAACCTGGACCTGTTATCACAGGCACAAATATCATAACCTAATCCGGCAGCGAGTTCTTTGATGTTTGTGGAATCCACCACGATACCTTTGGAACATTTATCCGGTAGGATATTCCAGATACAGGTTTCATCCAGGATGAACAAAAGGACAAGAGTACCAAGTACTACGATGATAAGATTTTTTGACATGGGAGTTGAGTTTAAGAAGCGGTAAATGAAAATATTTGAAACAAACCCTGAATCTTACTTTGAATGAGGGTTTAAACAAATATAAAACAATTATCTAAACCGCAAAACCCATAAACAGCCCTGTCAGGATACCAGGCAGTATCCGGCAATTCTGACCCGGTATCGACCTTATTTATTCCCTTGATTTTGCATCAAACCGCATTCATTGGGGCATAAAACGGTAGGCATGTAAAGTGAACTGTCGTGTCCCGGATCATTGACATACTGAATGCTGTTGTTTTCAGCATTGAATTTCGCAGGCGCAAGCAGGAGCATGTATTGGTTTGCTCCGGTGTAGTTTCCTGTTTTATCAATTGCCACATATACACTAAAAGCATTGCAATCGGGAAACATTTGAATCAACTCTTCCAATTGTGCTTTTGTTACAGTCTGACCATAAATAGTAGCACCTGAATTTTTTTCTTTGAAGGCAGTGATCAGTTGAGTCGCTTCCTGTTTGCTGACTTTTTGTAAAGTAGTGGAAGGTTTTCCCTGTCCATGAGAAAGGAAGGAGGAAAACATCAGGAGATACATACAAATAAAAAATTTTACGGAATAATTTAATCCGCGACAGAGAATCGAATGACAGTTTTTGTTCATGGTGAAGAGAGATGTTAGGTTAAAAATATTTGAACGGGAAGTTCAAATATAGAAAAAGAATGACAGAGCCAAAGAAAAATCGTACAGAATGGCCTTGACTGGTTGGGAAAAATTACAATGAAAGCATAGCGGCTAAATTGCAGAAGAAATATTTTTGAAAAAAGAAAGATAATCACGCATGTGGATACATGTATTGCAACATGGTTACATCAAGGAAACGGTTAAATTTAAACCCGACTTCTTTCATCACTCCAATCGTCTTAAACCCTGCTTTTTCATGAAGGTGAATGCTCACGGCATTGTCGGAAGAAATTCTTGAAAGCACAGTATGGGTATTGTGCATGCTTCCGGCTTCGATGATTTTTTCCAATAACACTTTCCCGATTCCTTTTCCACGATGTTCGTGGTGAACATACACTGATATTTCTACCGTGGTATCATACGCGCAGCGATCACTCCAGGGGCTCAAAGAAGCCCAACCAATTACCTGATTATTTTCATCCGCTACAAGAACCGGATGATTTTTTTTGTGCTTATGAAACCAATCGTGTTGTGATTCCAGCGAGCGTGGTTCCGTGTCGAATGTGGCAGTAGTGTTACTGACTGCTTCATTGTAGATATCCAGAATGCCCGGTTGATCCCGGAGTGTCGCAGTACGGTATTGAATCATCGAAAGAGAATTAGAATGTAAATCGAACAGATAAAGCGCCGTCCCAATATGCAAAAAAATCAGAATTAATATCCACAAACGGTTTTATATCCAGTCCGAGTGAGATCGGTGCTTTCTGAAATTTGTACTCCATGCCGATGATAAAATCCGCGCCTAATCCGACTTCGTTTCTTGTTTCTTCAATCCAAACAGGTTGATTGTGTTTCCCTTTCAGATAAAAATAATGATATCCGTCATTATAAAAACCAATATGCGCACCACCACCATAAAACCATTTCAGTCCGGCTACGTCACCAACCGGATTGTGCCTTTCGTACAGTGCCGTCAACAATAAACTTCTTCTGCCAAAAGAAGCAATGCCTTCAAATGCAGAACGTTCATTAAACATATGTTTTACTGTAAGGCCCTGCGCAATTCCTCCCAGACGAAATCCAATGCCATTATGATAATCCTGTGCAAAGGATGAAGTATGCAAAAGCAACACTGTCAGAATAGTTAAAAAAAATCTTCTTTTGTTTTTCATGTTTTGATCTTTAGTAAATTTGCAATTATTTAAACGATATCCTTAAAGTCTTCATCATAGATTCTGAACCGAAGGAAACATCATGAAGATTCGGATAGCAAACAATTTTTTTTAGCAATTGTTTTTCTTTGAGATGTTTTGTTTTATACCATTCTTAAATACAAATACAAATGAAAATTGGTATATCCCGAAGGGTCCTGGTTCAATGATTTCGTAAATTGAAGTATGATTGCTACAACATTGAAATTATTTTTATGAATCGTATTTTATTCCTGAAAAATTCACCGTTTATCCTGTGTGTGTTGACTTTCTTTTCATGTCAGTCACCAAGTAAGGATACTATTAAAACGTATACACAGGATGAAATTGCCCGGGAATGTGTAAAAGCTAATACTTTCTTCGATAATTCCTTTGATTCCTTTGTTTCGAGGACACCAGAAATGCAAACCTATCTTGGAATAAAAAAAGATTATGGTAAATGGAATGATCACAGTGATGAAAATGCAAAACGTGAATTGGAATTTACCAAAAATAATCTCGACAGTCTCCGAAAAATTGTTGATTTCGATAAGCTGGACGAAAAAACCAGGATCAGTTATAAATACTATGAATACAATGCGCAAACGGAAATAGATAATTTTCGCTGGCGATTTCACAACTATCCACTCAATCAGATGGATGGCTTTCAATCCGCCATTCCTGCTTTTCTCATCAACATGCACAGCATTGATTCAGTTGCGGATGCTGAAGCTTACATCAGTCGGCTGAATGGAATCCGGACTCTCTTCGAACAGGAAATTGTTGAACTGAAAATCCGTGACAGCCTTGGCATCATTCCGCCCAGGTTTGTCTTTCCTTTTGTGAAATCAGATATCAAAAATGTTCTCACAGGGCAACCCTTTGATTACTCTTCCAGGCGTTGCCCGTTGTATGAAGACTTCTATTCAAAAATCAGTAAGCTGAATTTGTCGGCCGGTGTAAAACAGAATTTACTTCAATCATGCAAAGAAGCGTTGCTCACTTCCGTGAAACCTGCCTACGATGAATTGATGACCTATACAGTTGAACTTGAAAAGGAAGCAAATGATGACGATGGAGCCTGGAAATTTCCTGAGGGAGACAAATTCTATGCGGCTGCATTGAAGAACACCACTACCACAGATTATAAACCGGATGAGGTTTTTCAGATTGGAGAAAAGGAAGTAGCCCGTATCCATTCGGAGATGCGTAGGATCATGAAATTGATCGGATGGAAAACAGATAACCTGCATGAGTTTTTTGAATTCATGAGAACCGATACTCAGTTTTATTTTCCAAACACTGAAGTTGGCAAATCGAAATACAAAGCATTGGCAACAGGAATCATTGACAGCATGCGTGTGAAACTGGATTTACTTTTCAAAACCAAACCGAAAGCCCAAATCGTTGTAAAACCCGTGGAAGCTTTTCGGGAACAATCAGCCGGCGGAGCTTTTTATGAGGATCCATCACTTGATGGAAAAAGACCCGGTACCTATTATATCAATTTATACAACCTGAAGGATCAGCCGATTTATCAGGCTGAAGCATTGGCTTATCATGAAGGAATTCCCGGACATCATATGCAGGTTGCCATCGCGCAGGAATTGAAAGATGTTCCAAAATTCAGAACACAGGGAGGCAACGTCGCCTATGTGGAAGGCTGGGCTTTGTATTCAGAACTGATTCCGAAAGAAATTGGTTTTTATCAAAATCCGTATTCTGATTTTGGCCGCCTGAGTAACGAAGTATTTCGTGCAGCAAGATTAGTTGTAGATGTAGGTATTCATTATAAAAAATGGACACGCAAGCAGGCCTATGAATATTTTATTAAAAACACTTCGAATCCAGAAGGCGATTGCAGAAAGGAAATAGACCGTTACATTGTGTGGCCGTCACAGGCAACAGGATACAAAATCGGGATGCTCAAAATTCTTGAGTTGCGTGAATACGCACGAAAAAAACTGGGAACACAATTTGACCTCCGTGAATTTCATGATGTGGTTCTTACCAATGGTCCCTTGCCATTGAATCTTCTCAGTGAAAATGTACATGCCTGGGTGGATTCAAAACTGAATCCTAAAGTTAACTAAGCGATCCTGTTCAGTTTTTTTCTGAAGGTTCTTTATAGTGGAATCCGATCGCCCAGTCATCCTCTTCATCTTCATCCGGATCAAATGTTCTGATCCAGGCATTGAACAGCATTCTGAGCTCATTTAATTCTTCCAGGAATAAAAGAATGTGTTGTTTGTCGGCCAGTTCGCGAAAGTTGCACAGCAAAGCTGCATTGAGCAATTCATGAACGCCATTTTTCACTACAGCCGCCTTCGTCATTTTTTCGGAATAAGTATCTTCCAGAGGTATTGCTACCAGTGCTCCCAGAAAATGCTGACAGGAATGATGAAGCATTTCAGGAAGTTTCAGGATTTCCCGATCCTGATCAATTGCTTCAGCGAGTGTTTCCGCAATTTTACAAATGGAAAAAGCTTTTTTAAAAAGCGGGGAGGAGAGAAATTCTCTTTGCCGCGCTTCTATTTCATTTTTTTCATCCTGATCCGGAATTTCACCATGATCCGGATCGGAAGATAATTGGATGAAATGAAATTTGAATTCATCATCTCCGTCATCATTCAGGAAACGATTTAAAAAATCTGAATTGTATGTCATTTGATTTGCAAATTACCTTCGCCACCTTCAGGCAAAGGCAGCAAATTTTAGTTTAGAATTTCATCCACCGTAGCTTGGGTGATCGGATGGTAATTCGGCCGGGCGGAACTGTAAATTTCCTTCGCGAAAATTTTTCCTTCCGGTGTTTTTACCAATGCAGCGAAAAGTGGTTTGACAAATTTGCGTCTTCCTACCTGAATTAAAAACTCCTTTAATGCGGGATAATTCGGGGTGTATTTATTCGCGATCACCAGCTCCAGCCAGCAGAATAGTATTTCGGAATTTCCTGTTTTGCTGAAATGAAATGTATCATCCAGTTCCTGCATTTGTTTTTCAGTGAGAGTAGAAGGCAGATAGCGAAGAAAACGAATCCATTCGTTGGTGGTGTATTTCGCTGTGTTCAGTGATTTAGCCGGTGTGCCGTTTTTCCAGGCGTCCACATTTTTCGCTACCGCTTCAAACAGCGCGGAATGAATCTGCGGACAATTCGCGGGAATGCCCGGACCATAAATCCATTTGTCGATATCAATCTTCGCGGCAAGCGTACTGTCGTTTTGAATCAGATCGTTTTTGTATTCTTCAATGAACTGTTCAGTTGTGATGGTATGAAATGCATGATTGCGGAAATGGTTGCTGAGGAAGCGATCAAATTTTTCTCTGCCTACAGTTTGTTCCATCAGCAACAAAAGAAAATGTCCTTTCTCATAAGCAATATCATTCATCCCGTCATCCGGATCACGGCCATCCAGTTTTAATTTCAGGTGTGTATCGGCACTGGTATCACCAAGCTCTGCAACAGTTTCTTTCAGGTCTTCAAAGCCAAGAAGACTTTGCATGTCAGAGATATCTTTTCCATACAAAGCTTCCATGATACGATTTTCGAAATACACTGTGAAGCCTTCATTCATCCAGAAGTCGTTCCACGTAGCGTTGGTCACCAGGTTGCCACTCCAGGAATGCGCGAGTTCATGCGCGATCAAAGTTGTGAGCGAACGATCTCCGGCAAGAATGGTAGGAGTCGCGAAGGTGACACGCGGATTTTCCATTCCTCCAAAAGGAAAACTCGGAGGAAGTACTATTACGTCATACTGTCCCCATGCATATGGACCGTATAATTTTTCAGCCGCGTCAACCATCTTCGGCAGGTCAACAAACTCCCATGCTGCTTTTTCCACAGTAACAGGTTCCGCATAAACTCCGGTTCTTTTGTCCAATGGCTTGAAAACAAAATCGCCTACAGCCAGAGCAAGAAGATAAGCCGGAATCGGTTGCGGCATGTTGAAATGATATACACCGCCTGCTGATTTTTGTTGTGGATTTTCCGCGCTCATTACTGCCATGAGTCCGGGTGCAACATGTATGGTTGCTGAATAGGTGAATCGAATTCCCGGACTGTCCTGCACAGGAGCCCAGGTGCGGGCGAGGATAGCTTGCGATTGAGTAAATAGAAATGGAGATTTTTTTCCTGCAGTTTGTTCCGGTGTGAGCCACTGAAGTGCCGCCGCTGAAGGAGAAGTGGAATAATAAATGGTGACAGATTTAATTTCCGGTTTCAGACTGATTGACAATGCGCGTCCCATGAATGGAGTGGAATCTCCAAGTTGAAACGGAACGGGTGTATCGGAATCGTCTGCCACTACTTTTTGTATATCGAGATCGCGAGTGTCCAACACCAACTGATTGGCGTTCCTTTTATTGTCAAAAAGAATTTTGGCGGATCCGCTGAGAATCTTTTTTTCAAAATTCACATGAAGATCCAGGTCGAGATGAGTCATCACTACTTCTTCCGGATGACAAAATGTATGTGGATCTTTTACTATCACAGCTTCAGGTGATGTTTCGGTTTGCATGGTGTTGGAATTATTATTTTGACAGGCTGTCAACAGGATTATTGACAGGAGAATGAGAGTAAAGCGGGATCGGGTCATTGAATGGATTCAGATAGTTCAAATGTAGCAAAAGTGTAGGAATGGAAGAAGTGATAAGAGTATTTAACACGCACAGGTTTTGGATAAATTCCGTTTTTCTGAATCAAAGGAGTTCGAATTGATTTTAGACTAATTTGATACTGAAGTATGAAGAGAATTTTAAGGAATAAAGAATTCCCCTCTCTGTACTACTCTGTGCGGTACTCTGAGTTACTCTGTGGTTTAAAAAAACGATTTAGCTATCGCATCATTGCAGATTAATTCGCTTATAAATAATTTCCTTTTTAGAACACAGAGTAACACCGAGGGTTTCACAGAGGTACACAGAAGAAATTCAAATTTCCCCTTCTGTGCTACTCTGTGTGGTACTCTGTGTTCCTCTTTGGTTTAAAAAAATGATTTAGCTATCGCATCATTGCAGATTAATTCGCTTATAAATAATTTCCTTTTTAGAACACAGAGCAACACCGAGGGTTTCACAGAGGTACACAGAAGAAATTCAAATTTCCCCTTCAGTGCTACTCTGTGCGGTACTCTGAGTACTCTGTGGTTTAAAAAAACGATTTAGATATCACATCATTGCAGATTAATTCGCTTATAAATAATTTTCTTTTTAGAACACAGAGTAACACAGAGGCTTTCACAGAGGTACACAGAAATCTTTATCGATGAAGAGCTGAATCCCTCTGTGCTACTCTGTGCGGTACTCTGTGTTCCACTGTGTTAAAAAAATACTTTATTGATAACTCCAATATTTAGATTTCCGCGTCGAATTAACACCTTCCTGAAATACAGCAGACTTTATTGAAAAACCGATCACCTTTTTTCTAAATTTGATTATTAAATGACAATCATTCTGTTTATCCAGAATAATTTCGATTTGGAAGAATTCGAGAACTTTTGTTTAATTAATTTTCTCAATTTTTAAATTGCCGAATTATAGGGGAGCTGATCTTCAGGCGTCCAATATTGCTGGAAGTATTGATACAATCGCGACTTACGATGGTTTCTATGACCCTATTCCTTTATTTCAAACTGCATTTTATCTTGCTCATCTTGCAAATAATGGAAAAATATATATCAATACTGGCACAGGTACTCAATGGATGCATGTGATTAATTATCCAGACAGTGCAGGGGCTGCATGTGATTTGCAACAACATAGTTTGAAATTGCCCACTATAAATGCATTCACCATCCCCAACTACCCTAATTTCTTCCTAGGAGCAGAAGGTGGAACAGTTTACGACAGTTTGATCACATCTGTCAACAGTAAAAATCTTTTACCTGAATTAATACTTTTTCCTAATCCGGTTAGAAATATCATGTACTTAACCGGAATTAAAAATAAAATCGGGGAAGAAATATCCGTTCGAAATGTACTCGGACAGCCAGTAAAAATTTCTGTGAACACAATTCAGAGTGGAGAATATCTTGAGTTTAATACTTCATCTCTGTTACCCGGAGTTTATTTTGTTGAATTAATTTCCGGTAAAGAAAGAGTGGTGAAAAGATTTATCAAGGAATAATAAATAGAGTTTCTTTCCGGGTTTTTAGGGTTTTTTATTACAGGTTCTCAATGAATTTTTGAATGCTATTTCTTCAGCACTCATTTTTTAAAATAATTATTCCTTGCCTTCATGCAAGGTACTCATCGCCATCATCTGCCGCATGGTCTTTTGCATACCATCCGGTGAACCATCCAGAAAAATAACATTTCCTTTTCCGGATTCTCCGAAATTCTTCACGGCTTCTGTCCACATGCTGAAAAGAATAACTGATGTGTCAAGATTCGCCTGTTGCAATTCTTTCGCGGCTTCAGTCATACCCTTCGCGACTTCCTGACGAAACAAAGCAACACCTTGTCCGCGCATTTGCGCCGCTTCCCTTTCCGCAGAAGCGGAAATTTTGATCGCGTTGCCTTCTGCTTCCGCAGCTTTTGTTTTGGTAATGAGCAATGCCTGACCTTCATTCTCTGCTGCAGCTTTCAAATTATTCGAAGCTACTACCTGACTCATGGATTTCATGATCACATCGTCAAACGTGATATCATTCAATTGTAAATCTTTCAAATGATAACCCCAGTCTTCCAGAGTAATGTCAATTTGCTCCTTCACGTGATCCGTAATGTCTTTACGTAAGCCAAGAATCTCCGCCTGCTTTTTTGTCGCGACATATCCGCGGATAGATCCTTCAATCGTACGGATCAATGCCTGCATGAAATTCTTTTCATCAAAAAATTTGAAGGCTACATTCACAATGTTCTTTTCATCGTTGTCGATTACAGAATACAACAACATCGCTTTGAAATAAACATTCGCCTGATCAATCGTGATGGCCTGGAATTCCAGCTCCACCGATCTGTTTTGAATCGAGATCCGACGATGCACCTGCTCAATCAAGGGAATCTTAATGTTCAGTCCGGGTAACATGATTCTTCTGTACTTCCCGAACATGGTAATGACAGCAATTGTTCCCTGCTGCACAGTCACAAAACCCATGAACAGGAGCAGGAGAGCAATGATTAGGAGAATGAGTGAGGTGGAGATAACCATAGCTGAAGAATTTAACAGATCAAATGTATGAAAATAGTGAAATGAGAATTAAATACCTTTCAATCCAATGTAATCACTCTTCCTAATACCAAATACCTAGTACCTAATACCTAATACCTAGTACCTAATACCTGGTACCTAATACCTAATACTTAGTACCAGGTATTAGGTACCAGGTACCAAGTATTAGGTGACAGGTAACAAGTAACAAGTAACAGGTAACAAGTAACAATTACTCCTTAACCAAACTCGCCGCCAGATATTCTCTGTTCAAACGTGCAATGTGAGAAATCGAAATTCCTTTCGGACATTCCGCTTCGCAGGCGCCGGTGTTGGTACAACTTCCAAATCCTGCTTCATCATGAGCAGCTACCATTCGTAGTACACGTTCTCTGCGTTCCGGTTCGCCCTGAGGAAGTAAAGCAAACTGTGAAACTTTCGCTGAGAGGAACAACATCGCGGATGCATTTTTACAAGAGGCTACACAAGCACCGCAACCGATACAGGCTGCAGCATCAAAAGCTTCGTCCGCTTTTACTTTAGCAATTGGCAGACTGTTCGCGTCCGGAGCATTACCGGTATTTACAGAAATGTATCCGCCGGCCTGCATGATTTTTTCAAAACCTGAACGATCCACCACGAGATCACGGATCACAGGAAAAGCGGATGCTCTCCAGGGTTCAATCGTCACCGTTTCGCCGTCGTGAAAATGACGCATGTGAAGCTGACAGGTAGTTGTACCTTTCAGCATCCCGTGCGCGCGGCCGTTGATATACATGGAACACATTCCGCAAATTCCTTCACGGCAGTCATGATCAAAAGCAACCGGCTCCTTGCCCTCACGGACCAACCGGTCGTTCAACACATCCAGCATTTCGAGAAATGACATGTGTGTATTCACCCCCGGCATATCATATATTTCAAAGCGTCCGCTTTCTTTAGAATTCTTTTGACGCCAGATTTTTAGTTTCAGATTGATGGTCTCAGCCATAGTATTTTAAATAAAGTGTTTGATGATTATTTCGCGCAAAGACGCGAAGTGCGCAAAGATTCTTCGCGATCTTAGCGCCTTTGGGCGAAATATTATTTATACGACCGTTGTGTTGGATGCACAACATCAAATTTCAGATCTTCTTTATTCAGCACCGGTTCTTGTCCTTCACCTTTGAATTCCCAGGCAGCAACATAACTGAAATTGGCATCGTCACGTTTTGCTTCCCCGTCTTCAGTTTGTGATTCTTCACGGAAATGTCCGCCGCAGGATTCTTTTCTGTTCAACGCATCAAGGATCATCAATTCACCTAATTCGATGAAGTCAGCAACACGGCCAGCTTTATCCAACTCGGTATTGAATTCCATCGTACCACCCGGAATACGGACATCACTCCAGAATTCTTTTTTCAGTTCACGCACCATACCCAACGCTTTGGTCAGACCTTCCGCGTTGCGTCCCATGCCGCAGTATTCCCACATGATCTTGCCCAGTTTCTTGTGCAGATCTTCTACCGTTTGTTTTCCTTTAATGGACATGAGTTTATCTATTCTCTCCTTCACCGATTTTTCCGCTTCTTCAAAAGCAGGATGCGAAGTAGGAGTAGAGCCGGTGCGGATTTCATCAGCCAGATAATCACCGATTGTATATGGAATAACAAAGTATCCGTCAGCCAAACCTTGCATCAGTGCGGAAGCTCCCAAACGGTTTGCTCCGTGATCAGAGAAATTGCATTCTCCTAAAGCATACAAACCCGGAACAGTTGTCATCAGGTTGTAGTCCACCCACAGTCCGCCCATCGTATAGTGTACCGCCGGATAAATTCTCATCGGCGTTTGATACGGATCATCACCGGTAATTTTTTCATACATCTCAAACAGGTTTCCGTAACGCTCTTCAATCACAGCACGACCGAGTCGTTTGATCGAATCACGGAAATCGAGGAATACTGCAAGGCCTGAAGGACCTACACCACGACCTTCATCGCATACTTGTTTCGCCGCACGTGATGCGACATCACGCGGAACAAGATTTCCAAAAGCAGGATAACGACGCTCGAGATAATAATCTCTTTCTTCATCCGGAATTTCTTCCGCTTTGCGTTTGTCGCCTTTCGCTTTCGGAACCCATACACGACCATCGTTACGCAAACTTTCGCTCATCAGAGTAAGCTTGCTTTGGTAGTCGCCTGAAACAGGAATACAGGTCGGGTGGATTTGAGTGAAACAAGGATTGCCGAAATAAGCTCCCTTTTTATATGCCTTCCAGATAGCGGTGGTATTACTTCCCATCGCGTTGGTGCTGAGATAAAATACATTGCCATAACCTCCGGTAGCCAACACAACAGCATGACCGAAATGTCTTTCCAATTCTCCTGTCACCAGGTCACGCGCGATAATACCGCGCGCTTTCCCGTCGATCATCACCACTTCCACCATTTCATGACGGTTGTACATCTTCACTCCGCCTTTGTCGATTTGTCTCGACAAAGCACTGTAAGCGCCGAGCAAAAGTTGTTGTCCTGTTTGTCCGCGAGCGTAGAAAGTACGCGAAACCTGCACACCACCGAAGGAACGGTTGTCGAGCAGTCCGCCATATTCACGGGCAAACGGAACACCTTGCGCGACACACTGATCAATGATGGCTGTAGAAATTTCCGCCAGACGATATACATTCGCTTCACGCGCACGGTAGTCACCACCTTTTACGGTATCGTAGAAAAGTCTGAACACACTGTCGCCGTCGTTCGCGTAATTTTTCGCGGCATTGATTCCACCTTGCGCGGCGATGGAGTGCGCTCTACGTGGACTGTCCTGGAAACAGAAACATTTCACGGTATAACCCAGCTCGGAAAGTGCAGCGGCAGCGGATGCGCCGGCAAGACCGGAACCAACCACCAACACTTCTATCCTTCTTTTATTGGCCGGATTCACCAGGCGAACAGTGGATTTGAATTTGGTCCATTTTGTTTCGAGAGGACCTTCGGGAATTTTAGAATCGAGTTTGTTCATGTTTCACGCGGTTTGCGTAGAATAATCTTGGTTGAAATTGATTTCGGTCTGAAGGCAAGCGAACATTTATTGTCCGAGAATATTGGATGCCACACCGAATAAATCGAAGTAGAACATTATCGGGAAGGAACCAAAGCCGATCATCATCAGCAGGGCAAACAAGGTTCCGACAATTTTCAGTGGTTTCATCCAGCGGTGATTGTTCCATCCAAGTGTCTGGAAGGCTGATTGAAAACCGTGGTTGAGGTGAGCACCGAGCAATACCATTGAGAAGAGATACAGAGCGGCGTACCAGTTCGACTGAAACGCTGCCGCGACATCGTGTGCCATGCTGGTATCTACTCCCTGAAAACGATGACTGATAAAGAAGGTCTTCAGATGGATCACGAGGAAAACCAGAATGATGGAACCGGTGATTCCCATGTTGCGGGAAAACCAGCTGCTGTTTCCCGACTGGTGACTAACGGCATAGCGTACAGGTCTTGCTTTGCGGTTATGGAGAGTGAGGAACAAAGCATCCAGGACATGTAACAGAATTCCTCCGAAGAGCAGGTATTCTACTGCACGAATGACAATGTTGTGCACCAGAAATTCACCGTACTCATTGAAGGCGACGCCTCCGTCAAGTTTGTACAGTTGCAGATTTCCATACAAATGCTCCAGGAGGAACACGCAGAGGAAAAGACCTGTCAGCGCCATTACCAGCTTCCGGCCAACTGTGGTGTAAAACATTTTGAGTGATGCAATCATAGTCCGTAACGTTGGGAAGAAATTATCGATGATGAATTAAAAGATTGATCATAAATTTGAACAATTCATGATCTGATTGGTTTTAAATGTTGGCAAATGTATATGGCCGAAACGGCATTTCAAACGATTTAAATCACTGATTTTTCACGAAATTTCAAAATTCTACACAGCCTATGGCATCCGCTAAACAAGAGGTCTGGAAAGAGATCCGCCTCGGAGCAAAAAAACAAAAAACACATTACGGAATTTCCAGTCTCGGCAGAGTCTGTAGTTTTCGTGAATCACTGGAAGACAAGAAGATACTGAAAGGTACAATTGTCAATGGCTATGCAGCACTTAAATTAAAGATTGAAAAGAAAGACTACCAGTTTTACATTCATAAACTTGTTGCGCAGTATTTTGCAAAAAAGGGGGCAGCCTCACGAATCTGTGTTATTCACTTGGATTTCAATAAATTGAATAACAATTCCAAAAACCTTCGTTGGGCAAGCAAAGCGGAAATGGAGAAGCATCAGCAAAACAGTCCAAATGTAAAATCCTACCGTGCGAAGACCCGACTGAAGGGACACAAGCTCACAGCAGGAAAAGTGAAGCTGATCAAACAAAAGATCTTCGACAAAAACCGCCGTTCCCTCATGCGCGACATCGCCCATCAGTTCGGCATCTCCGAAATGCAACTCTACCGGATCAAATCCGGGGAGAATTGGGGGCACATTTAGAGGGTTCTTAGTTTCTGGTTCCGAGTTTGTAAAACTGACCAACAACTTTCTAATAGGTACCAGGTATTAGGTATTAGGTATTAAGTATTAGGTATTAAGTATTAGGTATTAGGGACGGAGGACGAGGGACGGTTGATGTAATGATTAAGCATCAACACGAAACCAGGAACCCGATACCAACAACCAACAACTTTCTAATAGGTACCAGGTATTAGGTATTAGGTATTAAGTATTAGGTATTAAGTATTAGGTATTAGGGACGGAGGACGAGGGACGGTTGGTGTAATGGTTAAGCTTCAACACGAAACCAGGAACCCGAAACCAACAACCAACAACCATCAACCATCAACTTTCTAAAAGGTACCAGGTATTAGGTATTAAGTATTAGGTATTAAGTATTAGGTATTAGGTATTAGGTATTAGGTATTAGGTATTAGGGACGAAGGACAGTTTTGTTATAAACACGAAACACAAAACTGGTAACCAGGAACCAGGAACCAGAAACCAGGAACCAGGAACCAAGAACCCGAAACCAAAAACTCACTCCACCACAACCCTGCCCGTCTGCAACTTACCCGCGAATTCTACGACGATCCTATAAGCTCCCCGCGCAAAAGAAGAGGTATTAATAAAAATCGTTTTTCCGTTTTGATTTTGGATAGAGTAGCAGATTCTTCCTGTGGCATCGTAGAGGCTCACGTTGGCGTGATGAAAAATTTCGCTGCCGGGAAGTTCGATGTGAATGATTTTGTTCGCGGGATTAGGATAAATTTTCAGTGAGCCGTTTTTCAATTCCGCTATCCCCGAAGTACTTTGAGTTTCCTCCAGGATCACAGGTTCAAAACCCAGCTGAATGGAAAAGGAACTACCGGAAGTTTGTACGAATACACTGTCGGCCAGCGTCAGACCTGGCTGAGTAATGATAGAAGTGAGGAGCAATGAATCCGAGATCACAGGAATGCTGACGGTTTCTCCGTTAGGAATATGAGGATCATTCGGGTGTCGGTTACTTTCGCTCCAGGCGACATAACAGGAAGTCCCGCGTTGACGCTCGAACTTGTAGACACGCGTGTAAGGATTGCTGCTCACATTCACGCGACTTACAGAGGTGAAATCATGAATCTTGTCGACCAGCAATTGCATGGTGTAGAGAACGGGCTTCGGGGTGTAGGCTTCATTTACCTTTCCCATCATTCCTGTATAACGGTAAGGGTAGGAGAAAGGGTAGAGGAGAACATTGTGCGGATTGGGATCATTGCTTAGCGAAAACTCCGCCCTTTCCGCGCCTTCACCGAACACAAGAGCAAAACATTTCACCGCGTCGCGTGCGCCTTTCGCGTTGTACCAGTTGATCACGGTGCTGTCGTGGTTCTCGAGTCCGTTGTAGAGTGCATTGTAACTGACAACGGTGCTGTTGGGAAAATCTCCTTCGAGTGAATCACCGCCGATGAACTGTGTGAAACCATTGTGTGGAAAAATGGAGGTAAGGATATTCGACCACATGTCGTCGATGAAGATTGGTTTTCCCGGAGCGTATTCATGGATGAGTCGCATGCATTGATCTGTTGATTTCCAGTTGATGTGCGGGTGCCATCCGATGTAATCACATTTTTTGAAAGGCGTATCGGTGCCGAGCAGGGTGAGCATTTGTGCGAGACTGTCCCATCCGTGCGCGTAGGACGCGTGCATGAGGTTGTTGCCGTTGATACGAGAAATTGTAGTCGCGCCGTTGGTGTTAGGGTAGTCGGGAAAATCTCCGTAGAGGTCGAAAAGCAGCGCGCCGCTGCCTACGAGTTTTGTTTGTCCGGAAGGATCCGCGTCGTGAATTGCCTGGTAGGTGACTTCATGAAGACGGATAAGATTTTGCACATTGTCTTCCCAGTATCCGTAGCCGGCAGCTTCACCCGAATCGCCGGCGATGTTGTTGGCGGCGCCGCTGTAGTAGATTTCCTGTTCCATGATATAGAAGCGAACAGGTTTGGTAAGTCCGGTCATGTCGCTGTCGCCGTCGCCATCGTAGCGTTCCACGATACTGCGCACGTAGGAGTACCAGTCGTTCCAGTGATTGAAGTCCGGGGCGCATTCCGGAATTTGCAGTCCGGGAGGCGTGATACAATCGGGGTTGTTGCTGAATGACCAGGGAGCGTTAGGTTCGAGGTTCCATACCAGTTCGAAGCCGTTGCGTTGGAGACGTTGCACCCAGGCGTCTGTTTGGGAGAAGTCGATGGGAGCACCGGAAGCGCTCTGCATTCCGTCCCATCCGCCGCCGATGGAATTGATATTGATTCCGCCGCGCAAAGTCTGCGCACGCGTCACGAGAGCAAGGTTTTGCTGAATGCTGTCGTGTGTCTGTTCAGTGATTCCCCAGAATCCCGGATCAGTTTCGTTGTATTCAAAACCCACGCGCCAGTCCTGAGTCTGCGCGAAGAGCAGTTGTGGCAGGAGGTGGAGGAGGAGAAGTATGGAGAGTTTTTTCATGCGGCTGGTGGAGGTTTCGGGTTTTTTTTGGTTGTTGGTTGTTGGTTGATAGTTGTTGGTATTTTTTGCATTGTAAATTATTAGCGCAGACACAAAATAATTTCAATTTTTCTTTTTTGAAAGTTAAATCTATTGATTTTGAAAATCAATGCTAAGCATTGATGATAAATAAAACATATAAATTACCAACTACTTCACCCAAGCATTTTATAATTTTCAATTCCACAACCAACAACTAAAAACCAACAACCATCAACCAACTCCCTTTTTCCGTCGCTCGTCCCTATTAGAAAGTTGTTGGTTTTTAGTTGTTGGTTGTTGGTAATTTGTATTCGGCAATTTATTCGAGTAGATATATTCACCCAATTATTTTATCTATTTCAATTCCACAACCACCAACCACCAACCACCAACCACCAACCATCAACCACCAACCAACTCCCTTTTTCCGTCCCACGACCCTCGTCCCTTCTCTAAAGTCCCTCGTCCCGAGTCTCTCGTCCCTGACAAACGTCTCCCCCAGAGGGCAGATCCATTTTCTCCCTCAAAAACTGCTCACTCGCTCTGTTTCTGAACCTGTTTCTCATCTGTTAACTCCTTACTGTTAACGCCCGACTCCCAATTTCCGTCCCTCGCCCCTCGTCCCTCGCCCCTTGTCTCTCTCCATCCGTCCCTCGCCCCCTGTCCCTCGTCCCCATTTACCAATTTGCCCTTGTAAACATTAATTATTTATTTGAAATTACACACAACAAAAAGTTTCGTAATCCCGCATTCAGTTTGTCAGATTTGCGAAAGTTTTTTGGGAAGGGTTTCGGATATTTATTGTTATTTGTCATGATTGGAGGCATCGGAACTTCCAACTGACAGCAAGTAATTAACAGGGAAAAAATAAACATATGGACAAAGTAACATGCACGAATTGCGGAACTGAGAACTCATCAGCAAATAAATATTGTTCAAGTTGTGGACACGCTCTTCCAAAAATTAAAACGGAAGTTGTTTCAGTTCAGCAACCGACAGTTGAAACCGGAAGCAAGAAAAAGAAATTATTAGGTTCAATCGTTGGAGTAATTGCTTTTGGAATAGCTTATTGGGCAGTTCAACATTTCTTTTTTGGAGTTCCGGGTATTGACACACAACTTAACGCCATAGCAAGTGAAATAAATAAAAGTTGCCCGATGATGATTGACAAGGAAACTCAGTTTGACAATGCTGTTGCAATGCCAGACAAAGTTTTCCAATATAACTACACATTAGTCAATATGGAAAAAGGATTGGTGGACACGATTGCAATTAGAAATTATATTATTCCAATTGCTACAAATAATGCGAAGACAAATCCCGACATGAAATATCAGAGAGAGAATAAATTAACCTTGAAGTATTATTACAAGGACAAGCACGGAGATTATTTATTTTCTTTTGTAGTTTCACCAGACCAATACGCAAACTTGAATTAACCCGTGAATAAAAATTGTGCCTTATTGAAACAGTTGTGCTTCCCGGATAGAGTAGTACGAACTCATAACATCAGATTAAAAGAAAATTATAATTAAGAAGGGCTTTGGGAGATAAAGCAAGAGTAGAGCTTTTAATAAACAGTGCAGGCAAACGAATCCCGAAGTTTCGGGATGCTTCTAAACCCTTCTTTTATTTACTTCTTTAAGCTCTTCTTTGATATGTGTCATGCCTGGCGACAGTGCGAACTCATCATTTGTGCAAGAAACTAACTTTATTAAATAAACAAAGAAGCCGAAAACCGAATGGAGTAGGCAATTAAATAAACTGATTTTATGCCGTATCAAAAAACAACAAACAACAATGAAGTAACTTTTAATGTTCAACCTGAACCATTCATCAATCCTGTAGGTGGTGCCTTTAAGTGGAGTGCCGGTTGCCTTTTAATTCCTTGTGCAATATTAATTATTGGTGCAGGATTTGGGACAGGATCAATTATTGGAATTATAATATTTGGATCAATAGGCGTTGGAATACTTTATTGGTTTCGAAAAATTGGTAAAAAACCTAAATCGGTTGAAGAACACAGGATAGCAAAAGTATTTACGGTTAATCCCACGGGCATTACTCTCGATGGGAAAACGTATAAAAGAGAAGATATACAATTTATAAGCGTTAGAAACCCATTGTTAACCCATAATGATATCCCGTTTGTTCAAAGAGGATATGAAGCATATGCTAATGCAGCACAAAACCAAAAAACACATGCAGCCACTGTAAATTATTGGGTGGTGATGGAAACCAATGGTATCCCGGTATTTTTGGGGTGCGGGTTGAATGAACTTGCAGCAAATGCTATTGTGAGTGATGTGAGTAATATTTTGGGGATGAAAATATCATAAAAGGAAAAATCGAATAAAATAATACTCTGAAAACAATTTTAAGACTTACTGCAAACTTCGGACAGCCAATCCAGGTCAAATCTTTAACGCAAACCTTGCCCCATCGGACCTGACCATTATACACTCAATTAATTGCGTTTACCCAACCAGATTCAATGGATATACGCAACTTGTTGCGTATATTGGGTTGTTAGCGGCAAGTTTAACGCACAGCACAACTGACACTGCAAACACAAACTGACAGACAAGTAATGACCATAAAAAGACGACATATCAAATTGATTTTAGCGGTTACTTTAATGACAGCTTTGTTGACTTGTTTTTTCTATGCTCACGAAACATTTCCAAAACCTTTGCGAGCAGTTACAGCGGTATTTGGAACACCTGTGGCAGTTGCATCTGGCCTTTCCCACTATCTTAAACTTGGAATTCCTGTGTATGACACTCCTTGGGCAGTTATACTTTCTAACCTAATATTTTCGGTTCTACTGGTTTTATTGGTGAACAAGTTTTTCAATAGATAAAAACCAAAACAGCAATCTTAACATGACAGAAAAAGAGTGGGTAAAATCAATCATCACTGACATTGAAAAAATGTTGCGGCAGACAGACGATAATGTTCGTGTGGTTGACGGACACCGACTTTCATACGCAAATGAGGTTCTCACTTACGGTAAGGACAACAAGCCAGACGAGCAGAAATCTGTTGGTTACGAAACCGACATTTTAATTTATGAGCAACTTGACGACACGACTTGGAAACCGAGAGTTGTTATTGAAACGAAACTTGGTAGCGTGACAACTCACGATGCCATTACTTACAGTCAGAAAGCACAGACACATAAATATGTTCATCCGTATTTGCGTTACGGAATTTTAATTGGCGACAGAGAACATCACCCGCTTCCAGGACGATTGTTCCGACACGGACAACATTTTGATTTCATGCTTTCATGGAAATCGTTTCGTGCCGACAAGCAAGAAATGAAAAGGATTGCAGAGATTGTAAATGACGAGATACAAGCAAGTAAAACGCTTGACGAAATTCTTTTCAATTCCCGTTCAAAAGACAGAGATAAATTTACCTCGCTTCACCGTCCACTAAAACTTTATAACGAATGACGCTTCAAAGGAAGAGAAAACCAACCGCTAAAAAGGCGTTTTCGATATCAGTGCTTCCGTGCTCCACAGGCACATTTGTGCAAGTTGGATTTCTTTCTCTGTGTGAAGTTTGCTGATAAAAATCCCGGCTGTCGAAAACGCTTGAAATATTTTCTGTACCTCAAAAACAAAATTCAATCCCCAAACAGACGACCAATAAATGAAAAAATATTCAATACTCTTATTGATCTTACTTTCATCAGTCGGGTTGTTTGGGCAGGGAATAGAGGATAGCTTAACGTATAAGCTTGACGAGTATTTTTCGGCATTAACGGCACTTAAAAATTTCAACGGCAATGTAATTGTATCAAAGCAGGGACAAATACTTCTCGACAAAACATATACTATACCCGGAGAAACAGACAGTTTGAAAGTGACAAGAGAGAGCAGGTTTATCATTGCTTCTGTTTCCAAGGTTTTTATAAAGTTTGGTATTTTGAAGCTTGTTGAGTTAAATAAAATTCAACTCGACGACCATTTAAGTAAATTCATTCCTGACTTTCCGGGCGGAGAAAAAATAACCATTGAGCAGTTGATGTATCATCAGAGTGGTTTGCCAAGAGAGCTTACAAACAATAGTGATTACGATAATTTATCCTTTTCAAAGATTGTTGAATTAGCGAAACTGGAAAAATTGCAATTCGAACCCGGAACACAGACTCTTTATTCTAATGTGGGTTATTTTCTGTTGCATTATATCATTGACAAAACTTCAGGCAATGGTTATCCGGCATTTATCCGGAATGAAATTTTCAGGAAAATGAATTTGAATAATACTCTGGAATTCAACTCAACAAAGTCAGTCCCGAAATTTGCTTATGGTTTTGAAAACGAAAATGGAAAAGTCGTTCCCGCTTCCAAAGAAAGTATAAACAAATATGAAACAGGAAATTTTCTTTCTACAATTGACGATTTGTACAGCTTTAGCCGGCAGGTTTTGTCGGGCGAAGCATTGAAGAAATCACTGGCAGTTAAATTGTTCGGACATGACAGTATTCTCGTTCAGGCAGGAGGAAGACCGGGATACAGATCATATTTTTACATGAATTTAAAAACTGAAATTACATTCATATTTGTTTCAAATTATACTGACATTCCCATACAGGAAGCAACAGCCGACATTATCAGCATACTTGAAAACAAACCCTATGAAGTCCCTCATAAAATAGACCGCAAAGCAATTCATCTCGCGGAAGAAATACTGATAAAATATACCGGGAAATTCGCTTTGGAAGCGGATCTCAATCAAACCATAACAATTCAGTTAATTGACAACAAATTATTTGACGTTGACACGAATGGCGAAAAAACCGAACTTCATGCAGACAGCGAAAACACTTTTTTTATAAGCCCGACAAGCAAAGACGGTTATATTTATACTCTCAATCCGCAAACAAATAAATACGACCTGACTATAATTTCCACCGGACTAAAACTGAAAACGAAACGAATTGAATAGGTGGTAGG
>CALMQM010000045.1 GCA_937871435.1 uncultured Bacteroidota bacterium | reverse complement strand
GCGAGAGCCCCACCCGCAGAATCAAAGCCTCCAACAACATATAATAAATTTGTGGATGAATCAACATAGGATCCATTAATCACACCATTAACACCTCCACCAACATCCAACCACAACTGTGCCTGAACTTTGTTAGATATTACTTCGAAGACTAATACAAATAATGTGATAGAAATGAAAGTAACATTTTTTGTAACTGTCTTTTTCGTTTTTCTTCGATTAAATAAAAAGCCACTCATTAGTATCATTTTATTTTTGTCCGGACAATGAAGATTCGGAAATATTAAAACCTAAGCTAATACAAAAAAACAGCAACGGGTTTACATTCTAAACAACTTACTTGTCTATCAGCCTATTTTGCATTTTTAAATTCTCTTCCTTCAATTGAATAACATACAAAGTCAATTCTTCAATTTTTTCAAGCAATTTTGATTGCATTTCCAATAAATCCACACCATTTTTTACAACATCATTGGCAGAAGGGATTCCCGGTAAATGTCCATGTTCAAAAATATAGTTTTTTAATTCATCCAATGACTTCAAATTGTAATTTTCACTAAACACATAATCTGCCCAATTATTCGTTGATGCCACATCAACTTTCACTTTTTCCGTTCGAATTCCTCCGACCACATAAAGTTTAAACCCATCAGAAGAATTAAGAACCGTGGAGCTTGAGACTCCAATAGAAATAATTCCATTATTTCTTAGAACTATTCCGCCATTTGTTGTAAGTGCATATCCCGTATTCGGATTAGTATTTATTATAAGCTTTCCGCCCGTATAATTATCAATTTTTGTATCATATCCATCATGTTCTAAAATTAAATAACTTGATGGATCGCCGCTTTTAGTCATGCGGATACTACCTACTGATTCAATTTTAGAACGAGGGTCTGTTGTACCCACACCAATATTTCCATACAAAGGATATTTATAGATATTTCCATTATTAGGGTTTTGGCAAATATCGCGAAACCAGCTATTCGAAGGTAAAAGGCATCCTGGAGGGCTTATTGAAGTTCCAGAAGTGCTTATTCTTAGTTTACCGTCCTGATCAACAAAAACAGTATTAAACGAATCTACCGGAGATGAAACTAATTTTAAACCATTATAAAACTGAATCAGACCTTCTGAATGAATTTTAATCCTATTCATTCCATTTGTTTTTATGGTAAATGAGGTAGAATCTTTCGTTCCTATAAAATTTGAATCTGCATTACTTCCGGAATTTCCAAGCATTGTCCAGTCATCTCTATCCGGTTGTGTCAATGTGATTTCACTACTTTTTTGGCAACCATTCTGATCTGTTACTATCAATGAATAGTTACGGGCAATTACACCACTTAAATTGCCTGTTGTTTGTCCTGTATTCCATGAATAAGTATAAGGTGCTACCCCGCCATTTGCATTGCTGCTTACATAACCATCAGAACAATTGTAACAGGTAGTGTTTTTTCCATTTCCATACACGGTCGCTGCCAAATCAAATAACACCGGTTCAGGTTGAGTAAGAGTAATGGAGCGGGTTATTAATACATTGTTTGCATCATGAATTTGCACTGTAAATGTTCCGACTTTCAGGGTATCTATATTCTGAGTTGTATCTCCCGAATTCCACAAAAAAGTGTATGGACTAACTCCGCCTGCAACACTTAAAGAAATACTACCATCATCTCCACCGTTGCATGAAATATTATAGCCATGATGCAAGGGGCTGCTGATACTTACTACATGCAAAGGTGTTGGTTCGGTCAATGTAAATGTCT
>CALMQM010000044.1 GCA_937871435.1 uncultured Bacteroidota bacterium | reverse complement strand
CCATTTTGACAAACATTTTTTATTTGTTTTGCCCACTGCCAGGATTGGGAATAGCTACATATTGCTGTAAAATTCAATATAATTATAAAATATATTTTTAATATGTGTTTCATATTTTGATTATATTTTTTGTAAAACATATATCATCATTTGTTAACTCAATAATGTAAATCCCGGAACATAGATGTTGAAGCTGAGGTGTTCCCATTTATCGGACACAGTTAATTAGAGAAATCCGACTTGTGAGGTGTTCCCGGCAAATCTCCGATACTTTCTTGCCTTGCTCATACTGCTTGAGTATGTTCACATTTTGCGTTTCGGTAAATCTTGATTTTTTCATCGGTCATTAAATTTAGAGATTTTATTTAATTTCTCTATTTTTAAGTGGCCGAATTATAGGAGAGCTGACACAGTCAATATAGGAATAAAAAGACCTGCCCGCTCGTTGCGACTTCTCACTGCTGCACGCTCGATGGAACCTTCTCTCCCATGAGGTCGTGTTCAAAGATACTATCAAGTAATGTAGGTAGAATTTACATGATACTATTCGTACTGAAGTTTTACGAACCGGATTGATTTATGGTTTGCAATTTGAATCAGATACATTCCACTTGGTAATTCGGAAACATCAATAAGCATATTTGTTGAAGAAGCTGTTGTTTGAAAACAAATACTGCCAAAAAGATTTACAATATTTATTTGATCATTGATTTCTAATGAATCCAAATGGATGCTATTGAATACGGGATTAGGGAAGGACAAGTTATCCTTGTCCGATTTTATTTCATTAACTGATGTCAAAACATCAACTTTTGCTACCCAAATCTCAACACATGTATCTTCAAGTTGATTACAGGTACCGACATGATTTCCGAAGACATCGCCATCATTTGAATATGTATAACCAACTAGCATGAAATTTTCGTCGTCAATTGGAGCTACTGACGCGGGTTGTTCAATCAATGAACCGCCAAAACAATTTTGCCATAGCAAATTCCCCAGACTGTCAATTTTAAAAAGCCAAAAATCCAAAAAGCCATGCAGTCCACTTACTTCTCCATCCATTGAAGAAGTTCCCGCCAAAACCACATCCTCCATCATTTGTTTTTCGAATGTTCCAACCACTTTCTCCACCTGAACCACCATAGGATTTCTGCCACTGAATTACTCCGGATGAATCAATTTTGACTACCCAGACATCCGCATCACCATGATTTCCGGTGACATCACCATCTATAGAGGATGATTCTCCCGTAACGATGCACCCACCATCCCAGGTTGGTAAAATAGAATTTGGAGATTCACTACTGGAACCTCCAAGACTTCTTTCCCAAATTATATTTCCCTGATCATTTAGTTTCACTATCCAAAAATCAAATCCTCCATGATTTGCTGTTACGTCCCCGGTTGGAATTTCACAATTTCCTGCGATATAATAGTCGCCAAATCTATTTTGACAAACACCATAACCTTCTTCCCCATAAATTCCACCTAATGATTTTTGCCAGACCAATTGACCAAGACTATCAATTTTAATAACCCAAATATCCGGATCACTTGACGCGGCTCCATGATGTCCGGTTACATCTCCGTCATCGGAATCGCAATCCCCGACAGCCACAAATCCAGAATCTGATGTTGCCCATATGGAACGTATAAATTCAGGACCGGAACCTCCATAAGTATTTTGCCATACTATGTTCCCGACATTATCAATCTTAAAAACCCAATAATCTGCAGAGCCTCGATTAAAAGTCAGATCACCGTCAATTGAACTGGAGCCTCCGCCTATGACACTCATTCCATCATAGGTTTTACAAATGGCTGAGGACCCATCCCCACTGCTTCCACCATAAGATCTTTGCCAAATGGTATTACCTATACTATCTAATTTTATGACCCATACATCCGCGCTACCATGATTTAAGACAATATCCCCATCATTTGAAAGAGTGGTGGAAATTACCAGAAAACAATTATCATTCGTTACTTCAACATCGTAACCAATGTCATATTGAGAACCTCCAAAACAATGTGACCACTGAAGTGTAGGAATTTGAGCGAAAGAAATTCTTCCTTCAAATAAAATTAGCAATGTCGATAGAAAAAAAATAGATCGAATCATCTAACCGGAAATTATAGTTTAACAATTTTAAAGGTTTTTTTACCAACTACTTCAATAAAATAAATTCCTGGATCTGTTTTTTCCAAGTTAAGAGAAATATTTTCACTCGTGCACAATAAATTTAATATTGATCTTCCAATATTATTAACTCTTCCGATCAAGTTTCTAATGCAACATTTTAGCTAATTTATATTATTACATTCAGAACGCCATTAATTTGTTTTGTTAAGTAAAACGGGGTTCAGCGTTGATGGAGAGCAACTCTAAATGGAATATCTTAACCCAATAACGTAACAGAGGCATCAAACAATTCTCTGTTATTTTTTATACTCATTTGGCAAAACCCTTAAAAAACTCCCGATACTAAGCGCCGAACTTGTTAATTATTTGCCATCTGTATTCATATTCTAAAAGTAATGAATTTTGCAGCGTTTCGACAAGGGAATGCCTCGTTGCGTGGGGTTTCGTTTAAAGATTCCACAGAACGGGAGAACACACAGCTTAATCCGAAAAATTTTCCCCTGCTTTTTATTCAATCTTGCAAAATAATTCCTAAAAAAATCAATAAAATTCCATTAAATCATTTCCCGCCATCCATCCCCTGCATCCTGCTGAGTTCGTCGATGACGTGTTGGTAGATTTCTCCCATAAGCTCCGGACGGTCGCTGTAATAATGCAAACTCTTCAGGTATTTTTCAGGATCAATGTTTCTTTTTTTCAAAATGTGAATAGAAAGCTCATTGTTGTTGTACCTGACAGTATCGCTGTATTGAAAAACTGAAACCGCTGATTGCGCTATCTGCAAGTCAACCAATAAAGGCACCATTTCCTCCGGACTCAAAATATCCGCTGGAATTTCTTCCTTCTTTTGAGAACAGGAGTATGTCAACGTACTGATAAAAATCAAAGCCAGAATCAAACGTAAATTCATTTCAACCACGATTAAATAAAAGTCGCTCGCCTTTACGGCTTTCATCGAATACTCCATACGCATAGGCAAGGTGCCCACTTACAAAGGTGTGACTAACTTGCGAACGAAATGTAGTTCCTTCAAACGGACTCCAGCCGCATTTGGCAAGTATATTACTGCTCTTCACAGTCCAGGGATAATCCGGATCCACCACCACAAGGTCTGCCCAATAACCTTCTCTGATATAACCACGCTCCCGAATCTGAAAACAATCGGCAACCGCGTGACTCATTTTACGGGCGATGGTTTCGATAGGTATTTTCCCCTGATGATAAAACTCCATCATGGCTGCCAGTGCATGCTGTACAAGTGGACCACCGCTCGGGCATTGAAGATACTTCTGGTTTTTCTCCGCTATCGTATGCGGTGCATGATCCGTCGCGATTACATCCAGTTTGTCATCGAGTAATCCCTGCAGCAATGCCGCACGGTCTGCAGCAGTCTTGATCGCCGGATTCCATTTTATGCGTGATCCGAGTCTTGCATAATCCCGATCATCGAACCACAAATGATGGATACATACTTCAGCGGTTATTCTTTTTTCTTTCAACGGGATGTCGTTGCGAAACAGACTCAATTCTTTTTCAGTACTGATATGCAGAATGTGCAGACGCGTATTGTATTGTTTTGCCAATGAAACCGCGAAAGACGAACTAAGGTAACAGGCTTCAGCGCTTCGGATTTCCGGATGGTAGTGAACAGGGATGTCGTCACCTGAAATACTCTTTATCCGCTCCAGATTGCGGCGAATAGTTGCTTCGTCTTCACAATGTGTGGCGATAAGCATAGGACAAAGTGAAAAAACTTTCTCCAATGCTGCAGGAGCATCCACCAGCATGTTTCCGGTAGAAGATCCCATAAATATTTTTACTCCGCACACATTTTCCGCGTTGGTACGAAGGATTTCGTCTATATTCTCATTGGAAGCTCCCATGAAAAAAGAATAATTCGCGAGCGATTTCTTCGAAGCAAGTGTGTATTTGTCTTCCAGCAATTCCTGTGTCAGTGTGTTCGGGACGGTGTTTGGCATTTCCATGTAGGATGTGATACCTCCTGCAACTGCTGCTTTTGATTCCGTATAAATTTCTGCTTTATGAGTCAGCCCTGGCTCACGAAAATGTACCTGATCGTCAATAGCTCCGGGCAGAACAAATTTGCCTGCAACATCGATGAACTGAGCTCCATCATGGGAAATTGATGTGGCGACTTTTTCTATTCTCCCCCTGGAAATTAAAATATCTCCATCAACGATTTTTCCTTCGTTGACAATGCGCGCGTTTTTCAGGAGATAAGTATTCAATTCACCTCAGGTTTTTGATATTTTGGGATACTTGCGGAATAAACTTTTCCATTTCATCTGCATCACACCCAGGATCGCTTCTTTAAAAATCCCTTTGCTCATCTTACTCGTTCCTTCCGTTCTGTCTGTGAAAATGATAGGCACTTCCGTGATCTTAAATCCGCATTTCCAGGCAGTGAATTTCATTTCAATCTGGAAAGCATATCCGATAAAACGAATTTCATCCAGTGGTATTGTCTCCAGTACTTTACGCGTATAACAGATAAATCCTGCTGTGGTATCTTTGATTTTTATCCCGGTAACCAGGCGAACATACACCGAAGCATAGTAAGACATCACCACTCTTCCCAGCGGCCAGTTGACTACATTGGCGCCGCGAATGTAACGGGAACCGATCGACATGTCTGCGCCTTCATTCGCACAGGCTGTATAGAGTCTGGAAAGATCATCCGGGTTGTGTGAAAAATCACAATCCATCTCGAAAATATAATCATACTTCCGGGCAATGGCCCATTTGAAGCCATGAATATACGCGGTACCTAATCCAAGCTTCCCTTTTCTTTCTTCGATAAATAATTTACCGGGAAATTCCTGTAACAATCTTTTTACAATGTCCGCGGTTCCATCCGGAGAACCATCATCAATAATCAGCACATGGAAAACTTTCGGAAGTGAAAAAACCTTCCGAATCATTTTTTCCACGTTTTCCTTTTCATTGAAAGTGGGTATGATCACTAATGAGTCACTCACAAATTCATCGCTTGAATGGCGAAGATACAAAATCGGATTCAAAGGTTTTGAAGCCCGTATTTTGGGAATTGTCTCTGATTTTCCGGTAATTTGAAGAGTCAGTGTTGATTCAGGTTGTTAAAAAGAGATCATTGATAAATGATTAATTTTTGCAGGGAAAAAATTTGAGCAGGATCAAAAAGGAATCCTAAAACAAAAAAACACCTACCTTTGAACGCATGAAATTATTTGTAAAAAATATAGAAGAATCTGTGAATGAGGTTCTTCTTGAAGCGATCTTCAAACAATTCGGTGAAGTGCTGGATACGAAAATCGTTTACGACAGAATTACATGGGAATCGAAAGGCTTTGGTTTCGTGGAATTCAAAAAGACCGAAGATGCCATGAAAGCCATCGAAGCCCTGAATGGCAAAGAATTGGTCGGGAAAAAGCTGATTGTCAGCGAAGCGGTCGACAAACCACGGTAAACAATTTTGTTCAAGAATTCCCGGACAGCCTGAATATTTCTACAGGTAAACCGTTTTTCTTTACATCCTGCCGCAAGCTATTAACAGGTGCTAAACGGATGTCCTTAATTAAGAAGATTTCACTTTTCGTTTTGTTAAGTCTGGGAGGAATTTTTCATTCTTCAGATAGTCATGCCCAGGTACTTGATACCTTGTATTCCAGTCTGGAAAAAAAGCCTAAGTTTTTCATTAACATCCTCAATTATTATGGGTTCATCTCAAAGGATTTTGCCAACTTCAGTGGACTAAAATTTGGTTTGAATTACAACAAACGTGTACGTTTTGGTTTTGGCGTCGCCGCACTGGATGCTGGGTCGGTAGTGAGTTCTATTTCTATTGAAGAGGATTCACTCGCTTACACAACGAACGGTGAACTGAAATTCAGCTTTCTTTCTGCCAGTGCCGAATATGTTTTCTATCACCAGTATCCATGGCAGTTTTCCATCATTCCCTATAATCTTGCTGTAGGAACAGCCGGTTACGAATACATTCGAAGAAGTGATCATACCCGCGTTTCCACACCTTCGGAAACTGTGATCACTTTTCAGCCGGAACTGACCGGTCAGTTCAGTATTTTTCGCTGGATAGGATTGGGTGCTTCCTTTGGTTATCGAAAGACACTTTATTCTTCAAAAAATATTCGTGAAAATTTCAATTCTCCTACTTTTTCTGTGGGACTGAAATTATTCATGGATGAAATCTATAAAATTGCCTTTCCGAATGGAATCGGGAAGAAGAAAAAAGGATGAATGAGAGAACAGGCTACACTTAATAGCATGGTTTGTATTACTCCTCTACAGGAAGATCTTTGAAACCAGGAGCAGAACTGACAGGAATGATTAACTTAACAGCGTTTGAAGACGGATTCCGGATCGCTCAAAAATAATTTGCCGGATCACCCGATCAAAGCCTTTCTCTTACCTTTGTCTCATCATGTCGACTATCAATCCCAACCTGGATCCAACAGGAAACCAAAGTTCAGCCACCGAGAAGGAAATTGACAAAGTCTTGCGCCCGCAGGGATTTGAGGATTTCAGTGGACAGCAAGGTATCGTCGATAATCTTAAAATTTTTGTTGAAGCAGCCAAACAACGCGATGAAGCATTGGATCATGTATTGCTTCATGGCCCGCCGGGACTGGGGAAAACGACGCTCGCCTATATTCTGGCGAATGAACTGGGAGTAAACATCAAAACCACCTCCGGACCAGTGTTGGATAAACCCGGAGATCTCGCCGGACTGCTGACTAATCTTGAACCGAATGATGTTCTGTTTATTGACGAGATTCATCGACTCAGTCCTGTCGTGGAGGAGTATCTCTATTCCGCCATGGAAGATTATAAGATAGACATCATGATTGAAACCGGACCGAATGCGCGGTCGGTTCAGATAAAAATAAATCCGTTCACACTGATCGGCGCGACGACAAGATCAGGATTGCTCACTTCTCCATTGAGAGCGCGGTTTGGAATCAATTCCCGTCTGGAGTATTACGATACAAATTTGTTGCAAAAAATTATTTCACGTTCCGCGGAAATTCTGCGGATTGGTATTGATCCGAAAGCCGCGAATGAAATCGCACGCAGAAGCCGTGGAACTCCGCGTATCGCGAATGCTTTGTTACGAAGAGTAAGAGACTTTGCTCAGATCAAAGGAAATGGAAGAATCGATCTTGAAATTTCACATTTTTCACTCTCTGCGCTGAATGTAGATCAGCACGGTCTTGATGAGATGGATAACAGAATTCTTTCTGCCATTATCGAAAAATTCAAAGGCGGACCTGTTGGAATTACTACAATAGCAACGGCGGTAGGTGAGGAGAGTGGAACGATTGAGGAAGTGTATGAACCATTTCTGATTAAAGAAGGTTATCTGAAAAGAACGCCGAGAGGAAGAGAAGCAACTGAATTGGCATACAAACATCTCGGCAAGGCATTTAATCCGCAGCCGGGAAGTTTGTTTGAATAAAAGAGCATTGCGTTTTTATTTCCTTACCGGATTCACTTTACTGACTTTAGCAAAAAAAAACGGATGATTTTCTCACCCGTTTTTCTTTTGTTTCGATCTCCCACTGTCAAGCAAAGCCTTTTGTAAAAGGTATTCAATCTGTCCATTGACGCTGCGAAAATCATCAGCTGCCCATTTTTCAAGAGCTTTCAACATCTCAGGTTGAAGACGCAATACAAAAGGTTTTTTTTCAGCCATGCAGAAAGAATGAGTTCAGATCAACGAAAATAATTGGTTTAGTAGATTGTACCCGCATTGATGACAGGTGACACATTTCTGTCGCCACACAACACTACCAGCAGATTGCTCACCATGTTGGCTTTGCGTTCTTCGTCAAGTTGTACAATTTCTTTTTCAGAGAGCTTTGCCAGGGCCATCTCAACCATTCCCACTGCTCCTTCTACGATCTGTTGACGTGCCGCGACGACAGCTGTTGCCTGTTGTCTTTGCAACATCGCCTGTGCGATTTCAGGAGCGTAAGCCAGATGGCTGATACGCGCTTCAATTACATGAATTCCGGCATGACCAAGGCGTTCATTCAACTCTGCAAGCAGCAATTCGTGTACACGTTCAGTGGTTCCACGCAAGGTAACAATCGCTTCGTTGTCTTCCCAGTTGTCGTACGGACAACTGTTTGCCAGATGTCTGACCGCAGCTTCACTCTGAATACTGATGTAAGTAGAATAGTCATCCACTTCAAAGATTGCTTTCGCTGTGTCCTGTACCTGCCACACGATTACCGCGGCAATCTCTATCGGATTCCCGGTTTTGTCATTCACTTTCAGACTTTGTCCGTTCAGGTTTCTTGCGCGTAAACTCACCAGGCGTTTTACAAAAAACGGATTCGCCCAGAAGAAACCATTTTCTTTTACGGTACCGACATACTTACCGAACAATGTCAGCACACGGCTTTCATTCGGATTAATGATCATGAAGCCCGGTATGATGAACGCAAAGAGAATAAAACAAGGCACAATCATTTGTGGAATTTGTTGCATCGCTCCGGCACAGCCACTGGCAAAAGCTGCTAACGCTACCAGGAGCATGAGGTAGCCGGAGAAGGGACGGAAGGATTTTTCAAGAATCATAGGGTTGATATTAAAATGATATCACAAATATATCACAATGAATTTGGTCTTGTCAAGTATTTTAAGAAAATTATTTTTCACGGACATTCCTTAGTACTTTTGGAATTGAATGAATTCTGTGATCTCAGAGCATAGCAAAACAGTAAAAGAAGCCGCAAAAAGGCTGGGATTTGACTTTTGCGGAATTTCAAAAGCGGAATTTCTGGAAGAAGAAGCGCCACGCCTGGAGCGATGGCTGTTGCAGGAACAGCATGGAAAGATGTCATATATGGCAAATCATTTCGATAAACGTCTGGATCCGCGACTGCTGGTACCGGGCGCCAGATCTGTTGTTTCGCTTCTTTACAATTATTTTCCTCTGGAAAAACAGACTGATCCGGAAGCTCCGCAAATAAGCAAGTATGCGTATGGTCGGGACTACCACTCTGTGATCAGGGAAAAGCTTCAGGAATTAATGGAGGAGCTTCGGGAGAAGATAGGGGAGATAAACGGGAGAGTTTTTGTTGACTCTGCACCGGTACTGGAAAGAGCCTGGGCTCAGAAAAGCGGATTGGGTTGGATCGGAAAAAACAGCAACCTGATAACACGTGAACAAGGTTCGTTTTTCTTTATAGCTGAAATGATCCTCGATCTTGAGTTGCTTGCGGATGGACCTATTCGTGATTATTGCGGTACATGTTCACGGTGCATCGATGCATGTCCTACTCAGGCAATCATTCAGCCGCAGGTTGTTGATGGCAGCAAATGCATTTCTTATTTCACGATTGAACTCAAAGAAGAAATTCCGACTTCAGTTTCAGGAAAGTTTCAGAACTGGGCTTTCGGTTGTGATATCTGTCAGGATGTATGTCCATGGAACAGATTTTCAAAACCACATCATGAAAAACAATTTGTTCCACAGGATGATCTCTTGCAGATGACAAAAAATGACTGGGAAGAAATGACGGAAGAGGTATTCAAAAAAATATTCCGTGACTCAGCAGTACAGAGAGCCGGTTATAACGGATTAAAAAGAAACCTCAATTTTCTCAGGAAAATTTCCTGAATGCTTCCATCACAACATCGGAATACGCAGCGAATGTTGCGATGCACCATATTTTCAGCAAGCGTCGCTCATCCCTTTTCAGGATCTGGAGAGATTTAATAAGTTCTTTGCGGAAAAGGTGTTTATCGAAACTAACCTTGGTTAGAATTTGCTTGGTGTATTCAAACATAGGTACTAAGGTTAAGCTTTTGGTAATACTAAAGTAACAACTCTCTATTTATCTGTCAAGAATAAAAACGGCTTTTAACACTCTATATTTTAACCGCTTGTTTTTCAGCAGAATGTTTTTTTTCTGTTAAAAAAGCCATTTTTACGCTTAATTTTTAACTATCCGGATGCCACCTGTTTATAAATCCTGCGGCCGGTTTTTGGCTTCTCAGGGGGCGGGCTCACTCCACCTGAAGCCGGTATTTTGCAATCCGGCAAGATCCAGAACTCTGTCAACAACTGTTGATGTGAGTGCTTCGAAATCTTTTGGTTTAGAGTAAAACGAAGGTGATGCAGGACAAATGATTCCACCTGCTTCTGTTACAGTTTTCATGTTGTTGATGTGAAT
>CALMQM010000043.1 GCA_937871435.1 uncultured Bacteroidota bacterium | reverse complement strand
TATCAGGAAAAGATTCTCCCGAATCTGGCAACTATCGGAGGGCCATCTGAAATTGCATATTGGTTGGAATATAAGTCAATGTTTAATCACTATAACATACCTTTTCCTGTTCTGATTCTTAGAAATTGTTTACTCATTGTTGATAGTGCCGCAATGGAACGCAAGGATAAATATGGTATTAGGTTGGAAGAACTCTTTTTGTCGGCTGATGAATTGAAAAAGTTATTTATACAAAGTAATCCGGAACTTTCTTTTTCAGTTGAACAATACCTCAATAAAATTGAATCAGAATTTGACAGGTTAGGGGAGGAGATTTCTTCAGTAGATGGATCATTAAAGGGAAATGTTGAAGCGGAAAGACAAAAGCTTCGCAATGGTTTAAAGACTCTGGAAGAAAAGGCCATTCGTGCAAGGAAGAAAAAACATGAGAATGAGCTCAACCAGATTCAAAAATTGAAAGAAAAATTATTTCCAAATAATGGTCTGCAGGAGAGATCAGAAAACTTTGCGTCTTTTTATCTGAGGTATGGATCCAAATTTATTACTGAACTTTATTCAATGATTGATCCATTTTCCAATAATTTCAATATTCTTACTGAGATTAAAACTAAGAATAGTTAAGTAATGAAATCTGCTTGATTCAGGTTAATACATCACCTCAAGTACATTAATAAAAATAAGTAGTACACCAATAGCTATAGCAACCCGTATATGACGAACAGTTTTATACCATCTCGTATTTCGGATCATTTTTTCGGTAATAGCGAACGATAAGCCGGCGGCTGAAAATAATAAGACCATCCAGTGTGTCGCCATTCCTCCTAAATCCCGTGGCACCCAGGAGTAAAACATATACAGTCTTTCAGGATAACTATCATTGGCCACATAACAGATAAACCAGATGAACCAATATACCAATACCGGCAATTGAAAAATTATACCGAGATAAGCAAGATCAAATGACCTCTTAAAGCTTACTGTATTCATGGGTAGCGGGGTGCAGTGCAGACAAAACAATTCTATTCTGTCTTAAACAAACATAGCAAATTTCCTGATATGAAACAAAAAAAGCAGCAAGATGCTGCTAAACTTACAGAGGAAAATCGCTCAATCCAGAATAACTTTTCCACTGCTTAATATTTCATCCTTTTCATGAATCCTCCAATAGTATATGCCTGACGATAGATCATCTCTCTTAAAAGGAATAGAAGCTTGGCCTGTATAGTTTAATATTGATTGTTTTTTTACACAATTTCCAAGAATATCAAAGAGCCTGAATTCAAGTGTGGTTGCAAATTTTACATTTCCTGAAATGACAAGATTGGCATTTTCTTTCACAGGATTTGGATAGAGAATAACACGTAAAGCTTCACCGGATGGTTGTTCTATCCCGGTAGTTTTCCAGATTTCAATTATGGGATCAGCAGCCGCACTGGCACCGGCATAGGGTAGGCCAAACATATCTTCCAAAGTTCTCAAATGATCGTAATGATGGTATCCGTTTGCCAGATAATTTCCAGATTGAACCATCGGACCAACAAAGATTGTTGGAATACGATTTTGGTATAAATTGTTATCTTCATCAAAAGTCAGAATAAACAGACTGTTATGAGTCATTGCCCAATTGACATATGCTTCTAAATGGTTTCTCACCCAATCATCCGCAATTGTGATTCGTGCCGGGTCACTTCCATTGTGCATATCATTATCCTGATTTGGTATAACAAAACTTAAATCAGGTAATAGATTGAAATCGGTAGGAAACATGGTTAATGGCATATTGCAGGAAGCTGGAATCTGATTTGTTCCGGTTCCTTGCCAGTTAACCCATGGATTATGTTTACGTGCATATGCTCCCGAGCTTGCAACATTGGAGCCTACTCCCGGAAGATCTTCAGAATACCCGCCAAAAGTATAACCTGCATCTATCAGGGAAGCTCCCAGGTTAGGTACTGACCAGGGAGTACCACTCGGAACTGCGTCCGTAGTTACACCTTGATTCTCTCCGGAGAATAACATGATATAATTCGGTTGACTTGGATGTGTCAGGGCATAAAACTCAACCATGTTAGCACCCATGCCTGCCAATTGATTAATGTATGGTGCAGCACCTGAACCAATCACTTGAGGATAGCCATGATTTTCAAGAATGCAGATAACCACTTTATCTGGCTTAGGAATAACTGCAAGCATTGTGAGTTGAAGAATAAATGAAAAGAAAATAACTCCAATACCGGTTCTTGAAAAGATGCGTGTTTTTGCAATCGGGAAGTAAGCTGCCTTCATCGTTCAATTTTTCTTATTAATCAATTGGAATATTGTGATTGGCAAATTTCATTTTTCATTCTGGAGAAACCCTGTTGATGAAATGCAAGGATTTCTTTATTGCTTGGTATACATAATCCGTTACCGGAATGTTTTTCAGATTTCAGACAATGTATCGACTTGACTGAACTATTTTACTCTAATTCTTACACATGAAAATCAATCTAAAAATTGTTTTATTTCCTATTCCTTTCCATGGCAATTTAGTTAATATTACAACATCAGCAATCTACATAGAATGACTCCAATCATCATCACATAATACTGCTATTATTATTATGTTAAGTATGATTATTGAGTCTCGAAATTCATTCCAAATTCTTCTAAAAAGTCGAATCTTTTGCATTATAATGTAGAAACAAGTCGACCCCGTGTAGGTTTTACTGAAAAGAAAATTTATCAACATCCTGCCATTTTACGAATGAAAATTATCCGGAACTTGAAAAATTGATCCGGAAGAGAGATTAATTCTGTTAATTTTGCGCATGCACGAGACCATATTAATCGTTGATTTTGGCTCCCAGTATACTCAGTTGATTGCAAGACGAATAAGGGAGTTGAATGTCTATTGCGAAATCCATCCTTACCATCATTTTCCGGCTCTAAATTCTTCTGTGAAAGGAGTAATCCTTTCAGGAAGTCCTTCTTCTGTTCGCGATCCCAATGCACCCAAAATTGATCTGAATTCAATTCGCAAAAAGATGCCGGTATTAGGTGTTTGCTATGGTGCACAATTATTGGCCCAAATGAATGGGGGAGAAGTAATGCCGTCTAAAATTCGTGAATATGGTCGTGCCAGCCTGGAGAAAATTGCATCCGGTAATGAGTTGTTCGGGAATATTCAGATTCCTTCCACAGTTTGGATGTCACATGCCGATACCATTTCAAGCATTCCAAATGAATTTGAAATTCTGGCCAGTACCCGGGATGTAAGTGTCGCAGCCTATAAAATTCAGGGTGAATCAACCTATGGAATTCAGTTTCATCCTGAAGTCACACATTCTATTGATGGAAAACAATTGCTTCAGAATTTTCTCGTTGAAATATGTAGGTGCAAACAAGACTGGACACCGGCATCTTTTGTAGATGAAACTGTGCAACAATTGAAACACACTCTGAATAATGACCAGGTAGTTCTTGGGCTGTCAGGAGGAGTGGATTCATCTGTTGCCGCTATCTTGCTGCATAAGGCTATAGGAAAAAATCTGCATTGTATTTTTGTAGATAATGGTCTCTTAAGAAAGAATGAATACAACGCAGTGCTGGAATCTTATCAGCATATGGGTTTAAATATCACAGGTGTCGATGCTAAATCCAGATTTTATACCGCGCTTGAAGGAATCTCAGATCCTGAATTAAAAAGAAAAGCAATCGGGAAAATTTTTATTGAAGTCTTCGACACGGAAGCAAAAAGAATTAAAGACGTAAAGTGGCTTGGTCAAGGAACTATTTATCCTGATGTTATAGAATCAGTAAGCGTAAAAGGTCCGTCTGCAACAATAAAATCACATCACAATGTTGGCGGTTTACCAGAAAGGATGAATTTGAAAATCATCGAGCCTTTGCGCAGCTTATTTAAAGATGAAGTTCGAAAAGTGGGAAAACAACTTGAGATTGATCCGGCAATATTAAATAGACATCCTTTTCCGGGACCCGGTTTGGCTATACGAATCCTCGGAGAAATTACACCTGAGAAGGTTGCTATTGTACAGGAAGCAGATGCATTATTCATCCAGGGTTTGAAAAATCATAATTTGTATGATGAAGTCTGGCAAGCCGGCGTTATTCTCTTACCCGTGCAATCAGTTGGAGTAATGGGTGATGAAAGAACCTATGAAAATGCTGTAGTATTACGCGCAGTAACTTCAGTGGATGGTATGACTGCTGACTGGTGTCACTTACCTCATAAATTTCTTGCAGAGATGTCAAATGAAATCATTAACAAAGTGAAAGGCATTAATCGCGTTGTGTATGATATTAGTTCCAAACCTCCTGCAACTATTGAATGGGAATAATGTTTCTGCAACACTAATCTACCTTTGAATTCTATAGAATGTCTAAATCATACCATACTAATCTGAGCAATATATTCCGCGTATTCAAACCCGTCGGATCACCTTTCTTAATCGCTCTGATTTGTTGCTTAGGATTCCTGCCTGGCAGTAATACGATTTTTGCACAGGATCTGACAAAAAAAGATACATCTGATGTTCGCTTTGTGAATTCACGGAAATTTTTCGTTTACAAAGTCAGCAAAGGAGAAACCTTATTTGCCATTTCCCAAAAATTCAAAATTCCGCAGGAAGAAATTCTTCAGTTCAATCCTGATTTGGCGAAGCAGGGCTTATCTGCAAAAATGAAATTGTGGATTCCGGCATACAGTTGGTTGAAAAAGGATGAAGTTAAAAAAGAGGAGAAAGAAAAACCAGAAAGTTCTCCAAAGCATAAGGAGTTAAACCTCACAATTTTTACAAAATTAAATCTGGATAGAATTTACCTGCCAGGTGAAAACAATGATTCAAGTTATGTTTCGGAACCGTTGGATAAAGAAATAGAAGCGAATCTTCAGTTTTATCAGGGTATTCAAAGTGCTTTGGTCAGATTGAAAGGTCAGGGACTCAAAGCAAAAATTACTGTTTATGATACAGAAGAAGACAGCTCAAGGTTAATCAAATTATTGACCAAGCCTGAGTTGTTGAATCAGGATTTGTTATTGACAAATCTTGGTGGAAATGAATTACGAAAACTCAATGATTTTTCGACCCGGAAGGATATTGAACTATTGGTAGCTGGTACAAATGTTACAGAGATGGTTAAAATGAATAAACATGCAATTTCACTTTTTCCTTCGTCTTTACTTCAGTGTAAAATGATGGGAAAAGAAGCGTGTGAATTGTTCCCGGAAGCACATGGTATCGTTGTCAAGACAAGCATGATCAAAGAAAATGAACGATCTTTCATTTTCAGACAAGGATGGATGGAAAGCAAACCACTGTCTAAAGTCGTTATTGCGGATTATGGAAAATATGAATTGAAGGGAATTACCGATAGTCTGGTAAAAGGAAAAAAGAATGTTCTTTTTGTTCCATCTTCGAATGAAGACATGATTTCTACTGTTTTCAATTCATTGAAAGAATATTTGACAACATATGATATCACTATTGTTGGCTTGCCAACCTGGCAGTATTTTGAGACCATTGATCCTGCGATGTTTGATACATTCAAAGTAGTATTATTTAATGCGGGTTTCATAGATTTCAAGAATTCTCAAACAGAGCAATTTCGAAAATACTACAGAGATACATACAATACAGAACCTTCTGAAGTTGCTTATCAGGGTTATGATGCCATGTTGGTTGCAGGTAATCTGTTCATGAAACATAAATTGGGAGAAGAATTGAAAGAGAATTCTGAAAAAATAAACGGATTGTTTTCTGATTTTTCATTTTCGAAAACAGATGGCGGACTATGTCAGGAAAATAAAGTGTTGCATTTTTTACGTTATAAAAATTTCACTCCTGAGTTGATTCATGAGTGAAAATGGATTTCCTGAATGTTCAATTCAAAAATTACACGAAGTTGAATTGCATTGTTTGAATGATGCATTACTTGAATCTCACCACGATTAAGACTGAATTGTATCACACAGAAATAACTGGTTTACAAATAACTTGAAAATTGGAGATGACTAAAGATGCATTGGAGATTTCAGAATGGTTCAAAAATCTGCAGGATAGAATCACAACAGCTTTGGAAATCGCGGATGGCAAAGGAAAATTCAGACAAGACCTTTGGGACAGATCAGGTGGCGGTGGTGGTCGGACCAGAATTATTCAGAATGGAGCCATAATTGAAAAAGGAGGAGTGAATTTTTCAGCTGTACATGGTCAGACTCCGGAATTCATGCGAATACAAAAGGGTCACGAGAAATTCGAGGCGGATACTTTTTTTGCGACCGGAGTATCCATCGTGATGCATCCTGAAAACCCGCATGTTCCGATTATTCATATGAATGTTCGCTATTTTGAAAGTGGTGATGGTTCCGACTATTGGTTCGGAGGCGGGATTGATCTGACGCCACATTATATCAATGTGTCAGATGGCCAATTTTTTCATACTTCGTTAAACAAAGTTTGCAACAAATTTAATGAAGCGTATTATCAAAAATTTAAAAGCTGGGCGGATGATTATTTCTTTATCAGACACAGAAATGAAACCAGAGGCATTGGAGGAATATTTTTTGACCAATTGAAACATGAAAATGAAAGTGGGGTAAAAAAAGAAACCGTATGGAAATTTGTTCAGGAGGTTGGAAATTCATTTGTACCGATCTATACATCAATCATGGAGATGAACAAAGAGAAGCCATACAATTCTGAAGAAAAAAAGTGGCAGATGATCCGAAGAGGCAGATATGTTGAATTCAATCTTGTTTATGATCGAGGAACCAAATTCGGTCTCGAATCAGAGGGAAGAACAGAATCCATTCTCATGAGTTTGCCTCCGCAAGCAGAATGGTTATACGACTACAAGGTTGAAAAGGGAAGTCCGGAAGCAAAAACCCTTGAATACCTGAAAAAAGGGATAAACTGGGTGTAACAATTCATCCACTTAACATAATATTATTGTAATTCAGAGAAAATTCCAATATTTGCAATCGAAATAAACCTGTATTCACATGTCAAACGAACATCATAGCACATCAGAAAAACCCGGAATCTGGTACACATATTTAGGCAAAGGCGGCGCAGCCGTTGTTGCTTTCCTTTGGATCTTAATGGCAATGATTTGGATTTTCAGTGCAGTTAAATGGGCATAAATCTTTAGGAAATTTTATAAAAAAAAGCACAGTGAATTTTTCACTGTGCTTTTTTGCTGATTACTTACTCAGACTTTTAATCTTCGCGACATAGTGGGCGTCTTCAGCATAGTAATTACCCAGAAAGGTGAGATAACGTTCGGTCAGTCTGAAACATTCATCTTGCCAGTATTTATAGTCACGAACACAGTCCTGCCAGTTGGCATATACTGCATAGTGATTTTTACTGCGGTATTTTTTTAGTTCTTCCTGAGTACCCTTGATAACGATATTTTCGTCCGGAAGGAAAATACCTACAGCTGTAGTTTGTCTCTTAAACGGATACCGCATCCCGAGCAGGTTATTTGTACGGTTTACCAGGTACGAATTGAGGTGACCTGATTCAATCAAAATCTGTGCATACACTTGTTCAGGGCATATCACATGCTGTACATCCAATTCCTGGCGCAATGATTCTTTTGATAAGGGTTTTTCCTGCGATTTCCGGATACGATTTAACTGAATGGATTGAACCGTAGTTCCGGTTGTAAATGAGAAATCCGTGGAACAAAGAATAAAGAAGAACACGAAGAAATGGAACACAAATACATTGTTCCAGAATCTTGATGGTCCTGATATCTGAGTTTCCCTTAAATAATTCTCACACGTTTCGTTAAGACAAAGGACTGAGTCCAATTCCTTACGATACGATTTGGTATAACAACAGCTTGTTTTCATAAGATTCCATTTTTTGAACAGTGCGTTTGTTCAAGCATCCATGGCTGAGGTCTTTGAATAATCTAAAATACCGCCCTGGACAGGCTATCTTAAACCTTATTTGGTGAAATGACCTTCTGGAATTGGTGAATCACTGTAAACACTGGGCAGTTGGAAGTAATTGAATATGAGCTATATAATTGGTTTAATTTAGGCTAAAAACACATTTTTTTACCTGAAATGTTGAATTTTGATCAAAAAGCGGCGTTCAAGAAAAGTTAATAATTCAGAAATCTGAAAATTGGGCGATTACAATAATAGGTAGCTCAAATGGCCAGGCATACATACCAAAGCATCCACATAATATCAGAACTTAAGGAAAAGTGGAATGAGAAAGTGGAGGATAAAAACTTGTTCTGAAATCTAAAAACTTATTTAAACTTCATAGCGAAGAACAAACCTCGTCACTCCAAGAGGAGCGCATAGTGCATGGATTCGCTTAACGATAATCGAAATTATAGGATCAACGGAAAGACATAAATGCAAAAATCTGAACGATTGCTTTGTCCTATAATGCTGCTTCGATTATGTTCAGCGAAGAAGGGTGAGCCATATTCACCACCCTTGAGGTTTTCGCCCCTGTGCAATCGTAATGAAGACGAACAATGCGGAAGGAGGTACGACTGAGCAAATCGGATTCATGGAGATGCACAGGGGCGAAAACCGACCCCTTGTAATCCTGAAGAGACTTGTAGTTCACAAGGATCGGGAAGGATGGAAAGGGGCAAGGGTGGGGAATCCAGCCTTGTGCGAGGGTCTCTGTCTTACACTTACTTCTGGTGTGCGTTCGTACTCACATTATCCCTTTTAAAACACTTCAGAATTATTTAACTACCCAGATTGAAACTGCTAATGTTGCAATAGCTATCACAATTTTATACCAATTTTCTGGCTCTGAAAACCAAATTTCCCATTTACTTTTTTTCCTTTGAATTCCGATTGTATCTATCGTTTGAATGCAGCTATCAATAAATCCCATCATCTTAGATTTCCCTTCGTACATTTTACTTGCCGTAATCATTTTGAACGAACTGCCTTCAATGTAGATTAATTGAAAAGAAAACTTTGATACATATTCATACTGAGGTGAATCTTTACCAAAATAGTGTGCGATGATTGCGCTCATGTTTAAAGTCCAACCTTCAAGATGATCTTGATCCAAATCAGAAAGAAGTTTCCTTTGCTCTGATAAAATATTTATAGCTTTTTGTTTTTGATACATTCCCCGAATCTACAAAACAAACTCCGTCACTCAAAGAGGAGCGTCTTGTGCATGGATTCGCTTAACGATAATCGAAATTATAGGATCAACGGAAAGACTAAAGTTAGAAATCTGATCGGGATTGTTGTCCTATAATTAATATTATGTTAAGTTGTAATAATGCGAATTTAGATCGAAAACTAATCTTTCACCTCCATCATGGTAGAAATTCCTTAAAAATGAAATGAGGAACCGGATTATCTCCGATTCCTCATTCATCTAATATCAACAGAATCTATTTGGCTAATGTTTCCAACTCTGCTTTCGCTTTGTTGTACTTTTCTGTTTCATTTAATCGAGCATACAATTGCTTCAGAATTTGCAATGTCGATTTATACAAGGATTGATCGTCCTCTGTCTTCTTCTGATTATTCTCCAACGCTTTTTCTAAAAATGGTTCAGCGGATTTGAATTTTTCATCGAACACCTTTTTTGCCTTTTCAAACTCATCATTTGTTTTGATGGAATTTGCCGCATTTGCTTTTTCTGCTCCCTGGTTAAAATAAATGGCACCCAGATTGTAATTCGCGTACAATAAATCAGGATTTAGTTCTATTGCTTTTTTGTAATCTGTAATCGCCTTATCATAATCTTTCTTGCCCTCATAAATTGAACCTCTTGTAAAATAAAGGTTTTCATCAGGGTTGCTTTCAATGGATGCGTCTAATTTTGATATAAGTTCATTCGTTCTTCCGGTCAACAGATATAAACGAATTTCTTCGTTCATCAGGCTTGTATTATCATCAAATAACGATCTTCCCTTTGAAATTATTTCCAAAGCTTTTGTTGTATCCTTTTCTTCCTGATGAATACGGCTCATGTAGAGATATATTTTCGGATCATTGAATTTCATATCAATGAGTTTTTGAAGATACACTTTAGCCTGAGCTGTATTATTCCCTTTCATGGAATTAAAATACAGATTCTTGTATACTATTTCAGTTGTAATATTATTCCTTTTCAGATTGTTGTCTTTGTCTAAGGGCAAAACATCCAGAGTAAGTAAATACAATTTGTTTGCTTTTTCTGTATTACCCTTTGAGTAAGACTGAACAGCCTGATTGAATAATCCAACTCCTGTTTGCCAGATCAACTTCATACATTCTTCTTTATAGGCTTCCTTGGTATCCGTTTTCAGACAATTCAAAAAACCAAGTGCGGATTTTTCAATAGCATCAGGATCAAGTCCTGTTACTCTTGATAACGAATCATCATAAATTTCCAGGTACACCTTACCCTGATAATACCACATTTTAGGATTATTGGATGTAGATTCATTGGCAGCAGCCAAGTCTATCATCTTCTTAGCCTCTGGCAAATCTTTATGTGTAAGTGCATTCGATGCACTTTGGATATTAAAATTCTGAGCTGAAATACTCAACGAAACGAGCATGCTCAACAAGGCAATTTTAACTTTCATTCTGAATATTGAGTTAGAAGATTTTGAATTTTTGAGATGAAAAAAGTATATCCGAAAATTTTAAATGAATGATTTTTTAAAACTGTCCGGATATACTTTTTCAAATGATATTAGCTTTTGGTTTTCAAGAGCGACTGAATCAATTACTCGAGGTCTACTTCTTTCAATTTACCATAACCCAGCTTTTCCAATTTGTCTTTCAAGGTATATTTATTACCTACTACCATAATCACCATATTGTCAGGATTCAGATAACGTTTAGCCAACTCGTTCATGTTTTCTTTTGACATTTCCTTTAAGATCTGCGCTTGTTTAAGTGTGAAATCTTTTGGTAAATCATACTGAACAATTCTTGCAAGGAAGTTTGCTTTCTGGAAAGGAGATTCATAACGCAGTGCTTCACTGTTCAGGATTGAATTCCTTGTGAAATTCACTTCATCATCAGTCAATCCATTTGCTTTATAAGACTTCAGTTCTTTCATCACTTCAGTAATACAGGAATCAGTTGCACTTCCTCTTACACTCGCATTTACAGTAAATGTTCCGGGATATTTAGTACCCTGAAAACCGGAACGTATCCCATAAGTGTAACCTTTGTTCTCACGAAGATTAAGGTTCAATCGACTGTTGAATGCGCCTCCCAACGCGAAATTCATCACATTTGCTTTGAAATACTCTCCTGTAGCATCATACGGTAAACCAAGGTTACCAATCATTAATACAGATTGCGGTGCATTGTCTTTATGAGCGATGTAGATAGATGTAGGCGCCGTGGAAGCAGTAACCGGAATTTCAGGAAGTTTCACTTCTTTGCCGGACCATTTTTCGAGAAACGCAAGTTTTGACATTACATTTTCCTCACTTACATCCCCAACTATTACCAGATTAGAAACAGATGGCGAATAATATTGCTGGTAGTAATTTTTTACGTCATCAAGAGTAAACTTGCGAATATTTTTTTCAGTTGGATAAGCTCCATACATGGTATTACCGAAAATAATATTTCTGTATAATTTATCAGCAGTTTGGTCAGCTTGTTTTCTTTCGTTGGCAAGAGATTCAATGTATTGTTTCTTCACGCGCTTGAAATCTGCAGGGTCAAATCGAGGATGTAGTAATTTCTCTTCAAGTAATTGCAACGTTGCATCAAGATTTTTTGTGAGCGTCTGAACTTCTACAGTTGTATTTTCTCTTCCACCGCTGAATTCAATTCTACTTCCCAATTTATCAAGTTCAGCACTGATTTGCTCCGTTGTATACTTTTCTGTTCCTTCATTCATTAATGCTGCTGTGAATTCTGAAAGACCGGATTTTTTAATGTCCGCAGAATTCACAAGGTTTCCTCCTTTGATTGTCATCAGAAGCACAACCTTTGGAGTCTGAGTTTGTGTTCCAATAATCTTTAGACCATTTTTAAAATCCTTTGTATAAGATTGAGGAATTACAGGAGCTTTAGGTGCTCCTGCAGTAGGCCGTTTACTCCTGTCGAAATTGTCGGTTGCTTTTACATAAGTCAGACCTTTGTATTCCGGATCATCTGTTAACTTGAAATTTGCATACGGATTCACACTTTTTACTGAATCTTTGGAATCAGGATCTTTTGGATAAACATTTACAATCGCGGCATATTTGTCCTTGATGTACTTATTAAATACCCTTGTAATGTCTTCCTTCGTAACTTTATTGAAACGATCGAGTTCATCTGAAAGATTATAAGGTCTTCCAACGAATAATTGCCAGTCTGTCAGCAATTCCGCCTTTCCATATGTGGTTGAAATATTTTCAATGATTTCAGATTCCTTTGCAGCCTTCACACGTTGTAGCGCATCATCTGTGATTCCGGATGTTTCAAATTCATTGATTGTTTCATGAATTTGTTTTTCTGTTTCGTTAAAGTCTTTACCGATTTCTGCAGGGTTCATTCCGGGATAGGCAACAGTGATTATTCTGAATTCTCCTGATAATTCACTTCCATCATATTCTGTCACTGCCTGAATAGCTTTTTCATTTTTAACGAAATTTTTGTAGAAAACAGAGTTATTCCCCTCCCCCATCATGGAAGCTAATAAAGTCAGAGGCGCCTCATCGCGGTGAAATTTTGGAACTGTAGGATACACCATCAGTGTAAGAGGGAGATATACGTTATCCGTGTAGTTCGCATATTGATCCACTGATAAGATTGGCACCGGTACTTTCATTTTTTTCACTTCCGGTGAAGGTTTGATTGGTCCAAAGTATTTATCTGCAAGGTTGATTGCATCTTTTGTATTTACATCTCCTGAAATAGTAAGAACAGCATTGTTTGGACCATACCAACGTAAAAAGAAATTTTTCAAATCATCTACAGTTACTCTGTTCAGGTCATCTACATAACCAATAACCGGCCAGCTGTATGGATGTCCGGTTGGATATAATATCTGGTTGATCGTTTCAACAAATGCCATCGCGTAAGGCTGGTTCTCCACATTCTGAGCTTTTTCATTCTTCACTGTGGAACGCTGAATTTCAAATTTTTCTTTTGTAACAGAATCAAGAAGGAATCCCATGCGGTCTGCTTCAAGCCATAGCGCAGTTTCCAGATTGTTACTTGGAATTATCTCAAAGTAATTAGTTACATCTCTCTCGGTATTTCCGTTCATTGTACCACCCTGCTCACTGATGATTTTGAAATGCTCTTTGTCCTTCACATGATCAGATCCTTCAAACATCATGTGTTCAAAAAAGTGCGCAAAGCCGGATTTGCCAATACTTTCACGTGCGGAACCAACATGGTAAGTGATACGCACTGTAACCAATGGATTCGAGTGATCCTCATGTACTATGATGGTCAGGCCATTATTTAATTTCCATTTTTCAAATGGAATCGACATGCCACTTCCTGCTTCCACTTTTTCCAGTAATTGCGGTTGCGCAATTGCTTTTCCTGTCAGGATACACAGGAATACTAAAATGCACTGCGAAATAAATTTTACTGTTTTCATGTTTGTGTTTAGGTATTAAATGAAGAACTATTATTGGTTAAACGATCGGAATAATTTTTTTCGTAACGTATGTTCGGTTGGAAGGTTCTCATTCGCGGTGTGAGTGTTTCCTGATCACGCCTGCAAAATGCACGCTCTATAAACAAATTAAAATACGGTTTACTTGAGATTATCCAGCCTTGCTTTTACCATGTCGTATTTTTCTGTTTCCTTGGTTCTGAAATACAACAGTTTTAAAGAGCTAAGTGTGCCTGAATCGTTGGGGTTTACTTCCAGTGCTTTTTCCAGAAAAGGTTCGGAATCCTTATACTTTTTATCAAATTCAATTTTCGCCTTATCGTATTCCGCCACCGATTTTAGAGCATTGGCTTTATTTTCCATTTCGGATGCCTGATTAAAATAATATGCACCGAGGTTAAAATTCAATTCAAAGCTGTTAGGATTTACCGCAAGTCCTTTCTTATACATATCTTCTGCTTTTCTGGAATAATCTTCCATAGTTGCTGTTCTCGGCAATTCATTTCCTTTCTCATCTTTTGGATGACCGAGATTATCGTATGCATTTCCGAGTGCTAAATACAAATTCTGATTTTGTGGATCTTTCACCAACGCGGCTTCCATAGAACCTATCGCCTCTTTTTGCTGATTCGTAGCAAGCATCAGATTGATTTCTGATAACAAAATGCGTAAGGTATCCGGAAATTGTTTTCTGGCTTCCCGGATAACTTTTAATGCATTCGCTGTGTCTTTGTCTTGTAAATAAATATTGGACAAGGAAAGATAAATATGATCATCATTGTATTGCATTCCTATCAACTGGTTATAATACACTTTTGCTTTTTCTTTATTCCCTGCATTTTCAGCAGACAAAGCGGAATTAAGTGTAACAGTAGTGTCTCCCGGGGATAGTTTTAAAACATATTCAAATTCGTTTAATGCATCCTGGTATTTACCGGCATTGAACGAACCCACTCCCTTACTGAATACAATTTGTTTAAGTTGTGGAATTCTAAAGGTTGTAATTTCATCAGCCCATTGATTCTTTGGATCGAGTTCATTTGCTTTTTGAAAACTTTCAACGGCGGTTTCAAGACAATGATCACATAAATTCTTGTAAGTTTCACTGCTATTGATCGCACTGTAAATTAAACCGCGGTAGTACCAGGCTTCTGCCATACCTTTCGACTGCTCATTTCCAATGGCTTCATCAATTGCATCTTTAGCTTTGCCATATTCATTGTAAGGATCCTTATAAAAATTATAAGCAGCTCTTACTTTTGATTTTTGAGAGTAAACAGAATTGAAACAAAAGAGGAAAGAAAGGATAATGAGACTGACAATTCTTTTCATGATGTACAAATATGTTATGGTTTAAGAAATGGGATTCGCATGGTCTGAATCCGGGTCTGCATTATTACCCGCATCATCGGTTCTGTTATCCTCATTATTATCTTCGTTCATCTCATCCGTTGGAATTCCGCTCTGAGCGAGGCCAATTTCTGCCTTTTTCTCTTCTTCATCTACTTCAACTTTAGCCACAGAGGCAATTGCATCATCATCATCCAAACGAATCAATCGAACACCTTGTGTCGCTCGGCCCATAATTCGCAGGTCATCTACTTTCATACGGATCGTAATCCCGGATTTATTGATGATCATCAGGTCATCATCATCCTCAACTACTTTGATGGCAATCAGATCTCCTGTTTTATCAGTAACATTAATTGTCTTTACTCCTTTGGCGCCACGGTTTGTTTTGCGGTACTCTTCGACTTCTGATCGTTTTCCGTAACCTTTCTCCGAAACCACAAGCACAGATTCCTTCACGGCATCATTTACACAAACCATTCCAATCACTGCGTCATCCGTTTCATCCAGTGTTACTCCTTTTACTCCAATAGAATTTCTTCCGACCGGTCTCACAGTTTCTTCATTGAACCGAACGAGTTTACCTTTTTTAGTGGCAAGCATAATTTCCTGCTTTCCATTGGTAAGCCTTGCTTCGAGTAATGAATCTCCATCTTCAATGGTAATCGCATTTATTCCTGAAAGACGAGGTCTCGAATAAGCTTCAAGAGAAGTTTTTTTGATGGTACCATTGAGTGTACACATCGTAATGAAATTGTTATTGATGTATTCATTGTCCTCCAGATTTTTCACATTGATAAAAGCTTTTACTTTATCATCCGGAGGGATGCTGATCAGGTTCTGAATAGCTCTTCCTTTTGAAGTTTTATTTCCTTCAGGAATTTCATACACTTTGAGCCAGAAACATCTCCCCTTTTCTGTGAAGAACAACATGTAATTGTGGGTGGATGCAACATAAATATGTTCAACAAAATCTTCCTCACGGGTAGAACTACCTTTCGCTCCACGTCCTCCCCTGCCCTGAGTACGGTATTCAGTAAGTGCAGTCCGTTTTACATAACCAAGGTGTGAAATGGTAATAACAACATCTTCATCAGCAATCAGTTCCTCCATGGAGATATCATCTCCGGCAAAAACAATTTCAGTGCGTCGTTCATCGCCATATTTTTCTTTCATTTCAAGCATCTCGTCACGGATAATTTCCATACGGAGATCTTCATTGGCAAGAACATCGCGGTAGTACTCGATCAATTTCATAAGTTCCGCATACTCATCACGGATCTTATCACGCTCCAGTCCGGTCAATCGCTGCAAACGCATTTCAAGAATGGCTTTTGCCTGGATTTCGCTCAACTGAAATTGTGTTATCAATCCATCCTGAGCGATGGCCGGAGTTTGTGAAGCACGAATAAGTGCAATCACTTCATCCAGATGATCAAGTGCAATCAACAAACCTTCAAGAATATGAGCGCGTTTTTCCGCTTCACGTAACTCATACTGTGTTCGGCGGATAACTACTTCATGACGGTGATTTACGTAATGAACTATCTGATCCTTCAGGTTTAGAGTCATCGGGCGCCCGTGAACAAGGGCAACGTTGTTTACACTGAAGGATGATTGAAGCGAAGTATATTTGAACAGATTGTTCAATACAACATTGGAAATGGCATCCCGTCTTAATTCGTATACAACACGGATTCCGTCTCTGTCACTTTCATCTCTAAGATCAGTGATTCCGTCAATTTTCTTTTCATTTATCAGGTCAGCTGTTCTCTTAATCATTTCTGCTTTGTTCACCTGATAGGGAACTTCAGTTACAATGATTCTCTCTTTCCCGTTGGCGGAGGTTTCAATCGAAGTCCTTGCACGGAGTACAATTTTACCTCGACCCGTGTGATAAGCTTCCTTCACACCGGCATAACCATAGATTATTCCTGCAGTCGGAAAATCAGGTGCCTTCACAAATTTCATCAGTTCATCAATCGAAATATCTTTGTTGGAGATATATGCGACGATTCCATCAATCACTTCTGAAATATTATGCGGAGCCATATTGGTGGCCATTCCCACTGCAATACCGGAGGCGCCATTGACAAGAAGATTCGGAATTTTGGAAGGAAGAACTGTAGGCTCTTGCAGGGAGTCATCAAAGTTTAAAGTGAAGTCAACCGTTTCTTTTTCGATGTCAAGAAGCATGTCTTCCGCCATCTTTTTTAAACGAGCTTCAGTGTATCGCATTGCCGCGGGTGAGTCACCATCCATCGAACCGAAGTTACCCTGACCGTCAATCAGAGGGTACCTTAAACTCCATTCCTGAGCCATCCGGACCATCGCATCATAAACAGAACCATCTCCGTGCGGGTGGTACTTACCAAGTACTTCCCCGACAATACGTGCAGATTTCTTGTATGGCCTGTTACTCAATACTCCAAGATCGAGCATTCCGTATAAAACCCTTCTGTGTACTGGTTTCAAGCCGTCCCGTACGTCAGGTAATGCTCTTGACACAATCACCGACATCGAATAGTCGATGTAGGCAGTCTTCATTTCTTCCTCGATGTTAATAGGAATAATTTTCTCTCCGTCAGCCATATATATAATTTGCCTTTATGATTTTTTCTGTCTTCGCGTTCATCCCAAACAAGGATTCACGGATCAAAGAATGTTCTAAAATTGATGCACTATTTTTATCCTTTCAAGCGTTGAAAAAACGTAAGAAAAGATGCATTTTTCATGCTTTTTGTCAGGATGACGAAGGTACTAAAATCCCTTTAATTTCGACCTATTTTAACAAACAGAAAAGTGTTGAAAAGTAGACCTGTCCCTTTGGCAGGTAGAAGCCAATTGCACGTTAATTGCAAACCGAAGAAATCAATCGCTAATTTTGTTTATAACTTGCATAAAATTGAGCGAACTTAAAAAGTACCTAACCGTTATACAAAGAAAAAAGAGTTATGGAAGCTAAATTTTCTCCCCGTGTCAAGGATGTAATAACCTTCAGTCGTGAAGAAGCACTGCGACTTGGTCATGATTATATCGGCACTGAACACCTTTTGCTTGGACTCATCCGCGAAGGGGAAGGCATGGCTATTAAAATTCTTAAATCATTGGGCATAAACCTGAATGAATTAAGAAAATCAGTTGAGAATTCTGTAAAAGGAAGTTCAGCATCAATCAATAATTTGAGCAATATTCCCCTTACAAAACAAGCTGAGAAAGCCTTAAAAATCACTTACCTAGAAGCCAAGGTTTTTAAAAGTGATGTGATTGGTACGGAACATTTGCTTCTGTCCATTTTGAAAGATGAGGACAACATCGCAACTCAAATTCTGAATCAGTATGGAATCAATTATGATATTGTGAAAGAAGAGTTGGATATTATAAAATCAAATTTCAAATCTGAAGCTCCTCAGAATCCATCTGAAGATGATCCATATGCCAAGGATGATGAAGGTGGTTCAGGTGGCAGCGGAATGGGTGGAAAAAAATCTTCCGATTCCAAATCAAAAACTCCTGTGTTAGACAATTTCGGTCGTGACCTGACAAAGGCCGCTGAAGAAGGTCGCCTCGACCCTATCGTTGGACGAGAAAAGGAGATTGAACGTGTTTCTCAAATTCTCTCCCGCAGAAAGAAAAACAATCCAATTCTTATTGGTGAACCTGGTGTCGGTAAATCTGCCATTGCAGAAGGTTTGGCATTGAGAATTGTTCAACGTAAAGTTTCCAGAGTATTATTTAACAAGAGAATTGTCACTCTTGACCTTGCTTCACTTGTTGCCGGTACCAAATACCGTGGACAGTTTGAAGAGCGAATGAAAGCTGTGATGAATGAATTGGAAAAATCTCCGGATGTTATTCTTTTCATTGATGAAATTCACACTATTATCGGTGCTGGTGGTGCTTCCGGTTCACTGGATGCTTCTAATATGTTTAAACCGGCATTAGCACGCGGTGAGATCCAATGTATTGGTGCCACTACCCTTGATGAGTACCGTCAGTATATTGAAAAGGACGGCGCTTTGGATCGACGTTTCCAAAGAGTACTTGTTGAACCTGCATCTGTAGATGAATCAATGGAGATTCTGAATAACATTAAAGAACGTTATGAAGAACACCACAATGTAAATTATACACCTGAAGCAATCAAAGCTTGTGTAACACTTACTTCTCGTTACATTACCGACCGTTTCCTTCCGGATAAAGCAATTGATGCATTGGATGAAGCAGGAAGCCGTGTTCACATCACCAATATACACGTCCCAAAAAACATTCTTGATCTCGAAGCGAAAGTGGCAGATATTAAGAATGAAAAGAATCGTGTAGTTCGTAGTCAGAAATACGAAGAAGCAGCAAAATTACGGGATACTGAAAAGCAATTGCTTGAACAGTTAGAAATGGCTAAAAAGCAATGGGAAGAAGAAACAAAGAATCATCGTTATACTGTTTCTGAACAGGATGTTGCTGAAGTTGTGGCAATGATGACCGGAATTCCTGTTACCCGTGTTGCTCAGACTGAAAGCCATCGTTTGGTTAAAATGTCTGACGAATTGAAAGGAAAAGTTATTGGTCAGGATGGTGCGATAGCAAAAGTGGTGAAAGCCATTCAGCGTAACCGTGCCGGCTTGAAAGATCCGAATAAACCGATCGGAACATTTATCTTCCTCGGTCCTACCGGTGTTGGTAAAACTGAATTGGCTAAAGTAATTGCCCGTTATCTCTTTGATTCCGAAGATGCACTCATTCGCATTGATATGAGTGAATACATGGAGAAATTCGCGGTCTCTCGTTTGATCGGAGCTCCTCCGGGATATGTTGGATATGAAGAAGGTGGACAACTGACAGAAAAAGTTCGTCGTAAACCTTATTCAGTTGTCCTGTTGGATGAAATTGAAAAAGCACATCCGGACATTTTCAATCTTCTGTTGCAGGTTTTGGATGAAGGTCAATTGACCGACAGTCTTGGTCGTAAAGTAGATTTCAAAAACACGATTATGATCATGACCTCGAATATTGGTTCTCGACAGTTGAAAGACTTCGGTCAGGGTGTCGGCTTCCAAACGAATGCTAAATCAAGTCAGGCTGATGAACATGCCCGCGGTGTAATTGAAAGCGCTTTGAAAAAAGCTTTTGCACCGGAGTTCCTGAACCGAATTGATGATGTTGTAATGTTCAACTCTCTTGGTAAAGAAGACATCCATAAAATTATTGATGTTGAACTTGTTCACCTCTACAAACGTGTTACAGAACTGGGATACAAACTGCAACTCACCGATGAAGCGAAAGATTTCATTTCTGATCGTGGTTATGATGTAAATTATGGTGCGCGTCCTTTGAAACGTGCGATTCAAAAATATCTTGAAGACCCGCTCGCTGAAGAAATCATCAAAGCCGAAATGGTTGAAGGAGATATTCTGGAAGTATCGATGGATAAGGAATCATCCACTCTTAAAATCAATGTGGTGAAAGCAACTACACCTCCACCTGCCAAAACAGGTACCGGTCGAAAGAAAAAAGACCAGGAATAAGAGAAAAAAAAACGCGGTTAACAGCCGCGTTTTTTTTTGTCCTTTTAAGAAAAGAAATTTCAGATCATCGATGCTTAATTTCCAAATTTCTCCATCACTTCCATACTTATTCCGGTTGTTGAGTAACCTCCGTCATGATAGAGGTTCTGCATGGTAACCATTTTAGTAAGATCAGAAAAAAGACTTACGCAATAATCAGCACATGCGTCCGCACTTGCGTTCCCTAATGGAGAAATCTTATCGGCGAAATTGTAGAAATCTTCAAACCCTTTAATTCCAGAACCAGCAGTGGTCTTAGTCGGCGATTGAGATATTGTATTCACTCTTACATTTCGTTTTTTACCATAATGGTATCCGAAGCTACGGGTAATAGATTCAAGCAATGCTTTAATATCAGCCATATCTGTGTAAAAAGGATACGTTCTTTGTGCCGCGATGTAAGTGAGCGCAACCACACTGCCCCAATCATTAATAGCGTCCATTTTCATGGCTACACTCAGCATTTTATGAAGCGACAAAGCGGATACATCAATCCCTTTCATGTAATACTCGTAGTTACTTTCAACATAAGGAATATTCTTGCGGATATTCACTGACATCCCGATAGAATGCAGGACGAAATCAATTTTCCCGCCCATTAATTCCATGGATTTTGAATAAAGATTCGTCAGATCATCAATAGATGTTGCATCAGCAGGAATTATTTCCGAATTGGTTTCTTCAGCGAGCTTTTTGATCTCTCCCATGCGCATAGCAATTGGAGCATTGGTAAGAACAATCCGGGCTCCTTCCTGATGACATCTTTGGGCAACTTTCCAGGCGATTGAATTGGAGTCCAGAGCACCTGAAATAATACCACATTTTCCTTTTAGCAGATTTGTTGACATAGATTCGATTTAGATCAGGCAAATATAATCCTTCAATTATATTGAAGAGAAAGAAATTGGGATACAGATGTTTTTTATCCTGAAGAGTCCAGCCCTAAGCAGATATTGCGATAAAAAATATAAACACCTATTAATCAGTTCTATAATGGTCTTTAATAAAAAATCAGTTCATGTTGGGAATGGAATAAATGATAAGATGAAAAAGTCGTTGTGGCTAAATTAAAAGCAAGGCAGATTCTCGGCTTCATTTTATACTTTCAATAGCTCTTTCGCATTTGCCATTGCCACAGCGGTTGGTTTATCTCCGCTAAGCATTCGGGCAATTTCTACTACTCTCTCATCTGAATTCAGCCTTTTTACGTGTGTAAAGGTTTTCTTTCCGGTAACATCCTTATAAACAAAGAAATGAGCCTCTCCCCGACTGGCAATTTGGGGAAGGTGCGTAATTGCTATCAATTGGTGTTTTGAGGCCATGTCCTGCATTACTTTTCCAATCTTGAAAGCAGTTTCTCCGGAAACACCTGTATCAATTTCATCAAATACGATGCTGGGTAACTCGATTAATCGGGCAACCGCCGATTTTATACAAAGCATTAGTCTGCTTAATTCCCCACCAGATGCAACCTTACTAATTTCAGAATATGCGATTCCTTTATTGGCACTAAACAAGAAACGGATCTGGTCAATTCCCTGAGGTCCCCATTCTCCTTCAGGCAAAATTGTATTTTCAATTTTCAGGACAGCATTTGGCATTGCTACTTCTGAAAGCAGTTTTTTGATGGTATTCTCTATTAGTGGAATTGATTTGGAACGTTTCGAGGAAATAGCAGTGGAAAGCTTAGTTAGTTTTTGACGTGAACTTGTCAGGGAATTTTCGCACTGCAATATTTTGTCGTCCAGGGATTGTATCCCCTGCAGTTTGCCCTCCAGTTCAACTTTGATTCTTATTAAATCTTCAATTGTATTAACGCGGTGCTTTTGTTGTAGTTTATGGACTATATTTAATTGTTCGTTGACTATTTCCAGTCTGCCCGGATCTGCCTGAATTTCATTTCCGGAATTTTCCAATTCCTTTTCAATATCTTTTAATTCAATGAGGACAGATTTCATCCTGTTGGCGCTTTCAGCCAGGCCGGAATTGTATTTCGACAGATGAAGTAATTGTGTATACAAATTGCTGATCTGTGTTATTACATTCTGTTCTCCCGAATTAAGTGATCCCAGTATTTGTTCCAGTCCAACGAGGATATCACCGGCATGAGTGAGCGTCTTAAACTCATCTTCAAGTTTTTCGATATCGAAATTCTTGAGTTGTGCATCTTCTAATTCTCTGAACTGAAATTCGAAATAATCCTGATCGGCCTTAGATCGTGTTTCCTCTTCTTTTAGCAATTTTAAATCTCTCTCAAGTTTTCGGTATTGAGAATATTCGAAATAATAATTTTGAAGAATATCTTTATGATCAGAAAAAGCATCAAGGATGGAAAGTTGAAAATTACTCTGATTCAAGAGTAAGGTTTCGTGTTGTGAATGAATATCTACAAGCAAGACTCCCAATTCTTTCAATTGTTGCAAATTAACAGGAGTATCGTTGATAAAGGCTCTGGATTTTCCTTCAGGACTTATTTCTCGCCGAACTAAAATTGTTTTATCGAAATCAAGTTCGTTTGACTTGAAGAATTCCGGAATCGAATGGTTATTTTTTTGAACCACAAACTCCCCTTCAATGATGCATTTCCTGTTCTTATCAAGAAGTGAGGATGAGTCTGACCGTTGACCCAAAATTAAAGACAGTGCACCAAGGAGAATAGATTTTCCTGCTCCTGTTTCACCGGTGATGATATTTAGTCCTTTGTTTAAATCGAGCTCTAAGGAATCAATTAAGGCGTAGTTCTGGATAAGTATTCTTTGAAGCATGGTGTGAAGGTACAAAATCGAATAACTGATTCTATCCGCTTATAATGAAAAAAGCTCGCTGGTTAGCGAGCTTTCAAATCTATTGATGTAGGTCTTATTTTCCTCCTGTGTACAATTGCTTTACCTGCTCCTGAGTCATTTGCGTATAACCTTCGGGAGTTACAAATTGAGTGTCTTCAACAGGCACTTCCTGAATTGTCTTTGCCACCATTTTTATTGCCATTCCGTTTTGTTCAGTTGTGAACTCAAGCATGAATCCGTCAATACCATCAATTTCATTGACAAAAGAGTTTCTCGCCATCAATTCATTGGTATACCAAACATCAGACGTTAAGTCTCCTGATTCACCTTTAAATGTAACTACAGCTTTTTTGCAGTCATAGCCAAGAATGGTTTTGGTATCATTGGTTAATTGTACTACCGGTTTATTGTTTGAAGTTCGCTGAGCTTGTGCTTCTCCTTTAGACATATTCACAGCTGTTTTATTTCCGAGAACATCCATCAAGGTTGTGCTTTCACCGAGTTTATGGTCGGTAATGATTACCGTGGTTCCAATACCCATTCTGGTTTCAACACGGCTCATGTTTCCTTTAAAATACACAACTGACTCAGAAGGTAAAAGTGCCAGACTTTGTTCATCCAATTTGTTATTGGGATATGAGATGTCAAACACAATCTTGCCCTGGCCGACTAAACGGGCATTTTCCTGAGCATTGATATTGCCCGAAGCGGAAACAAGAAGAAAAACAACGAATGCGAGTTGAGTAATTTTTTTCATGGTTTGTTTTTTATGGATATGCAAGATATAGCAAATATATCCCTTTTTCATGGATCAAAAAAGTCAGTTCACGGAATTTTTAGCCGAAGAATTCAACAAGTTTCATCCAGTAACTGTAATGACAGACAAGATTATAGTCACAATAAAATACCAGATTCAATGTTAATGTTTCTACGGAATCGTCTTGAAAACCTTGTTCATATCTTTTGAAAGGCGCATGGAACTTGCGTTTTTAGACCATCTAATTTTAAAACCTTAATAAAATCAAGTAGTTCATGGCGAATAGGCTCAAGACTGAGGCGACGGAAGAGGCCAGTCCTAAAAAGGAAAGGGTTAGAAAAGTCACTAAAAATACCAGCTTCAAGGCAAGATTACATGCTTTCCGGAATTTTCTGGCAGACGAAAGGACCTACCGCATATTTGGTATGTCGTTGCTTCTGACTGCATTTTTTCTATTGATAGCTTTTGTCTCAAACTTATTCACCTGGAAAGATGATCAGGCAATTGCCGGTGTAAATTCCATGTGGGAATTATTCAGTCGTGGTGATATTCAGGTGGAAAACTGGTTAGGTAAGCTGGGTGCTGTAGTTGCTCTTCAATTCCAAAATCACTGGTTTGGTGTGTGTGCATTCTTCATACCCTACCTACTGACTCTTGCCGGAGTGAAGATACTATGGGATGTAGTTTTACTTCCAATCGGTAAATCCGTGAAGTATACCCTATTTACAACTGTTTGGTTAAGTACATTCCTGGGTTACATTTTCCATAATTCACCTGATATGCTCATTCTCGCTGGTGGATATGGGTACCAAATGAGTCAGAGTTTAAATTCAATGGTAGGGTTTATCGGTACAGGCGCGCTGCTTGTATTTTCCTTTACCGGATTCCTGGTAGTCGCGTTTAATTTTTCTTTTCGTAAGAAACCAGAAGTTGCAGAAGAAATTAATTTGGAAAATTCCAATGAAGAATTGGCTTCCCCATCCATCCCGGTTATGAACGTGTTGAAAAAGGATGAAGGTTCTAGAACAGTAGAGTTGGATTTAGGTCTGGAAGAAGAAGAACCGGATGAAGAGGAAGAGGATGAAGAAACTGATGGAGATAATGCCATCGATTTGTCGCTTGAAGATGAAGAAGATATTGAGGAGGACGAATCAATGGAAGAAGAGGAAGAGGATCCTGATCTCCCATTTGAATTAGAAACACCTCAGGAATCTGATGATTCTGTACCCATGGAAGTAGCAGCTGTGATGGAAGAAGTTTCTGTTATAGATGATGAGACCGAACTGCCACATGCACAGGGTGATTATGACCCTACACTTGATTTATCCTCCTATAAATTCCCAACGCTGGATTTGCTGGAGAATTATGGGGATAAGAAGATAGAAGTGAATAAAGAAGAATTGGAAGCCAACAAGAATCGTATTGTTGAGACTCTCAGTCACTATAATATTTCAATTGAAAAAATTAAAGCTACCATTGGGCCGACAGTTACTTTATTTGAAATTGTCCCTCAGGCAGGAGTCAGAATTTCCAAAATTAAAAACCTGGAAGATGACATAGCTCTAAGCTTGTCAGCTTTGGGAATCCGGATTATTGCTCCTATTCCGGGAAAAGGAACTATAGGTATTGAGGTTCCCAATCAAAAGGCTGAGATGGTGCCGATGAAAATCGTACTGGGCTCAGAAAAATTCTTCAACAATGAATTTGAGTTACCGATCGGATTAGGTAAAACAATTTCCAATGAAGTATTTGTTGCAGATCTGGCCAAGATGCCACACTTACTTATGGCCGGAGCAACAGGTCAAGGTAAGTCGGTTGGTTTAAATGCTATTCTTGTATCTCTTCTCTATAAAAAGCATCCATCACAGGTAAAATTTGTTCTTGTTGATCCAAAGAAAGTGGAGTTGACATTATTTAAAACTATCGAAAGACATTTTCTTGCAAAATTACCCGGAGAAGAAGAAGCAATTATTACAGACACTAAAAAGGTAGTGAATACACTGAATTCATTGTGTATTGAAATGGATCAACGTTATGAATTATTAAAAGATGCACAGGTAAGAAATATCAAAGAATACAACGCGAAATTTATTTCCCGGAAATTGAACCCGGTAAATGGTCATAAATACCTGCCTTATATTATCCTGGTTGTGGACGAATTTGCGGATTTGATTATGACGGCCGGGAAAGAAATTGAAACACCTATAGCGCGATTGGCACAGCTCGCTCGTGCGATTGGAATTCACCTGATTATTGCCACACAGCGTCCTTCTGTCAATATTATCACTGGTACAATTAAAGCCAACTTCCCCGCACGTATTGCATTTAGAGTGACTTCAAAAATAGACAGCAGGACGATCCTTGATACCGGTGGAGCTGACCAGTTGATTGGCCGGGGTGACATGTTATTTTCGAGCGGATCGGATCTCATCCGACTCCAATGTGCGTTCGTTGATACTCCGGAGGTCGACAGGATCACAGAGTTTATCGGAAGCCAGCGTGGTTACAGTGATGCTCATCTCTTGCCTGAATATGTAGATGAAAACGGTGAAGGCAGCAGTAAAGAATTTGATCCGGATGACAGAGATCCGTTGTTTGAAGAAGCTGCAGCCATAATTGTTCAACATCAACAAGGCTCTGCTTCCCTCCTTCAACGTCGATTAAAACTCGGATACAATCGCGCAGGAAGAATTATCGATCAATTGGAAGCCGCTCGCATAATAGGACCTTTTGAAGGTTCTAAGGCACGTGAAGTATTGGTGAAAGATCCTATGAGCTTACAAGCAATTCTGCAGGGATTGAAGCACCGGGAAAATTGACAGAGTTCTTATTTCTTCTCAGAATGCCCTTTTGCTGAAGAATATAAATAACCAAGCGATTTATCATTGGGTTCACGATTGTTGCTTTTAGAGGATAATCGTTGCCATTTTTAAGCTTGGAACACTTTTTGCTTCCTGCGCCGGAAACTTTAAATTTGCAGAGGTTTCCTCGAAAAAAGCTCAAAAAAATGAAAAATTCCGTTGTTCTAACATTCTTATTGTTTATCGGATTTGGATTATCAGCTCAAACAAGTGCTGTAGAACAAACAGATAAAAAAGCACAGGAAATCCTGAAAGGAGTCAGCAATAAGTACAAATCATTTAAGTCTGTTAAAGCCACATTTGTAATTTCAATTGAAAACACAAAGGACAATAGCAAAGAAGTTCAAAAAGGAACTATTTATCTAAAAGGTAACAAATACAAACTTGAAATAGCCAGTCAGGATGTAATGAGTGATGGCAAAACCCGATGGACCTATGTGAAAGACGCGAATGAAGTACAGATTGATAACCAGAAAACAGATGAGAATACAATCAGTCCTTCCACTATATTCACCATGTATGAAAAAGGATGGTTATTCAAGTTTACCGGAGAACAAAAAGAAAAAGGGATGGTATATCAATTGGTGGAATTGGTTCCTGTTGAACCTAAAAAGAAAAACATTTATAAGGTAAAATTGACCATTAATAAAAACGATAAATTCATCACATCCGCGAAAATGTATGATAAGAATGGAAGTATCCAGACCATCAATGTTGAGAAATTGACTCCGGATGTAATTAATGACGATGCACTCTTCACTTTTACAGCATCGAAATATCCCGGGGCGGAAATCGTTGATTTAAGATAAAATTTGAAAGCACCGAAAGGTGCTTTTTTTATGCCGCTACTCTATCAAAGGCTCATTTTGTGATTATCTTTAAAGTAGAAAAATGAGCTATGAAAAAGATCTACTTCTCCTTCTACTTGTTTTGCCTGGCAGGCATCGCAACTTATGCCCAACCTACCATACAACAAAATGATTTACCGGTTGCCGGATTAGCATTTACTATGGGAACCGATGCAACTTTTTCAACGGCTATTCCTGCAGGTGGAGCAAATCAGAACTGGGATATGAGTTCTCTCAACAATTTATTAACGGATACATCCGGATTTATATCAGCAGCTGGTACGCCCTATGCAACCACTTTCAACACTGCCAACCTTACTTCGTATGATGATGATAACAATTCCTATACTTACTTTACCAGTAATTCAAATGGATTTTTCATCAATGGCCTCGGAGCACCGAACAGGAATTTAATTCTGAATCCACCTCAGTGTTTTATTCCTGTCCCATTCACTTACAATGATCAATTCACCAGTACAGCCAGAAATAGTGAGGATACAATTTATACTGACTCCACAGGCACCACTTACCAGGTAACGAATATTATCACCATCGTTTCACATTTTGAAGCGGATGGTTATGGTACCCTTACCTTGCCAAATGGAATATTAAATAATACATTACGTGTGAAAGTAACAGAAACTACCTATGATTCATTGTATGCTTTGGTAGGTCCATTGCAAATTTTGCTCAATTCATCTGTGTCGCAGAAGACTCATTTCAGGTGGTTTAAACCCGGTAATCAGGCAGCTTATGTTTTGGGAATTGATGCGGATAGTCTGGGAATCAATGCGAATTATTCCGAATACCTGCTTGCTTCTGTCATATTAAATACAACTGAGAATTCTGAAGCTGAATTACCGTTCCTTTATCCTGTTCCTGCTAATGATCAATTGTATTTTCATGGCATGTCGTCATTGGATAAAATTGAATTGAGAGTTTATACCCTTTCAGGTCAATTGGTTTATAAATCCGACATTAAATCAGGAAGCTCAACAGGAATTGATGTTTCAGCCTTTGAGAATGGGGTTTATTTTCTTCGATTGAAAAATGAAGAAGCAGAGTATGTGAAAAAATTTATTGTTGTACACTAATCTTCCCTGAGAGAAGACGGTATAAACTGACTTTGCAGACAATAGTAAAAGACGGAACTGATGGTAAAATTGTTTTTTCTGATCGGAGTTTTTATTTGTATTCATTTTAATTTGATTGCGTCAACAACTGATAGCAGCAGTATTCAGCGTGTAAAAGACTATCAGATTTCATTGCCGCATCCTGCGAAGGAAATTAAGTTGCTCTTATACGATAAAAGTTTTCTGCCTATTCAGGGCAAACTTTCTGAAGATAAAAAATCTGTCATTTTGAAAAACTATGAACAGGGGAATCGAGTAAGGATAAAAGTTGTTTATGATGACGGGACGGAAGAGGAAATTTTAAAAAGTCCGTGTTTTATAGATCCGGTGGTACTTTGATCGATATTTGAAATGCAATAAAGTACAATTGAAAATGTGAAGCTGATTAGTCCGATACTTCACCGAATAAATCAAATTCCTGAGCAGATGTGATTTTTACATTAGCAAAGTCGCCTACTCTGATATATTGTTCCTTGGCGTCCACCAGGATTTCATTGTCCACTTCCGGAGAATCAAATTCTGTTCGTCCTACAAAGAAATTTCCTTCTTTCCGATCAAACAACACTTTAAACGTCTGTCCGATTTTTTGCTCATTGAGTTCCCTGGAAATTGATTGTTGAATATCCATGATACCTGCAGCGCGCTCCTTTTTGATTTCATCCGGAACATCATCTACCAGTTGAAAAGCATGCGTATTTTCTTCGTGTGAATAAGTGAAGATTCCAAGTCGGTCAAATCGACTTTCCCCCACCCACTGCTTCATTTCCTCGTAATCATTTTCGGTTTCACCAGGGTAACCTGCGATCAGAGTTGTACGGATTGCAATTCCAGGAACTTTATCACGGATTGTTTGAACCAATTCGATGGATTTTTCGCGGGTAATTCCTCTTCTCATACTCTTCAGCATATTATCGCTGATATGCTGCAGCGGCATGTCGAGGTACTTACAAATATTGGAACGTTCCTTCATGGTATCCAGAACATCCAATGGAAATCCGGAAGGGTATGCATAATGCAAACGAATCCAATCAATACCCTCCACATCTGATAAGCGTTTCAGCAGATCTGAAAGAGTTCGTTTCTTATGCAGATCCAATCCGTAGAAAGTAAGGTCTTGCGCAATCAGAATTAACTCTTTGGTTCCTTTTGCAGCCAATTGTCTGGCTTGCAGGACCAGTTCATTTTCCGGAATTGAAATATGATTTCCTCTCATCAGAGGAATTGCACAGAATGAACAGGGTCTGTCGCAGCCTTCAGAAATTTTTAGGTAAGCATAATGTTGAGGAGTTGTAAGTAGTCGCTCACCTACAAGTTCATGTTTGTAATCAGCTCCGAGTGATTTCAACAGTCGGGGTAAATCACGCGTTCCAAAGAATTCATCTACCTGAGTTATTTCTTTTTCGAGTTCAGGTTTGTATCGTTCGCTCAGGCAGCCTGTAACGATCAGTTTATCAATCTTCCCGGATTGTTTGGCTTGTGCAAACTGAAGAATAGTATCAATACTTTCCTGCTTTGCATTATCAATAAAGCCACAGGTATTGATGATAACGACAGAGGAATCATCATCAGTAGATTCATGAGTAACATCAAACTTATTGGCCTTTAGTTGGCCCATAAGTACTTCTGAATCGTAGATATTCTTCGAGCACCCGAGAGTGATGACGTTAATTTTATTTTTTTTCAGTGTTTTCGTTTTCATCCAATCCGGAAAAATTAATTATCACTGAATAATGAATCAACAAATTCAACCTTATTGAAGACTTGCAGGTCTTCCATTTTTTCACCGACTCCAATGTACTTTACAGGAATTTTAAATTCATCTGAGATTCCAATTACCACTCCGCCTTTAGCGGTTCCATCCAGCTTTGTTAATGCGAGAGCATTTACATCTGTTGCTTTGGTAAACTGTCGGGCTTGTTCTATTGCATTCTGACCAGTTGATGCATCGAGTACAAGGAGAATCTCATGAGGAGCGTCCGGAATTACTTTTTGCATCACTCTTTTAATTTTTGTCAATTCATTCATTAAATTGATCTTGTTGTGTAAGCGTCCGGCTGTATCAATGATGACAACATCTACTCCCTGTGCAACTGCAGATTGAACGGAATCGAAAGCTACAGAAGCTGGATCAGATCCCATGGCTTGTTTCACAATTGGTACATCCACCCTTTTACTCCAGATATCCAATTGATCAACAGCTGCTGCACGAAAAGTATCGGCAGCACCGAGCATTACTTTTTTTCCGGCTTTTTTAAACTGATGAGCGAGCTTCCCGATTGTGGTTGTTTTTCCAACTCCATTCACTCCTACTACCATAATCACATGCGGCATTCCTTTATGATCGGGTAGAACAAATTCGATCTCATCCTTTGTATTATTTTCTGCCAGCAACTCAGCAATTTCATCTTTCAATAATTTATTTAATTCATCTGTGCTGACATATTTATCTTTTGCTACCCTATCTTCCAGCCGTTTGATGATTTTCAGAGTTGTATTGACACCGATGTCAGATGACACCAGAATTTCTTCCAGATTGTCCAGAACTTCTGAATCAACGCTTGATTTCCCTACTACAGCCTTTGCGAGTCTGGAAAAAAGACTGGTCTTGGTTTTTTCAAGTCCCTTGTCTAAACTTTCCTTTTTTTCTTTTGAAAAAAAACTGAATAGCCCCATGTTAGTTATCTTTCTTCGAGTGCAGAGGTTGAAAGAGCAATTCTTTCACCGCACTTCGAAAATCATGTTGTATTAAATGAAAAAAGCTTCTTTCATCAAGAAAGAAGCCCAATGCATTTTGAAGAGGCAATAAATTATTTGCCTTTCAAAAAATCTTTCACGTGATCGTTGTGAACGACTTCTTCCTTGAACTGGTACGCGCCAGTTTCAGGATTCTTCACCATTTTGATCACTTTGGAAAATTCTTTGCCTTTTCCTGATTTCAGTGTTGCAACTACTTTCTTTGCCATGACTTCTTAATATTTTAATGATTGGAGAACAAATTTTGAAATAGATATTATTTGATCTCTTTGTGAACGGTCATCTTTTTAAGGATAGGGTTGTATTTTTTCAACTCCAATCTTTCAGTGGTATTCTTTTTATTTTTTGTCGTGATGTAACGAGATGTACCAGGCATTCCACTTGCCTTGTGTTCTGTACATTCCATGATCACCTGAATGCGGTTACCTTTCTTTGCCATGATTCTTCTTTTTTATTATGAAACAGGTGTTTAACCTATTTTCGAGGGCTGCAAATATACCAAAAAGTTCGCTTGATCCAAATATTTTCAGCTGAAAAAGGATAGTTTTAAGCCATTATTTGTTCAAAAACGACTTTTCTTCCATTAATTTCTCGACATCCTCCCATTTTGAAGGCAGACTACCGGAAAGTATCTCATAGCCATCAGAAGTGATGAGGACATCGTCTTCTATCCGAATTCCGATGTTCCACCATTTAGAATCACAATTGCTGCCTTTGGGAATGTAAATTCCCGGTTCTATGGTGATCACATTCCCTTCTTTCAGTGGAGCATAGCTGCCAGGATCATGAACATCCAGACCAAGATAATGGGAAGTGTTGTGCATAAAATAGGTTTTCGCATCTTCAAGGTTTTTGGTAATACCAAGACTGAGCAAACCAGTCGCAATAATATTCATTGCAGCGTTATGGGGATCATGGAAACGGTTTCCCGGTTTGCATTTATCAAAAGCTTCGGTTTGTGCCTGATAAACCAATTTATAAATCTCCTTTTGTTCTGTGGTGAATTTTCCATTCACGGGCAATGTTCGTGTGATATCTGCAGAATAGCCATGGTATTCACCACCCATATCCAAAAGAATCAGGTCACCGGAGTACAAGGGCCGTCTATTACTTTCGTAATGAAGAATACAGGAATTTTCTCCCCCACCACAAATTGAAGGGTATCCAAATGTTTCTGCTCCTCCACTTTTGAAAACATATTCACCGATCGCCTGGATGGAATATTCTGACATGCCTGGTTCAAGTCCACGCATCATTTCTTTGTGTCCTTCACAACTAAGCTCAATTGCTTTTCGCATTAGTTTTATTTCAGCTGGTTGTTTAATTTCTCTCATCTCTGTAAGCATTTTCGAAAGTCGGAAATCATCATCTTTTGAAGAAGGAAAATTTGTTGAGAGCTTAAATTGATCAACAAGGCTGAACAGATCCGTTTCATCTCTTTTTACATCCACCATCCCTTTTGGAAAACTCATACGAAGAATCCAATTCAAAGAAGACATCGGAAATACTAAAGATGAAAATGCATCGGATGTTTGGACTAATTGTATACCTGAAAGTGCACTTGCATCAGCGGGACCAGCCTGCAATCCATTCCAAATTTCCTGGGAAATGTTCTTTTTTGGGATGAACAAAAGTTCATCTACAACTTTTCCCGAGAACGATTGCTTTTGTTTAAAAATAAGCAGAACGGAATTGGGCTCTGTAATACCTGTGAGGTAAAAAAAGGATGGATCCTGATGAAAAGTGTAATCCACATCATTGGAACGATTTCTTTCAGGCGAAGAAAATAAAATGCTGACGGAGCTATCAGGCATTTTATTCCTGAGCATCTCTCTTCTTGCTTTATAAAATTCTGCATCCAATAAATCTTTGTCATAAGTTGGAAAAGTGGAAGTCTGAGAAAATGATTGGAAAGGAAATCCTGACAACACAATCAAAACTGTTAGACAGGTTTTAAATTTTAGATACTGCATGACTATTTACGTATCAAACATTATAAATTATCATGTAAAGATCGTAAAAACAGGAATGGAAGAAGACAGAAAAAGAAAAAGCCGGTAATAAAATTACCGGCTTTCCAATATGCTGAACAAGGAATTAAATTTTTCCTTTTTTGATTGCTTTTTCAATAGCCGCGCTGATACCTATTTTATCTATGGTACGAATAGCAGAGGTGGAAACTTTGAGAGAAATCCACTCACCCAATTCAGGAACATAAAAACGTTTCACCTGCAGATTTGGATTAAATTTTCTCTTCGTCTTTTTATTGGAGAAGGAAACACTGTTTCCTGTCATTGCTTTTTTTCCGGTCAAATCACAAATGCGTGCCATGGGACTTAATTTTTGAGAGGCGCAAAGATACTATTATTTTCCAATAAACAAGCCTTTTCTCTTTAAATTTCAATATCGAATTGTTGAAAAAGATGGATGTGCCTGTTCAATAATTTATTTATTTTATTGAATTACATCAAATTACGCCAATTATCGCCTTTCTTAACATATTCAGAGCATGTTGGCTGGTTTCCAGAATGACTCTCTCCCTCACCCGACCCAGTTGCAATTTTTTAGTGATGACTTTTTCCGGAGTTGCTATTGCAATCCAAACTGTTCCGACAGGCTTTTCTGCTGTACCACCACCCGGACCTGCAATACCGGAACATGCGATGGAATAATCGGTAGAAAATTTTTGTTGTATATCAGTAGCCATAAGACTCACTGCTTGTTCACTTACTGCTCCATGTGTGTTTAATAATTTTGGATCAATGTTCAGAAAATCTTCTTTGATCCGGTATGCATAGGCAATGACAGAACCGATGTAATAATCGGAGCTGCCTGGCACAGATGTAATCTTATGTGCAATGTATCCACCTGTGCAGCTTTCTGCAGTGCTAAGAGTTTTCCCACCTTTGCGTAGTAGTTGGCCGACTATTGATTCAAGGGTTTCATCTTCATAGCCATAGATATATTCAAAGGCAAGTATTCTCAATTTTTCTACTTCTATATCAAGTGCTTTAGAGAGCAATTGCTGATCCGGACCATGGGCTGTAATGCGTAAACGAACCATTCCGGGAGAAGGGAGATAAGCCAATTTCATGTTGTGCGGAAGTTGATCTTCCCATTCAGCGATGAGTTCTGACAAGTTGGATTCACCAATTCCCTGTGTCAGGATGGTACGGTGTAAAATTGGAGGCAGATTCAGTTTTGCTGCCAATTTTGGGAGTACAACATTCTCCATGATTCCTTTCATTTCATGCGGAACTCCGGGCATTGAAACGAAGATTTTAGCGTTGGAATTAAACCACATCCCCGGTGCTGTTCCCCATTTGTTCAACAATACTTCACAATTCGAAGGCACTTCGGCTTGTTTTCGGTTGAGGTCAGACACTTCTTTCCCCCTGGCTTTAAAGATCTCTGAGATTACATCAAAAGAGGCTTGATCGAATCGAAGAGTCGTATTGAAGTAGGTACATAAGGTTGTTTTGGTAATGTCGTCTTTCGTTGGCCCCAGACCACCTGTGATGAAAATTAAATCAGCTCTACCTTCAGCTTCTTTTAAAGCAGTGAGAATGTGATTGGCATCATCGCTCACTGAGGTAATTTGTTTGACTTTAATCCCGATTGCGTTCAATTGCTTACCCATCCAGGCACTATTTGTATCCACGACTTGTCCAATCAGTAATTCATCACCAATTGTGATAATTTCAGCTATTTTCATAATTCAAAGATTGCCTCAAAGATAGTTTGAAAGCCATCACGGAGAATTTTTATTCTTGTAAAATATTTTGAAGGGTGTGTACGTCAGCTTTGACATATGACGCAGCCCAGAACAATCTCAATTCCTATGATCAAGGAGCAAGATGATTCCATCCGGGAGGTCATTCAACAGAATGGGAAGAAGCTTTTTGATTTTATCCGAAACCGCGTACGGGAGCCGGAAGATGCAGAAGATATTTTTCAAGACGTATTGTTTGAATTGACTACCTCCTATCGTTTGATGCAACCTATCGAAAAAATGGCAGCCTGGTTGTATCGCGTAGCAAGGAATAAAATCACGGATCAGTACAGAAAGAAGCGGCCGGACCGACTGGAAGATCAATTTGTATTCAGAAAAGGTGATGATGAGGATCAATTGTTCCTGCAGGATTTGATTCGCTCCACTTCATTAAGTCCAGACCGTGAATTTGATCAGGCGATGATTTGGGAAGCTATTGAACAGGCAATGGATGAATTGCCTCCTGAACAACGTGACGTGTTTATCAAGCACGAGTTAGAAGGAATTTCATTCAATGAAATGGTGGAACAAAGTGGAGTTTCATTAAATACTTTACTATCAAGAAAACGGTACGCTGTACTTCATTTACGGGAACGTTTGCAAAGTTTGTACGATGAGATAGTAAACTCCTGAGGCTGCTATTAAAAACAATTAAAAAATTGAAAGAAAGATGAAAAAATTCTGGTTTATAAAAATAGGGATATTGGTAATTGCGGGCTTTTTGCTTTTATCAGCAGTAGTATTTGGATTGTGGAACTGGCTTGTTCCGGTTCTCTTCCATGGCCCGATGATTTCTTTTGCTCAGGCTATAGGCTTATTAGTTTTAAGCAAGATTCTATTCCATGGATTCGGCGGCCATCGCAGCGGTGGACGACACGCTTGGAAACATGCAAGATGGAATGAGTGGAAAGAAAAAATGGAAAAGATGAGTCCTGAAGAGAGAGAACGAATGCGATCTCTCTGGAAACAACGCTGTAACTGGACAGGTCAACCCCTGGAGCCCCAAGGAAATAAAGAAGAGAAAAGTCCGGGACTTTAAATCAACCGGTATAAAAGGGTACGTTACTTACGTACCCTTTTGCATTTTCAAGTTTTGGCCTCATCTTTGTAAAAAGCGAGGACATCCAAAACTATTCATATGAGAACCATCAAATCTGTTATCGGTCTACTTTTTTTATTTCCAATTCTATCCTGTTCACAGGTAGATTTTAATAAGATCGGGAAGGAAATCAACAACACTGTCAATTCAGGTACACCACTCAGCAATCAGGAAATTATTGATGGTTTAAAAGAAGCATTAAGTTATGGAAGTAAAAATGCTTCGGGTTCCGCTTCGAAAGTAGATGGATTTTTCAAAAACAATATTATCAAAATCCCTTTTCCTCCTGAAGCAGCTGCAGTCGAAAGTAAGCTTCGATCTTTAGGAATGAATAAACAAGTGGATGATTTTGTCCTTACAATTAACAGAGCGGCTGAAGAAGCAGCAAAACAAGCCGCACCTATTTTTGTCGACGCTGTAAAAGGTATGACGATCACTGATGGATTAAATATTCTCAATGGAGCGGATACAGCAGCGACCGGATTTTTGAGACAGAGAACCAATTCGCAATTACAGACAAAATTTACTCCGGTAGTTCATTCAGCTGTTCAGAAAGTCGACGTCACTAAATACTGGAGTCCGTTAATTAATACATATAACAAATTGCCTTTTGTGACAAAAATGAATCCTGATCTTGATGCTTACATTACACAGAGGGCGCTCCATGGCTTATTTTATCTCGTTTCACAGGAAGAAATTAAAATACGTAAAGATCCACAAGCACGCGTAACAGCACTTCTACAAAAGGTTTTCGGCAGTAAACATTGAAGGAAAACAACAAAAAAAAATCCCCGATCTGAACAGTCGGGGATTTTTTTTAGTATCCTATAGAAATTTTATCCGGGTCACCTTCGGAAGGACGAACACTCATGACAGGAATTTTGGAATGGTTAATCACCTGCTGTGCAAAATTTCCCATGAATAAACCACTACTCTCCTGGTCAGTCATGATGATAATAAGATCTGCATTCACCTGAGTCGCGTAATCCATGGTGATGGAAGCAGTGTTATCTCCTTTAAAGATTTTAACAGTGTGAGGAATTTCATGTTCTTCAAAATAATCTCTGACCTGATGAATCTTCACTTCAAATCTTCGCTGCATATCCACATCAGACATAGTCATGATGCCGGCGATATGAATCACTGAGTTGTAATGTTTCGCTATCTCTGCAGCTTGTTTCACCTTTTGGCGAGACGAAGAGGAATTGTCGATCGGGAGAACAATATCTTTGAAACCGATCTTCTTTGAATGAGTTTGAACCGAAACAACCGGACAAGGAGCACTCATTACAACACGGTAAGTATTGCTGCCAATCAGGAATTCCTGAAAGCCGCTCACGCCGTGAGTTCCCATGATAATAATATCGATTTCGAGTTCTTCTGCTACAGCTACAATTTTCTTGTAGATGTTACCCATTTCGGTTCTATAGTAAACCGACATACCGCTATCATGATGAAGCTTTTCCGACAACTGTTTTAATTTTTCGTTCGCAGAAGATTCAATCTTTGATTCGAATTCAGATTGGGATTTACTGAAAGCATTACTGATTGCGGTGGTGAAAGAATAGGATTCGATCACATGCAGAAGATGAAGATCAGCTTTGTGAAGTTTTGCCATAAAAATGGCATGTTCCAGAGCCAGCTCAGCTGTTTCCGAAAAATCAAAAGGGATCAGGATCTTTTTGATCAGGAATTTTTTGTTCATGGCTAATACTTTTTATGTAAAAGTTAGTATTCGAATGCGGATAAAGTGAGGTCCTTTTTCTCCTTAGGTTTAATACTGATCACGGGTATTTCAGTACCGTTAATGATATCCTGAGCAGAATTACTGATAAACATCAAATCAGACCATGTAGATTCATCTTGAGTCATGATCATTACAAGATCTGCCTTGATTTTTTTTGAATAAGATATCACTTCTTCTGCAACATCATCTCCATGCAGGAATTCCATCGTACAAGGAACAGATTCTCCCTGAATATGATTGAACACCTGTTGCATTTGTCTCTTCAATTTATTCACAATGAATTCGTCGTCTGTATTCAGGACTGTAACAAGATGGATGACAGAACCGAATAATTGTGCAAACTCCATTGCATTGTGAACCTTTTCCTTCGTTTCTTTTGAAAGATCTAAAGGAACAACAATATTTTTACAACCCGGGCGATGTTTTTTACCTTTAATGGTAATAACCGGGCATGGTGATTCACGGATTACACGAAGCGCATTGGAACCAATAAATTTTTTCAAGCCAACACTTCCATTTGTGCCCATAATAATAAATGAGCATTTCAGTTTTTTTGCCGCTTTTTGAATTTCCTCGTACACCTTTCCGTGTGAAATCATTGTAAAAACACGCACGCCCACTTTTTCAGTGGTCTCGTGGGCAAGTTTCTCCAATTCCTTTGAAATCTTCTTCTCCAGAGTTTTATCCTCCTTTTTTTGGAAAAAAGGCAAATGAAAACTGTCTTCAATTATATTGATGAGGGTAATGTCTGCTTTCGTCAGACGTGCCAGATTGTATGACTGGCCGAGGGCTATTAGTGATTGTTCAGAAAAATCGATGGGAACTAGAATGTGGTTTCTGAAACTCGCCATATACTGGAAATAAGTTTTATTATTGTGAGCAAATTTAACGTAATCCTTAACATGAGCAAAATACCAGAATCAGAACTTATCCTCAATTCAGATAACAGTGTTTATCATTTAAATCTGCTCCCACAGGATATTTCAGACACGATAATTAATGTCGGTGATCCTGATCGGGTTGCAATGGTCTCAAAGTTCTTTGACAAGATTGAAGTTAAAAAACAGAAGCGTGAATTTGTAACTCATACCGGGACATATAAAGGCAAAAGAATCACAGTGATATCTACCGGAATCGGAACTGATAATATTGATATAGTTTACAATGAACTGGATGCACTTGTGAACATCGATTTGCAAGCCAGAGAAATTAAATCGAAACTTAGTTCTTTGAATCTCATCCGAATAGGAACATCCGGTTCTCTACAGGAAGATATTCCGGTGGATGGTTTTGTATTTTCTTCATTTGGAATGGGTTTAGATGGATTGCTTAATTTTTACAAGTTGAGCAACGATACTGAAGAGCAAAATATTGTAGGTGCATTCAGGAAGCATTATCCAAATCAAGGAATTTTACCGCAATCTTACATTTCGAGATGTTCAGGTAAACTTGACAAAGCTCTGAGTGCAGGAATGTTCAAAGGGATTACAGCAAGTTGTTCTGGATTCTATGCTCCGCAGGGCAGGATTCTTCGATATGAATTGGCAAGGCCGGATTTTATTCAGACCTTGAATAGTTTCAGGTTTGAAAACCATCGCATAACAAATTTTGAAATGGAAACCGGAGCGATGTATGGTCTGGCTAAAATTCTGGGCCATCATTGTTGTTCCATCAATGCGATTGTAGCCAATCGGATCAACAATAAACACACTCACAAAGGAGAAGAAACAATGAATTCCCTGATTGAAACAGTATTGGACCGACTGGCGAAAATGTCCTGAATCGGGGGGCAAGCGAATCCAATTATAATTTCTGAAACTTCAATACAGTTTTACTTTCTTTCGAAGTAATGACCAGAAAATAAAACCCGGGACTCAAATCAGAAATGGAGATATCCGGAGCAAAGGGATTCAGGTCAGATTGAGTGTATTTTGAAATTAATGCACCGGTCACTGATTTAATTTCCATGGTGGAAAATTCATGATTTCCGGCAATTGAATTTATTCGGATCAGATCTGTTGCCGGATTCGGATACAGCTCAAAAAGATTTTCACCTTCCATTTCATTGATTCCAATTCCAACCAGAGAAAGTTGAAAATCCCTTACTGTAAGTATTCCATTATTCAATGAAACCCCGGTGATAGTTTTAGGATTGTAGCCATTTTTCACACAAGTTATAGTGTATGAACCAGCATCCGGCAGTCCCGTCTTATACTCTCCGGATGAATTGGAATTTTCAGTGACAGAAGTTCCATTGATAATTATGGTGGCCCCAACAAGTGGAATTCCAGTACTGCTATCTGTTACCGATCCTTCTAAATAGCAAGCCCGTATATAACTTGGTTGCAGCACAAACACATTTCCACTATTTTTTTCTGTTGCGACAATGAGCCCGGATGAATAGTAAGGGTCAGCATCCCAACAGAGTGATGAACCAGTTGTAAAATTTCCAACTTCAATCAGATTGGCAGGACGTGCCGCATCGACAAGAGTAATCTGGCTTCCGTAGCTGGGATTGATCAGGAAATCGTTCAATACACGCACATTATGTACTTCGCTTGCGGGCATATTGGAAGTTAAATATTCGTCTAATAAAGTGATGTTGGATAAATCAGAAACATCAAAGGAAGCGAGAGGTTCGTTGATTCTCTCATCAGTTGTAAACAAAGTTTTTGAATCATCACTCAACCAGGTGTTATGGTTGAAATCACCCGGTGTTGGCTGAGTTGCAAGCAGCTGAGGATTTGCCCGGTTGCTGATATTGTATACTGAAAACTGTCCGGCCTGAATATCACTTGTCCATAATGTATCACCACGTACAAAACTATCGTGACAATAGTTATTTGTGACAGCGCCAACAAAATGTGGATTCCAGGGGTCAGAAATGTCGCAAATCAACACTCCGCTTCCGAGTGAACTGATATTATGTCCATTTATGTAAACATAATTTCCACTTGTTGTTATGGTATGAGCTTTTACTAATTGATTTTCTATGCTCCCGTCTCCCTGGTAAAATTTAGTTGGAGCACTATCAGGTAAAAACCTGAGGTCAATAATTTGCATTCCATTTTTCACAACTGCAGTATCCACTCCTTCACTTACAGCAAAAGCAAAATCACCCTGCACTTTGATTTCGTGCCAGATGCTATTCACTCCCGGTAATTGAAACAGGTTTACCGGATTTGATGGAATTGTAATATCCAGTATTACAATTCCCCGCTGTGCTCCTATCAATGCATACGCCTTTCCGGTACCATCTTCATAATGCCAACATCCCGCCAATTGCTGACCGGGAATATTTATTGTCGAAATCAAATTCAGATTTCTTGGGGACTGAGCCTTCAATTGAATGCTAAGGAGTAAGAGAAGAAAAATTTTCGAAGCATTGAAGATGCTCATGCAAACTTATTTTTGAATAACAAATTTTCCTGAGTCCATGGCTTTTCCATTCTCTATTATCTGATAATGATAGATTCCATCAGACATTTGACTGGTATTAATCAACAGTTCACGACCAGAATTTTCAATAGATTGGTAAACTATTTTTCCCAATACATCGGATACTATCAGAGACCATGATGCGCTTGAGAAACCATTATTGACGAACATGGCTGAATTCACACAAGGATTGGGATAGACAACAGAGTTCTTACTACCTGTTGATACTTCAGGTAATCCAACTGTTATATCATAACGAACAACAGCAAGATCTTTTTGATTTATTCCCGGAGCTTCAACATGTCCACAGACCCACATTGAAGTTCCACGCAACGCGATTCCATTTGGAGAATCATCACCATTTCCCGGTCCATCGAAATCGGCTACGAAAGTTTGGATCCCCTGATCATTGTAGCGTACAGTTACCCAATTGTGATTTGTTCTGCCTCCACTCGTATCGTTTTCCGAAGTTCCGGTAACAAATACATCTCCGACAGCATTTGTAGTGATCGCTGTTGGAATATCATCACCACTGATAGGACTATTGTATTCAGGAGGGTTATTCCAAAGTTGAGTGAGGTTATTATCAAATTTCACTGTGAGATAATTGTAATTACTGTGTAACGGATCCGGATCAACATCACTTTTCATCGATACAATGATATTGTTCTGATTATCGTGTGCGATGACTACAGCATCATCATTCCCCTGACCCAATCCATCGAATCCGAAGAATCCAACCTGGTTTCCCGAGGGGTCGAATTTAACTACAGCAGCATCATCCGTAGCACCACCTGAGCCGGTTTGGCTGTAACCGGCAACAAAAATGTTGTCGTTGTTGTCTATCACCATATCCAAGGGACGATCATCATTGGAAAAAGGACCATTGTATGTTGCGGGGCTGGCCCATACAGGGTTTCCTGTGATCTGGTCATATTTTAGAACAACGAAATCATCATCATTTAGTTTTTCCATTCTTCCACAGACAACGACATTGCCGGTATTGTCCAGCAATATTTTGGCCGGTTCGTCTCTAAGGTTTCCTGTACCATTGTATCGCTGAATCCACATCTGTGTACCGCTCGTATTGTATTTGATAGTAACAATATCATTGTTGTCGATGGTATCATTTACATCCTGATCACTTCTTCCGGTAATAAATACATTCCCTGCCGCATCCACAGCAATTGATTCTGCTTTGTCAGATTGATTTCCAGGAGAATTGTATGTTCTTGTCCAAACAGTATCACAAGTGTTCGGGTTCCATTTCATAGTGAAGAAATCACTTTTCTGACCCGTGGATTTTGTGTAACCAGTTGCATAAATGAACCCACTTGCATCTTGCGCAATTGCATTGATTTCATCATCATCGCTTTTTGAACCATTGTAAGTAAAGGAGCACAACATAGTTCCGTTGCTTTCAAAAGCTACTATATTGATATCACGGTTATGATCTTCACGATAAGTGTAACCCCCGACGTATGAACGATCATTGCTATCGATTACGATCGATCTCGCTGTTTCAGAAAAATCACCTTCTCCGTTGTAATGTTTTGTGAAGGTCGAATTTCCTGCAAGATCATATTTTAATACAGTCGCATCTTTCTGAGTAGATACATAATCTGAACCTCCGACAACATAGACTGAAGAATTGTCAGTAACAAGACTATATCCAATATCTCCACCACCGGGTCGGTCCCCTTCGTAGAAATTCATCCATGACTGAGCACCGGCAGAGGTGTACATCACAGTCATGATTGAAAAGTCGTTTACAAGGGGATCAGCATTCAAATCCGATTTTCCTGTCACGAATACATTGCCATTTCCATCAACGGCAATGTCTGCAGGGATATCATATTGTAATGACGTGCTACCGGCAATTCTGGACCATTGCAACACACCTGAACCATTGTATTTTACTATAGAATAATCGTAATCGGTAACGGAAGAGTTATCCGCATCAGTTTGTCCGCAGACAAATACGTTATCAGTTGCATCCACAGTAACAGCGATAGCTCGGTCATTTTGATTATATGCAGAGTTCCAACCTTTCGTCCATTGCAATGTTCCGGCTGAATTATATTTGATTGTTCTGAAATCATCGTTGCTGCCATTGTCGCTCCGACCAGAGATGATAACATTTCCACCATGATCTATTACAAGTGCGGTTGCACGATCAGTACCATTCCCGCTATTGTAAATTTGAGTCCACAGGACTGTTCCATTTGTTCCGGAATATTTCTGCGTAACATAATCGTCATCGCTTCCATTGGAAGATCTGCCGGTGACAAAAACATCCCCATTTCCATCAACACCAAGTTTTGCCGCTTCATCTTTTCCATTAGCAACTGCAGGTCTTGAATATTGTGCTTGCCAAACTAAGCCACCACTTGGATTGAATTTTAATGTGATGTAGTCACTACTACCAGAAACTGAATCAGGTTCTGTAGTTCCGGTGATTAAAATATTTCCGCTGCCATCGACGGCCATGTCTACAGGAATATCATCCTGAAAAGCAGAACTATTCCATGTAGTATCCCATTGACGAACTCCGGCAGAGTTGTATTTCAAAAGCATGATATCCACCTGAGAATTTCCTCCGTCCCCAAATCCTGCAACATAAACATTGCCACTGCCATCAACTGCTACTGTAACAGCTTCGTCGTCAAAACTATTTTTTCCATTCTTGGTTCTCCACCAGAGAGTATCACCTGATGAATTGAATTTCACAGTGAGCATATCCCTGTAATTACCAGGTTTTACTGTATAGCCAACGGCAACATAATTTCCCGAACCATCCGAGACAATTTTGTTAAATCGATCAGAATTGTCACCAACTCCGGTATAATAGGAATCCCACAAAATTGTAGGGCTTTGTGCTTTGATTGTGTCAAACAATAAGGATAAAAGAAGGCCAAAAATGAATGTTGTTTGTTTCATGGTATATGTTAAAGGTAAATTAGTGGAATGAGGGTGTTTCCAATTTAGTTGCAAAGATAAAAAAACATCCTTTCCTGATTTCCATAACTATGTCATTATGTTCAAGTTCATCCAATCTTCCGTTTTAATTGCGCGTGGTGCAAAGCCTTGATTCCAGAAGGTTACAGAAATAACCATATTTTTTTTCTGAAGCTTCCAACAATCTAATGTTGAAAATTAGGATGTAGAAAAAGTATCTTTTGTCGGGTGACATGAGTTTAAGGTAGGACAAAATTATCTTATGAACCGCACCGAAGTTGATGCCCTGATACGTCTACTGGATGACAGTGACACTGAAATTTACCAGCACATTGAGGATAAGCTAATCCATTATGGTAAAGATGTTATTCCTATCCTTGAAAGTGCATGGAGTAGTTCGATGGATGCTATCATGCAGCAACGAATTGAAGCAATTATTCATAAAATTCAGTTCGAAGATTTACAGCATGAATTAAGAGTTTGGGCTCATTCTGGATCGAGGGAATTAATTAAAGGAGCAATTCTTGTTGCGAGGTATCAATACCCTGAACTTCAGGAAGAGATGATCCAGAGGCAATTGGATAAGATGCGCAAGGATGCCTGGCTGGAGATGAATGATGATCTGACTGCTATGGAGCAGGTAAAAGTATTAAACAAGATATTTTTTGACATTCATGGATTTAGTGGTAACACACAAAATTACCATGCTCCACAGAATTCATATATCAACATTGCTCTTGAAACAAGAAAAGGAAATCCTTTGATGTTGTCTCTACTCTATCTGGAAATTGCCCGCAGTGCAGGTGTTCCTGTTTATGGAGTGAATTTACCTGAACACTTTGTATTGTGTTACCGTGATGAGTTAAATGATCCGGTGAATATAAATGATCATTCTAAAATTCTGTTTTATATCAATCCTTTTAGTAAAGGAGATATCTTCAACAGAAAAGAGATTGACACTTTTTTACAACAGCTGAAAATTCCGCAAGAAAACAGTTACTATGAACCCTGCTCCAGCAAGGACATGATACAACGTCTGATTCGAAACCTGATGAATTCTTATCATAAACTTGGATTTATGGACAAGGTGGAAGAATTGCAGCAGCTTATGCGTGCGACGATTTAACCGGACCAAAAGTTTGGAGTACAAAGGTCACAAATTAAAAATCAGGGGTTTTACAGCTCCTGATTTTTTTTTCAGCATATAGAAAACACAGGTTCAAAACGGAGTTTTCAATTTTTGTGTCCGGCAAATTGAATTTCGTATAAATGCTTGTACAGTCCGTTCAACCGGAGTAGTTCCTGGTGGTTTCCTTCTTCTTTCTTTTCACCGTGATCCATGACAATTATTTTCTGCGCATTCTGAATGGTGGCCAATCTATGCGCTATCACTATAGATGTTCTGTTTCTTGTTAATTGTCTGGTTGCCTCCTGAATTAATTCTTCCGATTCAGAATCGATTGAGGATGTAGCTTCATCCAGAATAAGAATTCTAGGGTTGAACACATAAGCTCGGATAAATGAAATCAGTTGCCTTTGTCCAACACTGAGCATTGCCCCTCTTTCCATAACGTTGAAATCATACTGACCCGGAAGTCGTTCAATGAAATGATGCGCGCCAACTGCCTTAGCAGCATTTATTATTTGTTCCCTGCTTATTCCCGGATCTCTTAAAGAAATATTATTCGCTATGGAATCGGAAAATAGAAAAACATCCTGCAACACAATAGCAATATTTTTTCGAAGTGAATCCAGGGTATATTCCCGGATATTTTTCCCGTCAATCAGTATTTCTCCTTTTTGAAATTCATAGAGTCTTCCAACAAGATTGATGATGGATGATTTACCTGCACCTGTTGCTCCTACCAAGGCAAGCGTTTCGCCTGCAGCCACTTTCAGGTTGATATTTTTCAAAACCCAATCCTGATCTGACGGATGACCATTTTCAGAAGAATGATAAGAAGGAGTATGATCAGCGTAGGAAAACCAGACATTTCTGAATTCAATCACACCCTGCAATTCCTTTGCAGGAATTGAACCGGTATCCGGAATAAATTCCTGTGTATCGAGTACTTTGAAAACACGTTCACTGCTCACCACTCCCATTTGAAGTGTATTGAACTTATCCGCTAATTCACGGATCGGGCGAAAGAGCATATTGATATACATGATGAATGCAATCACATTTCCGAGTGAAACATGTCCCATCACCACACCTTTGGATCCCCACCACACCAGCAATCCGATGGAAGTTGCAATGAGTAATTCGACAACCGGAAAGAAAATTGAATAATACCAAACAGATTTAATGTGTGCTTTCATATGCATCCGGTTGATGGATTCAAACCGTTTCATTTCTTCCGGTTCCCGGTTGAAAATCTGAACGATATTCATGCCCGTAATATGTTCCTGAACAAACGTATTCAAAGCTGCGACCTGAGTTCTGACATCCCGAAAGGCTTCTTTGATTCCCTGTTGAAAAATACGGGTCGCTACAAGAAGAATTGGAATGGTTGACAAACTGATCAGTGCCAATCTCCAATCGATGAAAAACATGAAAATGACAATGACAATTAGTTGTAGCAAATCGCCAAATATTACAATAAGACCTTCACTGAAAATATCAGCGATGGTTTCCAAATCACTGATGGTTCGGGTTACAAGTGTACCTATCGGTGTATGATCAAAATATTTCAGGCGAAGACGGGAAATATGTCCGAATAACTTTACTCTAAGATCTTTGATGATTACCTGTCCGAGCCAATTGGTCAAATAGGTGTGATAATACTGAACAAGACTTTGAACAAGAAGTAATCCGATCATCAACAGGGTCATATTTAATAGCCCGCGAGCATTCGCATGCAGGATATAATGATCGACGGTGTATTGAACCAGTATAGGGCGAATCGGGGAAAGTACTGCCAGAAAGAAAGTTAAACCAACACTTACCCAAAACGTTTTTTTATAGGGGACAGTGAAAGCAAAAATTCTCTTTAGTATTGGAAAATCAAAGGCTTTTCCGCTTAATGATTCTTTCGCCATTTAAGATTATAGATAGGGGTAATTAATTTCAACTAATGACAAACCTTCTGCAGGAACAGAATATCCTGCTTCTTTCCTGTCTTTACTTTCCAGAATTTGGCGGAATTCAGATTCATTCAATTTTCCTCTCCCTGCTTCCAAAAGAGTGCCCACAATTGCTCTTACCATATTTCTTAAAAATCGATCAGCGGATATTCCAAATTTTATTTCGTGATCTTTTCTGGTCCAGTGTGCATCCTTTAGTTTACAGATATTCGTTAGATTTTGTGAACCGGTTTTTGCAAAAGCGGAAAAATCAGAATATTCCATCAGGATTTTTCCAAATTGATTCATGCAATCAAGATCTAATTCATAGGGAAAATATGTAGAATACTTGTTGTTGAATGGATCTTTTTGCTGATGAATCCGGTATTCGTAGGTCCGGACTACTGCATCGAACCTGGCGTGTGCATCAGGATGAACCGGAATA
>CALMQM010000042.1 GCA_937871435.1 uncultured Bacteroidota bacterium | reverse complement strand
TTCCGGCCAGTATTGTTATATACATTATGTACATGGCCTTGATCATTACCATTTGGTATATGAACGGTGGTGAATATGAGAGCATAGGCAAGAATTCCGAAACGATCAAAGAATGGTTGGCGATTCCGACACTCCTGGGTAGTGCATTTTTAGTATTGGCTATCACGTTGCTGGGCTCCTGGAAGGCCGTATTATTTGAGAATATAAAGGCTCAAGCTAAATGGGTCTGGCTATTTCCGATCTCCATGTTTTTAATCATCGGTTATTCATTTTTGGAAATAGGCATCGATAAACTAACGCCCGGCTTAATACTCTGGGGTACCTTAGGTGCTGTAGGAGTCGGATTCGGCGAAGAAGCCTTGACAAGAGGAATTCTGTTGGTAGGACTCAGAAAGAATTACACCGAAGGAAAATCCTGGCTTTACAGTACAATTCTTTTTTCAGCTATGCATCTTACCAATATTCTTTTTGGATTAGCTTTCTATAAATTGATTATACAATTAATTTTAACCTTTATACTGGGCAGTGGTTTTTATGTAGCGCGTCGGATATCCGGTACCCTCATTCTATCCATGTGTCTGCATGGTCTTTGGGATGGCGCGATTTTTTTAAAGGAAGCGACCGGTGTAAACCCTTCCAATTGGTCCATGATAGTCTATCCGATTGCCATGATCTGTCTGATTCCAATCTTACGTGGTAAATGGAAGGAGAAAATCTCATAAGCAATTTTATTATAGAAAACAAGATTGCCAACCGGTCATTTCAAGCAATAGGAAGCCATTCTTCGAAAAAATATTTAGTGCCGCTTGTAAATAATTCTAACCATTAGCATAAATCTGAAAAGAATCATTTTGGATTTTTTCAGTTTCACGTTCCGGAAGCCAGGCTTGGAAAACCGATTAATTCGTTTTTAATTCATTCTCCCAATATAAAAGTTTTTTATGCTGTTTAAATATAAAATCTGTTTCTAAATTACTCATGGATTTAAAGTTGGTAAGAGTAATTACTCCGTGAAAATAAAACTCGAAGAGCAAATGCATCTTTTGTTTGATTTCTTTTTTTACGTCCTCATATTCTATGAAGCAAAAATTAATGAATAACCGATCAAATTCTTTAAGAATAAAATATAAATCAATATGATTTTGTTTGAGATGCAGTTCCGGGTTTTTCAAATAGAGCTCACGCTCCTGATTGTTTACAGCCGTAATGTAGTCGTTGAACATAATCTTAATGACTGTCCCGGAGGATTCTCCTTTCTTATTTCCGAATTTGTCAAGGTATTTTTCAAAATTGGAAATTTCTTCAAGAAATAACCTTCGGAGCTCTCGTTTTTCATTATTCTCAAATTGAATTTTAGTAAGTCTATTGCCCATTTCCTGTTCCCGAAAAGAAAAAAACAACAAGATGGAAGTCAGCAGGTATAAAATCGGGGTTGCAATTCCTTCAAAATAATTTACAAATGATGAATGCTGCGGAAAATAATTTTCCAACCAAGTGATTTTGGGAATTATAAAAGGAAGGATCAATGCTGCAGCAGCAAGCCCTAAAATTAGAGTGGTGAATCCTTTCAATGAAATATTTCTTTCCATTCTATCCGGCGATTACAAAATTAAATTGCCCGCCGGATTAAAGCGGGCAATTTATTTTACCTAAGCCTTTACAGTTACTTAATTTCAATTGCTTTGGCTGGTTTCCTTCGGGCTTCTTCTTTCTTAGGAACAGAAATTCTCAATATCCCGTCAGTATAGGTGGCAGAAATTTTATCACTCTCCACCATTGCCGGTAAAGTAAAATTGCGTTCAAATGATTCAAAGTTGAATTCTTTACGCCAATGATTTGTTTCGATTTTCTCATCTTTTTTCTCATGTTGGTAACCAATATGTAATTGGTTGTCAACAATTTCAACTTTAAAATCTTTTTTTCTCATACCTGGCGCTGCCACTTCAATGATTAAGTCACCGTCAGTCTCTGAAATATTGACCGCAGGCAAGGTAGTACCTATTGTGCCGGAACCAAGATTCATTGTGTCACCAAAGAAATCCTGAATCAAGTCAGCTCCAAAAAATGGCCTGGTAAAATTGTCAAATAATTTTGGCAACATTCCACCAAACTCTGAATTAACAAACGGCATGCTCGCTTGAAAAGCCGGGGATTGATTACTGCCGTTTGTGCTGTTTCCCCTGTTCCATTTTACAAGTGTCATAATAAACCTCCGTTTTTAAATTGTTTTTAGCTTAATAATTAAGTTTTATTTAAAAAACCATTTTCAAAATAAATGCCAGTCCATTTTATTTCTTTAAAAATGAAAAAATGACAGTTCTTAACATTTTTTTATCTTAAAAATCCTGTCAATTTTTAATTTAAAACTGAATTTTTTTCTTGTCTTTCCATTGGTATATTTTTTGAAAAAAGTATCCTAATTAAAAATAGTTTAATCCAATAAATAAAATCATCGAAAGGAGGAACGTAATTATGAAAAATTTAATCGTAATGATCTTACTATCCTTTCTTATGGGAGGATGTGATGGACAAAAAAGTCAAAGTGAAATAGCTGGTCAACAATTTTCGTCTACTGACACGTTGGTCAAGCCAAAAGTGGACATCAAGGTAAACCGGAAATACGATGATCAGGGAAATCTGGTGCAATATGACAGCACCTACTCTTATTATTATTCTTCGCCCGGATTTAAAAATAACATTAACAGCGATAGTCTGATTAATGCCTTTAAATCCCCGTTACAGTTCGGTTATAAAGGACTGCAGGATGATAATATGAATAGTATTTTTTTTAACGACTCATTGTTTAAATACGATTTTTACAATAATGATTATTTTAGTAAACGTTTTCAATTAAACATGCGGGGGTTTGAAGATATGTTCAGAAAAATGGACTCTTTAAAAATGTCTATGTTAAAAAACACCTATCCGGGGGGAGAAATAAGAAAGAGGTCTAAATAAAACTGTCATCCAAAGCCGTCAACAAACTATGATGGCTTTGGTTTACATTTTCTTTATATTGATCATTTTGATCTACAAAGCCATTTCTTTACCTTATTTTTTCCCCTTCTGCCAAAGATATTTTTCACCAATCATTCAAATTAACTATAACAACCTTCAAATCTCTTTACTTATAAGTATTGAAACAACCAGACCCATATAAGATTTCAAATAGCTTTGAAAGAGGATGATTTGAAAAGGCATACCATCAGCAATACCTATAGAGGCAGAGAATTGATTGAAAGCTATACCTTCTATCAACCAAAAAATACCTATATGAAGCATTTTATAACATTAATAATAATTACTTCTTGTATAGCATTATCCTGCAAACTAAAAATTGATTATGCAGAAGCTGAAAAATATATTAAAAGAGCTGAAAAAGAATGGGCAGAATCCACGGCAACCGGGGACTCGAACGTAATTAGAAAAAATCTTGCAGACGATTTTATTGGAGTTAATCCGGATGGCAACCAATACAATAAAGAAACTATGGTGAAAGAGACGGCCAATGCTCCGAAAAATTTTCTTTCCAATCATCTCAACGATGTAAAAATCCGTTTCTATGATCATTTTGCAATAGCACAAGGAGATGAAACCTGGGTTAAAAGGTCTGACTCTTCTACTGCACGGTTTGTATGGACCGACACCTGGATATTTCGAAACAACAAATGGGAAATATTGGCAGCTGAAGATCTTATTGCGCCGGTGCGTACCAGATAACTTGCTTATAACTAATGTTGAAATAATAAAATGGTGGAAAGTCAAACTCTAAAAAATCAAAAGCACATGAGAATTGTTTTAATCTTTTTCCTTTTAATCCCTTCCTATGCGTTTTGCCAATCTTTTGAATCAAAACACTTTACCATTCAAAAGCTTTCAGAGGGAGTATTTGCAGCAATTGCCAGGAATGGAGGATATGCCATTTGCAATGCAGGGATTATTGGTCTTGGTGATGCTACTCTGATTTTTGATCCATTTATGACTCCTGAAGCTGCTCAAGATTTACGAACCATTTCCGAGCAATTAACCGGACACAAAGTAAAATATGTGGTGAACAGCCATTTCCATAACGATCATATTGGAGGCAATCAGGTTTTTAATGATGCAACCATCATCAGTACAGAAAAAACCCGCGAGCTAATAGCTAAATTTCAACCCGAAGAAGCAGCATCGGATAAGAAAGATGCTCCCGAAGCACTTGAAATGTTTAGAAAGAAAGATACTTCTTTGATGACTCCACATGAAAAAGAAGAAAATACGATGTGGAAGGGGTATTACGAAGCATTGGTCAGATCCAGTGATTCTCTAAAAACCATATTACCGAATGTCACGTTTTTAGATCGTTTGACAATAACCGGAACCAGCTTTCCTATACAGTTAATAAGTTATGGAACAGCGCACACGTTGAGTGATCTCTTTCTCTACCTCCCTTCCCAAAGAATAGCTTTTCCAGGAGACATACTTTTCATCAAAAATCAACCCTGGCTAGGTGATGGAGATCCAGTTAAATGGCAATCCTATTTGAAAGCAATTGCAAAACTAAATCCGCAAGTGCTTGTTCCTGGTCACGGACCAGTAGGCAGCCTGCAAGATATAGATCAAATGGAGTCCAATTTCAAATCTGTCAAAGACACTGCTTTTGCTTATTATAAAAGAAAGTTGAATCCGGAAAATGAAAAAACAATAGCATCACCTGCACCTTATAATAATTGGTTTTTATCAAACTTTTTTAAACCGAATGTTATCAGTGAATTTCATCGCTTCTACAAAAACCCATTGAAAAAGTGATGCCAGTCGAATTTCTTCAAAACGATATTCCGGAATGATGGGGTAGATACTGATCGTTCTTTAGCTAAAGTTCAATTGAACCAATGATTTCAGTAATTTCCTCCAAAGGATGAAAACATCATTTCATATTGCGTCACCAATAACTAATGTACACAATTTATATTTATAGGATTAAACGTCGTATTTAATATACTTTGTAATTTAGTTACTCTAAGCAATTCAGAAATTTATTTTTACATATAAATAAATTCCAACCAAATGAAAAAGATAAAAAAATTAACCCTTGCCATCACAGTAGGATTTGCTCTCTATTCTTGTTCAAACAATCATGCTGAACAAAAAAATACTTCCGATAAAACAGTTGAAACAATATCCGTGCCAGACAGCAGTCTTCCTGTTCAGGTTAAAAATCTAATGAAGTTTCTTGGTCATTGGGAATCGGATGCCACACTTACTTTGGAAGGGAAACCTTATAAAGTAATTTACAAATTTTACGGAAAGCAAACAGCGAATGGAAGTGGTTTGAATATGGATGAAGGTTTTTCACATCCTGAAGTTGGAACTATGATAGGGGCAAACCTTGCTGGTTTAAATCCATATGATTCAAAAATACATTGGTTTTCTGTTG
>CALMQM010000041.1 GCA_937871435.1 uncultured Bacteroidota bacterium | reverse complement strand
ATTGGATGCTCTCGTTCCAACAAGAGAGGGTGACCTGCATCAAATGCATGCAAGTGCAGTCAATGAATTATTAGCGCAAATGACCAATTGCGGGGAGAGAGGCATATTCGTAATTGGGGCTACAAATAGACCTGAAAAAATTGATCCTGCTATATTAAGATCTGGAAGGTTGGACAAGGCGGTTTACTTACCCCCACCGGATAAAGCTGCTAGAGAAGCAATGTTCGAAATGTATTTACAATCAAGGCCGATAGACCTTGAAGTAGATTATGAAAAGTTATCATCACTTACAGAAAATTATGTTTCAAGTGATATTAAGTTCTTAATTGATGAAGCTTCAAGGATGGCATTAAAAAATAATCGCAGGATTACCATGCAAATTTTGCAAGAAGTAATCGAGAACAATCCTCCTTCTGTAACTTTAAAAGAGATAAACAAATATGTCCTCCAAAAACAAAGATGGGATAATGAGAAGAGGAATATTCAAGACAAGAACGATGACACACCAATTGGTTTTCGACTACCAAATTCAAAAGAATAATGAGCCTACAAAGAGAAGAACTTCAGCGCCTACTATTTAGAACAGCCTTTTGTGTAATGGCATGTGATGGCCATATTGATGAAAAAGAGGTTAGGGAAATCAAAACCATGAATAAATCGTCACAGTATTTTATGGGCCTTGATCTGGATGAAGAGCTTCAAGAGCTATTATCTATCCTTAAGGATAAGGGAAAGTTTATAGTGGATGAATTCTTTGAGACTATATCAAAAAAAGGATTTATCAACCGTTCAAGAAATGCTAGTATTAGAGGTAGCTTTTCGTATGGTTAACGCTGATGAAAAGCTTGATGAAAATGAAATTAAGTTTATACGCTATTTGCGTTCAAAATTAAACGTTCATGACAGAATAATTCAAGATAGGTTTGGCTTTATAGATTATCTATTTGATAATGATTACTCAAAAGATATTGTTAAAAAGAACCTTCATGATGATTTGATCTACAACTTCGAAATTCCAAACTTTAATGACCTTCAAATAAATTTAAGAGATTAATTGATAGAGCAAAAAGAATCAAAATGAGATTTGATACAATTGCAATAATTAAGCTGTCAATTGCCCTTTTATTATTTGCGTGTCTGTTTGAATTGCCATATGGTTATTATCAGCTTGTTCGATTACTTACAACTATTGGATTTTCTTACTTTGCGATATTGGCCTATCGAAGTAATTCCAGTAGTGAATTCATCATATATTTAGGTATAGCCATTCTTTTCCAGCCATTTCTTAAAATCGCATTAGGAAAAGAAATATGGAATTTTGTTGACGTGGTATTAGGAGTTGGCTTAATTGCTTCATTATTCAGAAAGAAATAAGACATTTTTTAAAACTCAATCCAAACATTTTCTTTATAATCCTTTAAAATCATTTACTTTCATTAACATTCCTTAACCCTAACTTTTTCTGCACTCTACATTTGGTGAGTGAAGGACAAAACAATCATAAAGGCACAATTTCTTCAGCACGTTCGAAATGAACTGGATGCAAAGAATAAGCACAATAGAAAATCTATTGAGCGTATTGCCTCATCGTACGGAATCACCGATAAATCAGAAGTAAAGGAATACACCGAACTTGCTATCGTACTGAAAGCAAGAAGCATTTCACTTTCATCATTAACGGTTGAAGAAAAATATTGGAGCATCGTTGAGCTTTACAAAAGCCAGGTAAATATTTCTCACCGCACAAGCCAGAGCATTTTATTACAACAATACAGTACTCCAGCTCCCATCTCATTTCTTGCCGGAATTTTCAGCAACGCAGAACAGAATATTTCAGTGTTTGAACCTTCCGCTGGAAATGGTCTGCTTACCATTGCTGCTAATCCTTCCAGAGTCATAGTCAATGAAATTGATGAGCTAAGAAGATCGAACCTAGCTGACCAGGGTTACAGACAAGTACTAAATCAAGATGCCACAAATCCTTTCAAAGGTTTTGAAAAAACGTTTGATGCAGTCATAACGAATCCTCCTTTCGGATTATTAGACAAGGAAATTAAGTACGAGAACTTTACTATTGAAGTGCTCGATCACTTGATGGCCTTACGTGCCTTGGACTGCATGAAAGATAATGGTAAGGCTGCAATCATTATTGGAGGGCATACACGCTATGACAAGAAAGGAAGAATTCAAAAGGGGAAAAACCGCTTCTTCTTTAATTACCTCTTTAGCAGATATAATGTAGTCGATGTCATTCCCATTGATGGTTCCAAACTTTATTCCCGTCAAGGAACTTCTTTCGATACGAGGCTAATGCTGATTGATGGACGAAAATCTCAACCCTCTGGTGCAGCTCCTTTAAAAGATGCGAAACGTGATGCAGTAGTTGATTCCTTTGAAGAGTTGTATGAGCGGGTGATGAGCGTAACAACACCAAGACAAGAATTTACAATGACAAAAATTGAATTAGAAGCACAGGCACTTGCCCTGGAGCTTGAATTAATGAGCTTCGATGAACTTGGTATGCCATACACTCCTGCATCAAGTAGTTGCTTTGTTCTCAATACGGTAGTACCTGATTCAATGGGCTTCGAAACCCACAGTGCATTGCAGAGGATTAAGGAAGCAGTAGGTGGTGATATAGATGAGTATGTAAGAATTAAACTTAACTATCGAAGCAATGTAGAACTGTGCAAAGCTTTGTCAGCCGAACAAATTGATGCAGTAGCGATGTCAATCTACAACATTGAAGAGCGAGGCGTTGGAATGATCATCGGAGACCAGACCGGAATTGGCAAAGGTCGAATTGCTGCATCTATTATCAGGTATGCCGTTGAGCAAGGAGTTCAACCCGTCTTCATTACTGAAAAGGCAAATTTGTTCTCTGACATCTACCGTGATTTATCAGCGATAGGTTCTTCGCACCTTGTTCCTTTTATCGTCAATGGTCGTGAGAGTAAGACCGACATTAAGGACGAAGACGGAAACATCATTTACCAGGCACTTCCGGTAGCAGACCAAAACAGGATATTCGAGGGTCAGCGCATACCGCGAAACTTTCATTTTATGGTAGCTACTTACTCACAGTTCAATTCACCAGATAAGAAGCCAACAAAACCTGCATTCTTAAATACTATTGCGGAGGATAACATTGTCATCATGGATGAAGCTCACAACTCATCTGGCTCTGGTAACACCGGAAACTTCATGCAGTCGGCATTATCTAAATCACGAGGAGTAGTCTTCCTATCAGCAACATTCGCCAAGCGACCTGATAACATGCCCATCTATGCAATGAAGACTTCTATCCGCGATGCAAGTATGACAAGAGATGCGCTGATCGAAGCAATTACAAAAGGTGGAGTAGCCTTGCAAGAAATCCTGGCGAGTCAGCTTGTGGCTGAAGGTCAGATGATACGAAGAGAACGTTCATTCGAAGGTGTGGAAGTAAACTACATTACCCTGGAAGATAAAGAGCAAGAGCATAAAGCCATTGCTGACAATATCACTTCCATCATTCGAGACATTATCAAGTTTCAAACTACTTATGTGGATGAGATTGTGGAAGAGCTTGATGACCTTGCAGTAGCTGAGGGAAAGCAAGTAGAGATTCGCGAGGGAACTTCGCAAGCTGGAGTAGATAACCTGCCATACTTCTCCAAAGTCTTCAATGTGATTAATCAAATGCTTTTCAGCATCAAAGCGGAAGCCGTTGCTGAAAGAGCTATTGCACGATTGAAAGAAGGCAAAAAGCCTGTTATCGCTTTTGCCAGCACGATGGGAAGTTTCATTGAGCAAATGGAGTCCGAAGCCGGACTGGCAATAACCGATGGTGATACAATTAACGCTGATTTTTCGGTAGTACTTCAAAAGGGACTTGATGGAATTTTGCGATACACGGAAACCGATACGGATGGTCAGAAGGTTTTCAAGAAGTTTGAAATATCCGACTTCCCTTTAGAAGCCCAGACTGAGTACCTCCGCATTAGCGAGCGAATCAAAGAAGCATCGACTGGAATAACCATTTCTCCTATTGATGTGATTGTCCGAAAGATCACAGAAGCCGGGTTCAAAGTGGCAGAGGTTACTGGTCGTAAGTATGAACTTCAAATAAACCCCAGGACAAACAAAGCATTGGTGATGACACGTAAGCGTGTAAATACCAATGATGCTTTCCGACAATTCAATAATAATGAAGTCGATGTTCTCTTAATCAATCAGTCAGGAAGTACGGGGGCTTCCGCTCATGCCATTGTAACTCAGAAAGTTTCGAAGGATAAAGTGAAGCAACGGGTAATGATTGTATTGCAAGCAGAGCTTGACATAAACACAGAGGTTCAGAAACGTGGACGGATAAACCGCACCGGACAGATTTTTAAACCTATCTATGATTACGTTAATTCTGCTATCCCCGCTGAGAAGCGATTGATGATGATGCTCCAAAAGAAGTTGAAATCCCTGGATGCAAATACGACCTCCAATCAAAAGTCATCTACAAAAATTCTGGATGTTCCTGATTTTCTAAACAAGTATGGAGACAGGATAGTAGCTGAATACCTAAAGGAGAATATTGAGGTAAACATGCTCCTCGATGATCCATTGGGTCTTTCAACACGCGAAGTAGATGGGGCAGAATTAGAAGATGCTGCGCACAGAGTTTCCGGAAGAGTGGCAGTGCTTTCTACACTTATGCAGCAGGACTTCTATAATGAAATCGCTAACCGTTACAGTGAGTATGTAGAGTATCTCAAACAAATAGGTGAGTACGACCTTGAAGTGGAGGCGATGGATCTTCAGGCAGAAACACAATCTTCCAGAACCGTGATTGTTGGCAAAGGCGGAACAAGTGAGTTTGGGGATGATAGCATTTTGGAGACAGTCATGGCTAACGTTCTCAAAAAACCATTCTCTATGCAAGAGTTAAGCAACCTGCTTGCAGAATCACTCCAGGGAAAGGACGGAAGGGAATTACAAAAGGAAGTGAAGCTTGAGTATGAAGGCTACATGGAGGCGCAGCTTCAAAAGGAAATCGCGGACAATGTCGCGTATTATGAAGACCTCATGCAGAAGGTTCCTCAAGAGAAGAAGATTCAAAAACTTGTTGAGAAAGGTAATGCTGCTGAAGCACAAGAGGCGATTAAAGACAGAACCACTGAGCTTCACAAAGCGATGAGCGATTCGGAGGAGAAGATAAAGCGTTCATTCAATAATCGCAGACAATACCTGGAATCCATTTTCACCTCCTTCTATGTAGGACGAAATCTGAACTATCCTGTAAGCAGTTATGAGGGAGGTCAGGAACTTGTACCTGCTGTCTTCCTGGGTTTCATCATTGACAAGAAAAAGAAGAATCCTTATGCGCCAAGCTCTATGCGTCTTCGTTTTGCACTGGCAAGTAGTAACAAGTACATCGCCATTCCAGCAAGCTACGCACAGGACGTAAGAGCAATCATTGGTGCAAGTGTCGGATTACCACACCTTGAAAAGGAATCGCTATTGGCAAAGTGGGAAGCCTCCATTAAAGAGAGTACCGTTGACAGAAAGATACGACACATCATTACCGGAAATGTGCTTCAAGCATTCAGCACTTACAAAGGGAAACTTGTGAGCTATACTACAATTGATGGAGGAATCAAGAAAGGAATCCTCATGCCGGAATATTGGGAGCCAGGAAATGATGTCGGGCAAAAAACAGTCGTACCTATTTCCAGAGCAATGAAGATCATCCGGTCTTTAACGATTGGAGCAAGTATCACAACAAAGAATGGAGTATCCATCTTTCGGCAGCCTGGGAAATTCAAGATTGTAGTTTCTTCCTCAAGGTCGAAAGGTGGTGATACTTACCTTGACCCTGACCTCTTGAAGATTGTTGATGGTAACAACTTTGAAAAGATTTCTGACCGGATGACGGCATCATTGGGAGAAGGAAGAATTGATGAGTTTGTAAATGTGCTCCAGGACAAGTTCAACGATAGCGTCTCGCTTAGTTCGCCCCAATACGAAGTAATCAAAGGAGAGATTCCGAAAAAGGAACCAAGGGCAAAGCCTACTATCGTGATGCTCCCCAAACAATCACAATCTGAAATGGAGCAATTGGAGCTTGAAGCTCTTGCTCTGGAACTCGAATTAGAACTATTAAACTTTGCAGCGTAATGATAACGGCTGGTAATTATTTTATTGAAGTGGAGCGGATCGGTGTAGAGACTTTGCCTGAAACGCTAAAGAAAGGACATGACCTGGTTGTGAAGAGTACATCCAATGGAACAAATTGGACGAACTATCAAAACAGCGAAGGCATCAAGAAAGTGATAGACCTGTATTTTCAAAAGTTGAATGAGTATGCAAATACAGTCAGTCCGAAAAGCACAACTCCTGAACCTACAAAAGCGAAGAAACCTCCGGTTAAAAAAGTTGAACAAAAGACCAAGGTAAAATCGGTGATGGAAACCAAAGAGCCAAGGAATGTCAAACACGTTGAGCATATCCGCGAGGAGGTGAAATTCATTAGAAGGTATGTTGGGTTACACAACAAGGTTAAGTCACCCAATTCCATACTTGCTTTTATCAAAGCTTTGCAACGTTCAATCGTTCAAAAGCTCATCCGCAAAACCTCGCCATTGTCGGAAGAAATTGAAATGATTCAGAACAAACTTGTTCAGGCATATAACAAGATGAAGGGCGATGAATCATTTGCCATCAATGATAAAGACCTGAATCATTTGGTAGCAATTGCAGGTGGAGAAAAAGTGTATCAGTCGATTACCGCCATTAAACGCTACATCGGTTTACAAGGAAAGGATGACCAGAAGAAGATTAACGATTTTATCAAGTACCTGGAGAACCTGGTTGACAAGAAGAAGCTTACCAAAGATGACCCGTATGCTGATAAAGTAAATGCTATCTATAAAAGCCTGAAACAACGGTCAAGTACTAAAGTATCCATATCAAAAGCTGAATTGAATGGATTGGAAGGAATCGTAAAAGCTTGTGGATGCAAACATGAAGTGGGAAAAATCTACGACACGGGAGGCCGAAAGCTCAGGCCATGTAAAAGCAGAAATTACTCCGATGCAAGTCGTGGCGCATGTTCACATAACAAAGGATTGAGTGGTGTATTGACGGCAGAGGAAATGGCAAATCGAAAACTTGACCTTCTTAATTTCTCTTCGTTTTGGCACACCTTGTTTGGTAATCCTGCGAGGAATTTCACCATGATGTTTCATGGTGAGCCGCACAATGGCAAGACAATCTTCCTGTTAAAGCTTGCGCAATACCTTGCAGAACGTTTCGGGGATGTGCTTTATGTATCGTCCGAGGAATTTGCATCGCCCACGATGACCAAAAAGGTCAATGAGTTCCTTAATCCTTTGCCTGAAAGGTTGCACTTCGCAGAAAATCTGCAAGACCCAGACCTTTCGCAGTATCAGTTTATCATCCTCGACTCAGTAAATGACCTTGGATTGAAAATCAACGAGTACAAAGCACTCCGAAAGGAGCATCCGGACACGGCTTTCATTTTCATCCTTCAACATACCAAGTCAGGAGATTTCAAAGGTGGAAAGGATTGGGAGCACATTGCTGAGATGGCGGGAGAGGTTCACAAAGGTGTTGTCAACGTAACCAAGAACAGGTACGCACCTAAGAACACCTTAGACTTCTTCAGACAGTTTGGTATCCAGTGGCAAGAGCCAGTATCAGTAAAAAATCATTAACAGTTAAACTATAATTAAAATGGAGGTAAGTGCAGCAGGCAGTAAAACTGTCATTGGAGGATTTTTGTCAAAAATTCTCGGAACGGGAGTAAAAGAGACCGTTGATTCAATTGGAAATGCAATCGACAAAATCGACAAGTCAGATGAGAAGCTTGAACTTCAATTGAAGTACAAAGAACTTCTCATGAAGATGGAAGGTGCGTGTATTGATTATGAAGGCAAGCTCCTGGAGACAAAATCAAAAATCATTGAATCGGAAACGAAAGGAGAAAGTTGGCTGCAACGGAACTGGAGACCAATGCTTATGTGCATCTGCATGTTCATTGTCTTCAACAACTATGTATTAGTTCCCTACTTCAATCTTCCAATAACAACACTTGATGACCACATCTGGACGCTCATGGATTTGGGAGTAGGTGGCTATGTTGCCGGAAGGTCCCTCGAAAAGATTAGTGAGAATCTTGGGCCAGTCCTTTATAATGTGCGAAAGAAAAAACGCTGAGGTAAAACCTCAGCGTTCTGTTAATTGATTAGAGACTAATTCCATTCAGATGGGACTTCGAGTCTCTACCGTTTTCATGAATCTTTTTATAGTACTTGTGTGCCTTGGAAATATGA
>CALMQM010000040.1 GCA_937871435.1 uncultured Bacteroidota bacterium | reverse complement strand
GACTAAAAGTGGAGAGCAATGATCCACAAGAACAGGATGAAATGGGCAGAAGAAAGCTTGTACCAGTTCGAAGTGTACTTCAAAATATTTCAGGCGACCTTTTAATTGATTTTCAGGGAAACAAATCCGGTATGCATGAATATCCTCAGTACCCGATCTTCAATTCCAAAAAAGATTCTTATGTATACTACGACCGACCCTGGATTCAGGAGGGTGTGTATACTCAGGATAAATTTTATTTCCACCTGGATCCATTTACCATTGACTCTCTCGACAATTTCAGTAGGGCAGGATTACAGTTTAACGGAGAATTTGTTTCTGCCAATATCTTCCCCGATTTCAGGGACACCTTGCGTCTGCAACCTGATCTGTCTCTCGGATTAGTCAGAGAAACCGGAGATGCCGGATGGCCGGCTTATGAAGGGAAAGGCAAATTCATCAGCACTGTGAAACTGAGCAATGAAGGATTACATGGAGACGGAACTATCGAATACCTTACCTCCACTTCAAAAGCGGATGACTTCCTGTTCTTACCGGATAGCATGAATTCCAATGTAAGGAGTTTTGTGAACAGAAAAGAAAAATTAGCCGGGGTGGAATTCCCTGCTGTGAAAGCTGACTCTGTGTATATTCATTGGGAGCCGAAGAAAGATGTAATGTATGTCAACAAGCGTTTCTCCGATCTTGTGATGTATGAAAACCAGGCAATGTTGAATGGGAATATTCAGCTTAAACCAACCGGGATGACAGGAGATGGCATCATGACATTCGCTGCCAGTGAACTCGAATCAAAATTATTTAAATACAAATCCAACGTTTTCGATGCCGATACGTCAGATTTCAGACTTACATCTGACAACACCGCCGCACTTGCATTCAGTACAAAAAATGTGAACTCTCACATTGATTTCTCCAAACGTGTGGGTGAGTTTAAGTCTAACGGAGGAGGATCTTATGTTAGTTTCCCGTTGAATCAATACATCTGTTATATCGATCAGTTTAAATGGTTCATGGACCAGCAGGAAATTGAATTGAGTTCGTCTAACAAAGCACAGGTTACAGAGGATACAACCAACACCGGTCTGAGTCTGACAGGTTCAGAATTTATCAGTGTCGAACCTCGACAGGATTCTCTCCGATTCAAGGCACCGTTTGCCCGTTATTCATTGAAGGATTACCTGATCAAGGCTGAGAAAGTCGCATTAATTCAGACAGCCGATGCATCCGTCATTCCGGATAGCGGAAAAGTTGTAGTGGAGCGATATGCAAAAATGAGAACACTCAAAGATTCACGGGTGATTGCAAACAACACTACAAAATATCACACGATCTATAACGCGAATATAGATGTCCTTGGACGAAAGCGATACGAAGGAACCGGTGATTATGATTATGTAGACGAAAATAAGATCAAGCATCATTTGCATTTTGATAAAATTGGTGTCGACACCACTTTCCAGACTATTGCTGACGGTGAGCTTGCAGATACTGCAGGTTTCCCGCTCAGCCCTCAATTCTTGTTCAAAGGAAGTGTTCACCTGACTGCATCGAAAGAGTTCCTGAATTTCTCCGGATACAGCAAGCCTAATTTTCATTGCGAAAAAATTGAAAGAAACTGGATCAAGACAAGCGGAGATATCAACCCGGCAAATGTGAGCATTACCATTGCTTCTCCAATCACGGATGCCGGGACAAAACTGGCCGCTGCAGTTGCTCAGACAAGTGACAGTACAGGGATTTATGCAGCTTTCCTTATGCCAAAGCAAAGACCTTCCGATTTGGAAATTATCAATGCTGCCGGTGTGATGTACTATGATAAAGCTTCCAATCAATTCCGGATTACCACTCCTGAAAAATTAGAGAAGCCCGGAATTGCCGGAAACTTCCTCAGTCTGGATGATTCGAAATGTCTCGTGTACGGAGAAGGAAAACTTGATTTTGGTTCCGACTTTGGTCAGTTGAGTTTAAAAGTAGTGGGAAATGTGATGAACAATCTGAATAATGACAGCACACAATTCGATGTACTAGCAGCGGTCAATTTCTTCTTCAATGAAGATGCGATTAAAATTATGGCAGATCAGATTGCTACAAACCCATCTTTGCTGGCTACACAGGACGTTGGAAGATCTACCTTTGAACATGGTTTAACAGAACTTGTGGGAAAAGAAAAAGCAGATAAGTTGGTTTCTGAACTCAATCTTTATGGCTCATTCAAAAAGATTCCGGAAGATTTAAGACAAACCTTTTTCTTCACAGAATTAAAAATGGCCTGGAATAATGAAACCCGTTCCTACAGATCTATCGGTCCAATTGGAATAGGTAGTATGGATAAGGTTTCACTCAACAGAAAGATGAACGGATATATTGAAGTTATCCATAAAAAGACAGGAGATGTATTGAATATTTACCTCGAACCGGAAAATGGTAAGTGGTTCTATTTTAGTTATGCAAGAGGATTAATGCAAGCACTTTCTTCCTACACTGCATTCAATGATGTAATCACTAAACTGAAACCTGAAAAGCGGATCAATAAGGAAAAAGATAAACCGGATTTTGAATACATCCTATCTACCGACAGGGCTGTAAAGAACTTCCTGAAGAGGATGCAACCGGCTGTTTCTGAGGAAGAAAAGTAAGACAAGTTGAATATTCAAGAAGGATTGGTTAAGATTGTAACCAGAAACACGGGTGACGGGACTTGCCATGAGTAATGTCCTGTTTTTCAAAAGATAGAGGATTGCTGACATTACCAAATATTCTTGGATTGCTGGTTGCCTACCTGGTTGGGTCTATCCCGTCAGCTGTTTGGGTTGGACGAACCTTTTATGGAACAGATGTTCGGGAATATGGCAGCGGAAATGCAGGTGCAACAAATACTTTTCGTGTACTGGGCAAACTCCCTGGTACTGTGGTATTGATCATGGATGTGATCAAGGGATTTATGGCAGTCAAAGTTGCCTATTTCATGGGCGATTATGATCCTCAGTCACCTGAATTTATCGACTTCGAATTGGCCCTGGCAGTGTGTGGATTACTCGGTCACATCTTCCCGATTTATGTCGGTTTCAGAGGTGGAAAGGGTGTAGCAACGATGTTGGGTATTTTAATAGCCGTGCATCCTCAGGCAGCTTTGATATGTGCGGGTGTGTTTGTTTTGACTTTGTTTTTATCCGGCTACGTGAGTCTGAGTTCGATGTTAAGCGGAATAACTTTTCCGGTGGTAATCATGGTATTTTATTCCACCAATTCTTCCATCAACATCTTTTCATTGGCTGTAGCCATTCTCATTCTGGTGACTCATCAGAGAAACATCGAACGATTGATTCGACGGGAAGAATCAAGGGTGAAGTTGTTCAAGCGCAGTGCTGTCTGAATCCGGACAAAATTTATTTACATAATCCTTTATTGGTAAAGCCGGATCAAGTGCTTTAGCTTTTTTCATATCCGGACAAACTTTGTCTTTTCTGTCGAGATAAGCGAGTGCAACTCCACGGAAGTAGTATGCGTATGCATAATCCGGTTTGAGTTCAATAGCTCGGTTAAAATCAATTACAGCAGAGCGAACGCGTTCTTCATTCAGATCCATTTTGATCAGTTTCAAATGACCGCGCTGGTAATAATATTTCGCTTCATCCGGAGCAAGATCAACCGCTTCATTGATTAATTTCAAGGATTCGTCATAATCTCTTGAACTGTCTTTTTCGGAGGCCATTAAACTCAATTGTTCCGCAGAGACTATACAATCTGCTGTCTGACATTTGTATTTTTCTATTAACAGATCCGCAGCAGTTTGCAAGGAATCGGGAAATTTTGATCGCGTGTATTCTTCATAAAATGTTGGCCGAAAAGCATTGTGGAATTTCCTCGGGTTAACTGAAAGGGAAAAGATGCTGAGTGTTAAAAGTAAGAGCAAAAGAAAGATACGAACGGGATTATGTCTGATCTCGGTAAAAAGTCCGGGTCCGGTAAAGTTTTTACTTCTCGTTAAAAGGAAGAGTACGATAACGAGCAGGAGCAATGCAATCCATACCCAGTTTGGATCCAGCCAGTATTGCAAACGGTCAACGAGTATGAGTTCTGCAAAAGCAAGGTAGAATTCGACAGGGAATCGAAATTTCTTTTCCTTGACAGATTGTTCCTTAATTCTTCGAATTCCGTTCAGAACCAGGAAGAGTGCGAGTAATAAACCGAAAAAAAGAAAAAGAAAACCTCCGGCCGGAATTCCTGTTTTTCGCAGATACATTCCTACACAGAATAAAATCACAGAAATTGTTTCCCCGCTTTGTTTCATAACAGATTTGAGATTACGAAGGTATTTTTCATCAAGAAAAGTCCAAAATCTTCGTTGTATTTCTTGCTGCTTAATTGACAATTCTACCAAAATCCCTGTTGAGAACATCGTGATGAACGAAGCAGAGACAAGGGGCATGATCTTATTTTTGCCTTTTACCATGTATATCATCGATCGAATCAGGAAGTATCTCTTCTCCCTTGTACCGGGATTATTTTTATGCTTGATTGCTTTGCCAGCATTGGCACAAAAGCAATCTGACAAAGCACCTTTTTATTCTCCTGAAGCTGAACATTGGGCTGATTCAGTACTTACTTCTCTGAATCCCTCCGAAAGAATTGCGCAGTTGATAATGGTGGCTGCCTGGAGTAATAAAGATTCAACTCACATTAAAGAAATTACGAAGTTAATTCAGGATTATGGTATTGGTGGATTGATCTTTTTTCAAGGTGGACCGATTCGGCAAGCGATGCTTACCAATGCGTATCAGGCAATGAGTAAAGTTCCATTGATGATCGGGATTGACGGAGAATGGGGATTGTCTATGCGATTGGATAGTACGGTCAGATTTCCAAGACAAATGACTCTTTCCGCGAATCCGGATGATTCTCTCATTTACCAAATGGGTCTGGAAATTTCCAGAGAATGCAGGAGAATCGGGATTCATATCAACTTTGCTCCAGATGCAGATATTAATGACAATCCGAAAAATCCTGTTATCGGCAGCCGATCTTTTGGTGACGATCGGATTGAAGTAAGTAAACGATCAATGTTGTACATGAATGGTCTGCAGGATAACCATGTACTTGCCAATGGAAAACATTTTCCCGGACACGGCAATGCCGAAAGCGATTCACATCTGACTCTGCCACTGATATCTCAGACACGATCAGAACTGGATTCTGTTGAACTGTATCCTTTCCGTAAATTGATTCAAGGTGGATTGATGTCGATGATGGTTGCGCATTTGCATGTTCCTTCTCTCGACAGTACACCGAATTTACCTTCGACACTTTCAAAGCCTATTGTGACTGATCTGTTGAAAACACAAATGGGATTCAATGGACTTATTTTTACCGACGCCTTGAACATGAAAGGTGTGAGCAGTTGTTATCAGCCCGGTATTCTGGATAAGAAAGCCATTCTTGCAGGAAACGATGTGTTGCTTTACACTGAGGATGTGAGAAAAGCTATTGATGAAATCTTACTCGCTGTGCAGAATGGTGAAATTAAACAGGAAGAGATTGATGCGAGGACAAAGAAACTTCTGATGGCTAAATTCTGGTGTGGACTTGAACGCAAGCCTTTCATAGATACCGCCAATCTTGTAAGGGATTTGAATCCTTCTTCAGCCATTTATTTACAGCGTAAGTTGTATGAGCAGTCTGTGACTGTCGTTTCTAATACAGATTCTTTGCTGCCAATGAGAAATTTGGATTCACTAAGGATAGCTTCTGTTGTAATAGGTGATGTCAAAGACAATGCCTTCCAGAAACAATTGAAGATGTATGGCAGAATTGATTGTTATGCTGAAGAAAAAGATGCACCCGTTTCAATTTTTGACGCTCTGTATAAATTCCTCGAAAATTACGATCTGATCATATTGAGTTTGCATGGTACAAGCATGAAAGCGCAATCCGGTTACGGGATTTCGGAAGCAGCACAACAATTTATTGATCGTGTAATCACGAAGTACAAAACGGTTTTTGTGAACTTCGGGAATGCCTATACATTTTCACGTTTTCAAAAATTGGATTCAGCCGCTGCAGTAGTCATAGCATATGAAGATTTTCCATTGACTCATGAACTTACCGCTCAGGCTATCATGGGTGGATATACTACTAAAGGAAAATTTCCGGTAAACAGTACTCCGGAAATTTCCCGAAACATGGGAATCAGTACCGGATCACCTATTCGTTTGAAATATTCCGTTCCTGAAGATGCCGGTATCGATTCAGATAAACTCATGAAAATTGATTCTATTGCTCTTCGCGCGATTCGAGCGGGAGCAATGCCCGGTTGCCAGGTACTGGTGGCCAGGGAAGGAAAGGTCATTTACAACAAAGCCTTCGGAACAAAAACCTATAGTGATTCGAGCAAGGTTACCACTTCTGATTTGTATGATATAGCTTCTGTTACAAAAATCGCCGCTACCGCACTCGGTGCAATGAAATTGTTCGATGATGGCAAAATTAATTTAAATCAGCCTATGTCGAAATACCTGCCCGCGTTAAAAACAAGTAACAAAAAAAGCCTTACAATAAAGGAAGTCCTCGCTCATCAGGCCGGGCTACAGTCATGGATTCCTTTCTGGAAGCAAACTGTTACTGCTGGTAATTTAAATTCAAAAGTATACAATAGAACACAATCTTCGGATTATTTCATTCGTGTAGCGGACAGTGTTTTCATGAAAAAAAGTTATACAGACAGTGTCCTGCAATGGATCTATAAATCACCATTGGGAGAACGAGGAAAATATGTTTACAGTGATCTTGGTCCAATATTGATGAAAACCTTAATTGAAAAGGTCACAAAGGATTCGATTACCAATTACCTGGAACGAAATTTCTATAAACCTTTGCAGTTAAGCAATTCAGGATATTTACCCCGTACCAAATTTTCTTTGGATGCAATTGTTCCTACGGAAAATGATAAGGAATTCAGACACCAGGTCATTCGGGGAGATGTGCATGATCCGGCCGCGGCCATGCTGGGGGGAATTTCAGGGAATGCAGGGATGTTCAGTAACGCCAACGATCTCGCAGTTATAATGCAGATGTTGTTAAACAAAGGAAGTTATGGTGGTGAACGCCTTCTGAAGCCAAACACAGTAACACTCTTCACAAGACAACAGTTTGTGCAAAATAAAAATCGTCGGGGATTATTGTTTGACAAACCGGAAACTGAAGCAGGGAAATCGAGTCCGTGTTGTGCTTCCGCTTCACCAGAAACTTTCGGACATCAGGGATTCTCGGGTACTTGTGTATGGGTAGATCCTGAATATCAACTGATCTATATTTTTCTCTCGAACAGGATTCATCCTGACGCCGGAAATGATAAACTGGTGAAAATGAATGTACGGACTGATATTCAGCAATGCATTTATGATGCAATGCTGAAAAAATAAAGCCTTTCCTCTTCTTTTTTCTTTCATATTTCTATCTTTGATTCCCTTCTCACATCAATCGTGAAGAGGAGCTTTCAGACTATGAAAATCGGAATTTTGTGTTACCCAACATTTGGAGGTAGTGGAGTAGTCGCTACTGAACTTGGAAAAGCTTTAGCTGAAAAGGGTCATAAGATTCATTTTATAACTTACAGTCAACCGGTACGACTGGAACATTTTACAGAGAATGTTTTTTTTCATGAAGTAAGTGTCGCTGATTATCCCTTGTTCGAATTTGCTCCTTATGAAACAGCTCTCACCAGCAAACTTGTAGATGTAGCAAGATTTGAAGGATTGGATCTGGTGCATGTTCATTATGCAATTCCTCACGCATCGGTTGCATACATGGCCAAGCAAATTATGGCCGCGCAAGGAATCAGTCTGCCATTCATCACCACTTTACACGGAACAGATATTACACTTGTAGGAAAAAATGCAAGTTACAATCCTGTCGTTACTTTCGCCATCAATCAGAGTGATGCAGTGACTTCTGTTTCCAGAGATTTGATGGAGGATACCTATCAGAATTTTCAGGTAGACAAAAAAATTGATGTAATTCCAAACTTCATTGATCTCCGACGATTTAATAAGCAACGAAAAGATCATTTCAGAAGAGCGGTAGCTCCGGGAAATGAAAAGCTGATTGTACATGCTTCGAATTTCAGACCAGTGAAAAGGGTCAGTGATGTGATCCAGGTTTTTAACCGTGTGGTGCAAAAAATTCCTTCTAAACTTCTGTTGATTGGAGATGGTCCTGACAGAGGAAAAATTGAAAAAGAATGCCGTGAAAGCGCGGCTTGTGAACATATCCGTTTCCTCGGAAAACTGGAAGCTGTGGAAGAAATATTGTCCATTGGGGATTTGTTTATTCTGCCATCAGAAACAGAAAGTTTTGGTCTTGCAGCACTGGAAGCAATGGCTTGCCAGGTTCCTGTTATTTCTACCAATACAGGAGGTATCCCTGAATTGAATGTTCAGGGTGTAACCGGATTCATGAGCAATGTGGGAGATGTCGATGACATGGCAAAGAACGCTATTTATGTATTGGAAAATGATGAACGTTTATTGAAATTCAAACATCAGGCTCTTGAGCATGCAAAATCTTTCGATATAAAAAACATCCTTCCTCAATACGAGGCACTGTATGAACGTGTAATAGACGGTCAGTTTGCATGATGAATAAATCCCTGATCTTATGAATTTCTTTTACATCAAAGCTCTTCACATCATCTTTGTTGTGACCTGGTTTAGTGGATTGTTTTATATCGTCAGGTTGTTTATTTATAATGCAGAAGCTGCAGAGAAACCCGAACCGGAAAAATCAATCTTGCAAAATCAGTTAAGCATCATGATTAAGAGGTTGTGGTTTGGCATTACATGGCCGTCCGCTGTGCTGACATTTATTTTTGGAGGATGGATACTGTCTGTGTGGATTTTTCAGATGGGATATTCCTGGGATAGTTGGCTGTTATTGAAGCTGACTTTTGTCTTGATTCTCTTTTTATACCATTTTTCACTCCATGTTATTTACAAACAACAATCCAAAGGAATTTTCAAATACACATCGCAGCAGTTGAGAATATGGAATGAAGTTGCAACCATCCTACTTGTTGCCATTGTCTTTCTTGTGGTGGTGAAAAACAATATCAGTTTTGTCTGGGGACTTGTAGGTTTGTTTCTGTTTATATTATTGCTGATGGGAGCAATAAAAATTTACAAAGCTGTTCGGAATAAATAGAGGAGGGGGGGATTTTATTAATCCTATTGAAGAATCATTTTCAAAAAATCAGGAACCACTTTTCTTCGCTTTGTAACCGGCTTTTGTAAGCAGATCCACAACACGATCCCGGTGATCGCCCTGAATCAGAATTTCACCTTCTTTCACTGAGCCTCCTACGCCGCATTTTGATTTCAATTCTTTTCCCAGCTTCTCGAGGTCTTCGCCGCGTCCGATAAATCCTGTGACGAGAGTAACAGCTTTTCCACCACGATTTCTTTTATCCAACATGACTTTCAATTCCTGCCGATCATTGGGTAATGTAACAAGTCCATCAACAGGTTTAACCTGATATTGAAAATCCGGATTGGTAGAATATACTACCCCGTCTTTTTGTTTTTGATTTTTTGACATAAACAATTCCTGGTTGAAGATTCTAAAAGTAGAGAAGAATTTTTGGAATGAAAATGATTAAACCAATAATGGCGGATACTATAGCAGAAACAAGTACTGCACCCGCGGCCAGATCTTTCGCTAAACCCGCTTTATCCTGAATGTGTGGAGATGCAATATCTACGGTCACCTCCATTGAAGTGTTGATCAATTCCGAAACGAAAACCGATCCTATACAAAACAAGATGATACACCATTCAACAGGAGAAAGATGCAGGAAGTAAGAAAGCAAAAGAACGGCGATCGCAATAAGGGCATGAACTTTAAAATTCAGCTGGCTCCGGAAAGCTGCGGCAATACCGGCAATTGCAGGTTTGAAACTGCGAATAATCTTTTTGAACGGAGAAGATTGCTTCTGATTATGCATGTGCAGGAAGTACCCAGACATTCAGGGATAAGGGTACGATTTCAATTCGGATAGTATCTGTGAATTGTACAGGTTCTCCATCAATATGTCCGAGGAGAATACCGTTGTTCAGAACCCGGATAATTTTTCCTTTTTTTCCGGAAAAAAATCTGGAATGATGCAGACTGTTATTCATCATCCGGTAGATGAGGTGTGGTGCTACCAAAACAGGAAATTTACGCATCATAGAAACATCAATCCATCCGTCTTTCACATCAGCAAACGGTGCAATCACCGCATTATTTCCGAATTGTGATGAATTGGCAAAAGTCAGGAGGAAACATTCTTTCTCGAAACGTTCACCATCCACATCGAGATGAAAAATTTTCGATTTGTATTTGTAAAATTCCGTAAGAACCAACTTCACATATGTAGAATAACCACGGGTTCCGGCATTTGCAAATAAATGAGCGATGTGGGCATCAAAGCCTACTCCGAAAGTACCGACGCAAAAATGTCCATTGACTTTAACTGTATCGATAGTTTCAGATTTACCCCGGTTGATCACATCCATTGCTTTTGCGAAATCAACAGGAATGTTCAGATGTCTGGCCATTCCGTTTCCGGAACCTGTGGGTATGATTCCCAATGCAGTCTGCGTTCCGATCAATCCTGCTCCTGCTTCATTGACCGAACCATCACCGCCGACAGTTACTACCAGATGATCTCCGCGCATGGCCGCTTCACGGCTAAGCACTGTGGCATGTTTAGGTTCTTTTGTAAATACTATTTCAGCATCGTAGCGTGCCTGATCAAGACCAGCCTGAATCCATTCAGCGAAATGTTCTTTGTGCATGGCACCGGAACGAGGATTGATGATGAATCGAATTTTCCTTTTTGCGCTCAAAACAATTTTTTATTTAGTCATTTTATTCATCACCATCGCATGGTTGAACTGCTGAATGATTGCTTTCATTTTATCCTGCATAGTTGCAGCTACTTTCGATTCATTATTCAGCACATTGATCTGAAGAGTACTGTCCCGGGTAAAATTATACAATTTGTTTTCAGAAAGTGTATCCAGAATCAGTGAATAAGGTTCCGCAATTAATTGATAGTTATCGTTGATAAAATTCACGGCAACACCGGTATTCAGAGTATCGAATACACTGCTTCCGAAGGCAAAATATTCTGTTGGTAAATGCAGGTAATCCATAACACTCGGAAGAATATCTATTTGTTGAGTGGTTTTCAATGAAATTCCTTTCAGGCTTCCATCTGGTCGGTAAAAAAGTATAGGAATGGAATACATCCCTACACGGTTTTGATAGAAAGTTTTTTCAGAAAGCGCTGTATGGTCTGCTGTGATTACAAAGAGTGTATTTTTGTACCAGGAACATTGTTGTGCCTGTGCAAAGAATTTTTTTAAGGCATAATCCGCATACCCGATACTTTGATGTATGGGGAGTGTTCCTTTCGCGAATTTGGTTTCCATCCCATCCGGAATTCGATAGGGATGATGGGAAGAAAGCGTGAAGACAGCTGACAGAAATGGTTCTGGCATTTTGTTGCATTCCGTGACAACTCGTTGCAAAAATGGTTCATCGTAAATTCCCCAACTTCCGTCGAAATCAGCATCGTTTTTGTATTCTTTTCGTCCGAAGTATTTTTTGAAGCCTGACATTTTAGAAAAATTATCAAAACCCATTGTGCCGTTTGTTCCGCCATGAAAGAAAGTGGAAATGTATCCCTGGTTGTTAAGTAAAGAAGCCAGACTAGTGATAGTGTTTCCGGCATAGGCGGATGTGATATACGGCTCCGGCATAAGAGCAGGTAGTCCGGCAATAACTGCAGGGATTCCTTCAATGGATCTTTTACCATTAGCAAAAGCATTTGGGAATACCAGACTTTGTTGAATGAGAGAATCGAGAAAGGGAGTGTATCCATTTCCATTATTAAGAGCACCGATGTACTCTTTTCCAAAACTCTCCAGAATGATGACCATTACATTCAGAGGTTGGAACTGAAGAGATGATTTTGGAGAATGATATACCGGAGAAAGAGCGTTTACTTCTTCTTCAGAAAAATAATGCATTTCAGAAAGTGTTCCTTTACCATAGGACTTGATTACAGAAAACGGTGTATTGAGCACCAGAGAAGTAATCTGACCGGAACCATATTGGGAAGCCGTGAGGATGTTGATTGGTCTGTATTGCAGGCCTCCTCTGAAACCGGTAAAGACCAGAAACACAAACAGAAGATAGGAAAGAGGTTTGATGCCTTTACGCTGGAAAATTGTGTTCCATTTGTTGGAAACAGACGTAAAAAGTTTTGCTTTTTTATACCATCTGACAAGGAGGAAAACCAAAAAAAGAAACAGCAGAAAAATATACCAGAAATCCAGAATCATTTTCGGAACAGCATTGCTGAAATCCTCTCCGAAACTCATAATCTTGATTACATCTGCCGTCGCTCTTTTTCCTGCAAAACGAAAGAGGACCAGGTCGATACAGTTAAGAAGGAGCAGGGGAATGTTGACCAAATAAAAAATAACAGCGATGATCCTCTGGTATCCTTTTGAATAAAAAAATGAGAAAGGAAAGAAGTGCAGAAAGATGAAAAGCAGATTACAAAGAACGATGGCAGTAATATCGAATCGAAGACCGTAGAAGAAGGATAATACCAGATCAGTTACAGGAGCTTTTTCGAAATAAGAAAAATTGATAACGAGAAACAAGAGTCTGCTGATGGTAAACATCAGCATTAATACAAAAATCCTTTGAAGGAGGAGCAGGAAATTGCTCTTGTTTGTCATGATGGCTAATGTACGAGGTAAGTAGAAATAAAAAAAGCTGCCTGTTGAGGCAGCTTTTCAAAAAAATATATTAGCTCTTACCGAACATAGAAGCTCCAGCATGTATCGCCATTAGCTCCATCATTCCAGGTATATTTAATTTTGAATGAAGTCGGACTAGCACCTGAGATAACAAAGCAATCACTGGAGAAGATTGTAGTTAATTGAGCAGTAGTTCCAAGATCTTGCGGAGTAGCAAGAGAAATGGAAGAACCTGTAGTAGTACCGTTAATTGTAGCCCAGATGTTTACTGTACTACCGAAGGCACCGAAATTGTTAATTTTAACCAGGTTATTTACAGTATCAGAAGTAGTTACTGTAGCACTGAAAGCGCTCGGAGGAGAAACAACACAGGTATCAACGGAGTTATTGTAAGCACCTGCAAATACTTCAGCATCATTAACCACATTTACCACACGGTTAACAGTTGCAACGTTTCCGGCTTTATCAGAAACCGTGTAAGTAAGCGTATAAGAGCCTTTACGGTTCATGTCAACGGAACCGCTCACAGTCACAGAAGAAGTGATTGTTCCATCTTCATCGTCAGTTGCAGCATATCCTGGTTCGGCAAAGGCGGAATTTCCACCTGCAGTAGCCGGGAGAGAAACAGTGATAGTCTGATCACCGGACAGCGTCAGGCTTGGAGCAGTTGTGTCTTCATCTTTAGAACAGCCTGTAAGTAAAATAACGCCAAGGCCAAAAAGTCCAAGAGAAATGCGGAAGAGTTGTTTTTTCATTTGTTAACTTGTTTTGGTTTAAATATTCGATTTAGTTTTGCAAAAGTAAATAAAATTGCAACATTTACATCTCGAAAAAAGTAATAGTTTTGCAAAGTCTTATCCACAAAAACCATTTAAACAAATGAAAAAAGTATTCTCTCTTCTTCTTGCTGCAGGCATGATCGCTTTGATCTCTTGTGGTCCAAGTGCAGAAGAAAAAGCTGCTGCTGAAAAAGCAACCCAGGATTCTATCACTGCTGCTATGGAAAAAATGACGGCTGATTCAATGGCTGCCGTACAAGCGGCCGCTGAACAGGCACACCAGGATTCCATGAACGCTGCAATGCAAAAAGCAACACAGGATTCTATCGACGCAGCTGCTAAAAAGGCTGCAAATAAGCCAAAACCAAAGGCTAAGCCGAAAGCAGAAGTTAAAGCTGCTGAAGGTGCTCCAAAAGTTGGCATGAAAAAGCCTGGTGCGAAATAATAATTTCATAAAAAGGGGGCTTTTTTGCCCCCTTTTTATTTTTCTGCTTTTCCCCTCTGAGTTTTTAACTTTATTCTGTTAATTATTTTTAACAGACGGCTTGGTTATTAATAAAAAAGACCTACTTTTGCGCCCATTAAATTCAACAAACCCTAAAAAACAAAATGAAAAAAGTTCTCTCTACCCTGTTAGTTGCTGGTATGTTTGCAGTTGTTGCTTGCGGCCCAAGCGCTGAAGAAAAAGCTGCAGCTGAAAAAGCTGTTCAAGATTCAATTGCAACTGCTGAGCAAGCTGCTAAAGCTGCTGCTGAGCAAGCTTCAATGCAAGATTCTATGAACACTGTTGTTGATAGCGCAGCAGCTGTTGTAGATTCTACTAAGAAGTAATTCTTCTTATACTGAACCCATCTTTAAAGGAGTTCCCGACGGGAGCTCCTTTTTTATTTTATTGCTCTGAATTTTTTATTTGCCCGGGTGCATGATCATCCAGGCACTTTTCGCAACCTGCTTGTTTTTTACCCGAAAATTGACGGTAAAATCTGCGTCCCAAAAGAAAAAGGGCGGCAACAAAAAGAGCCAGGACAACTAACAACTGAATGTCCATATTCGCAGAATTTAAGACAAAGATACTCATCGTTTTTGAATAATTTTGTCGACCATTCCATTCTCTATGATGCACTACGACCGGGAACACCTCAGCAATGATGAACTGATCCATATTTACAAGGAATTATTGAAACCCCGCCTGATAGAAGAAAAGATGCTGGTTCTTCTTCGTCAGGGTAAAATCGCGAAATGGTTCAGCGGAATCGGTCAGGAAGCCATCGCAGTGGGATGCGGACTTGCCCTCAGGTCGGAGGAGTATATCCTTCCAATGCATAGAAATCTTGGTGTTTTTACGACCAGGAGAATTCCATTACACCGACTCTTTTCTCAATGGCAAGGGAAGCCCGGAGGTTTTACCAAAGGCAGAGACAGGTCCTTCCATTTCGGTACTCAGGAATATAAAATCATTGGAATGATCTCGCATCTCGGACCTCAGTTGGGGGTCGCGGATGGCATTGCACTGGCCAATTTGTTAAAGAAAAATAAGCTCGTCACGGCAGTTTTCTCCGGTGATGGTGGAACCAGTGAAGGAGATTTCCATGAAAGTTTGAATGTCGCCGCCGTTTGGCAATTACCCGTAATATTTATTATCGAAAATAACGGGTATGGCTTATCCACTCCTTCCAATGAACAGTTTCGAATGAAGCAATTCATCGATAAAGGAATTGGTTATGGAATGGAAGCAGTCCAGGTAGACGGGAATAACATCCTGGAGACCTATCAGACTATTAAAAAGCTTGCTGAATCCATCAGAGAAAACCCCAGACCGGTTTTATTGGAATGTCTTACATTCAGAATGCGTGGACATGAAGAAGCATCCGGTACAAAATATGTCCCTCAGGAGCTATTTGACTTATGGGGACAGAAAGATCCTGTCAATAATTTTGAGAATTATTTACTTAAAGAAAAAGTTATTGACGAAGGGTTTATTGCATTGTATCGCAAAGAAATAAAGACAGAGATTGAGAAAAATCTTGAGATTACTTTTGCTGAAGAAAATCCACATCCTGTTACTGGACTGGAACTTCAGGATATGTATGACAACAAGGTTCACCCGGTTGTTTTACCGCAATCCGATGCTAAAACTGAAAAGCGTTACCTCGATGCCATTTCCGATGGGATGCGACTTGCCTTCCGAAAGCACGAAAACCTGGTTATCATGGGCCAGGACATAGCCGAATATGGAGGAGTGTTTAAGGCTACTCAAGGCTTTGTGGAAGAATTCGGAAAAGAAAGGATCAGAAATACACCGATTTGTGAGTCTGCAATTGTTGGTGCCGCTCAGGGACTGGCTATTGCCGGAATGAAAGCAATCGTTGAAATGCAGTTTGCAGATTTTGTGACTTGTGCCTTCAACCAGATTGTGAACAACCTGGCTAAGACTCATTATCGTTGGGGGCAGAACGTGGACGTTGTTGTAAGAATGCCCACCGGTGCCGCTGTAAATGCAGGACCGTTTCATTCGCAGTCGAACGAAGCATGGTTTGTTCATACACCCGGATTAAAAGTGGTCTATCCCGCTTTCCCGTCTGATGCCAAAGGCCTGATTCTTTCTGCCATCGAAGACCCGAATCCGGTAATGTTTTTTGAACATAAAGCTTTGTACCGAAGTATCACAGAAGAAGTACCGGACGATTATTATACAACAGAAATCGGGAAGGCAAAACTCATTCGTAAGGGTGAGCAATTGTCAATCATTACCTATGGTTTAGGTGTGCATTGGGCAATGGAATATCTGAATGAAAATCCCGAAATTTCCGCTGACCTGATTGATCTGAGAACCTTGTTACCATGGGACAAAGCGACGGTGCTTGAATCAGTCCGGAAAACCGGACGCGCAATTGTGCTGCATGAAGATACGCTGACCGGGGGAATTGGAGGAGAAATAGCTGCCGAGATTGCCGAGCAGGCTTTTGAGTTCCTTGATGCACCGTTAATGCGTTCCGCCAGTCTGGATACACCTGTACCAATGAATCTGGAATTAGAATGGAATTTTTTACCGAAGAAACGATTTGCTCAACAGGTGAAAAAACTCCTTGCTTATTGAACCTCCTGAATGGAGTCATTGATTGCAGATTGTTCAACGAAAACAGGAACATCCTGCTTGCGATTCTCTCGTGACAACAATTGAAGAAGTTTATTCATTGCATCAACATTCGCAGGAAGATTTACGGAATTCGCGACAAGTCTTTTTTCTCTTGTAGTCAAATGCCATGAAAGCGAAATGTCCTGTTCCTTTGTCGGCAATTCAAAAATGACAAAGTCAAATGGAGCATGAAACCAGGATTTTGCATATTCATAAGCTTCATCCTGATTGTAATCCTGAATAGTGAGCAGGTTTCCATAAATATTCCCCAAAGGAGTAATGATATTTTCAAGGAAAGTCATCCTTGGTTTTTCTTCTATCGGACGTGCTTTATGGGAATCGCGAACGTCAACGAAAATTACTCCACTTGTATTTTCTTCAATCCATTTTCTGAATACATATAAAAATTTCAGGGAGGTTTTTAATCCTGTATTGTCGCGAATCCCGGCATCCATCACTTGTATTTGCGGACGGCTGGGCAGGCTGACTGCTGGAAGTATGTAGGGGAAAGTGGCATTCATTCTGAGTACTGAAGTGAATTTGATGTTATCTGCATTTTGTTCTCTGAACAACTGCCGGAATTCAATTTCATCTATTGTGGGTTCAAACTGGAAGGAAGAATCTTTAGCATGACTTACGAGATAACTGATGGGTTGTGGAGATATCATCAATCTCCTTCCATCATTGACGATGGTAGGAGAGAAGACCATCATTGGAACTAACGCGCTCGCTTCAGGTTGCCTGTAAGCACTAAGCCGTTTCGCAAGAATAGCTCCTGTATTTTCGTTCAGTTGTTTTTCAAAAGAGTATGCCCGGTCTTTTGAGAATTTTGTATTCCCATCCTGAAATTTCTGGATGTTGAAGAACAAATCGCTTACTGTTACGCTGTATGCGACCGGATTCAGCAGATCTTTTCCAATGTTTGTAATACTCTTTTTACTGTTGAATTGCTTCAGTAATCCAAGCCGTTGTTGTAAAGCAAGCTCCCTGTAATAAGCAGCACCTATCATTCCTCCGGAAGCGCCGGTGATGAGTTGTGTGGATTTTGTGAATTCATTATTCGTCAGACTGTCTGACACCTGCATGATTCTGAATGCCCAGATAGAAGCACGTAAACCTCCTCCTGAACAGTTGATGAAAATCATCTTTGGTTTTTCTTTCTGCGTGATGAATTTATCTTTCCATCGTTCCAGAATTTTAATTGTACTGTCGTAATCCGATTGAACAGTGATGGCATCATCGAGTGAATTGAATCTGTCGATGCTGTAAGTAGCTGGAGGAACAGTGTATTCCATGCCATATGCTTTGTTGTCGGGATAGAAGATTCCCAATCGGGACAAAGCATTGATGACAATAATGAGCAGAATGAAGACAGATCCTGCCCAAGCTTTGAGCCAAAAACGGAACGCGCTGCTCAGCATGATGAACATTGAAAAGATGAGCAACACACTTGCTCCTGCAGGAATCTGGAAGAATGCATAATCCTTGAACAAGCCCATCAGTATGAACAATGCAAACACGATAATTTCGACAATGGCGGCATTGAGATGGTTTTGTCGAAATACAGACTCTACCATTTCCCGGGTATAATGTCCGGTTCTTCTTACCAGTTTTACTTTCGTGAAAGTGCTGAGATAGGTATCTACCCGCCAGACTTTATCGTAGTTTCTTTTTCTTGCACTGAAGAGTTTTCGCTTTGGACGAAATTCTTTCATTTCCAATAAATGTTCCGCTACCGGAGCATTGGGATCCGCATCAGAGGTTTCCACCCCAAACATATGTACTATGTCCTTGTTGGAATGGAAAAAATAGGTCAGCGTGACCATGATGATAATTACCAATCCTGTAGCGAATCCCAGCAGATGCACGATCACTGTCCAGATACTTTGGTATTCATTGCTTTGCTGGAAATAGAAAATATTTCCCAGGTAGGTCAGAACAAAAAGGGAAGGGACAATGAAATTGTTGATTGTATACTTCAGAAAGGGTCGGGCAAGGGTGGCGATAAATGGAAAACGAAATCCATTGACAATGTAGCTGGATATGTTGTACACCATGATAAATGCCCCTGTAGCAAATCCCATGATAAAGAAGGAGGTGAACCCGACAGTCCCCATGTATTCCGGATCGAGGAATAAGAAAGGGATACCAAAAGTTTTGGAAGTGGAGTTAGTGATCCATCCAAAGAGGATAATCCAATACAAAAGCAGGATGTGATTTTTCTTCAGCAGAACAACCACAAGTTGTACAGGAAAGGAAAAAAATAATCTGGTGAAAGCTCTTTTCGTCCACATGCTCCATTCAGATAATCCCGGCAATGAATTGATCAGTCTCCTCCGGGTTATCCTTAATATACATTAGAATACGAAAAAAGTCAATAAATGTTTGACTTTTCAGCTCACTTCATTTTTGTTTCAACAATCTGCAGTATATCTTTTTCAGCCGCTAAAGTCTTATCAACAATAGCCTGTCCGTCTTTTATTACTTTTTCAACAAAAGCCTTGTCTTTCAATCCACCGGAGTTGATGCGTACATTCAGGTAAGCACCCAATACGGCACTTCGTACACATAAAGCTCCTACAGCTGCATCGGTGACGGAATTCGGATTTCCTTCTTTTGCCATTTCACGGATCAGTTCCATTGAAGAGAAAGCCTCTTCCATCACTTTGAATGGTACTTCAATCGCATAACGGGTTGCTGATTCAATAGCTTCAGCGCGAATCTTTTTCTCCTCATCGCTGCCCTTTGGGAGACCGAATGCATTCATGATTTGGGTAAATGCCATGGTGTCTTCATCTACCAGTTTTATCAATGAAGATTTGATTGTCTGACCTTTTTCAGCCCAGCGTGAAAACTCTTCCCATCGCTCATCCCATCCTTTTTTATGAGAACTCAAATTTGCCACCATGGTACCAAGAGAAACTCCAAGTGCAGCAACATAAGCCGAAATTGAACCACCTCCGGGCGCAGGGGATTCGGAGGCTGTTTCATTGGCAAATTCAATCAGATTCATTCTCACCAGCTTTTCCTGCTGAGGATCTTTCAACATATATTCTATGATTCTTTCTTCCGGTTTGAATGGTGTCAATTCATCCAGTCCCATGGATTTTACCGCAATTTTGATCAGTTCCTGTTCTGAAACACCTGTACTTCTTTGCTGTTTTTTCAGGAAGTAAGCACCTGCATCCAGCATAGCTTTCAATGGAATCAATCCGACAAGTTCCGATCCTGTTACACGCATTCCCCGATTGTATGCACTCTTCACACATTCATCAAAAGCAATGTGTACAGGAGTGATAGAAATGTTCGTCAGGTTCATACTCACCTGAGCAATTCCGTATTCTTCGATGTACCAGCCAATCGCTTTGACTGCTTTGCAAGCTCCGGGCTGAACAATTTCTTCTCCTTTTTCATTTTTGATTTTTCTTCCATTCTCTCTCACATCAAATGCAACTGAATTTGCCCTTCGAACAGAAGTTGTGTTCAGATTTGCATTGTAAGCGACAAGAAAATCTCTTGCTCCGATCACTGTAGCTCCGCTTCCTGCGGGGAACTCATCCGGACCAAAATCAGGTTTCCATTCAGGTAACTTTATCTTCTTAAAAAAACCTTCGTATTCGCCTGCGCGAATGATGGAGAGATTTTTTCGGGATGGATTGCTCTGAGCGGATTCATATAAATATGCAGGAATGTTTAATTCTTTTCCAACGCGTTCCGCCAGTTTCACGGCATATGGAATTGTTTCTTCCATAGTGATTCCGCTGACAGGTATGAGCGGACAAACATCGGTGGCACCCATACGCGGATGTTCGCCCTTATGCTTGCGCATGTCGATCAATTCTGCCGCTTTGCGAATAGCCCTGAATGCAGCTTCAATGACCGGAGCAGGTTCACCAACGAATGTTACAACAGTCCGGTTGGTTGCCTTTCCGGGATCTACATTCAGCAAACGAACTCCTTCGACGCTTTCAATCTGATCCGTGATTTGACGGATAATATTCATATCCCTTCCTTCACTGAAATTAGGAACACATTCAATCAATTGCTTCATGGAAAATATTTCTTTTGTGGTAAATGAATTGGAATTATGGCATGAGCCGAACTTTTGCCCTGCGTAAAATAAGTTCTTGTGATTTTGGTAAACTGTCTACAATTCCTTCCAGCTTTATTGCCAATACACTATTGCCTTCAAGACTGTAACGGATTATTTTAGGAAAATCGTGAGTAAGATTTTCACAGACAAATCCTGAATCCGACATTTCAGTGATGCGAAACCATACCGGCTGACCATCATTCTGATTGGGAACAGTGGCTACATAACTAATTGAATCCTCATTGACAAGAATTGCCAGTTTCTCCTGAAATAAAGTATCGTTATTAATAATTTCATATCCCTGTCCGTATAGTAGTGAATCATTACCTATCGTCCAGCTTTCCAGCAGTGCATCGGTTTTTATTCTGTTCTCCCAATCACCTTTTAACCAGGCAATAGGAGTAAGTTTAGGATGAAGAGGTTTTTCTAGTTCCTGCTTATTATTTGTACATGAATTCAACAGAATTGTCAGCAACAGACAATGAAGAACTGTTCGTTTGGTAAATGCTGTGAGTTGATGTGTCATGAGGGAGTTTAAATGAAGTTTAAGGATGCGGTGAATGTACCTGTGTTCAGAGACTCAGGTTGTAAGTTTTTTTGAAATTAACTTCAGGCATCTTTGGTTTGATCGAAGCTGTGAATCATGCCGTTCAGAACAATTGTACTGATACAATTCTGACCGAAATAATAGGGTAAAAATGCAACTGAAGGAATAGGAGTAGTGATAAAGAAATTTGCTTTTTTACCAATGGCGATACTTCCATGCGTATCACTTATTCCTATCGCTGCAGCGGAATTGATCGTTGCCGCATTGATGGCTTCTTCCGGAGTCATTTTGTAGAGGATACAGGCAAGTGAAACCATTTGATTCATATTCCCACTCGGACAACTTCCCGGATTAAAATCGGTAGATAATGCAACAGGCAAATTCGCCTGAATCATTTTCCTTGCAGGAGGATTCTTCAAGCCTAAAAACAACTGTGCTCCGGGAAGCAGAACAGGAATAGTGGTTGATTTGCTCAATAAATTCAGGTCATTGTCGTCAGCGAATTCCAGATGATCAACACTTGCAGCTCCGCATGCAACACCGGCTTCAATTCCACCGCTGTGACTCAGTTGCTCTGCATGAACTTTCGGAAGCATACCGAATTTTTTACCTGCATCAAGAATGCGGATACTTTCCTCTTTTGTGAAATAATTTTGCTCACAAAAAACATCACAGTAATCAGCCAATCCTTCTTCAGCAATGCGAGGCATCATATCGTTGATCAAATGATCGATGTAACCGGTTTTATTATTCCTGAATTCTGCAGGAACTGCATGCGCCCCAAGAAATGTTGCTTTAATTTCAATCGGCGAAATACTTTTTAATTCCCGGATCACACGGAGCATTTTCAATTCACTGTCCGTGCTCAGACCATATCCGCTTTTGATTTCCACCGCACCGGTCCCCAACAATACAATTTCATTCAGTCGCCTCAATGCAAGTTCTGTGAGCTCTTCAATGGAAGCATCTCTCAATCGTTTAGCAGAATTCAGAATACCGCCACCACGTGAAAATATTTCTTCATAACTCAGGCCATTGATCCTGTCCACAAATTCTCCTTCCCGGCTTCCGGCATACACCATATGAGTATGCGCGTCCACCCAGCTCGGAAATAACATTCCGCCTTCCGCATCCAGTTCGTCTATGTCAGGGGACTGTGCTCTGATGTCAGCATGAATCGCTTCACTGTATTCACCAAATTGATGAATCCTGTCACCTTTGATCCAGAGATACGCATTGTCGACACAATTCAGTATCGACATTTCAGCACCCCGTCGAAAGACAACAGGTTGTTGTTCGGTCTGAACAATTTTACGGATATTGTAGATCAGGAGACTCACAAAGAAATCAATAGATTCGCGTTCGAAATTAATAATAATACCATCAATACTTCATCAGACATTTTCGATCTTATTATCATCGGTTCGGGGCCGTCCGGTGCTACGTGTGCCCTTGCCTTGAAAAACAGCGGGTTAAAAATAGCCCTGTTGGATAAAGCTGTTTTCCCGCGAGACAAAGTTTGCGGAGATGCCATTGGTGGAAGGGTGAAAAGAGTATTGGAACAGATTGATCCGCAATTGCTTTCGGATTGGGAGAAATTTCCACAAAAGAATGTTTCCAGAGGATGGAAGCTCGTTGCCCCGAATGGAAAAGAAGCTTCAGTATATTTTAGCAATTATGGTTATGTGGCCACAAGAATGCATTTTGATGAATATCTATTTCGAAAAGCTTCTCAAGTTGATGGAATTAAAATACTTGAAGGTGATGGAGTTAAATCCATCCAATGTCAGAAGGATGGAGTAGAGGTATTTACAACATCCGGTAAAAATTTTAAAAGCAAAATGATAGTTGGTTGTGACGGAGCACATTCTGTTGTGGCTAAACAATTGGCAGGATTTAAAGTGAATCTCAAAGAATATTCCGGTGCTGTCAGAGCTTATTATGAGAACATTTCTGGCATTGAAGATCCTAACCTCATAGAAATTTATTTGTTAAAAAATTATTTACCCGGATACTTCTGGATTTTTCCATTGTCTGCTACTTCGGCAAACGTGGGTTTTGGAATGTTGTCTGAAGATATTCAAAAAAGAAAGATAGATCTGAAAAAAGCTATGTCCGACATTGTCGAATCAAGTCCGCTGTTAAAAACACGATTTGTAAACGCGAAGATGAAAGGAAAAATTGAAGGCTTCGGATTACCTCTGGGTGGAAGTAAACATCAGATTTCCGGAGATAGGTTTTTATTGTGCGGAGATGCTGCTTCATTGATTGATCCTTTAAATGGGGAAGGCATCGGAAATGCCATGTGGAGTGCAAAGCTTGCTGCTGATGTCATTCAGGATGCTTTTCGAAAACAGGATTTCTCTGCTACTTTTCTTTATCAGTACGATCAATCTGTCAATTCAAAATTATTGCCGGAGCTCAGGAAAAAATGGAGAATGCAGAAAGCATTTAACCGTTCCTGGCTGATAAATAGCCTGGTAAGAATCGGATCAAAAAGTCCGGGTTTTAGAAACTGGATAGGAAGAAAGCTTTGACATGATTTTCCATGCTTTCTCATTAACATTAAAAGGTTAATTTCTCGTGTTGAATCCGGCTTCCCAGACTGACCTTTTCTCTACCTTCACCACATGGGAGGAAATGCATTCGGAACAAGTTTCAGATTAACCACTTTTGGTGAGTCACATGGCGCCGCAATAGGAGGAGTAATTGATGGTTGTCCGGCAGGTTTAGAACTGGATCTGGATTTCATCCGAAAGGAGATGGCACGACGCAAACCCGGTCAGTCTGCTATCACAACATCCAGAGCAGAAAGTGATGAATTCGAGATTCTGTCAGGTGTTTATGAGGGTAAGACTCTTGGTACACCATTGTCATTTATCATTCGTAACCAGGATTACAAACCTTCTGATTACGATGCAGTGAAAACTGCATTCAGACCATCACATGCTGATTATACTTATCATGTCAAATATGGACATCGTGACCATCGTGGAGGAGGAAGATCTTCAGCTCGTGAAACAGCTGCACGGGTTTTTGCCGGAGCAATCGCCAAACAGGTATTGGTAAAGCTTGGAATACGCGTTACTGCGTATGTTAGTCAGGTAGGAGAGTATTTGTTGACAAAACCTTACACCCAACTTGACCTGAACAAAATAGAATCTTCTGTTGTGCGTTGTCCGGATGAGAAAATGTCTGCTGCAATGGAATCCTACATCCGCAAATTAAAAGAAGCAGGTGATACGTGTGGTGGTGTAATTTCCTGTGTGATTCAGGATGTTCCTGCTGGAATCGGAGAGCCGGTTTTTGATAAACTCCAGGCGGATCTTGCAAAGGCCTGTATGAGTATCAATGCGGCTCACGGCTTTGATTATGGAAGTGGATTTGCCGCAGCCGGAATGAAAGGATCTGAGCACAATGATTTGTTCGATGTTTCTGATTCAGGAAATATCCGGACCACGACAAACTTTTCCGGTGGAATACAGGGAGGAATCAGCAATGGAATGGATATATATTTCCGGGTTGCATTCAAGCCTGTCTCAACACTTATGAAATCGCAAAAAACAATTAATGAAGCCGGTGAATCAATGTTGCTCGAAGTCAAAGGTCGCCACGATCCATGTGTTGTTCCCAGAGCAGTTCCAATTGTTGAAGCAATGGCAGCTCTTGTGTTACTCGATCATTCGATTCGAAATCTCGGAACAAAGATCAGCAACATTTTTACCAACTAAACACGAACATTCTTCATTACTCATTTAATATTTCAAGAAAAAGAATACAATGAAAAAAATTCTCAAATGGCTTGGCATTTTTATCGTAGTGCTATTCGCCTTTCTTCTGGCAGCTCCATTTATTTTCAAAGATAAAATTGTCGCCAAAATAAAGGAGGAGACAAATAAATCCATCAATGCAAAAGTTGATTTCGGAGATTTTGATCTTTCTCTGATCAGAAGCTTTCCGGATTTTTCACTGCGGTTGAATGAGCTAAAAGTAATCAATGTGGAGCCATTCGCCGGAGATACATTGCTCTATACCAAACAACTTGATGTCACTGTTGATCTTATGAGTGTGATATCCGGAGGAGAAATTAAGATTAAATCTGTAAGCCTGAATTCTCCTGTGATGAATTTCCTTGTCAATAAAGATGAAAAAGCAAACTGGGATATCGCCAAACCTTCTGCTGAAGCGAGTGGATCTTCACAGCCGTCCGCATTTAAGGCAAAATTGAAAAAGTATTCTTTGGAAAATGCGCGTATCGTATATGACGATAAAAGTCTTGGATTTTACCTTATGCTTGACGGAGTCAATCACAAAGGAAGCGGAGATTTTACTCAGGATCTTTTCGTTTTATCTACACATACTGATGCTTCCAAAGTGGATATGGCATATGGCGGACTTACATATATCTCCAGAGCGAAAGCCACGATTGATGCGGATCTTGATATGGATATGAAAAATTTCAAGTTCACTTTCAAAGACAATAAAGTTCATTTGAATGCACTTGATCTTGGAGTAAACGGATGGGTAGCAATGCCGGATACGAATATTGATATGGATTTGAAATTTGCTGCTGCTCAATCTGACTTTAAAAATTTCATTAGCATGATTCCGGCAGTTTATTCCGGAGATTTCAAAAACCTTACTTCTTCCGGTAAAATGTCACTGTCGGGATACATAAAAGGGAGATACAATGCTTCTTCCATGCCAGGATTCGGAATGATGTTGAATATTGATAATGGTATGTTCCAATATCCCGGATTGCCTTCTGCCGTGAAAAATGTCAATGTGGATCTCGCTGTAAGCAACCCTGATGGTATTCCGGATCACACTTTCATCAACCTTTCCAAAATGCATGTGGAAATGGCAGGTGATCCATTTGATGCGCGACTGGTCATCAAGACTCCTGTGAGTGATCCTGATCTGGATGCTTTTTTCAAAGGGAAAATTATTCTGGACAATATTGGCAAATTGGTTCCTCTTGAAAAAGGTACTGCACTAAGTGGAGTGATCACTTCTGATCTTACTGCCAAAGGAAGAATGTCTGCTGTGGAACAGAAAAAGTTTGATCAGTTTTATGCATCGGGAAATCTGGGCATATCCGGAATGCGTTATTCAGCGGAAGGAATGCCACAGGCTCTAATCATTAATACACTTCAACTCGGATTCAACCCACAACTGGTTACTTTGTCGGCATTGAATGCAAAAGTCGGAAAGAGTGATTTCAATGCAACCGGTTCTCTGGAAAACTTTTTGCCTTATGCTTTGAAAGGTGAAACTATCAAAGGAAGTTTAAAATTGAATTCTACTTTGATCGATTTGAATGATATGATGGGAACTCAAACAGCAACAACTTCTGCTCCTGTGGACACCACAAAAATGACTGTGGTTGAAATACCAGGTAATATTGATTTTTCTCTGAATGCAAATATTGGCACATTGAATTATCAGAATTATACGATGAGGAATGTAAACGGAGGAATGGTGATTCGCGACAAAGCGATTCGCATGAACGATGTGATGATGCAAATGATGGATGGAAGTTTGAAGTTGAATGGAGGATATTCATCAGCAAATATTTCCAAACCTGCAATTGATTTCACTTTGGGTGTTAAAGACTGGGATATTCAAAAGACTGTCACGACGTTTTCTACTGTTGAGAAAATGGCTCCGATCGCGAAAAATACAAGTGGAAAGTTTTCTGTTGACATGACTGTCAACGGAATCCTTGATAAGCAAATGAGTCCGATCGTAAATACATTAAACGGAGCAGGGAAATTAAATACAAGCAACATTGTCGTTCAGAATTTTCCTGCATTCAATAAGGTTGCGGATGTTCTTAAAATGCCTTCCTGGAAAAGACTCGTAATTCCTGTGATGAATCCTTCATTCAAATTTATGAATGGTCGTGTGTTTGTAGATCCTTTTGATGTGAATGTGAATGGATTCAAAAGTAAAATCGGTGGTTCGAATGGTTTTGACCAGACCATTGATTACACCATGGTCAGCGATATTCCGAGATCGGCTTTTGGCGGAACAGCCAATGCAGCTTTGAATACTTTGATTTCTTCTGCCAACTCAAAAGGAGCGAATTTCAGTGTAGGAGATGTCATTCCTGTTTCAATTAAAATTGGAGGAACGGTAAATGATCCAAAAGTTTCCACTGATCTGAATAAACAAGGAGCAAAAGCCATGGATGATTTGAAAGCCGCTGCCAAAGCGGAATTTGATAAAAAGAAAGCAGAAGCGGAAGCCAAAGCAAGGGAAGAAGCGGAAAAATTAAAAGCGCAGGCGCAGGCCAAACTGGATGCGGAAAAAGCAAAAGCGAGCGCGGAAGCAGATCGTATAAAAAAAGAAGCTGAAGCAAAAGCAAAAGCCAAAGCAGACAGTATTAAAAAAGCCGCGGAACAAAAAGCGAAAGATCAGCTCAAGAATCTTAATCCATTTAAAAAGTAATTTGTATCAATGAATTCTCTGGTGTTTGAATGTCGTCGGTGGATTTTGGTTTGGATTTCGTTAGCAGGAACAATGGTTTCTGCATATTCTCAGGATGGAGCGTGTCCTAAAACGGAAAATAAGAAGGCAATAAAATATTTCGAAGAGGCCTCCTCATTATTTAAATCAAAAAAATATACTGACGCTGCTGCAGCTGTTGAAAAGGCGATTGACGCGGAGCCGGAATTCGCGGATGCGTATTTGTTGCAGGGAAATATCAGTCTGAAAAAAAAGGACGATAAAACCATGGAACAGAGTTATAAGAAAGTCATGGAATTGTGTCCTGATCTGGATGCAGAAATGTACTTTCAACTTGGATGGTTGTATTTCGATTATAAAAAATGGAAAGAAACCGAAACCTGCTTTAATAAATTTTTGTCGTTCGACAGAATCAATGAAGATCATGGAGCCAAAGCAGAAAAAATGCTTGTCAAAGCGAAGCTGTATGCACATCCGGTTCCGTTTGATCCTCAACCTGTGAAAGATCTTTCAACCAAAGATCCGGAATACCTTCCATACATTTCTCCCGATAATGAACTCGCCTTCTTTACGCGACGCTATGAGTTGAAAGAACGTAATATGTTGACACCACAAAGCGTAGAGAAATTTATGATTGCTCATCTGAAAGCTCCCGGAGTGTTTGATTTGGGAGCACCGATGGATGAACCGTTCAACAAAAGTTCGAGTAACAATGAAGGCGGAGCATCAATCACAATTGATAACAAACATTTGTTTTTTACAGTCAATACAAAAGGCAATTTTGATATCTGCACTTCTGATTTTGTTGATGGACACTGGTCTGAAATCCGAAATCTGGGTCCAAGTGTCAATGACCCTATGCAATGGGATTCGCAGCCCAGTATATCATCAGACGGCAAGACACTTTATTTTGCTTCTGCCAGAGATTCTATTTCCGGTATCGATATTTATTATACCACAAAGCGAGAAGATGGTTCATGGTCCAAAGCAATAAGATTAGGGAGTACAATCAATACAAACGGAAATGAAAAGTCGCCATTTCTTCATAGCGACAGCAGGAGTTTGTATTTTTCTTCAGACAGTTTGCCCGGACTTGGTGGCTATGATATTTTTATGAGTAAAATGGATGACAAAGGCCATTGGGGCAAGCCGGTGAATATTGGATATCCTATCAATACCGAAGCGGACGAAGTTGGATTCTTTGTGAGCACCGATGGAAAAACCGGCTATTTTGCTTCCAACAAAATAAATAACGGAGCCGGTGGATACGATATATATTCCTTCGATTTGTATCCTGATGTACGTCCAAACAAAGTATATTTTCAACGCGGCGACATGAACGGTCCCAGGAATGAGGAAATAGTAAAAGCCAGTATTGAAATTAAAGATGCATCAACAAAACAAATTACCAAGATTGATGTCGATTCTGTGACAGGAGAATATGCGTTTGTAGTTAATTTTGATCATGATTTATTGTTGTCAGTGAAAAAGGAAGGTTATGCTTTCGAATCACAGTATATTTCTACCAGGGACACAATTAACGAAGAACCCGTAAAACGTGACATTGAACTGAAGAAACTGGAGGTAGGTGGACAGTATACTATCAATGATATTTTATTCAATACAAACTCCACTGATTTGAATGATACAATCAAAACTGTTCTCGATGAGTTTTCTGATTATATGAAATTGAATCCTAAACTGAGAGTTAGTTTGCATGGACATACAGACAACATTGGAAATCCAAATGATAATATGACTTTATCAGAGAACCGTGCGAAAGCGGTATTTGATTATCTTGTTTCGCGTGGAATTGATAAAGCCCGGATGACATATAAAGGATTTGGTGAAACCAAACCTATTGCGTCCAATGCAACTGAGTCGGGTAAAGCAAGAAACAGAAGAACTGTTTTTGTAGTTACATCAAAATAGAGAATTATCTTTTTTGATTTTTGTATTACAATTACTGAAAAAAAATACAACACAAATTTATTTGACATGAAACATTTCAGCTTTTTACTCTTATTTTTTCTCCCAATAGCGGCTACTGCACAGAATCAGAAAATAGTCAGTAGTTCGGAGATAAAAAATGTCAGAGTGTATCAAAGTGGTGCGCAGGTAAGCAGAAGCATTCAGACGACTGTGGATGCGGGTGTGACACAATTAGTGATACCGGAATTATCAGCCAGAATTAACAAAAATTCGATCACCGTTTCTGATATCGGAAATTTTACTCTTCTTTCAGTTGTGCATGAATTGAACTTTTTGGATGGAGAAAAATCATCTCCGGAAGTAGCTCAGCTGGCTGATTCATTGAAAAAACTGGATCTTGAAATTGAAAAGAATACCGGCTTGGATAATGTGTATACGCAGGAATCTGCCTTGCTCAATGCGAACAAATCTGTCGGAGGAGCAAATATTGGTGTTGATCCGGATAATCTCAAAGAAGTCGCTGATCTTTTTCGTGAACGGATGATTGAACTTACAGTAAAATTAATTGATGTACATGCTGAAGCGAAGAGATTAACCGAGAAAAGAACAAAAATCTACAATCAATGGCAGACGTTGAACGCGAAACAAAATGTTCCGTCAGGTAAGCTCCTTATCACTGTTTCAACAAAGAGTAGAGTACCGGTGAATTTTACATTGAGTTATTTTGTGGATGGAGCATCCTGGATTCCAAAATACGATATTCGAGCTACGGATATTCAAAGTCCGATTCAACTTGCTTACAAGGCAGATATTTCTCAAAGTACAGGTGAAAATTGGAAAGATGTAAAGTTGACATTATCGACAGGGAATCCTTCACTCGGTGGAAATAAACCTGAGTTGTCACCATGGTACCTGGATTTTTACAGAAACTACAGTGAATTGCAAGGAATAAATCTTTCCAACAAATTGCAATTATCAGAAGTTGTTGTAACCCAGCCTGGAGTAAGAGGATCCAGAAAGGATGCTTCTTTGGATTATACAGCACCTGTTGTTGTAGAACAAAATCAACTCAGCACTGATTTTGAAATTCAGATACCTTATACAATTCTTTCTGATGGCAAACAATATTCCGTCGATATTCAATCGTATGATTTACCCGCCAGCTATAGCTATTATGCTGCTCCGAAAATTGACAAGGATGCATTTCTCATTGCAAAAATTACGGGATGGGAAAATTTGAATTTGTTACCGGGAAATTCAAATGTGTATTTCGAAGGAAATTTTGTTGGAGAATCCAGTATCAATCCACGTAATACAAGAGATACTTTGGATTTATCTTTGGGACGCGATAAGAAAATTGTCATTCTTCGTGAAAAACAAAAAGACCTGAGTACTTCCAAATTTGTAGGTGGAAATATGGTGAAAGAATTGAATTATAAAATCACCGTCAGAAATGGAAAAAAGGAAGCAATTGATTTGACCTTACAGGATCAGATTCCTGTTTCCAAAAATGATGACATAAAAGTCAATCTGAATGACTATTCCTCCGGTGATTATAATAAGGAAAGCGGAAAAATAACCTGGAAGCTTAGTGTACAACCGACTCAAACGGAGATCCGGAATTTGAAATTTACTGTCAAATATCCGAAGGATCAAATAGTCGGCGGATTGTGATCTCCGGGAAGATATTTCTTCATAAATCTTCTTACAGCGCTTAATTAACGTTTATTTAATCAGATCAGCCTGTTCCGGTGCTGGACTTGCATCCCTTTTTTTTGTTTTTTTGTATCTTCTAACGAAGGGCTATTTTGATCAGAATCAGGAAAATAATTGGGGTTTTAAGCCTGCTGTTTGCATTGGATCTTTTCCTGATGCAAACTGTGTCTTTTGGACAATGTGGGGTTCCTGTTTCTTCGTACCCATATGCGGAAGATTTTGAGAGTGGCCCTGCAGGATGGACTTCAGGTGGAAGCAATTCCGATTGGGCTCTTGGTACTCCTTCCAAATCCGTGATTTCTTCCGCCGCGAGTGGTACACAATGTTGGATCACCGGAGGATTGGTAACTCCTTTTTACAATTATGGAGAAAGATCCTGGGTGAAGAGTCCTTGTTTTGATTTGAGCAGTCTTATTAAACCTGTTCTTATTGTCAGCATATTCTGGGATACTGAATATTTGTATGACGGTGCCAATCTTCAATATTCAACTGACGGAGGACTTTCATGGAGAACACTTGGTTCCTATTCCGAACCTGACAATTGTGTTGATCAAAATTGGTACAACGTAAATAACGTAACGAATCTCGGTGGAATGACAAATGGAACTCAGGGCTGGGCCGGAACGGTTCAGAATACATCCGGTTCATGCAGAGGAGGACATGGTAGTGGAGAATGGAAAACCGCAAAACATTGTTTGTCTGAATTGAATGGTCAAACTCAGGTGATTTTCCGTTTCATTTTTGGGTCCGGTACAACCTGCAATGATTACGATGGTTTTGCTTTTGATCAGTTCAGAATTGAGGAAGCGACAGCCGTTCCATTCTCTTATTCCTGGAGTTGCGGTTCTGGCAATACCATTCAATTTTCTGATACAACAGGATGTCATACACATTGGAGCTGGAATTTTAATGATCCGGGATCAGTCAGCAATACAAGTACAGAACAGAATCCACAGCACACCTTTTCTGGTCCGGGGAAATATACGGTGACTTTATTTTCTGGAAATGATTGTCTGCCTGAAGTGAGCTCCAACACTGAGATTACTATTCTTTCCGCTGCGATGTCATCCACTCCTGAAACATGTGTAAACAGTAAGGATGGCACTGCAAGTGTTCAGGTGTCGGGCTCAACCGGAGTCAGTCTGTATACCTGGGATACTGATCCGATACAGAATACAACCACTGCTATAGGATTGAGTTCCGGAGATTATTCAGTGCTTGTATCCACAGCGGATGCTTGTGATGTGAATGCAACGGTGAATGTACCTATAGGTCCTGATGCCTTTCCATTGGTTGATTTGGGAAATGATACCACACTTTGTCCCGGTTCATTGTTTATTCTTGACGCGGGAAATTTTCAAAGCTATTTGTGGCAAGATGCTTCCACACAGGAGAAATTTATTGTGGACAGGGGAGGAAAGTACAGTGTGAAAATTGTAAATAATGCAGGCTGTACGACTTCAGATTCAATTGAAATTATTGAAGATTGTCTCAATGATATTATTTTTCCAAATGCTTTCACACCAAATCAGGATGGAAAAAATGAAGAGTTTATTCCTTCCGGCAGTGAACTATCGAATTATAATTTGAAAATATTTAATCGGTGGGGACAGCTTATTTTTGAAACAGAGAATCAATTCACCGGATGGGATGGAAAATACAGAGGGAAGTTACAGGAAGAAGGAGTTTATGTTTACAAAGCACAGTACAGTGTTCGTCAGGGTGACATAGTTGAGAAAAAGGGGAAACTGGTACTTCTTCGTTAATGATTTTTTTTGTATGAAACTTTTTCAATTTATTTTCATTTTATTGTTTTCAATTATAGTTCATAAATGTGTCGCAGAAAACGAAACCGGAGCCAAACAGGAAGGCAGGGAGCTTTCTTTTTCAATTACGGCGGATGGTTCCAGGCTCAGATTATTTTCTTTGCAAAATTCTCCTGATCCTGACACGAGAAGAACAAAAATTCTTGTAGGTACGACATTGGGGTTGTATCCGGTGAGCATGTACTGGTTGTATACTCAATGGTATCAGGATTATCCTCAATCTTCTTTTCATTTTTTTAATGACAATGCCGAGTGGGAACAAATGGATAAGTTCGGACATGCATGGGATGCTTATTCCATAGCCAAACCATTGGCTAAAAGTTTTCGATGGTCAGGTTACAACAATAAAAAATCAGCATTGTTTGCTTCCGGAATATCATTCTTGTATCAGACAACAATTGAAGTGTTTGACGGATTTTCAGCTGAATGGGGATTTTCTCCCGGAGATGTACTATGTAATACATCAGGAGTGGCATTGTTTACTTTACAGCAACTGCAATGGGAAGAACAACGAATCGTGTTGAAATATTCTTTTCGTCAAACTAAATATTCAAAATACAGACCGGATGTTCTTGGCAGTAATCTGCCGGAAAACATATTGAAAGATTATAACGGACTTACCTATTGGATGAGCATTCATCCCCGATCATTTTTCAAAAAATCAGACTGGCTTCCAAATTGGTTAAGTATCGGGATTGGATTTGGTGCTGAAGGGATGACAGGAGGGAAGGAGAACCCTGTTGAAGTTGATGGCAATTCAATTCCTTCATTCAATCGTTATCGCCAATATTTTTTAAGTCTGGATTTCGATCTCGCAAGAATAAAAACGAAATCAGTATTGCTTTCTTCCTTTTTTAAAATCATTAACATCGTTCATTTGCCGGCTCCTGCAATTGAATGGAGTCCCGGTAGAAAAGCCCGATACCATGCATTTTATTTTTGAAAATAATTTTGATTCATCAAACTAATACGTTGCCAGTGATGGATCAATTTCCCGTGCATAAGCGAGGATTCCACCTTTCAGATTGTAAAGATTGTTCATTCCAAAACGACGTTCAAGTTCCATTACAATTACTCCGCTTCTTCCACCGGATTTGCAATGCACAATTACCGGTTTGTCTTTGGATATTTTATCGAGTTGATCCAATATGGAAGACATCGGAATAAGTTCTCCATTGAGATTACAAATTTCATATTCATAGTATTCTCTCACGTCGATGAGTTGAAAATCTTCCTGCTTATCCATTTTTTCCTTGAGTTCCTGAACTGTAATTTCTTTCATGAGGGTTGATCTGAAATTTTGTCTGCCGTAAAAATAATTTATTTTAAATTAAAATAACAGGGCAGCCTTTTTTGAGCGCATTTTAACATTCTTGAAATATAATTCGCTCTAAAATTTGTGATTTCATCTCTATTTTGTATTTTTCATTGACTCTCAAAATAAGATCCATGAAAAAACATCTACACATCATTCTTTTCTTATTGTCTATATCGACAACATCCTTTGCAGGTTCGGGCGGACCGGATGCATATGGTTATATCTGGAAAGACAATTTGGACCCTCAGGGACCCGTGTACAATTGGATTGACATTGTCTCAAAACCCGGACGAGTTCTCGTAGAGAGGCTTTCTGATGACAACACACAAGGGCCTTTCCAGATCAATTTTGATTTTCATTATTATTGGTATGATGTACATCAATTTTGGGTAGGATCAAATGGATATATCGCTTTTCAAAGCTGTCAGCTTTCCGTTCCGTTTCCATTCATTCCGAGTACATCTCAACCACAGGATTACATTGCTGCGATGGCCGCGGATTTAAATTTTGACGGGGCAGGAAATCCGGGACAATGTTATTACTGGAGCAGTCCTAACCATGATTCACTTGTTGTTTCCTGGTTGAATGTACCATTCTGGGATCAAAACGCCCCATCTTATCAGGGAAGTAATTCCTTTCAATTGATCCTTTCTACAATTGACAGTTCGATTACTTTTCAATATCAACAGCAGACAGGAGTTTATGGCGGTGGAAATTCTCCGTATTTATCTGCAGGAATTGAAAACATCAATGGAGGAGTTGGTTTACAAAGTATGATTAATCCGGCCGGTGGAGGTGCCGGATATTTCATTACGCCTTATGCAGTGAAATTTACCTATCCACCTACAAGTACCTTCCAGGCACTGGATGCATCTACGCTCTACAATGACAATCCAACTAATGGTGCGAGATTCATCAGCAATCTCACACCTGATCCATGGGAAATGAACAGCGAAATAAAAAATGCAGGGAATGTCAACCTCAATCCATTCAATGTGTATTCTTATGTAGCTACCTCTGCAAGCGGGTTTACAGGTACAATTGAAGTAGATGATACCATCACAACAACTTTATTGGTTCCACAGGCAACCGCATCTTTAAATATGGGCGAAACATTCAGTCCAGTATTTGATGGTACTTATATCCAGGTAACTCGCACATTAGTTCCCGGTGATATCGCGCCCAGCAATGATAGTGCTTCTCTTGAGCTGGTAGTTGTGGATACTACAAACACACCAATCCGTCTTTCTTACGATGATGGTTTCAGTAATGGCGTTGGTTTGAACTGGCTGGGAGGTCAGGGTGGAGCAGGAGTGCAATTTGTTCCTCCATTTTATCCCTGCAAACTTACTTCAGTCCATGCATACATCACTTCAAATCCAAATCTTGTAGGATTTTATATGGCCGTGTTCGACGACAACGGACCAAATGGAAGTAATGGAACGAAACTGGATTCTGTATATGTTGATGCACTTTCTTATACCGCTCCTGTTTGGGTTGATATTCCATTAACAAATCCGATTGTGATCAATAGCGGAAGTTTTTATGTTTCCTGGAACATGGATGGAGTTGGAATTATTTTGGGCAATTCTGTCACAGGACCATTCAGCAACAGAACATTCGAAGTTCTTGGAAATGCCTGGGCAATTTATCGCAATCGCGAAATTGAAGACCTTATGATCAATGCTACCATTGATACTGTTAACATACCTGTCGGGATCGCTTCGGTTGATACGAAAAACAGTGTGAGCCAATTTTATCCAAACCCGGCTGCAACGAGCAGTACAATCAGCCTTGAGAAGCTATGGACTAAGTATGGGTCTGTTGGTCTGCAACTGTATAGCGCTGATGGTAAATTGTTGTATGAAGATCATCCGAGTTTACGTGCAGGACTTGTCAATCAAATCAGTGTCGATGTAACTTCGTTAAAATCCGGAATGTATTATTGCAGGATCTTTTCTGAATCAGAAACTGTAACAAGAAGCATTCAGGTAATTCATTGATGGTTGCAAAGAGAAAATTTGATTTTAAAATTTCTTTGAGTCAATTTATTTCAGATGGAAATAAAAATTGTTCCGTATTCTGAAGTGTATAAGAGCTATTTTAAAAGTTTGAATCTGGAATGGTTAAATAAGTATTTCCATCCCACTGATGCAGACATTGAAATACTTGATCACCCTGAAAGAATACTTGCGAAAGGAGGGCAAGTGTTTTTTGCACTGCACGATGAAGAAGTTGCAGGAACCTGCGCGTGTATTCCTCATGGTAAAAATTCCTATGAATTGATAAAAATGGGAGTCTCGGCCCGATTTCAGGGTAAGGGAATTGGATTGAAATTAATTCAGGCTGTAGTGAAGGAAGCAAAAGAACATGGTAAAACAGAGGTCATGCTTGAAACTGCTTCCAGTTTAAAAGCTGCTGTTTCATTGTATACAAAATCGGGTTTTACTCAGGTTGGTCCGGAAGAAATTCACAAAGACTTTGGCAGAAAGACGTTCAAAATGGTCATGTCTCTTGAAAATTAAAATGCATTCATTCTATTTAGTGCATTGAACGAAACTTCGAAGTACTTGTGTTAAGTGGCAGGTTGAATAAGGTCCCACAGATTACCATACACATCCTGAAATACAGCTACCATTCCCCAGCTTTCCTGAACCGGCTCGCGTACAAACCGGACTTGATTGGATTTCAGTCTTGAATAATAGGTGGAGAAATCATCTGTATGTAAGAAAAGAAATACTCGTCCCCCGGTTTGATTTCCAATTCTGCTTTTCTGCTCGTCGTTAGCTGCCTTCGCCAATAGGATGGAAGAACCGGAATCTCCCGGAGTCACAACCACCCAACGTTTGGTTTCACTCATTTTTGTGTCTTCAACTAAAGTAAAACAGAGTGTCTTGGTATAATATTCAATGGCTTTGTCGTAATCATCTACTAAAAGCGAAAACATCACAAGTTTGTTTTTCATTGAATTCGGTTTATTTTTTCAGAAATAAAAAATGAAAAAATAGATTTACTTTTTATACAATTTTTCAAGTTCGTACATTTCGTCTCTCAACCTTGCAGCTTCGATAAAATCCAGATCTTTCGCGGCTCTTTCCATTGATTTTTTAGTCTGGGCGATCAATTTTTTCAATTCATCGGGATTCATATATTGAACAACAGGATCAGCAGCTACACTGAACTGAGTGTTTTCTACATATGCATGTTCTTCTGTATATTTTGATTCCGACAATTTAGTCTGACCCATGATACTTTCTTTCGAACGTTTGATTTGAACAGGAGAAAGTCCGTGATCCTGGTTATAAGCAATTTGTTTTTCCCTTCTTCGGGTAGTCTCATCCATTGTTTTTTGCATGCTGTCTGTGATTTTGTCAGCATAAAAAATCACCTTTCCATTGATATTCCTGGCCGCTCTTCCTGCAGTTTGTGTAAGAGAACGATTACTTCTGAGGAATCCTTCTTTGTCAGCATCCAAAATTGCTACAAGTGAAACTTCCGGCAAATCGAGTCCTTCACGTAACAAATTAATTCCAACCAACACATCGAAATTTCCGAGTCGCAAGTCGCGTAATAATTCGACACGATCCAGTGTTTCTACCTCGGAGTGAATGTAGCGACAATTGATATTCAACTTTACCATGTATTTGGTTAACTCTTCCGCCATTCGCTTTGTCAATGTAGTTACAAGGACTCTTTCACCGGCCTTCACCGTCCTGTCAATTTCTTCGAGCAAATCATCCACCTGGTTTAAACTTGGTCGAACTTCAATGATAGGATCCAGTAATCCGGTAGGTCGAATAACCTGTTCGACAAGAATACCTTCACTTTTTTGTAATTCATAATCTGCAGGAGTGGCGCTGACATAAATTACCTGTTTCACCAATGACTCAAACTCATCAAACTTCAAAGGGCGATTGTCAAGAGCGGAAGGAAGACGGAATCCATATTCAACAAGATTTTGTTTTCGCGATCGGTCTCCTCCGTACATCGCCCGGATTTGCGGAACAGTTACATGGCTTTCATCTATCACCATTAAATAATTATCCGGAAAATAATCCAGCAGACAGAATGGTCTGGATCCGGGTTCACGTCCGTCAAAATAGCGAGAGTAATTCTCAATTCCGGAACAATAGCCCAATTCACGAATCATTTCAAGATCATAGGTAACTCTGTCTTCAAGGCGTTTGGCTTCCAGATTTTGTCCCAACGAACGCATGTAATCTACTTGTTTTACCATGTCCTCCTGAATGTTCCAGATTGCTTCCAGTTGGCGATCAGGACTGGTCACAAAAATGGTTGCAGGATAAATGACGACAGCGGAATTTTTTTCAATAGTTCTTCCGGAAACAGGATCAATAGTTACGATTTCTTCTATTTCATCACCAAAAAAATTAATACGGTACGCGATATCACCATAGGCAAGAAAAACATCCACAGTTTCACCACGAACACGAAACTTACCCCTCGTAAAATCTACATCTGTTCTGCTGTACAAGGCGGTCACAAGGTGATGTAAAAATGCATTCCTGCTAATGCGTTCTCCTTCCTTTATTTTAATGATGTTATCTTTGAAGTCCGATGGATTTCCGATCCCGTAAATACAGGAGACGGAACTTACAACTAACACATCTTCGCGTCCGCTCAGCAGAGCAGTTGTTGTACTAAGACGAAGCTTTTCTATTTCATCATTGATGGATAAATCTTTTTCGATATAAGTATTCGTAGTAGGAATATAAGCTTCAGGCTGATAGTAATCATAATAGCTCACGAAATACTGAACTGCATTGTGAGGGAAAAACTGTTTGAATTCTCCGTACAATTGGGCGGCGAGAGTTTTGTTGTGACTGAGTACTAGCGTCGGGCGATTGGTTTGCGCAACCACATTGGCTACAGTAAATGTTTTTCCTGAACCTGTCACACCGAGTAAAGTCTGGGCGGCATCACCGCGGTTCAGTCCTTCCACAAGTTGCCGTATCGCTTCCGGCTGATCACCTGTAGGTTTATATTCTGATTCTAAATTAAAAGGCATATAGCTGTAATTCTAATGGCGGTATTACTAACATGAAGACAAATGTAAGGTAAACAAAATTTCAATTTTACTATTTGACATTTGAATCAGATCAGTGAACATCTTAATGAATCAGAATTTTTCAGAATCATTCTTTCGAAAATTCTTCCACATTATTTCAAGTGAAAATCACTAAGACTCAATTTGTATTTGAAATTCTTTTTAATCACAACAAAAAAGACCGGCTCAGAGGAACCGGTCTTTTGTAAAAATTATTTTTGATTATGAATTATACATAGATCGGTTCGTTCCAGATCTCCCATGATTTTTCAGCCTGCAATCTTAGCATTCTGAAACCATTATGGATAAATGCACCGGCTTCTTTAGATTTCTCCAAAAATTTTGTCTGAGCCGGATTATAAATCAGGTCGAAGCAAAGGTTTTTGTGAGTCAGAAATTCATATGGAATATTCGGACATTCATTGACATTCGGATACATTCCAAGCGGTGTAGTGTTTACAATGACCTGGAAAGCTTTCATGGTATTCGCATTCAGGTCAGCGTATGAATAGTGAAAACGGGATTCCTCTCGTGTAACGAAGAAATGCTCGATATTCAGTTTTCTGAATACAAAAGACACAGCTTTGGCTGAACCACCAGTGCCTAAGATCAGGGCCCTGCGGTGATGCGGGCGAAGAATCGGACGAATGGCTAACTCAAAACCCCAGGCATCTGTATTGTAGCCATGCAGCTCGAATTTACCACCATCCTGACGATTAATGCGGATGGTGTTTACAGCTCCGATTTTCTGAGAGATATCATCCAGATTATCGAGCATAGGAATAATGTCCTGCTTGAACGGAATTGTGACATTCAATCCTACCAGATCGGGATTGTCCTTCACAATTTGTTTCAGGTCATAGATGTTCTCAGTGTCATAGTTTTCGTAGGCGCAATCACTTCTACCTTCCCGTTGAAATTTTTCCTGAAAAAATTTCTTAGAATAAGAGTGTTCCAGTGGATGGCCGAATAAACCAAAACGTTTCATGATTGAATAAATTTGGGATTAAAAGTTCGCAGTTTTAGAGGATAATTTTGCTTTAATGAAAGCAATCAACATTGGCAGGAGAGAGAGGATAATTATTCCGAAAACGACCAGTGTAAAATTTTGTTTGACAGCAGGAATATTTCCGAATGCATAGCCTGCAATGGAAAATCCGCAAATCCACAATACATTTCCAAGCAGACTGAAACCGATAAATCTACGGTATGTCATACTGCCCAAACCAGCGACAAACGGTGCGAAGGTGCGGAGAATCGGCATGAACCGGGCAATCACAACAGTTTTCCCTCCATGCTTTTCGTAAAAAGCATGTGTACGGTCAATGTATTCTTTCTTGATCAATTTACGTTTCGCTGCGATGATTTTATGTCCGATGAAATTTCCGATCGCATAATTCGTATTGTCACCTGCAAAGGCAGCCAGGAACAAAATCAGAATCAATAAACCAATGTTCAAAGATCCTGCAGCGGCCAGGGCGCCGGCAGCAAACAACAAAGAATCTCCCGGAAGGAAAGGAGTGACCACAAATCCTGTTTCGCAGAAAATGATCAGGGCCAACAACAGGTAAGTGACCTTATCATACTGATTCACCATTTCAATAAGGTGCTTATCAATATGTAAAATAAAATCAATCAACTGTTGAATAAACTCCATTTCAGGGATAAAAGATTCTAAGATTTATGCGGGGAATCAGATAAGAAGTGTCGCAGCTTTTCACTAACTCCGGCACAAAGATATGAATAAGCTATTTCAATGTGACAATGAAATGAATTATTCTTTCATTTTTATCAAAATTTAACAAATGAAAAATTCTCAATTTGTCTGAGAAATGTCATGAAAATTCAGAACAATTCAGCTAAGAGATGAGGCTTAAAGATGGTTATAAACAATGAAAAGTGAAAAAGCCCGGAAGGATGATGCAAGAAATTGGATAATTTACCTTTATTTTCAAAGGCTCATTCCGGTTTTTCTACCATTTGGAAATGGAATAAATTACATCAGGTGAAATTACAAGTAGGAGATAAAGTACGCTTTTTAAACGATAATTTGGAGGGATCAGTGGTTCGGATTTTGTCCAACGATAAAATTGAAGTAGCTGATGCAGATGGGTTTAAACATATTGCTGAGGAGAAGCAATGGGTTCGGATAGAGTTTCAATTAGACGAAGAACTTCCTCGCGAACCTCACCCAAAATCTGACCCCAAAGAAGTCAGTCAATCGGTTTCAACCATTAAATCTCCGGCACGAAAGCCTGATATCATCACTTCCATGGATCCGGATGATACAGTGTATGCCGGATTGAAAATGGTGCATGAAAAAACCCCGCTTACATCTGAAATCGAACTGATCCTGATTAACAATACAGCGTATGATATCATGTTCACGGTGTCAAGAAAGCTGGCTGATTTTCGTTCCGGAATTGACAGTGGTTCCGTATCACCCAGATCGGAACTGGCTCTTGGAATGTATTCGCCGGATCAATTGCATCGCTTTGATGGATTTGAATTTCAGTTTCTGTTTTTTGCAAAAAAAGAATACAGACCGCGTTCTCCCATCATCAAACAACTGTCTTTTTCCGGCTCAGATTTCCTTGATCCAACTTACAAAAACACTTTGAGATCAGGAGAATTACCGGTTTTGCTAATGCCTTTGTTCAGTATGAATCCAATCAATGAAATTGACATCAGCAAACTTTTGGAAAAGTACCAGCAAAAGGAAACTGAAGAAAATCTGAGAAATCAACAAAGACAGGGTAAAGGCAAAGCAGAAAAATTTACTGTTCTTTCACGTACAAAGGTTGTCGATCTTCATATCGAAGAATTGCTCAAAGATTATTCAGCAATGAGCAATGCACAAATCATCGCTTATCAATTGAACTATTTCCTGTATGAACTGGATCAGGCAATGGTGAATAAAATCCACAAGATTACCTTTATACATGGCGTTGGTCAAGGTGTACTTAAAAGTGCAATCCGGGAAGAGCTGAAAAAAATTCCCTTTATCCGTTACGGTGAAGCACCACCTGAACAATACGGTTTTGGAGCAACTGAAGTTGAATTTCTTTAACCCGGGATTTAACCTGTGATCAGGATTTATTGGATTCCCACAATTCAATTTTATTTCCTTCGGCATCCATCAACCAGCTGAACTTACCATATTCCGAATCATCGACTTTAGGCGCAACAGGAATTTGTGATGTCCTGAGCTCCTCCGTCAATTGTTCAATCTGATTCACATTCAGATTCAGCATATAACTCTTGTCTGATGGCTTGAAATATTGAGTATCTTCTTTGAAAAACGATAATACGGTGGTGCCATCTTTTTGTGCATCATTCACCTGTTTCCATCTAAACATACACATCGTTCCCTGGAAATTCAGTTGGAAATGATCGGCATACCATTGCGCCAGCTTTTTCGGATCCGAACTCTTTATGAAAATACCACCCAGGCCATTTACAGGTCCTGAAACAGGGACAGACTGAGGCGATTCACCAAATCCCGATTCATGAGGCTCCCAAAGTTCAATCTTATTGCCCTCAGGATCCATTACCCAGCCGAATTTTCCATATTCATATTCTTCAGTTTTTTCCAGCACATTCACTCCTTCAGTCTGAAGCAATGGCAATAATTCTCTAAGATTCTCGACACGAAAATTCAGCATCAGCTTTTTTTCACCGGGGAGAAAATAAGTTGTGTTTTCCGGGAAGAAACTGAAAGCGGTAGTACAAATTTCGTTGGTATCATTGGCATTTCTCCATTTCAAACTGGCATACACGTTTGTGCCAAATGGAATACCTAAATGATCTTCGTACCATCTGGCAAGAAACTTCGGATCAGATGCTTTTATGAAAACTCCGCCAATACCTGTGATTCTTTTCATGTCAGTTTCGGTTCTTAATAACCAAGAATTTTAAGCATACTCTTGGCGCTTTGTTCTTTTGCAAAAAGACGCGTGGTAATCTCACCATCCTCATCACGATCGATGATAACATGTTTCGGTGCCGGGACCAGACAATGTTGAATTCCGCCATAACCACCGATACTTTCCTGATAGGCTCCGGTATGGAAAAAGCCGATGTACAATTGTTCGCCCTGAGGATTTTCCTGTTTGGGAAGATATACCTGGTTAACATGCGATTCGGTGTTATAATAATCATCGCTATCGCAAGTGAGTCCGCCAATATTTACGCGATTGTAATCCTTTTCCCAGTCATTGATAGCGAGAAGAATAAATTTCTGTTTTATTCCCCAGGTATCCGGAAGAGTAGTAATGAAGGAACTGTCTATCATATACCAGAGCTCATTGTCGTTTTGCTGTTTCTGATCAATGATGGAAAATAATGTTGCTCCGCTTTCAGCTACTGTAAAACTTCCAAACTCTGTGAAGATATTGGGCTCATCCACACCTTGTGCTTTGCAGGTTTGTTTGATTTGTTTTACAATTTGTTCAGCCATGTATTCATAATCGTATTCAAAGCCGAGCGATTTTCGGATCGGCCAACCACCGCCGATATCCAGTGAATCGAGTGTAGGGCAGATCTTTTTCAACTCACAGTAAACGTTCACGCACTTATTCAATTCGTTCCAGTAGTAGGCATTGTCTTTAATGCCTGTGTTGATGAAAAAGTGCAACATCTTCAACTGGAACTTCGGATTCTTCTTAAGGTTTTTGATGTAATAATCCTTGATCTCGTCATAGCGAATACCCAAACGGGATGTGTAAAATTCATAATTCGGTTCTTCTCCGGCTGCAATCCGAATTCCAACTTTAACTTTCTTCCTTCCTTTGATCTTTTTCTCATATAATCCAAGCTCATTCATATTGTCCAGAACCGGAATTACATTTTCAAACCCGTCATTGATCAGATCCGAAATGTATTGAATGTACTGCGGCCGTTTGTATCCGTTACAGATGATGAAAACGTTTTTGTCGATCTTCTTTTCCTGGTAAAGGGAACGGATGATTGGGATATCAAAAGCAGAGGAGGTTTCCAAGTGAACATCATGCTTTAAAACTTCATGCAAAACGAACGAAAAATGGGAACTCTTCGTACAATAACAGTAGGTATAAGAACCCTTGTAATCTGCTTTTGCAATGGCTACATTGAAAAGTCGTTTGGCTTTCTTAATTTGTGACCCAATTTTAGGCAGATAGGTGATTTTCAAGGGAGTACCGTATTGTTTGATAATTTCCATCAAATCAATACCATAGAAGTGAAGTTGATTGTCGATCACCTCAAAACCTTCCTGCGGGAAGTAAAAGGTTTGTTCGATCAGGTCACGGTAAGTGTTCTTCATTGTATGCTGAAAGGAGTTGAATGACCCTTGGGACTTTACGCTAAATGTAAGTAACCCGGATTGTCAAATTTCTGCTAAAGTAAGTAACTTACATTTATCACATACGTAGGGAATAAATTTTTTGAATAGAGTAAAACAAAAGGTAACCAATGAAGAAGATCAGGTTTGTAGAAGTAAAGTCTGAAGTAGGAGCAGGAACCCGCGGAGCCAGCATGGGACCGGATGCAATCAAGATTGCCGCCTTTGACTACGGTAGTAACCTCTTCAAGAAAATAGATTCGGTAGAAGTTCAGACTGAGAATACCAGTTTGTTTGAATCACCCGGAAGTCCGTACGCGAAAAGGATAAAAAGTTTGCTCACGGTTCTTGAACGAACAGCCAACGCTGTAAAAAACTCATTGAAGTCTAATGAATTTCCGATTGTACTCGCCGGTGACCACAGTACTTCCGCCGGAACCATTTCCGGGATTAAGATGGCCTATCCAAAACAGCGTCTCGGGGTGATCTGGATTGATGCGCATGCTGACATGCATTCACCCTGGACAACTCCTTCAGGCAATATGCACGGTATGCCTTTGGCTGCAGTTCTGGCAGAAGACAATGCCAGCAATAAAATGAACAAACCGGATAAAGACACACTTGAGTTTTGGTCGAAGATTAAAAAGATCGGAGGAATAACTCCTAAAATTGAATGGAACGACCTCGTATTTATTGCATTGAGGGATGTTGAACCGGAAGAATCATATCTTCTGAAAAAAAATAAGGTAAGAATCTTCAGCACCAATGATGTAAAAAGAAATGGTGTTGAGAAGATCGCCAGGGATGCTCTGGCTCATTTGTCGCGCTGCCACATGATTTACATTTCATTTGATGTGGACAGTATGGATTCTTCGATTTCAAAAGGAACGGGAACACCGGTACGAAATGGTATTACAGAAAAGGAAGCAGGAAGTTTATTGGTGAGATTGATTCAAAACGAAAAAGTAATTTGCTTTGAAATTTCAGAAGTGAATCCTACTCTTGATAAAGAAAATCTGATGGCTGAAAATACATTTGAAATTCTTCAGCGGGTGGTGAGTCAGCTCACCAATTAATTCATTTACAAAATAATGAAACACAATGAGTGTGTGGTTTGAGAAGGAGTTAAAAAGAGGAATAGTATCTGCATTGCAGGAACTGTACGGGATCTCCGAACAGGAAGACAAAATCATTCTGCAGGAAACAAAGAAGGAATTTGAAGGTGACCGCACTTTGGTGGTTTTTCCCTATTCAAAACAAAGCGGTAAATCACCTGAAGAAACAGCAAACCAGATCGGTTCACACCTCAAAGCGAACTCCTCTGTATTGGCTTCATTCAATGTTGTGAAGGGATTCCTGAATCTGCTTGTCGCTGATAGCTGTTGGTCGGATTTTTTTAATGCTGTGAATGCAGAACATGCATTGCTTTTTGATCCGAATAGAAACTCTGATTCACCTGTGAAACCGAGATTTCTCATGGTAGAGTATTCATCTCCCAATACCAATAAACCTCTTCACCTCGGACATATCCGAAATAATTTACTTGGATATTCAGTCGCTGAAATTTTGAAAGCTAACGGACACCAGGTACTCAAAGTGAATCTGGTCAATGACCGTGGAATACATATTTGTAAATCTATGCTTGCCTGGCAGAAGTGGGGAAATGGCGAAACTCCTTCTTCATCCGGAATGAAAGGAGATCATTTGGTGGGGAAATACTATGTTCTGTATGATAAAAAATACAAAGAACAAGTGGAGCACCTCGTGACAAAAGGCATGAGCAAAGAAGACGCTGAAAAATCCGCGCCCCTCAATCAGGAAATCCAGGAGATGTTGAGAAAATGGGAATCCGGAGATTCCGAAACCCGTTCTCTTTGGGAAAAAATGAATGGATGGGTGTACGATGGATTTGCAATAACTTATAAAAATCTGGGAGTTGATTTCGATAAAATATATTACGAATCTCAAACCTATTTGCTTGGCAAAAAGATGGTCGAGGACGGAGTAAAGTCCAACTCATTTTTCCGCAAAGAAGATCAGTCAGTTTGGGTTGATCTGACTGCAGAAGGATTGGATCAAAAAGTATTGCTGAGGGCAGATGGAACTTCTGTGTATATCACTCAGGATATCGGAACAGCTCAACTCCGTTTCGATGAACACAAGGGACTTGATCAGTTAATCTATGTTGTAGGAAATGAACAGGACTATCATTTTAAAGTCCTGCGTGCCATTTTCCAAAAACTGCAACGGCCATGGGCAGATGGATTGTACCATCTTTCATATGGGATGGTGGATTTGCCCAGCGGTAAAATGAAATCCCGTGAAGGAACAGTAGTGGATGCGGATGATTTAATGAAAGATGTAGTGGAAGAAGCTGAAATGGCAACGAAAGCTATGGGTAAGCTGGATGATTTCGACAGTGCTGAAGCACGGGAATTGTATCACACACTTGGAATGGGAGCGATTAAATATTTCATTCTGAAAGTGGATCCAAAGAAACGAATGCTCTTCAATCCTGCTGAAAGTATTGATCTGAATGGAAACACCGGACCATTTATTCAGTATACCTATGCACGGATCAGATCAGTGCTGAAAAAAGGGAATAAGTTGACGAATCTCCCACACTATACAGGCGGTCATTCCTTGTCCAAAGAAGAAAAACAACTGCTTAAAATCATATATTCCTATCCGCAGATGGTGCTTGAAGCCGGACAAAATTTCAGTCCTGCCGTTGTCGCGAATTTTGCATACGATGTAGCCAAAAGCTACAACCATTTTTATCACGATCATGTAATTGTGGATGATGCAGAACCACAAACAACTGCTTTCAGACTTGCATTAAGTGGCATGACAGCAGCTGTGATTAGTCAGTCAATGAAATTGCTTGGTATTCAGGTTCCGGAAAGAATGTAACATGAAAAGAATTACAGAAAGTGTTCTTTTATTGGTGGTCTGTGCTTCATTGGTATTGATCTTTTTGTCGGGTTCCGGCTGGATCGAGCCGGTGAAAGCAAAAATGCAGGCTTCACAGGTAAATAAGAGTTGGCTTCTGGCAGCACCGGATAAGGCATTGCTTCATTCCGGTGACATTATTTTTCGCCATGGCAGAGGATTTATCAGCAATGCATTTCTTAAATTTTCACTGAAAGATCCCCGATATTCTCATGCGGGAATTATTGAAATTGAAAACGGAAATATATTTGTTTATCACTGCATTGGAGGAGAGGAAAATAAGAGTAACAAAATGAAAAAAGAGAGTCTGGCAGAATTCTGCCGTGCTGACCGGATTCATTCCTTTGGGATCTTCAGAACAGATTTAGGAAAAGAGGCTTTGGCAAAAATACGGAATGAGGTACAGGCTTTCTACTCAAACGGACTGGAGTTTGACACCGACTTCGATCTGAGAAGTGACAACAAGATGTATTGTACAGAAATGGTATATAAGCTATTGCAGGATGCGAGCGGGGATAAAAATTATATACCTTTGACACATGTTTCAGGACGAACATTCGTTTCCTGTGATAACATTTACCTAAGTCACCATTGCACCGGTATCTACTCTTACAATTACCAAAACCTAAGTTCAAATCTCAGACAATGAAAATTAAAATTACCTCAGTCCTCGCGATTTCAGTATTCATTCTGTTCTTTTCCTGTGGGAAAGGAGATTCTCCAAGAGCTGTAGCGGATTCATTTTTAAAAGCTTTTCATGAGCAGGATTTTGAAGCAGCAAAAAAATACGGAACTGAGGATACAAGGAAATTAATGGAAACAATGGCCGGCTTTTCAAAGATGGTTCAGGATTCCGGACAAACTGCTGAAGTAAAGTATGAAATTATTTCTGAGAAAATAGAAGGAGACAATGCTGTTGTCATGTACAAAGAAGAAGGTAAAGAAGGAGAAATTCCACTCAACCTGATGCGTGTGGATGGAAAATGGAAGGTAAACATGACTAAGGAATCACTGAATGGAGCTGAAGGCTCAGATAAAATGGATGTTGGCGCGACCAATACTGACAGCCTTGCCGCAGGAATGAATGATGCTACGAAATAAACGATGATTTTATAGTAAGAAGCCTGCCAATTAAAATGGCGGGCTTTTTTATTTTACTTCTACAGTCAGAAGTAATTGATCCTCCAGATAGCAATTGAGAACATCGCCGGGATTGACTTGTGCTACGCCATTTGGAGTTCCTGAAAATATCAGATCACCTTTTCTCAACGTAATAAACTGCGAAACATAACTGATCATTTTCTCAAAAGAATGTATCATCAAATCACTGGATCCGGTTTGAACAGTATTTCCATTTTTATCCAGATGAAAACGGATAGATTGAGGATTAGCCAATGAAGAGAAGGAAATAAACTTGCCTACCGGAGCAGAATGATCGAATGCTTTGGCAGGCTCCCAGGGCAAGCCTTTTTCTTTTTGCTTCTGTTGAATATCCCTGGCTGTAAAATCAATTCCAACTGTGATCTGATCGAAATAGCGGGAAGCAAATTCCGGTGCAATATTCTTTCCTTCTTTGCAAATTTTCAGCACCAGTTCAATTTCATGATGGATTTCTTTAGAAAAATCCGGTATATAAAATGGTCTTTGTTCAGGAAGTATAGCTGTATCCGGCTTTAGAAAAAAAACCGGTTCTGCAGGAACTTCATTTTTCAGTTCCAAAGCATGTTCCACATAATTTCTGCCAATGCAAATGATTTTCATATACTAAGGAAAGTATGAATAATCCTACTTGTTGAATTCTTTTAAACGCAATTGTGTAATTACATTTTTTGTATTGGTTGCGAAATCACCTTTCATCATCCAATCATAATAGGAAGGTTCGGTTTTGAATACTTCCTTTACAAGTTTGCCCTTGTATTTACCGAAGTTAAATACCTCTTCGCCTTTTTCATTGAATACAATTCTGCCTGCCAGGTCCACATTTTTCGTGATTGAACTAAATTGCGCGAGGAAGTCAACATCGTTTTTCAACGAATCATATTTTTCCAGTTGGGAAAGCAATACTTCATACGTAGCCAATGTATCTGCTTCGGCGCTGTGTGCATTCGTCAGATCCTTATCGCAATAAAATTTATAGGCAGCGGCAAGTGTGCGTTGTTCCATTTTGTGAAAGATGTTTTGAACATCAATCAACTTCCGATCGCTCAAATCAAAGATGATTCCGCAGCGTGTAAATTCTTCAATTAACAATGGAATATCGAATTTGTTGGAATTGTATCCACCCAGATCACTGCCTCCCAGAAATGTATTGAGATCTTTCGCTACATCACTAAACTTTGGAGAATCCGCCACGTCGGGATCATAGATGCCATGAACTTTAGAAGCCTCCAAAGGAATAGGAATAGTTGGATTGATTCTCATATTCTTGGAATCGCGATTACCATTTGGAAAAATTTTAAGCAAAGCAATTTCGACAATTCTGTCGGCTCCGACATTTACACCGGTTGTTTCCAGATCAAGGAAAACAATCGGTCTTTTAAGTTGTAATTGCATCAGTTTCTATTTAGTGGAAGTTACAGCAATCTGCTTATTGACTTCCTTAACTGGAAATTCGTTGGCGATTGTGATATCTTCAGTGTAAGCAGCAAAATTATAACCTTCCACACTCAGAGTATATTCGCCAGGTGCAGCATTCAAAACAAAAGCATTAGTGGCAGTATTTGGTTTATAAACCATCACAGACTGATCAGCCTTGTTGGTGAGAGTAACCTTTGTCAATTCAATTCTGCTTCCACTGGATGAACTGACATTTCCGGTGATAAGCGTCCGGAAAGGATGATCCAAAGTATCGTTGTATTCAATTCTGTATATATCGCGGTCACCGTATCCGTCTTTCATCAAAGCCGAAATGTACGCGTAACGCCCGTCGCCCGTGAAAGAGATGAACGAATTATCATCCGCGTCGTTGATAGGCAATCCGAGATTTACAGGAGCTCCCCATTTACCTGCAGCGGCATCCCAACTGGATTTAAACAAATCATAACCTCCCATACTGTTGTGTCCTTTGGAACTGAAATACAAAGTTTTTCCATCCAAAGTCAAAAATGGTGATTCCTCATCATATTTAGTATTGAGTACATTTCCCATATTCGTCACAGCACCCCATTCACCACTTGCTTCTTTTTTTACCATCCATAAATCATTTCCGCCGAGTGATTCTTTCCGGTTACTTGAAAAAATAATCATCGAACCATCCAGTGAAGTGCAGGCTCCTCCTTCGTATTGCTTGGAATTTATCAGTTCGGGCAACATCACCGGCTTCTGCCAGGTTTTTCCTTTGAGCGATGCAATTCCTAAGTCAGCAAAGGCATCCACATTATCAAAATAAATAAACAATTCATCTCCCAAAGCACTTAGTCCGACCGCTTCTTCATCCCATTCACTATTCACAATACCACCAAGTCCTTTGCATTTGCTCCATATGGTATCTTTCCACAAACACCAATACAGATCAGAAGTATAGATTCCCAGATCTTCAACGAAGCCTCCGATATTTCCTTTCCTTCTGGATGTAAAAACGAGTTCTTTGTTGTCTGCCGATATAAACGCATTGTATTCTTCAAATGGTGAATTAATGCCTTTTCCCATGTTGGTGAATGTGACATTGGCTTTTGAAGATGAAAGTTGTTTTCCATTGTTGCACATTTCAATCAAACGATCTGTAGGAAGAAAATCCTTCATGGGTTTGTTTGCACTGCTTGCCTTGTACGATTGAAAATTTTCAATGGCTGCATCCCAGTTCATCTGATACATGTTGGCCATTCCAAGATAGAAAGCGATATCCTTCTTTGCATCTTTTGCATTCTTTCCTTTTTCAAGGCAGGCAAGTGCGGCTGATTTATCTACACTTGTCATGAGGTAACAAACTCCAAGTCTGTAGTTGTAGTCAGCATTGGATGGATCAGCTTTTACCAGATCCTTATACCCTGTGAGAGCACCTTTGTAGTCTGTAGAAACAAACAAAGTTGCCGCATCCTTTTTCACAATTTTAGCTTCATCGGTTGTGAGAACATGTCCGGCTTTTGCTTTTTGTCCGGCTGAAAATGTGGGGCAAAAGAGTGCCGCCAAAACCGGTAACGCGAAAATTTTCGCGAAGTGAATTCTGGTCATTCCTGGATTTTTATTGCTGATAAGAACAAGTGAAGGAGAAGTAAAACAGATCAGAAGTTACGGTTGACATCAAATTTTTCAAGGTAGTCGGCAATTCTTCTCAGGAAACTGCCACCAAGTGAACCGTCAACAACACGATGATCATAGGACAAAGAAAGAAACATCATGTGACGGATGCCGATGGTATCACCTTCAGGAGTTTCGATCACAGCGGGTTTCTTACGAATCGCACCGACAGCAAGAATGGCAACTTGTGGCTGGTTAATAATCGGTGTACCCATCACATTTCCGAAACTGCCAACATTGGTGAGAGTAAAAGTTCCATCCTGAATTTCTTCCGGTTTCAATTTGTTATTTCTGGCACGGTTGGCCAGATCATTTACTGCTTTTGTTATTCCGGTTAAACTAAGGTGGTCAGCATTTTTTATTACCGGAACAATCAGATTTCCACTTGGAAGTGCAGTTGCCATTCCGATATTGATGAAGTTCTTTTTAATGATGCGTGATCCATCCACGGATACATTTACCATCGGGAAATCTTTTATCGCCTGACAAACAGCTTCTATGAAAATAGGAGTGAAGGTAATTTTTTCACGCTCTCTCTTTTCGAATGCAGACTTAACCTTGTCGCGCCATTTCACAATGTTGGTAACATCAGCTTCAACATAAGAAGTTACATGTGGCGAAGTTTGTTTTGACATCACCATATGGTCCGCAATCAATTTACGCATGCGATCCATTTCAATGATTTCAAAACTACCACCTACTGATACAGCAGGAGCAACAGAAGCGGCTGGTGCAGCTGCCGGAGCAGATGCCGGTTTAGCAACAGGAGCCGCAATGGATGTACCGCCCTGCCCACGTTGTTCAAGGTGATGGAGAATATCGGACTTCGTAACACGGTTGTTCATTCCTGATCCGGCAATTGTTTCCAATTCGGACATGGACAATCCTTCCTGTTTCGCAATGTTGCGAACAAGCGGAGAATAGAATCTACCGGAAGATGAGGTTTTGGAAAGAGGTTCATGGCTCACCGGAACAGCATTGGATTTACCGTTTGCAACAGGAACAGCCGGTACAGGAGCAGGAGCGGTTGCAGGTGGTTGAGAAACCGGAGCACTTGTTTGTGTGCTTTCACCTTCCGCAGCGATCATCGCAATGACCTCACCAACTTTTACAACCTGACCTTCTTCAAACAGTCTTTTGGAAAGAACGCCTGCTGCCGGTGAAGGAACTTCTGAATCAACTTTGTCGGTTGCAATTTCTAGCACCGGTTCATCTGCTTCGATTTTGTCGCCTTCTTTTTTCAGCCATTTTAAAATGGTTGCTTCTGCTACACTTTCGCCCATTTTGGGCATGATCAACTGAACCATGAAAATTCTATGCTTTGGATTGTTGAGAACTGATAAATAACGGAGGATTGAATACCATCCTCTTGCACAAATTTATAAAATAATGAATAATGAGAACCTCTTATCTGCCCAAATTTCTCCACCCTTTCCACACAATGTGCAGGTCTGTGGAAGCTTTGTAATCTTTTGCATACAAGGTGTTTAGACGAGAGATGGTCAACTGGTCCAGAGAATGTTGTGGCAAACCATCCAAAGGTCCCAACACTCCGGGTCTTATTCCGGGCAAAGTAGTGGTAGTGTGTAATTCACCTGAATATCCTACCCATGATTTTCTTCCCGCAAGCACACTAAAAATATTAGAAAAATAGCCTCCGGGTTTATGTTGTAAAATGATCAGTAATGGTGATACTATGAAAAAGAAAAGTGATAGTGCAATATCCATTACTCTTTTGTTTCTCTTGTTAACCGATTTACTGATGCTGTTGATGTCAATCACGTACAATTCCCCGGGATTATCAACCGAACTGGAACCTATAATGAACATACTTTCAGGTGGCGCGATTTTGTATTCAACATCTTTTGCCTGATCTGTTGACATACAGTTGATGATTTGGTTTGAAGAAATGTCTTTGCCACAGAATATGACTTCTTCAATACCGTAGACTTCAATGATCTCACCAAGTTTATTCACATTACCGAGGAAATATTTTTCATACTCAGCATGATGTTTTATTCCCTGATTCACGATTTCAGCTGGTTTTACGAAGCCAATAAAGTTGTGAGAGGTGGAAGATAATTTGAGTAAGGATAATACACGCACCCCTTCTTCTTCTTGACCAACAATGAGTAATCGTTTTCTTGCTTCATTGTCCATCACGACGCTTTTGGAAGAAAGAGCATTTAAAAGTAATCGATCCAGTATCATTGCAATACTGGCCCATACTGAGCCAAGTAAAATTAGGGCTCTTGAAAAGCGGGACGCTTCGGGTAACAAAGCGTAGATGACAAGTATGAACAAGGTTCCTGTGAAGATCCCCCGAATAACTTTGGATAATCGAATAGGTGAATCGTATCCGCCGCTGAAAAAAACTGAGGTGATCCAAAGAAATATATACCCGGGCACAGCCAACTGCATGAAGGCAGGCGGGTAATTGACCACCATATTTTTTCCCCAGTATTCCTTCAAAAAATACATGCCTGAATAGAGCAGGAGCATGTCAAGTAAAGGAAGAAAAATTCTTTTGATGAATCGGATGAACAAAGCTGCACCGGCCCGCAGGTAAATTGCCAGACGAATAAAGAAGGTGAAAAGTGAAGCGTTTGATTTGGAGAAATGTTTACGCGCGAAAATGATCATCGCGTTGTAGAACACAAAAACATAATTGACACTGCTCTTTTTTGTACTCTCTCCTTTGTAATGGATTATTCGTGTTTCCGGGAAATAATAATTCTTATAGCCGCCTTTGATAATTCTGTATGACAAATCAATGTCTTCTCCATACATGAAAAAATCTTCGTCCAGCAATCCAATTTTATCCAGCGTTTTTTTACGAATCAACATGAAAGCACCTGCCAGTACATCCACGGAATTAATTTCATTCTCTCCAAGATAGCCTAAATGGTATTTTCCAAATGTTTTGGATTTTGGAAACAACGCTGACAAACCGAATATCTTATAAAATGCAACCGCAGGAGTAGGCAATCCCCTTTTTGATTCCGGGAGAAAACGACCTGTTCCATCTATCATTTTTACTCCCAAACCTCCAGCATCGGGATGGGAATCCATGAATGATAGCATTTTCCGGAATGTATCCTCTTCAACTACAGTATCCGGATTCAGCAACAAGACGTATTCCGAAGTGGATTTTTCAATCGCCTGATTGTTTGCTTTCGAAAATCCTTTGTTATCAGTATTTGCGATAAGCTTAACAGTTGGAAATTTTTCAGCAAGCATTTCCACTGATCCATCCACTGAATTATTATCCACAACCCAAATTTCCGTAGCAATACCTGCGGATGCTTTCAATACCGAATGCAGGCATTGTTCAAGAAAATACTTGACGTTGTAATTGACAATAATGACGGATAGCTTCACAAAGAAATCGGAAGGATTAAAGTTTACAGTTCATCAAGGAATATCAGGACGCAAACCACTTAGAAATCATTTTGGAATTGAATTTTCATATGGAACCCGGTGAAGTATGGATCTTCCAAGTGTTACCTCATCCGCGTATTCCAGCTCGTCACCAACTGATACTCCTCTTGCAATCGTTGAGAAACGGATATCCGGAAGTGACAACGCGGCAATTTTTTTGAAAATAAAAAATGCTGTTGTGTCTCCTTCCATCGTCGCACTCAAAGCCATAATCAATTCACGGACCGGATGTTCTTTCAAACGAACCAGCAAGGAGTCAATGGCGAGGTCTGAGGGACCAATTCCATCCATCGGGCTGATGATCCCGCCAAGTACATGGTATTTGCCATTGTATTGATTCGTGTTTTCAATTGCTATCACATCACGAATATCTTCAACAACACAAATCACTGCATCATCTCTCCTGGGGTTGGAACAAATCGCGCACGTTTCTCTTTCAGTGATATTGTGACAAATTGAACAGTAACGAATTTCTTTTCTCAAACGCACCAATGCATTTCCGAGTTTTTCCGGCTCTTCAGGAGCCGTTTTCAGTAAATGCAAAACCAGCCTCAGAGCCGTTCGTTTACCAATACCGGGCAGTCGGGAAAACTCCGCCACGGTTTCTTCTAATATTCTGGATGAAAAAGTACTCAAGATTTTGTGTTGATAAGTCTGTTTAGGCGATTTCCTTTACTGAATGCGAAATTAGTTACTTCGGCTTGGATACACAACCCTAAACGGAATGTCACCAGGTTTGATTTTAACATGCGTATTAGCCTATTCCGCCTTACTCTTTTATGTTGTATGGCGAACCAGCCGTCATGCCGACAACGAATCCTTTTTTATAGGCAATAAATCATCCAAATGGTATATTGTCGCATATGGGATGATCGGAGCATCCTTATCGGGAGTCACTTTCATGTCAGTTCCCGGATGGGTTGGCTCCACTCAATTTACTTACCTCATGGTCGTTTTTGGCTATCTGGTAGGTTATACAGTGATTGCCACCATGTTACTTCCTCTGTATTACAGACTAAATCTGACGTCAATTTATTCCTACCTGGAAAGCAGATTTGGTTTCTGGAGTTATAAAACAGGAGCTTTCTATTTTATCCTTTCCAGAACAATAGGTGCATCTTTTCGATTGTTCGTTGTGGTAAACGTACTTCAGACCTTTGTATTTGATAATTGGGGAATTCCATTCTGGTTGACAGTGGCGACTTTCATCGCCCTGATTTTGTTGTATACATTCAAAGGAGGAGTAAAGACTATTGTCTGGACAGATATGCTCCAGACTACGTTCATGCTGCTTTCTGTGATTCTGTCAGTAATCCTCATCGTGAAACAAATGGATATGAGTTTTGGGGATCTTTTTGACAAAGTATTTAATGGTGAATATTCCAAAGTAGTGAATAGTGACTGGAGACCGAAAGGATTTTTCCTGAAACAATTTTTTGGCGGGATGTTTATCGCCATCGCGATGACGGGTCTGGATCAGGAGATGATGCAGAAAAATATCAGTGTCAAAACGCTGAAGGATTCTCAAAAAAACATGTACACCTTCAGCATTATTTTACTCTTTGTAAATATTATGTTCCTCGCTTTGGGAGCATTACTGTACATCTATTCGTCATCCAAAGGTCTTGCCATCCCAACCCGCAGCAGTGATGATTTGTTTCCAACAGTAGCATTGAACAGTTTAGGTACTTTATCCGCGATCTTCTTTATTATTGGATTGATATCAGCAGCTTATCCCAGCGCAGACGGAGCTTTGACTGCACTTACTGCTTCGTTTTGTATTGATTTTTTAGGGATAAAAAAGAAGGGTTGGAGCGAAGAAAAACAAAAACACACACGCTATACCGTTCATATCAGCTTTGCACTTCTCTTACTAATTGTGATTGTCATTTTCAGACTCATCAATGATGATGCAGTGATCAATAAATTGTTCACCGTTGCCGGATACACATATGGTCCTTTACTTGGATTGTATGCTTTTGGCCTGTTTTCTAAACAGGGAGTAAAAGATAAATGGGTACCCTTGGTATGTCTTCTTTCTCCCATCGTCTGCTATATTTTAAATGACTATTCAGAGACGATTTTCAATGGATATAAATTCGGCTTTGAATTACTGATTGTCAACGGCATTTTTACCTATCTGGGTCTTTTTCTTATTCGATCCGGTCTCAAGACTGTCTGAACTGTTGAAAACCTTGTTCATTCTGGGTTTGAGAAGTACCTCGTACCCATCATCATTGCACTATTTTTGCCTCATGGAGCCGAAATTCAATCGGATGAAAATTTTATTGATTATTCTCGGGTTAGCTACCCCGTTTTTTATTCAGGCAAGTAGCCCTGTTGACTCGATTGGTGTTGAAAATGTACAAGGTTCCAGATTCATCAAACATCAGGTTGGTGACGGAGAAGGATGGTATTCCATTGCCCGTAAATACGGGATTTCTTATTCTGAACTGAGACTCGCAAATAAAAATCAGGACGATAAACTTATCAAAGGGAAAGTCTTATTAGTTCCTGCAAAAGCAAAAGTGAATGACCCGAGATTTCAGAAGAATTTTATCGACAAAGAGAAATCCGTTTCAGGTAAAACAGAGCAACCGGTTCAAGGAAAAAAAGCGGTCAATAAAATTCATAAAGTTGCCAAGTCGGAAACCCTCTTCAGTATTGCAAAGAAATACAATGTACAGGTTGAAGACATCAAGGATTGGAATAATCTGAAAAATAACTCAATCAAACCTGGACAGTCTTTAATTGTTGGTCATAACTCAGACATACATCCTCTTGTTCATGAATCTGCAATAAAGGAAGAGAAAACCGGAAATTCTTCTTCATCCTCAACACCCGCAAAGACAGAGAGTAATCCACCCGCTGTTACAATAGAACCCCGGAAAGCGGAAACAGTAATTATTCCTACTGCAACAGAAGAGAAACCAAAGCTCGAGCCAAGAAAGGAAGACAGGAAATACACTTTCTCTAATGGAAGAAAAGAAGTCAATGAACAAGGAGTCGCTTCCTGGATAGAAGATGAGGATATCAATCCCAATAAATATTACGCCTTACATCGAACTGCACCAAACGGTACCATTATCAAAATCACCAACCGGATGAATAACAAATCCATTTTCGTGAAAGTGGTTGGGAAATTACCCGATTCAGGCGATAATGAAGGATTGATTATAAAGGTATCCAAAGCAAGTGCGGAGAAATTAGGTGTGCTGGACCAGCGTTTTTCTGCTGATCTCATTTACGGGATCTCTGATAAGTAATTTTTTTCACCCTCTCAATATTTTCATTCACAACAGCTTTTAACATATCTGCCAAAAGCTGATTCCTGATTTTCGTATTACAGATACATTCACACTCATTGAGTGGAATTTATTTTCTTTTTCTCTATACCTACAAATCACACGACTCATGAAAAAACTTGTACTCATTGTTTACATCCTATCATTCGTTATACTTAACGTATTCGCTCAGCCCGCTCTCACCACAAGCCCCTCTGGAATTGTGGATTTATGTGGAACTGTAACAACAACCACTTTGGTTGCAAGTCCGTCAGGAGCTGTTTCATATGAGTGGTATAAATTCGGTTGTATGTTTATGCCACAAGCGAGCGGACAAAGTTTCAATGCTCCATCCGGAGATTGGTATTGCGTTGCTACCTGGTCCGGAGGTTTACAAAGTTCTTCTCCGCCTGTTCGTGTAAGGGCATTGCAGGATTTCAATACCGTAATCATGCCGTTTCCTCCACCTCAGATTTGTTCGGGAAGCGGATATACAATGTATGTTGGACCAGGTCTTTGTATTCCCGGAACTTTCTGGAGTTCGTATCAATGGAAATTAAACGGAGTGAACATTCCCGGAGCTACAAATTATTCTTACACAGGAACCTCAAGTGGTTTGTATTCCTGTCAGGTCAGTAACACTTGTGGGTCCATTGTAACCGGCGCCATTCAACTGAATTTTGTTTCTCCGGTTGTTTCAGGAACAACTATCACAGTCAATTCAAGCTGTGGAATCTTGTCTGTTCCGAATGTCAGCGGCAACGGGTATCAATGGCTTAAAAGCGGGGCGACAATAACAGGTGGGACCACATATCAATATACAATTCCTTCCGGACAAAGCGGAAGTTATTCTTGCAGAATCAGCAATGTCTGCAATACAGTTACCACTGCTGCAGTTTCAGCTGCCGCTCCCGTTGCTTTGAGTGTAAACGCAGGCGGACCTTTGTCTTTTTGTCAGGGTAATTCTGTTGTTTTAACAGCATCCTATGCGGCTCCGGCCTATACTTTTCAATGGAAGAATAATGGAACAGCTATTGTCGGAGCAACTGGTCAGAGTTATACTGCAACTTCATCAGGATCCTATTCAGTTACTGCATCCAGTGCCTCTTGTAGCTTTACTTCCACAGCGGTTACAGTAACAGCGAATCCAATTCCGGTTGTCAGTTTCAGCGGGCTCAATTCAAGTTACACAACTTTGAGTGCACCGGTTACACTTGTCGGAACTCCAGCAGGAGGTGTATTTTCAGGTGCTGGAATTTCAGGATCTGTTTTCTCACCGGCTAATGCGGGTGCAGGTGGTCCATATTCAATAACATATTCGTACACAAGTCCAGCCGGATGCAGTGCCAGCCAATCGCAGACCACAACAGTTACTGCAGGGTACAATTGTTCGGTTCCCTCGAATGTGAATATTACAAACATTGCAACCACAAGTGCAAGAATCAACTGGAGTGGAGCAACAGCTCCTCAATTCAGAATTCGTTTCAGGAAAGTTGGAACAGGTCCGTATACCACCCGTACATTTACATGGACGAGTGGAACTTTTTCATACGTATTAACCGGATTGAAAAAGAATACGAATTATGAAGTAAGCTTACAATCCTTATGCAGCAGTGGGAATAGTGCCTACAGCACTTCAATTACCTTCAGAACACTTTCTGCACCAGCAAGGGAGGTGAATCCAACAATGGAAAATTCAGTTATTGAATCAACTGAAATTTCTATTTATCCGAATCCGGTTCACTCAATGTTATCAGTTTCTTTTGGCGATAATTCCGTTGCTTCAGAACATTTTTTTGAGTTGATAGATATGACCGGAAAAATAATTCAGTCAGGAAGAATAGTTGAGAATTCAGTTAATGTTGAAAGGATGGAAAAAGGAATTTATTTTATCCGAATTTATACAGCAGAAAAATCTAAAACATTACGATTCATTAAAGAATAAAAGGGGAGAAGCAAACATTATTCATCCTTAGAAAATTTATCCATGATTACGTGGAGAAAATCTTCATGAATAGAACCATTGCTGCTCAGAATTTCTTTTCCGAATAAATGATTTTCTCCACCGGAAAAATCCGTCACTTGTCCGCCGGCTTCTTTTACCAGTACAATTCCTCCGGCGACGTCCCATGCATTGAGTCCGTATTCATAAAATGCTTCAAAGCGTCCGCAGGCAACATATGCTAAATCAGCGGCAGCAGAACCCAGTCTGCGCAGACCATGTGTATTACGCATACAATAATCGAACACTTCCATGTATGCTTCCATCCGTTCGTAATTGTGATAGGGAAATCCGGTTGCTATCAGGCTGTCACCAAGATTTTTTTCAGCTGAAACTTTGATTTTGTTTCCATTCATGTAAGCGCCTCCATTTTCCCAGGCATAGAAACATTCATCCAGGTTTAGTTCATGAACAACGCCAAGCACAAGTGTATTTCCCTGAAGTAATCCGATACTTATACAGAAGCAAGGCAATCCATGAATGAAATTTGTAGTCCCATCTAAAGGATCAATGATCCAGTTGTACAATTCCCCTTTAACTGAACTTGTTTTTTCTTCTGTAATAAATCCTGAACCCGGTAAAATTTCAGAAAGTCCGTCCACCAGCATTCGTTCCGCTTGTTTATCTACATAAGAGACAAGATCATTGTGACCTTTTTTTTCGACAGCGTTTTGATTAAAATGTTTGCGTTCACCGCGAATAAATTCACCAACTTCTTGTGTAAGCTGTGTAACATTTTCGCAAAGTTCCTGCAGGTCAATCATACAATAAATTGAAAATGAATTGGTCGTTTAGTGAATTCTAAAAATCAGACTTTAATTTCCTACGGGATCTGAGAATAAATATTCCTGCAAGACCTGTTACAATCAATAACAAACTGATCAGTTGTGCCTGTGTAAATTCAATTCCCGCAACATGGTATTTAGAATTCACCCGTATACTTTCAATTAAAAATCTTTCTATGCCGTTAAACAATAGGTAAAAAGAAAAAATCATTCCGGGGATTGAAGTCTTTTTTCTCATCCACCATAACAGAAAAAACAGCAGTATGCAGGCAATGCTCTCATACAAAGGAGTCGGATACACACCATGCATCAATTCGAAACAATGTCGGCCTTCACATCCCGGAATTTGTACGCCTTCGGAAATGACGTTGTGAGGATATTTAAAACTCCAGAACCAATCTGGCAGGAAACTCATCCATCCCGGTTTCGGCGCCATATTGATAATACCCCAGTCACCATCACCTGCAAGTTGACAACCTATTCTGCCGGTACCATATGCAAGCATCAAACCTGGAGCCGCTGCATCACTAAGTTGCAGCATCGGCACACCATGTTTTTTTCCATACCAGATGGTTGCAATCGCTCCAACGATTAATCCACCATACATTGTCAATCCGCTACCGCTGAAAAACATTCCAACAGGATCAGCCATAAAATCACTCCAGTATTCGAAAATGTGAAATATTTTTGCTCCTAATAATCCTCCAAATGCGGCTGCCATTGTGAATTCCGGAACTCGTTGAAAAGGAGACACAGTGATTTCCTGAATTTTAGGTTCAGGTAATTTTTCTTTGTTTTTCTCCCTGTACTTTAAATAAACAAATAATGCAGCACCTGCAATCGCTCCTGGAAAATTTCCTTTCGTACTCAATAAGATTCCGGGAGGGTCGGAAAAAAACTGATTACTTTCTGCAAAAATATATACAAGTTTAAACCCGAGAATAAATCCAAAAATTCCATTGCTGATCAGATCCATGGCACTTGCAGGCTGACCAATCAACATTGTTTGTTTCTCCGGAAATATTAATCCCAATTTTTCCTTTCTCTTTAATTCAATTTTCAAAGTCCATGCGGCCAATAAAAATGAAATTGCCACAAGTGTACCAAACGTCGGAGGAAAAGAAACAGAAAAATGTGTTCCGAAAAAATCGTTTATCAAATCCGAAAGTCCTGGGTACATAGAGTGTTAAGGCTGATTTTTTAGAAGTGTAAATGTGCGAATAGATTTGCAAACTGGAAAGTGAATAAAATGAAACAGTCCCGGTTTTTCCGGGACTGTTTGTTAAGCAAATCAATGAATATTACCACATTAAGGTTTGATTGCGAAAAGGAACAGCTGAGAGTTATTTTCTCCCAATCCATAATCAGATGATTCAACAAGATTATCTCCCGTTAAATCTTCACTCACATAACCAGAAAGGAATGATTGAGAAGCATTTTCTATGGATCCAAAATCGGTCGATTCAATGAGATCATCCTGGTTCACATCACCACTTCGAATTGAAAATGTGCCATCTCCATTTGCAATTTGATTACTTCCGAATGCCTGATTCTGAGCATTTGTAAAATTATAACTTACTGTAGATCCGGGAAAATTAACTGCAGCAGCACTCCAGGTTTGAATGGAATTACGATGCTTCACAACGATCCAGTGGAATGAGCCAATCATACTGCCGGGGAAAGTAAATGTTCCTACGCCATTGGTACCAATTGTTTTCTTGTCACTGGCCTGCACAACAGTTGTATTTCCCGGACTTACCAATTCCACAGTTACAGTATCACAAACATTTGGATGTATTCCAGGATTGATAACAGCAGGCATCGGAGCTCCATTCAGATAATACCCTTCGATAAATACCGTTAATGTCAGCGTGACCGAACTTGGATTAATTGTAAAACTTGTAAGGGAAGTTCCGGTTCCACATGGATTAATCACTTTAATTGTACCACTTGTCGCACCTGCTGGAACAGTAGCAGTTATCTGATTTGCATTGTTCACAACAAATGTTGCATTTGTAGTGTTGAATTGCACCTGTGTTGCGGAAGAGAAATACGAACCGGTAATCACCACGCTGTTGCCCACGCTTCCATTTCCAGGAGTGAATGAAGTGATTTTTGGAATTGAATCCACACTCATTGTAAGTGTATTTGAAGCAGCCGGATTTCCTGATACACATGTCGCGTTACTGGTCATTACACAACTGATAGTATTCCCATTAGTTAACGTCGCATTCGAATAAGTTGAACTGTTGGATCCTACATTGGCACCGTTTCTTTTCCATTGATATACCGGCTGACCTCCGTTGGTAGGCGTCGCGGTAAATGTAACGTTGGTTCCATAGCAAATGGAAACGGATGGACTTGCTGCAATACTGACAGATGCAGTAACATTCGGTAGAACAGTCATTGTTACAGTGTTTGATGTTGCAGGATTTCCTGTAACACAAGAAGCATTGCTGGTCATTACGCAATTGATAGTATTGCTATTTGCAAGTGTAGCATCTGAATAGGTTGTGCTGTTCGTCCCGACATTTACACCATTCTTTTTCCACTGATATACAGGTGAAGCTCCACCGTTGGTTGGTGTAGCAGTGAACGTCACATTTGTACCCTGGCAGATATTTGCGGCCGGTGAAACCGAAATGCTGACACTTGCGGCTACATTGTTAGTAACAGTCATTGTTATAGTGTTCGATGTTGCCGGATTCCCGGAAGAACAAGTATGACTTGACGTAAGAACGCATTGAATGCTGTTTCCATTCGCAAGTCCTGCATCAGAATAGGAAGGACTGTTTGTGCCCACATTCACACCGTTCTTTTTCCATTGGTATGTCGGCAAGGCTCCACCGTTTACAGGAGTGGCAGTAAAAGTGACGTTTGTTCCGCTGCAGATCGATGTGGAAGGGCTGGCTGCTATACTTACGCTCACTGGAAATATTGTATTCACTGTCATGATTAATTTGTTCGAAGTTGCCGGACTTCCGGTCGCACAGGTTGCATTACTTGTTAAAATGCAATACACAGTGTCATTATTCGAAAGACTTCCATCAGAATAAGTTGGGCTGTTTGTTCCGACGTTGCTTGAGTTCTTTCTCCATTGATAAACCGGAGTTGTGCCTCCGTTGGTTGGTGTTGCGGTAAAATTCACAACAGCTCCGCTGCAAATGGTAGTAGAAGGAGAGGCACTCACGCTCACACTTGTAGGAAGATTTGGATTAACAGTCATTGTCACTGAGTTCGAAGTGGCCGGACTTCCGGTAACACAAGTTGCATTACTTGTCATGACACAGGTAATAATATCACTGTTGACAAGGGATGCATCTGAATATGCGGAATTATTGGTACCTACATTTAAATTATTTTTTTTCCATTGGTACACAGGAGTTGTGCCTCCATTAGTGGGTGTTGCGGCGAAGGTGACGAGAGTTCCCGCACAAACTGTATTGGATGGAGATACCGCTATATTCACGCTTGCCGGAACATTTGCATTCACCGTCATTGTTAGTGTATTTGAATTTGCAGGACTACCGGTTACGCAAGTGGCATTGCTGGTCATTGTACAGGTTATGGTATTGCCATTTGCTAATGCGGCATCTGAATACGTATTACTATTTAGTCCCACATTGACTCCATTTTTCTTCCATTGATAAACAGGAGTGGAGCCTCCATTTGTTGGTGTCGCAGTGAAGGTGACATTAGTTCCTGAACAAATTGTAGTGGAAGGAGAAGCTGCAATACTGATACTTGCTGGTAAATTTGGATTTACAGTCATGCTAATGGTATTGGAGGTGGCCGGACTTCCTGAAACACAGCTCAGATTACTTGTCAACACACATTGAATTGCATCGCCGTTGGCTAAAGCTCCATCAGTATAAGTTGTCAGGTTTAATCCAACATTCACTCCATTTTTTTTCCATTGATAAGAGGGCAGTACACCGCCATTAACAGGAGTAGCAGTAAATGTCACACTGGTACCCGAACAGATAGTAGAAGATGGACTTGCTGCGATTGAAACACTGGCCGCTGCAGGAGTTGTTACGGTCATCGTGATTGTATTGGAGGTAGCAGGATTTCCGGTAACACAGGTAGCATTGCTGGTCATCGTACAAGTGATGGTATTTCCATTCGCAAGTGTTGCATCCGAATAAGTCACACTGTTTGTTCCTACATTCACGCCATTCTTTTTCCATTGATAAACAGGTGTGCTGCCTCCATTAGTTGGTGTGGCTGTGAATGTGACATTGGTTCCGGAACAAATAGTACCGGCAGGACTGGCGGCTATACTTACACTTGCAGCAACGGAAGCTGTAACTGTCATTGTGAGTGTATTGGAAGTGGCCGGACTTCCGGTTACACAGTTCGCATTGCTTGTCATTGTACAGGTGATTGTATTCCCGTTCGCAAGTCCGGCATCAGAATAGGTCACACTGTTTGTGCCGACATTCACTCCGTTCTTTTTCCATTGATAAACGGGAGTCGGGCCTCCATTAGTCGGTGTTGCTGTAAATGTCACATTGGTTCCTGAACAAATATTGACTGATGGACTTGCAGCAATACTCACACTGGCAGCGACATTGGCGTTTACCGTCATTGTGATTGTATTTGAAGTGGCCGGATTTCCAGTCGTACAGCCCAAACTGCTTGTCATCACACAACTGATTGTATTTCCATTTGCAAGAGTTGCATCAGAATATGTTGCGCTGTTAGTTCCCACATTCACGCCATTCTTCTTCCATTGATATGCCGGTGTTCCACCATTGGTAGGAGTGGCAGTGAAAGTGACGTTTGTTCCTGAACAGATTGTGCTGGAAGGGCTCGCGGCAATGGAAACACTCACTGCTGATGCTGCATTGACGGTCATAGTAATGGCATTGGAAGTTTTCACTTCATTACAACCTCCGCTGACAGTCATTACGCAAGTGACTATATCTCCATTTACCCAGCTTGCATTGGTATAAGAAGTGCTGTTTGTCCCGACATTCACCCCATTCTTTTTCCATTGATAAACAGGAGTTCCGGCAGGAAGCACCGGAGTCGCAGTGAAAGTAACACTACTCGTTGCACACACGTTATTACCGGGATTTGCAGCTATACTTACGCTGGCGGCAAGGCTTAATGCTGTCATTTGTGAACCAGATGTTTTACAGGCACCATGCGTGGCAAAACTTTTTGTAAGCACATAATTTCCTCCTGCAATATCATTGGCTGCACTCAGCGTCCTGGTATTTTGACCGTTGGAAATGGCATAGTGCATGACTGCTCCCGAAAGAATGATGTGCTGTAACTGATGTGCGTGACCCAATTCATGAACAGTTACGGATTCAAAATCTATCTGATTAATGTTCGCAAGTGTTGGCCCGTATTGCCAGGCTAAACCTGCGGCTCCATCATCATAAATCACATCGATTTCTGTTACTGTCCATACTGTATCAACACCACCCACGCAACCTGATAAGCGGCTTGTTGCAGTTCCAAGTACATTCGTCGGCATGGATGGACCAATGTCAAAACGAACTATGTTAATTCCATCGGCAAGAACAGTATCGACTGCAGTATTGGCACCGATAATCCAGTTTATATTGGTGTTACATGTCCATGTATTCATTGCTCTGGTAAAAGCAGCCACAGCCGGAGCATTGGTAGCAAAACGGGTCGAATTAAACTGAAAAGTATAACCACCGGTAGTGTTATCATTTATGTGTTCAGTATAAAAGCCTGTGCTGTTGAATTCAACGTTGATGTGCGAATAGGTGATTGTGAGTTGAGAAGCACTCACAACAAAATTTGGGTCACTGTTCGTGACACGAATCGTTCCGGTTCCTGCTGAAGGTCCACCTGAAAGTGAGCTGCTGGGAACATACAAAGTGATTTGAGTATTCGTCCAGGTCAGATAATCATTCACTTTTGCCTTTACATAGGTTGCTCCGCCATCATTCGCATTTTTAAATTCGACAAACCCTGTACCTCTTGTTGCTCCGAAATTTGTACCATTGATTGTCAATATTGAATGTGTTCCGGCTGTGATACTGGTAGGAGTGAAGTTCGTAATTGTAGGTACAGCCTGCGTCGTATTTCCGCCTGTCTTGGGTACCGCAAGCTGTTGGATACTTTGGTTCAGTTTCACATTTGTTTCTACTTGTTGAAACTGAATACCAGTATAACTCATCACTTCATTGTACAATTGTCCGGTGATAGATGAAAATTGGAAGAAGGGAGTAGATGCTGAATTCTCACTCAGGTTGTACTCTACAAATCCTTGCTGTAGACCATATGCGTCATACAACGTTGTTACACCCGGGTAGGAAATTCTCGTATCAAGTCCTGACACGTTACAAAAGAAAATTCCTTGCTGTCCCGGATGAAGAATAAGATTAGATGTCATCTCTATTCTATCCAATCCAACTGTCCCACCTGTGGTAATAATGTCAAATTCTCTCAGGTTCTTATTTCCTTTGAAAACTTTGTAAATTTTCAGGTGACTCACGGTAAAGATCATGTTGTGCTGCTTATTCCAAAAGGAACTTGTGCTCATTACTTCCGCTTCTGTGATCAAAGAAGCCGATTGAACTCTGTCCTGAACAGGAATAGGTAACATCATACATTCATCCGTGGCTTTTGCATATCCTGACAGGATCAGGAAAATAAATAACAGAATACCTGTGGATGAATGTTTGGACAATAAATTTTTCGGGAAGCAGGAAACCTGCTTCATGGTGTGAGTGTGTTTCATGTTGAATGTAATTACTTAAAATGTGGTATTAATAAAGGTTTTCAAGATGATAGCAAAATAGAAAAAAAGCAGTGATTTACCAAAAATCGACTCTGATAAATTTGAAAAACAATATGGGGATTTAATCTTGAGAAAAACCTAAAACAAGAATGTTCTGAAAAAGTTTTAAAATTTGGTATTCGATTTAGTTTGATACACTAAATTCAACTTCAGCTGTAAGACACATCAATTCATCGGGTGATCCAAGTGTACATCTCAATAATTTGTTTGCCAGTGAACCTTCAAATTGTGTTTTTACCTTGATGTAATTTCCCGTGAATCCACGAATCCATCCGTCATCAGAACTATTCTCAAAAAGTACATCAAATGATTTCCCGATGTATTTTTCGCTAAATGAATGTTGCAATTTGTCGGATAAGATGCGCAACATTTTATTGCGTTGCTTGCGAATAGGAATAGGAACAACCGGTCGAATTTGCAAAGCATCGGTATTATCTCTTTCCGAATATGTGAACACATGGAGATAGGAAACTTCAGATTCTTTCAGAAAATTATATGTCTCCAAAAAATCTTCGTCTGTTTCGCCCGGAAATCCGGTAATTACATCCACACCAATTCCGGCATGAGGCATTAATTTTCGGATGTAAGCAATTCTTTCCGCGTACAATTCCCTGCGATATCTCCTTCGCATCAGACCAAGGATTTTGTCTGATCCTGATTGAAGTGGTATATGAAAATGTGGAACAAATCTTTTTGAGGCAGCAACAAAAGAAATAATCTCGTCACTGAGCAAATTCGGTTCAATAGAAGAAATACGAAATCTTTCTATTCCTTCCGATTCATCCAATGCCTGAATTAATTTCAAAAAACTGGAAGTCTTTCTTCCGGACTGCTGATGATCTGTCCCGAAATCACCGATATTAACTCCGGTGAGGACAATTTCCTTTATTCCCCGTCCGGCTATTTCTTTAACTGATTGAAGAACACTTTCGATGCTGTCGCTGCGACTTTCACCACGTGCGAGTGGAATAGTGCAATAAGAACAGGTATAATCACATCCATCCTGAACCTTAAGAAATGCCCGGGTTCGGTCTCCAATTGAGTATGAACTGACAAAAGATTGAGCTTCCGCAATCTCACATGAATGGATTTCGGCCCTTTCCTTTTTATCAAAATGATGGAGATACTGGCTGAGATTAAATTTTTCAGTCGCTCCAAGAACCAAATCTACGCCCGGAATCGCTGAAATAGTTTCAGGCTTCAATTGCGCATAACAACCAATTACGGCTATGAATGATCCGGGATTAAACTGTAGTGCTTTTTTTACAAGCGTTTTACACTCCCGATCCGCATTTTCAGTCACGGAACAAGTATTGATGACAACCACATCAGCCCCGGTTGAAAAGTCTACTTTCCTGAATCCGGCATCACGAAGCTGTCTTCCAATAGTGGAAGTTTCCGCGAAATTGAGCTTGCAGCCAAGCGTATAAAATGAAACCGAAGGAGATTCTGACATGGCCGGCAAAGTTAAAAAAAATGCCTGCTTTTTGAGCTCAGGTCTGGGATATTCAAATCCGGTTCTGTTGGATAATCAGATCAAACATTTGAAAACATGAAACTACAAATTGCTTTGGTTTATCAGTATAAGTTTCTGTTAATTAAATCGATAAATACATTCAACGGAAAATTAATTTAAAGACAAAATTCTCATTCTAATGAGGCAATTCCACCCAGCAACTAATTGGATAATGATCAGACAATTCGTTGTGTATTGTTTTGTATGCATAAGAATTGATCCGTTTATCATGGAAAATATAGTCAATACGGAAGGAAGGAAATGGTCCTGAATAGGTCTTCCCAAAACCACTGCCGCTTTCCCTGAAAGCATCTTTCAGATCATCAGCCAGAATATGGTAGGTATAGGATGGAGGAGTATCGTTAAAGTCGCCGCATAAAATCACAGGATAAGGACTTGCATCCAATGTATCGTGAAGGATTTGTACCTGATTGGCACGTTTTACAAATGCACGTTTCAGTCTTCTAAGAATGTTTAAACCACCTTTTACTTCATCTTGCTCTACTTCATCGTTGCCAAGATTTTTGATGAATTTATAATCTTCCCAGCGGAATCGTACACTTTCCAAATGGGTGTTGAACACACGGACTGTATCATCACCAACTTTGATATCAGTATAAATGAAAATATTTCCGCCTCGTTTTTGGAAATGGACAGACTGCTTGTTTACTATCGGATAACGGGAAAAAGTAGCAATTCCCCAATGATCTCCTTCATGTAATGTCAGCGTATATTCAATATGGGAATATGCGGAAAGAAGATTCCGTAAAGTATCGTCATTTCGGAAAAATGGTTTTCCTCTTTCAGAAGTAAAGAACTCCTGAAAGCAAATTACATCGGGTTGCTCTTCCTTGAGAAACGAAAAGATTCTTGCACGTGTATCATTGCTGTGAAACCAGTTATATAAATCAAACAGTCGGACGTTAAAACTCATCACCTTCAATCGACCTTTTTCTTTCTGAGCTGAATCAGTTTCGGGAGAAGAAAATGATACTTGATACATCCCGAATATTTTCCAGACACCAACAAGGGAAAGAATCAGAGAATACCTGAATCGTTTGCTTTTTCTGATCAACCAGAATACTACAAACAACAAATTGATAACCAAAAAGCTTCCATAAGCCAGTCCGAATAACGCTAACCACCAAATGGTGGCAGGACTTACATAAGCAGCAAGGTAGGATAGCAGCAAGCCGACGATGGCGAGGATATTCACTATCCACATGATTCGAACGAACAGGGGCTGCTTCATCGTTTTTTCTTGGATCCCAATCTGGAATCGTCCAATTATCTGATTAATATCAATCGTTCAGAGTCACTTTTCCTTGCTTGCATTGAAAAGAAAATCCCGTTCCTCCGAGCTCAAACTGCCGTAACCTGATTTACTGATCTTTTCTAAAATCAAATCCAGTCTTTCCTGCTTGCTCTTTTTTGAAGCTGCATAATCTTCATCACTTTTTCTCCTGGAATGACTCACTTTTAATCTTGATTTTTTCCCGGGTGTAATGAAATCAATTAGTTTACTCAGCCAGGCTGCAATATCATTGCCTTTCTTCAATTGTTTGATATATATAAAGCCAAACAATGCCCCGCCTATATGCGCGATATGTCCGCCAGCATTCGCCCCGCTGACATTTATTAAATCTAAAAAAATAGTAACAAGAGCAATGTATTTCAATTTAACCGGTCCGAAAAACAAGAGATGGATAGCGTAATCCGGGAGCAGGGTAGCAGTTGCAATAGTTATTGCCAATACACTCGCGGAAGCTCCCAGAGCGGAAGATACTTCGACGGAAGATGCGAACAATGGAAATAAATTGTATGCCAGTATATACAGGATCCCACCACTAATTCCTCCTAAAAGATAAGTTGTAAGCAGCTTTTTGTTGCCAAGGTATTCCTGAAAAATTTTTCCCATCCAGAACAACCACAGCATGTTGAATAAAATATGCATGAAATCCCAATGGTAAAACATGTAGGTAATCAATGTCCATGGCTTGTGAAGTAATTGCAATGGAGCTGCGGGAACTGCGAGCCATGAATTCACAAAATCAAATTCGAGCAGTGGTACATTGTAAAGTCTCGACAGACTATTGATCAAACGAATCACAACAAAGACAACCGCATTCACCAGCAACAAACGCTGCAGGGTATCAGCAGTATTGAGTTGTTGCTTCAATGTGTTTGTAAAAGATGTTGCCATGGCAGGATGAACTAAACCTTAAAAATAATTGTCATTGTTTCCGCGCCTTCTTCTCCAGAAAAGTATCAGGATAAGTCCTGTAATCAATCCTCCCAGATGCGCAAAATGAGCGACATTGTCTCCGGGAATCTGAGCAATTCCGCTGAACAATTCGACAGCGCCGTAAATGATAACAAAATATTTAGCCTTGATAGGAATCGGGAAAAACATCATGAACAATAAATTGTTCGGGAACAACATTCCATAGGCAAGTAATAATCCGAAAACAGCCCCGGATGCACCAACCACTACAGGAGCATTGAGTATGTCTGCTTTGAACTGACTCATGTAATCCACGCTCAGTTTTAAAGCTTCCGCTGAATTGCTGGCGGCCGTAACAGTATAGTCATGAATAAAAGAATTGAGATGTTCACTCATTTCCGAAGAAGAAAAGCTCTGAAATGCTTCCGAATTGATTAAGGCCTGCAGTTTCTCATGACTCGGAGAAGCAATATAATCATTGAAAATGGCCATTGCAGGTTGCATTTCAAAGTAGAAAATACCATAATGCGCAACTGCTGCGCCCAATCCGGTTATCAGGTAAAAGGTCAGAAACCTTCGCGGTCCCCACACATTTTCTACTGCGGAACCAAACATCCATACAGCAAACATATTGAAGAAAATGTGCATGAAACTTCCATGCATGAACATGTATGTTATCAACTGGAATACCCTGAACTTTTCCGACTGAAAATAATGAAGTCCGAGTATATCGCTTAGTTCCACACCCCGGTTTTCCATGAGTACGGTGGCAAGAAACATGATCCCGTTTATGATCAGGATATTCTTAACAACCTCCGGAAGAAAACTGGAGGAACGTGGACGAAAGGGTTGATAATTCATACGATTAATAAGGATGAAAATCCGCTTTCAATTACACTAAACTGTGGATTTTTCCATGGGTTGAATGTCGGAATGATTTTACTTGAAACGATCCCGGATATCATCGGTTTTCAACAAACTCATACACGGTTTACCATCCAAACCGGCGCTTGGTTTTTCGCACAAAAGCAAATCATCAGTAATGGATATCATCTCCGCATCCGTAAGGTTCTTGCCACGTTTTATGGAAAGGCTCTTCGCCATAGACTTAGCCAGACTTTCACGAACCCCGGTAGAATAGACGGAATGATAGTTCTTATATTGTTCCAGAACCTGCTCCAAAATTTCCCGCTCCATACCAGATTCAATACCAACTGGTGATCCGTGCAGAACAAAACTATTTCCTCCGAATTCCCTGATATCAAATCCAAGGGCGCGGATATCAGGTTCAAGCTCCTTCATCAAGTCAAAATCAGCGCCTGAAAAACTAAGCGTTTGCGGAAACAGGTTTTGTTGTGAGCCTGATTTTTCACCATCCATATTGCTTAAAAAGCGTTCAAAAAGTATACGCTCATGCGCTGCCTGCTGATCAATAATTAACAATCCTTCGGCAATACGATGAACAATGAACTCCTGATTAATCTGGAACCTCAGATTTGTTCCTGCAACAGAAGGACTGTTCCCTGTATGCTGTTTCGTAAATGCTGTGGTTTGTGATTCGACAGGCTGTGACTCAAGGTGTGCGGACACTGATTGGATCCCTTCATACACCTTCTCCCATCCGGAGCCACTAATGGATTTTGGCTTGTTGGATTGAAATGGATTATAATCTGTATTGACGGTTATTGTTGGCTTTTGGGCAGGCTGAGTAAGTGCTGAATGTGGAAGTCTGAAAGAGTTTTCCTGTTCAAAATCCAAAGCCGGTGCTACACTGTATTGACCAAGTGAACGTTTTACAGCAGCACGAACAATAGCATACACAGATCGTTCATCTTCAAATTTTATTTCAGTCTTTGTAGGATGAATATTGACATCAATCTTGGATGGATCAATATCTATGTACAACCAGTAGGATGCATAACTTTCTCGTGGCAACAACTCTTCAAAAGCACTGGAAACAGCATGATGCAGGTAATGATCCTTGATGAATCGTCTGTTCACAAAAAAGTATTGTTCACCTCTGGTTTTCTTGGAGAATTCAGGTTTACCAATGAAGCCAGAGATGGAGAGCAAACTGGTTTCTTCCTGCACTGGAACCAATCGTTCGTTATAATGACTTCCATATACTCCGACAATCCGTTGGCGCAAATTGGAAGCAGGTAATTTGAATATCTCCAGACCATTCTGATGTAATGACATAAAAATGTCAGGATGTGCCAGAGCTACACGTTCAAACTCGTCAATGATATGTCGCGCTTCAACCGGATTGGATTTCAGGAAATTTCTGCGTGCGGGAACATTGTAAAAAAGATTCTTAACGGAAATACTCGTGCCGGCCGGCGTAGTAACAGGTTCCTGATTCTTTACTTCATTTCCTTCTATGATGACAAGGGTTCCCAGTTCATCGTCATGACGTTTTGTTTTCAATTCAACCTGAGCAATGGCCGCAATGGAGGCCAGAGCTTCGCCGCGAAATCCTTTTGTACGAATGGAAAATAAATCATCGGCTGTTCTGATTTTAGAGGTGGCGTGACGAGCAAATGAAAGACGTGCATCAGTAGGACTCATTCCGCAACCATCATCGCTGATCTGCAAAAGTGTCTTCCCCGAATCTTTTACATACAGCTCAATACGGCTGCTACCGGCATCCACAGAGTTTTCCAGCAATTCTTTGACCGCAGAAGCAGGTCGCTGAATCACTTCTCCGGCAGCAATTTGATTTGCAACTGTATCCGGTAATAAACGAATGATATCTGACATCGATTGATTTTCAGGGATTTAGATTTCCATCCTGGAACCAACAAATTTACAAATATTTGATCGAAACTCACTGTTTTCCTCTCACAGTTTTCTTTCTCACCCCGTTTTGCCTTTCATTGAATTGTGTGATTGAATTGTATATATTAGCATTGAATCATTCACTTAATCAATGAACAGAAAATTAAACAAAGCTGAAGCCGGTTATCATATGTTGCAATTGCTGGCATTTGTAGATCAGCAATTCAGTGTTGAAGAAGATTTAGTTATCCGAAAATACCTTGTGGAAAATTATCCTTTTCATGTCAATCTGGACGGAGCAATTGAACACCTGAGCCTTCTGAAACCTGAAGATTACATCCTTCATTTTCAAAAATGCATGGATGATTTTTATGAAGATTCAACTCCACAGGAGAGAACAGATTTTCTCAATTTCGCTGTGCAGCTGGTGAAAGCTGACGATGTCATTTCTCCTGCTGAAAATATTTACCTGAAATTACTTTTTGATACTTGGGAAAGTGAAAATGCCTGATGTCCTGTTGGCAGCTGCATATTTTTGTTTCCTGTATCATCTCGCAACACATTCAGATTATTTCATGTTTAAATGTTTGATCTCTTAGTGAATAAAAATTAATAAAGATGCCAATCAGAATTTCTAAAGATGACAGTGGTCCGTCCGGACCAGACAATTACCCCGGAGGAGGTGGTGGAAGCGGTGGTGGTGGACGTGGTCCGGGAGGTAATATTATTGCAATTCTGCTGAGTCTTTTATTTAGAAATCCTAAACTTGGTTTACTCGTGCTTGCACTCGCAGGTGCTTGGTACTTCTTTGGAGGAAATTGTTCCAATGGAGGAGGTGGAAAACAAAACCTTCAGGGTTTATTTAGTTTAGGAGCCAGTTTTGATCAGGAGAAATATGATGCTGTTGAAGTCTTCGAACCTTTGGCTGACAATAAGAAAAATCCTTTGCCTGAAAGAATATCTCTTGAACAATTTGCTCCACCCAGATTGAATCAGGGCCAACAAGGTTCATGTGTCGGATGGGGTAGTGGGTATGCGGCACGCAGCATATTATTCAGCAGCGCGGCACAAAGCTCAGGAAATGATATAGCCTTCAGTCCTGCATTCACATACAATCAGATCCATCTCCAAAACTGTCAGGGTTCTTATATCGAAAAAGCGATGGAGAATATGCAACAGGTCGGAGCCTTACCATTGAACCAATTTGAATATACTGACGAGGATTGTTCCAGACAACCGGACGAAGCGCAGTTAAATGAAGCTTCGCAATACAAAATTAAAGGAGCCCAGCGTCTTACAAAGAGTGGAGATGATTACAAAGTAGATATGCTGGCCATCAAACAAAATCTGGCACAAGGAGCGCCTGTTGTAGTTGGAATGATGATCGGCGGAAGTTTCATGCATGGCATGATGGGACAACAAGTCTGGTTTCCCACAAGAGATGATTATGACATGAATGGATTTGGTGGTCATTGCATGTGTGTAATCGGCTACGATGATTATTTAGAAGGTGGAGCCTTTCAAATCATGAATAGCTGGGGACCAGAATGGGGAAAGGACGGGATCGCGTGGGTACGATACAAAGATTTTGATTATTTCACTAAAGAAGCCTATGGTTTGTATCCGATGGGTAGCGGAAAAAAATTCTCTGCTTCTGAATTTGAAATGAATATTGCCTTGCTTGAAAATGAAAGTAAAAAATATATTGAGCTGAGTCCTGTTGGAAACGGTATTTTCAAAACTCAAACTCCGGTTTCAAAAGGAACAAAATTTAAAATTGAAGCTACCAACAATATAGAGTGTTATACCTATGTCTTCGGACAAGAAACTGACGGTTCAAGTTATGTCTTGTTTCCCTATACACCGAAGCATTCTCCGTATTGTGGTATTACAGGAACTCGTCTGTTTCCAAAGGATTATTCATTGCTGCCGGATAGTATCGGTCAAAAAGATTTCATGGCTGTTATCGTAACAAAAAAACCGATTGATTATACAGCTTTGAATGCACTGATTAATAAAAGCCGTCAATCTACTTATGCAGAGAAAATTCATGAAGCTTTGCAAGGTCAGGAGATTTCATCAATTCAATTTAAAGGCGAAAGAGGTGCAGCACATTTCACCGGAGAAACATCATCTTCTGAAAATGCAGTAAGCGTTATCCTGGAAATTGATAAACATTAGAAAAGGTACTCATCAGAATCATATTCTGACGAATACCTTTTATTTCGGTGTTCAATGATGAATTCTTTCTTTGAACACTTTTTTGAATTTTTCCACTTTCGGAGCTACTACGAACTGACAGTAAGGCTGATCTCCGTTTTGATTGAAATAATTCTGATGGTAATCTTCCGCCTTGTAAAAAACAGTGAATGGTGATATTTCTGTTACCACCGGTTTGTTGTAAGCACCACTTTCATTCAGCTTTTTCTTGTATAATTCAGCCAGCTCACGCTGATGTTCATCGTGATAAAATATTACTGAGCGGTATTGCGTTCCTACATCATTTCCCTGGCGATTCAATTGTGTAGGATCATGAGATGCCCAGAATGCTTCCAACAATTCATCATAACTAAGTTTTGTGGAATCATAGGTCACCTGGATTACTTCAGCATGACCTGTTAACCCGGTACATACTTCTTTGTAACTCGGATTTTTTACTGAACCTCCGGAAAAACCCGATTGAACACTTAATACTCCGTCTAACAATTGGAATTGTGCTTCTGTGCACCAAAAACAACCACCTCCAAAAGTTGCAGTTGCTGTATTTTCTGATGTTGTGGTGTCTGTCATCGAATTGGATTCTTGATTTTTATCTTTTGGTTGAGAACAACCGGGAAATGTTATCAGTACTGTTAGTACAAAGAACAAAGAAGTGACTCTTTTCATTGATTTTTTTACAAAGATACGGTGGTATACTTTGTTCGGATTGTCTTTTTCCTGACAATAACATAAATTAACTCTGAATAACAGATTGCTTAGAATTTTAAATCCTTAAAGTGTCTATGCATTCTCGAGTGCTGAACCCAGAGATCCAAAAAGTCCGATAAATATCCCTGCTCCGTTTTCTTCCAAATTTCCCTTATATGCCAGTCCGAATAAGTCCTCCTCCGGACAATAGATTACAAGATGTCCCTCGGTAATACTTTCAGGGATGAGGTCTGCTACTACCCAATATTTATCAAATTCTCGTGTAACTTCTGATAAAAAATTTGCTTCAAATGGTTCTACTAAAAATTCATCAATACTGTCCTGAAATTGCTCAGGAAAAGAATAATTGTACCTTTCTTCAAGTTCCGCGGCAACAATTTTCTCTATCTTCTGTTGATCCATTTTGATTGAAAGAGATTCTTGTTTCTATTTGATGATGCTAAAAGTTCCACTTGCCAAAATTTTTTGTTGATCATTCGCAGGTGTGACTACAATCTTGTATTGACCTTCTTTGAAAAAATTAATAGCAGTGAGGGAATAACTTGCCGTTTTCTTTACATTCAATTCTCTGTCATCCACCCATTCATCCTTTTCACCACCGGTTTTGAAAGCGGTAAATTTCAGTTTGTATTCTTCCGGCAACGAATCAGAAGAAACGAGATATGCATAAAATAATACCTGGGTTCCTTTGTCTGGAAGGATACTAAATATCTGTTTAGCAGCGGCAGGTTTAGGCTTACCATAGCCAAACTTACTGGATGCAGCAAGATTGTCGGTAATGGTTAATTTCGACACAGTTTGAGCCATTCCGCCTGTAGCAGTCAAAATCAATAAAACTATCAGAAATGACAATCGTTTCATAAAACCCGGAATTCTAAGATTGAGGGACAGTTGTATCCTGTGCGGAATACAAGTTTACGTCATTTTTGCTTTCGAGGCAAGACAAGTAGTGTAACTTAAAACGGCAGTTCCGCCCTGCAATAGTCGTATTTCTTCTTCAGCATGGAAAAAATGAATACCGGAAAATCCTGATTTAATAAGGAAATGCTCAATTTCCGAATCAGAAAACAGAGTGAATCCCGAATCAATAAAAGGCAACTTTAGCATACTTTCCTTTTGCCGATAGCCTAAAACTAATTTTCCGCCTGATTTCAATAAACTGTTCAGTTTAGTCAGGTATTCTTCCAATGGTTCCAAAAAGTAAATGACATTGATGCCAAAAATCTGATCAAATAATGAATCATCTTCTTCAAGTCCCAGAATACTTCCGTGAATGAACCTGGCTCTTCCTTTTTCTATTTCTCTTTCATTTTTTAGTTGACAGGAATGTATCATTTCCGGACTCATTTCAATACCGGTATAGCGAATGGAATTATTGGCTGCATAAAACATACTGACAAGGCCGCCATTTCCCGGACCAATTTCGAGAATACAATCATCATCCATAATAGATGCATGTCTGATACACAGCGAATACATTTCTCGGTTATTTCGTTCCATAAATTCACCAACCTGTTGAGCAAATTCCCCATGTGGCAATCGCAATTGCTTTGCAAGTTCAGAAGAATCAGGATGAATTTTTGTCATAAGAAAATCTCTTTAGAACTACAAATCCGATTATACCCGATAGGCAGGAAGCGATCAACACTGCTAATTTTGCATTCAGAACATATTCTGCATCGGAAAAAGCCAATAGAGAAATAAAGATGGACATTGTAAATCCAATTCCACCTAAAAAACCTAATCCGATAATTTGTTTCATGCTGATTCCTTCAGGCAGTTTTCCTAATTTCAGAATAATAGAAATCAAAATGAATGAAATTATTCCGATCGGTTTTCCAAACATCAACCCAAATACTATTCCGAGACTCTCATGTGAAAATACCTGGCTTATTAAACCTGAAGGAATTATGATAGCTGTGTTGGCTAATGCAAACAACGGCATGATAAAATAATTAACGGGAGTATGCAATCGATGTTCCAAATAGAGTAGAGAACTTGTTTCATTTTTTGAATCATATGGAATAGTCATTGCCAGTAAAACACCCGCAATTGTTGAATGGACACCGGAGCAATACATGCAATACCACAACAAAATTCCCGGGAGTAAATAAGCATACAATGACTTCACTTGGTATTTATTCAGAATCAGCAAAAGAATAAAAATTCCAGCCGAAATAGAAAGATACATCAATGAAATACCGGAAGAATAAAACAGCGCGATAACGATCACAGCCCCGAGATCATCTACTACGGCGAGGGCCGTCAGCAAAACTTTCAATGAGTCAGGTACCCTGTTTCCAAGCAATGAAAGAACACCAATTGCAAAAGCTATATCGGTAGCCATAGGAATACCCCAGCCGGAAGAAGTATTTGTTCCATTATTAAAGATTGTATAGATCAAAGCCGGTATGATCATACCACCCAAAGCGGCCGCAACCGGAATACTTGCTTTCTGAAAAGTAGATAATTCACCGGCGACGATTTCTCTTTTTATTTCAAGTCCTACCAACAGAAAAAACATGGCCATCAAACCATCATTGATCAGATGTTCAACCGTAAATTGAGAATCACTTAGATTAAATCCCAGGTTCGAGTGCCAAATCTCCAGGTATTCATTCGACCAGCTACTATTGGCAATCAGCAATGAAATTACTGTACAACAAATAAGTAATATGCCGGAAAATTTCTGGCTTTGAATAAATTCTTTAAACGTACTTGAAATGGAAAATTTCATCATGGAAAGTGGAATTCACGGAAATTTAATTTCAACTCAAAGTTGTATTGATCAATGAATCAAATCTCCATTCAATCTGCGTAAAACTGTTTCTGAAATCTTGGCTTCAAATCTTGCATTCACCAATCTGCCAACCGAAGATTCAAAAGTTGCCTGTGCATTCTTCACATCGAGTAAATTGCTGGAGCCAACACGGTATTTTTCCTGGGCTATCTGAAGTATTTGCTGCGCATACACAATGTTCTCTTCTTCCAGCTGCAGGATAGTCATGTTGTGATTAAAATCTCTAAACGCATTGTATAAATCAGCTGTTAACTCTTGCCTGGTCTGATCAAGCATTAATTGACTTTCTTTCACACTCAGGCGTGCATTTTTCACCAGTGAGGAAAGTGTGAATCCATTGAAAAGGGGCAGTGTAGCCGTAATTCCGTAATTGAAGCCGGTATTCTGATTTAATAATATGAAACCAACTTCGTTGTTTACTTTACTGTATTGATAAGTACCATTCAATGAAATCTTCGGCAGTCTTGCAGCTTTGATCACTGACAAACTTAATTCTGAAATTCTTTGATTCTTTTCAAAATATTTTAAAAGATGATTGGTCTTAAAAGCACTTGTCTTTAAGTCATCCAGGTTGGGTCTGTAATCAATAATAATACTGTCTTCGACATCAAATTCCATAGACTGATTCTTTACCGTCAGCAGATTCAGACGGATCTTCGCTGACTCCAAGGCTGACTCCTGATTCAACTCAGCAGATCGCAAGGCATTCAGATCAGCTTTAGTTTGAAGATAGTCCAGTCTTGAACCTGAACCATTACTCAATTTCCTTTCAGCAATTCTGATTCTTTCTTCCGCGTATGTAATTTCTGTTCTGGTTGCTTTTAAGAGCTGCTTTTGTTGAACAATGGTAAAATATTCAGTGATGAGTTCTTGCAGTGTATTCTCCATCTGAATTTTAAGCTTCTCCTCACTTTGAAAATACAATTCACCCAATTTTTGCCTGGTCGATAACATTTTCATCCCGTCAAAAATCGTCCAGTTGAGGGTTGCATTAGCATTCAGGTTTTCAGAACTTACATTGTCTCGGTTTACTTCCTGTCCGCTTGAATAGCTCTGTTGAGTATTCAGATTCGATTTTGTGTAGGAGCCATTTAAATCCAGGCGTGGAAGCATGCTGGCATTTCCAGCCTGATCATTGTTCTTATTTCTCTCCTTATCAATTTCAGTAATTTTTACATCAAAATTATTGGAAAGAGTGAGCTCAATGGCTTTGTTTAATGTTAAAACACTCTCCTGAGCCCATACATCAGTCTGCAAAATGAAAATAAAACTAAGGAAGTAAATACAAACCTGATGTTGTATTCTTTCCTTGAAAAACATGTTAAATGTGTTGCCTGACTCAGCAATCATATTTTTATTCATTTCCATGTTTTTTACCAGAAGAAATATAGGTGTACATCGCAGGAATAACATACAAGGTGAGAATGAGCGAAAACAACAAACCGCCTACAACTACTATCCCCATTGGAATCCGGCTCTGTGCTCCATTACCAAGACCTATTGCAATAGGTAATGCACCAAGGATGGTAGCAATGCTAGTCATCAGGATAGGACGTAAACGCAGAGCGGAAGCTTCAATAGCTGCTTCACGCTTTGACATTCCTTTTTCCCTTTGTTTGTTCGCGAACTCTACAATCAGAATTCCATTTTTAGTTACCAAACCAATAAGCATTATAATTCCAATCTGACTAAAAATGTTAAGCGTTTGATTGAACAACCACAGACTCAACACTGCACCTCCCAATGCAAGAGGAACCGTCAGCATGATGATAAACGGATCAATGAAACTTTCAAACTGAGCTGCCAGAATCAGATAGATCAAAACCAATGCAAGAATAAATGCAAAGAGTATGTTTGAACTGCTTTCTGCATAATCACGCGATGGACCGGTAAGTGCTGTGCTGAATGATTCATCCAAAACTTTCTTACCAATTTCATCCATCGCTTTAATTCCATCACCAATCGTTTTTCCTGGTGCCAATCCAGCCTGCACAGTTGCAGATTTGTAACGATTGAAATGGTACAACTGAGGTGGACTACTTTCTTCAACAACGGAAACTACATTATCCAGCTGAATCATTTCGCCGTTCCGGTTTCTGACATTTAAGCTTTTTAAATCAAGCGGTTCATCTCTGTCAGCCCGGTCCATTTGTCCGATGACCTGATATTGTTTCCCGCTCATGGTGAAATAAGACATTCGTTTGCCACTGTAAGCAAGTTGCAATGTTTGAGCAATATCATTTACCGATATACCCAATGCATTTGCTCTTTCGCGATCTATGCTGATGTTCAATTCAGGTTTATTGAATTTCAGATTTACATCCACACCCTGAAACACCGGATTTTTATTTACTTCTTCTACAAATTTCGGAAGGAAAGCTTTCAGTTTGTCGAAAGAAGAATTCTGAAGCACGTATTGAACAGGTAAACCATTCCTTGCTCCGCCGCCTCCTGCACTGATCGTTTGTTCCTGTATGACAAATGCTTTTCCTTCAGGGAAATATTTTAAATTTTTATTCAGGTAATCAGCAATTTCCTGTTGAGATCTTTTTCGTTGATCCGGAGTAACCAAAGCGAGACGTACAAATCCCGAATTGACTGCTCCTGATCCGGCAAATCCGGGAGCAGTAACAGTGAGCACTACTTTTTTCTCCGGAATAGAATCCACGAGAAATGTAGAAATACGATCCATGTATTTATCCATGTAATCGTATGCTGTTCCTTCCGGAGCGGAAGCAGTAAGTCGCAACCAACTGCGGTCTTCCAACGGCGACAATTCCGATTGGAGTAGGGAACCCACACCAAAGATTAAACCTGCTGTAGCAATCAGAATGACCAATGCCCATCTTCTGAATTTCATAAAATTGGTCAAGGACCGTCGATATCGATCAATCATTCCACTGAAAAACGGCTCTGTTGCCAGATAGAATTTAGAATGCTTATGAGTGGACCTGGATAATTTCACATTGAGAACAGGAGTGAGGGAAAGACTCACAAAAGCGGAAATTAATATTGCACCAGCCATCACAATACCGAATTCTCTGAACAGCCTTCCAACAAATCCCTGTAGGAAAATAATTGGTAGAAAAACTACTGCCAGTGTGAGAGATGTAGAGACAACTGCAAAAAAGATTTCATTCGATCCTTCATGTGCAGCATCTGATGGTTTCATACCTGCTTCAAGCTTCTTGTATATATTTTCCGTGACAACAATTCCATCATCCACTACAAGTCCCGTAGCCAGCACGATTGCCAATAAAGTGAGGATGTTGATTGAAAATCCGGCGAGGTACATGATAAAGAAAGCTCCAATCAGTGAAACAGGAATATCAATCAATGGCCGGACTGCAATCAACCATTCCCGGAAAAATAAATAGATGATAATGACAACAAGCAGGAAAGCAATTAGCAATGTTTCTTCAACTTCCAAAACAGATGAGCGAACAAATTTTGTATTGTCGAGTGCGATGTTCAGCATCAGATCTTTAGGGAGATCTGTCTTGAGTTGCTCATAACGTTTATAGAATTCATCTGCTATTTCAATATAATTCGAACCAGGCTGAGGAACAAGGGCCAATCCAATCATCGGCGTACCACTTTGCTTCAATATGGTCTCTTCGTTTTCCGGTCCAAGCTGAGCATTGCCAACATCCTGTAACCTGATAGTTTGTGTGCCATTTGAAGAAATAATCAGATTATTGAAATCATTTTCTGTATATAATCTTCCTTTGGTATTCACAGTCAATTCCGTGCTGCTTCCTGCTAATTTACCTGCCGGTAACTCTACATTTTCCCTGTTCAGTGCATTTTGAATATCCAGAGGAGTTAAACCAAAAGCTGCCAGCTTTGATGGATCCATCCAGATTCTCATGGCGTATTTCTTCTCACCCCAGATTTGAACAGTACTTACTCCCGGTATAGTCTGGAGTCTCTCAAGAATTACATTCGAAGCATAATCACTCACTTCCAGGTGATTTCTTGTATTACTCTCTACCGTCATAGAAATGATGGCATCACTGTTTGCGTCAGATTTGGTGACAACTGGAGGAGCATCTATATCCTGAGGCAATTGACGCAATGCCTGTGAAACTTTATCACGAACGTCATTTGCAGCGGCTTCCAAATCAACATCAAGAGTAAATTCTACAGTAATATTACTCGTACCTAAATTACTATTGGAAGAAATCGATCGAATCCCTGCAATACCGTTGATTGCTTTTTCAAGTGGTTCGGTAATTTGTGATTCAATCACTTCTGCATTGGCTCCCGCATAGGAGGTCCGTACTGTAATCACAGGCGGATCAATGGAAGGATATTCCCTTACACCCAGAAAATTAAATCCGATCCATCCAAACAAAACAATGATGATGGACATCACCATTGCCAGTACAGGGCGTTTCAGACTGATGGATGAAAGACTCATACTTTAGTTTTCTTGTTATTGAAAATTGATTATTTCGAAAAAATATTTTTAACGAACACTTACCTTCACTGGCATTTCCGGACGCATTTGCATAATACCGGTGGTCAAAACAGTATCGCCGGCTGACAGTCCTTCTGTCACCTGAACAGTACTGTCATTCCTAAAACCGAGATTTATTTTTACAGGCCTGGCTTTTCCTTCTTGTACTGTGAATACTTTGTAACCTTTCAGTTCAGGGATGACACATTGTGTTGGAATCATAATCGCACCGTCAATTTTTTCCAAAGGCACATCAATTTTGGCGAAAGCACCCGGGATCAATTGATGCTGCGGATTCGGACAAATTGCCCGTAGTGTCAGCGTACGTGTAAGCACATCAATTTTTGGTTCTGATGCATACACTTTTCCTTTGAACTTTCCTTTGGCTGATTCTACTGAAAATGAAACTTCGCTGTGCGTCCCCATGGAACCAACATATTTTTCAGGAATCGAAAATTCAAGTTTCATGGGATCGTCCTCTTGCAAAGTCGCAATCCGTGTATTAGTAGGGAGGAAGGAACCTTCACTGACAGTTCTTAATCCGATTTTTCCATTGAAAGGTGACCGAATTTCAGTTTTTGCTATTTGTGTCCGGAGTAATTCAATATCTGCTTTCAGTTTATTTAATCCGGTCAAAGCGATATCGTATTCCTGCTGACTAATCCCATTCAAATTCAGCAAATCCCTTTGCCTGCTTTCATCTTTTTCTGCCAGTTCTTTATCCAGTAAAAGTTTGCGAAGTTGAGCCTGTAAATCACTGTCATCAATTTTCACCAGAAGATCTCCTTTGGTCACTCTTGAACCTTCTTCAAATCCGAGTTTCATGAGTTTTCCGGGAATTTCATTTCTTAATTCCACTTCATTGTTGGATAACAAAGTACCGGAAGCGTAAATCTGATCACTCAGTGTTTGAGAATTCACAATGACTCCGGAAACAGCAAGTGGTGAAGTGGATTTACTTCCTGTTGCTTTACTATTGTTTCCGGATTTGTTGCTCGAACATTTGTTGAGATATATCACAACAAATAACATTGCGACTGCAAGAAGCAGGAGTATCCGACCTGGTTTCATTCGTGTTTTATCTGGATAAAAAAATCAGCCCGAACTTTTTGAAAAGTAAAAGCATGCAAACTTAAGAAAAACCTGTCGATTCCCTTTCTTAAAAGATGCTGAGAATTCACTGCATCATAATCCTGAATGATAAAATTCAGAAAAATGTTAAATTAAATTAAGAGTTCCGCACTACTTCCAGTCAGCTATAAACAGATTGGTGTCGTGTGTTCCGCCATTGTTGCGATTACTCGAAAATACCAATTGCTTTCCGTCTCGGGAAAATACAGGAAAAGCATCGAACACTGGATCAAAACTAACTTGCTCCAAATCACTACCATCCAGATTACACATCCACAAATTGAAATGATAACCTTTGGAAACATGATTACTCGAGAAGATGATCTTTTTTCCATCAGGACTAAAATAAGGTGCCCAGTTTGCTCCGCCCAGATTTGTGACTTGTTTCAAATCAGATCCGTCAACATTGCATGTCATAATTTCCATATTGGTTGGCATTACCAGTCCTTGTGCGAGAAGGGATTTGTATGTATTCACCTCTTCTTCACTCTTGGGTCTGCTTGCCCGAAACACAAGTTTTTTGCCGTCTTGTGAAAAGAAAGCTCCGCCGTCATACCCGAGTTGATTTGTCACTTGTCGCACATCGCTGCCATCGATATTCATTGTATACAAATCAATGTCACCATTTCGGGTGGATGTAAAAACTATTTTATCTCCTGTCGGACTCACAGTTGCTTCTGCGTCGTATCCGGGAGTGTTAGTGAGTTGCTTGCGAATATTTCCTTTCAGGTCCGTTACGAAAATATCGAAGGACTCATACAAAGCCCATACATACTTATGATCAGGACGTGGTGCAGGTTTAGGAGGACATTCATTTGCTGCCAAATGTGTGGATGCATAAAGAATCAGTGAATCACCAGGCAAAAAATAGGAGCAGGTTGTTCTCCCTTTACCAGTACTCACCAACGCAGGTTCAAACTTATCCAGTCTGGAATAAAATATCTGATCACACTCAACATTCTTTGCCGGATTTGTTGACTGAAATGCGACACGCGTATTGTCAAAACTGAAATATGCTTCAGCATTGTCGCCGCCGAAAGTCAATTGCCGCACATTTTTGAAATGCTTTTCACTTAGAAAATGTACTGTGGTGTCAGGTGCTTTATCTGAATTTGTATGAGCTGGCTGTGCAATCAATGCAGGTCTGAAAGCCACTATGAAGACCATAATATATAATGACAATAATCTGATCATTCTGTTGTTTTTTGCGAATCTAATGATTGTATCGAATGAGAAATGTCATGAACATGCAAGTTTATTCCGGTCAATTCATTTTGTATTCACTTGAATTTCAAAAGGTAAATGGAGCTTTAGTGAATAAGTTAACATGCGTTAAACTTGTTGAAAAACAGAGCATTTCATTAGCTTTGTGACCCTCGGATTTACCCCCTTCGTGTGTAGTAAACTACATTCACAACAACATATAAAAAAGTAATTATGAAAAAACGATTACTGCTGCCTGTGACCTTACTTATGATTTGGTCATGTTCATCTAAGAAGAACGAACAAGCTGGTACTGTCACACAGGATGATTTCCTCTGGCAATGGTTGGATACAACAGTGAGCCCGGGAACTGATTTTTTTAAATACGCTACCGGAACATGGATGAAACAAAACCCGATTCCGGAAAGTGAACGTCGCTGGGGTATTGCAAATCTGGTTCGTGACGACAACTATGCTAAACTTCGTCAACTAAGTGATGAAGCAGCTGCAGATAAGACTGCAGAAAAAGGAAGCAACTCACAAAAGATCGGTGACTTTTGGTCAAGCGGAATGGATTCTGCAACGATTGAAAAACTCGGCATTGAACCGTTAAAAGCGGAGTTTGAAAAAATCAATAACCTGAAAAATATACAGGACGTCGTGAATCTTATCGCTGATTATCAGGTCAACATTGGTTCTCCTTTGTTTTCTCCTGCAATCTATCAGGATGAAAAAAATTCTGAGCGTTATGCTTTGCACTTTTATCAGGGAGGAATCGGATTGCCTGACAGAGACTATTATTTTAATACGGATTCAAGAACTGCAAATATTCGTAAGGAATATGTTCTTCACCTGAGCAGAATGTTCGGCTTATTGGGTGAAGATGGAGTAACTGCAAACCGAAGTGCTGCCGCTGTTATGAAACTTGAAACGGAATTGGCTAAGGCTTCCAGGAAACTCGAAGATCTGCGCGATCCGTATGCCAACTACAATAAAATGTCAGTTGAAGATTTTACCAAAATCACTCCTTCAATTCCATGGAAAGAGATCATGGAACGAATGAATCTCAAAAACATTGATTCGGTCATTGTCGGTCAACCTGAATTTTATACTCAAGTAGAGAAAAGTTTAAAAACTGTTTCCTTGCAGGATTGGAAAACCTATCTGAGATGGAACCTTGTCAACAGTTTTACGGGGCAGTTGAGTTCAGCATTCGAAAAGGAAAGCTTTAATTTTTACGGAACAGTAATGTCCGGCGTAAAAACACAGCGCCCACGTTGGAAACGCGTACTTGATGAAGAAGAAGGATATCTCGGAGATGCATTGGGTCAGTTGTACGTTTCCAAATATGTTCCACAAAGTATGCGTGAACGTTACGATGCACTTGTTCAGAATATGCTGGATACATACAAAGAAAGAATCATGGGTCTGACATGGATGGGAGACAGCACGAAACAAAAAGCATTGTACAAACTCTCCAAAATTAACCGCAAAGTTTGCTTCCCTGACAGATGGAAAAACTATTCCAAGCTGAATATCACTTCAGACTCTTATCTTCAAAATGTGATGAATTGCAGAGCATGGAGTTATGCATATGAGGTAGATAAACTCTACAAACCGGTGGATCGTACAGAGTGGGAAATGACTCCTCAGACTTACAATGCTTATTATAATCCTTCCAATAACGAAATAGTTTTGCCTGCTGCACAATTCCTCATTCCTGGCTTGCCTGATTCACTTGCTGATGATGCAATCATTTACGGATATGCCGCGGCTTCTACAATCGGACATGAACTTACACATGGTTTCGATGATCAGGGTCGTCAGTTTGATGCAAATGGTAACCTTCAGAACTGGTGGACTGCGGATGATTCGATCAAGTTTATGAAGCAGGCAAATATTCTGGTGAAACAATTCAGCGATTTTGTTGTATTGGATAGTTTGCATGTAAATGGTGAAGCTTCCCTTGGTGAAAATATTGCGGATTTGGGTGGAGTAGTAATTGGTCTGGAAGCATTCAAGAAAACAGAACAATACAAAAAAGGTGAAAAGATTGATGGACTGACTCCGCTTCAACGGTATTTTCTTGGTTATACTTTAGGCTGGCTCGGACATGCACGCGATGCATCTCTGGCCATGCAGGTAATGACTGATGTTCATGCTCCGAATTTCCTTCGGGTAAACGGTCCACTCAGCAACGTACCGGAATTTTATGAAGCTTTTGGCATCAAAGAAGGAGACCCGATGTGGCGACCTGATAGCCTGAGAGTAAAAATCTGGTAGAAAAAATATTTCTTATTTAAGAGCTGTCTCCCAAATGAGACAGCTCTTTTTTTTACCGGTTTTCAAAATCGGTCTTATGAATAGTATATAGCAATGTATCATCCATTTGTCCATCCTTGACTATATGATTTCTGATTCTTGCTTCTAAAGTATATCCGGCTTTTTCAAGGACTTTTGCAGATGAAGAGTTTTTTGCAAAGACTTCAGCATAGATTCTCCTCAACTTTGTATTTTCAAAAATATATTCAGTTAATGAAGCAACTGCTTCAGTCATAATGCCCTGACCCCAGTACTTTTCACTAAGCCAATATCCAATCTCCGCATTGAATTTATAGATATTTGATTTCGGAAAATAGCCGATACTTCCTGCTGCTTCTCCATTCACTTCAATAGCAAAAACTGTAACAGGGTCAGATTTTAGAACGGATGAAATAAATTCAGCGGCATCCTCTGAGGTATAAGGAATCGGAAAACCATCCCTCAAATTCATTTCTATATTCTTGTTATTTGCATGAACAGCGAGTAAAGGAACGTCACTTTCTTTCCAATTCCTGAGAATACATTTTTCATTTTTTATGTTCATTGTCCCTTGAAAATTGAAGCTATTCATCAATCAGATCAGAAAGATACGATTTCCTACTTTTTATCCTGATATAAATGGGTTGTTAGATTGAGAATAGTCATTTTAGAAAAATAGGGCTCAAAATACCTTCGGAAAATAAATTCCTGACATTTAATCGAAACCCTATGAAAAAACACCTTCTCCAAATTCTGGCTGTTACATGTATGCTTTTATTTTTCAACGCATGTAAAAATTCATCTGAAAATGAAGAATCATCTGCAACACAAACTGAAGCTATTGATCAGCCTGCAGATGGTGGCCAATCAACCGTCAATGACGATGTTTCGCAACCAAACGTAGTAAAAGTGGCTGTTGGATCGAAAGATCATACAACTCTTGTTGCGGCTGTAAAAGCTGCGGAACTTGTAGATGCATTATCAAACAATGGCCCCTTCACAGTTTTTGCTCCAACCAATGCTGCCTTTGATGCATTACCAAAAGGAACTGTGGAAAATTTGGTGAAACCGGAAAATAAAGATAAACTCCAGAATGTTCTGTATAACCATGTTCTCGTTGGTGTTTTCAAGGCAGAAAGTTTCAAGGATGGACAGACCATAACCATGTTTGGAGGAAATCAAGTGAAGGTTCAGATAAAAGATGGAAAAGTATATATCGGTAATGCTGCAATAGTGGCCTCAGTACCGGCTTCAAATGGAATC
>CALMQM010000039.1 GCA_937871435.1 uncultured Bacteroidota bacterium | reverse complement strand
TTGACAGGAATTTTATTGTTTAAAGAACCTGTAGAATTCTGGCGAATATTTTTTCTCTTCACACTCATTGCTTCCATTCTCGGACTGAAAATAGTTTCTTCCTGAAGAGAATATCTTCAAAAGTATTTTTCTAAAAAAAGAATTATTGCTGTTGTACGAGCATTCGCTGGATAAAACTATCCTGCCCGTTGCTGAGATGAATTGTATACACTCCTGCACTCAGTTCAGGTAGTGAATACGATGAAGATGTGGCTGCACTCACATCCGTTTGATATACACTTTCGCCAAGGGCATTGAAAACCTGCAACCGATACACTTCATCATCATTGCCTGTAAAAGCAAGTGTAAAAGTTCCGTGATTCGGATTAGGATAAATTGTAAACAATCCCTTCGACTCAGTTGTCCGCAGCGCTATGATATTTGAATAGCTGAATGCGCCGTCAAAATCGGTTTGTTTCAAGCGGTAATAATTTACTCCCGGAAATGCAGCGCGATCGAGGTAGGAATAAGAACGTGTTTCCGTGCTGTTACCTGCTCCTTCAATACGTGCAATAGCTTCAAACGATTTCGCATCAGTACTTCTCTCCAAAGTAAAATAACTATTGTTGATCTCTGAAGCGGTTTGCCAGTCGAGAATATTTCCTTTCCAGGTATTTTTTCCGGTGAAGCTCAACAATTCTATCGGGAGAGGAGAAGTAATTTTGGTATACCAGATCGGAGATGTCCATGCAACATTTCCGTCCGCCTGAGTGATTTCCGCGTAGTAATAATATGTTCCTGTTCCGAATGAGTGAGTAAATGTGAGTGAACTGGAATTTGTATTGGATGCAAGAACCGTTGGGGTGAGATTACTTCCCGGAACTCCGTACCAGAGACGAATTTGTGTTGTCGTTTCTCCGTCAGGATCGGAAGAAGTGATCGTAAAAGTCGGGTTGACAGTTTGTACCACAATACTTCCCATTGGTAAATTTCCATTTGCGTTGAAGGCAATCTGGAAATTAAAATCTTCAGTGGCGTAGAAACGCATGTTCAGGATTCCATCGAGGATGGCAGCCTTGGTGCGGGCAGTAGCAAGAACAACTGTTCTTCCCTGATTCGCTTTACCCATCGTTGCCGAGTTATGATTATCCATGTCCGCCAACGGACCCAGATGATATCCTTTAGCAAGCATGTCCTTGAAATAAGAAACAGTGTTACTCGCTGCAGGATCAGTATAAGTGGTATTCGTTGAAAACGCAGGACCATTCTTCACAGCTACTCCAACAATGGCATTGTCAAAAGTAGCATTGTACGGATTGCTTTTCAGGTTATTGAAATCTGTTGCGTTGGGATGACAAAGTGTGGCAAATGCGTTGGGCGTTGAAGCAACCATATTGAACACCGTGTTGTAATCACCCTTGGCAACGTACACATTGTAATTGCCGGTATTCCAACCAAGAAGCTGATTGATACCATACACATTGATGTGGCCTCCTGTTGAAATCGTTCCCCATTCCATTCCATACATCGCAACGAAAGAAGGATTGCTCACCATGTATGCCGTTGCTTCATTCAAGCCACTCGCGTATTTGGCAGGAGTCATCACCGGACCTTCATTGTGATTGTGATCGGAGATTCCCATGTAATCGAAATACATTGCCGAACTCGCATCAGAATAACAACAGGTCGGACTGTTCGCGCCATTGCAGATATTGTCTACATCACCATCAGAATAATCTGAGTGAGCATGCAGGTTTCCGAAATAATTCGTGTACGCAGGAACCGACATCGTAGTCGCGTTCGTAACCGGCATTGGTGTACTAAGATAATTTGAATTACACCCTGAGCCGTTCATTTCGAAAACAGCAAAATAATACGTGAATCCAGGCAACAATCCTGTTACCGTGGTGGAAGTACCTGTTCCCTGATATACAACGTATTCTCCGGGAGCAGTAGATGTACCTAATCCGTAAGATGCATTGGCTGTGTACACGATTCCATCCACCGGAGGTGTGGTGACAGCGCTAATTCCCTTGCAGACGATTATACAAAATGCACCATTGCCACGAGTCCAGTTAAGCTGAATCGAATTAGACAACACTGCTGAAGAAGTAAGGTTTGAACTTTGTACTGTTGGCTCCGATGCAAGGACACAACCAATCGTTGTTGCTGAACCTGTCGCAGGAGACGTGACAAGAAAATTCGTTGTACATCCTGTTCCATTGAACTCAAAGACACTAAAGCTGTAGGATGTATTTGGATTGAGTCCCGTGACAGTACAGGTGTTCCCACTACCCATGTACACGATGTATTCATTGGCAGCAATGTTGGTACCTGATCCAAATGTAGAGCTGGCAATGTATGCGCTGCCATCAGTTGGAGTGCTTGTCACAGCTCCTGCCTGATGCATAATCACGATACATTCACTTCCATTTCCTCTTGTCCAGTTCAATGTCATTGCATTCGCGCCAATAGCCGTCACCGCAAGCGGAGTTGCCTGCACTGTAGGTTCCGGATCAATTGCACATGCATTGGGAATATAAATATTATCAAAGAGACCAAAATCAGTTCCGCTGGTTGCATGATTCCACAAACATCCGAGGAACATCAAATCAGTACTCGTATAAGTTCCGTCTGTTCCTGTTGTCGCAGCACCCCAGACAATTGAAGCTGGATCAAGGAAAGGTCCGGCCGTTCCATTATTAGATACATATAAACTCCAACTGTTTCCAACCGGATTGTAGGTGATTTTTATCGCATGGTACTCATTGGCGAAATCAGTAGGAGGAACAACAATTTGTGTAATGTTCGCGAGTGGCGACATCCCTGCAGCAAAACGTATAAGCCGAATGTTGTCGGTTGTACCGGAATTACCAAGCACAACTGCATATCCGCTACCCGTTAGAAAATTACTGGAGTTACATCCAAGCACAAACGCTACACCATAATTGCTTGCATCAAAACCTGAGGGATCCGTTCGCGATTGACGCATATTGAACATCCAGGTAAGAGTACTGGAGTTGGTATTGAAAACAGTATTGTAATTGGTGGATACGTCACGCCATATATAATCACGTCCGGCAGTTGTGGAACCCATGGACAGATATGTGTTAGCTGCGATTGTTGCTCCGGTATTCGCTACAGTTTCTGTTTCAGACCAACCATTACCCACAGCGTTACTTGTAGATCTGTTAAAATCATCCAACAAAACAGTTTGCGCATTAACATTTATTCCAAAAAAACTGGAAAGTGATAAGATAATAAAAGAGTAAAGAAGAATCTTATTCATCCTGAACATCCATCTTTCGATTCAACTGTTAATGCCGAAATTGCAAAAGAGACCGTAAATATAGTTAAAACAGGTGCTTAAAAGCTGTTTTTTATGTGAAGATGGGTCATAACTGGGTAAAAATCGAGTAGCGGGAAAGCTTCAGTCTCTAAAAAGGTCATTCAATCAATAAATTCAACGTTTTGTATTGATTATCCGAATTTTACATGCTTCTAATCATCGATTATTGAATCAAATTCTGAGTATTTTACATTAAAATTTGATTTAATGGTGTTTTTTCAAATCATATGACACAAATGATCATCATTTACATGATTTGTTTAGATTAGTGGCGCATTGATCACTCTATATTATCATTAATGGAAGTTCGAAATTCTTAAAAATTGAGGTTTTACATACTTCATCAAAAAATTCCTATCCATTCCTTTTCTTACCTTTGAAAATCATCATGAATTCAATCCGAATCTGATGGTTGGTTTCCAACAGGAATTAGATTCCTAGCCTGCATTTTAACTGGAATTCCTTCTTTTCGGATTTTTCATTCAAATTAATATAAACGATCTCTTTGAACTTCTCTGATTTTGGCCTGTGTGATTCATTGATGGATGGTCTGGATTCTATGGGTTTTTTCAAACCCACTCCTATTCAGGAACAAGTAATTCCTGATATTCTCAATGGCCACGATGTGATAGCTTGTGCTCAAACTGGAACCGGAAAAACGGCGGCTTATTTATTGCCACTCTTGCACAAAATTTCCAGGAACGATATTGCTCATACTTCCGCACTTATTATATCTCCTACCCGCGAACTGGCTTTGCAAATTGATAACGCATTTCAGGGTTTTGCTTATTTCACACATGCAAGTTCAATCGCAGTGTATGGCGGAAGTGATGGGATGACATTTGATCGCGAAAAGAAAGCACTCACCGAAGGAGCGTCAGTTATCATCGCGACGCCGGGCCGGCTTTTAAGTCACCTCAATCTCGGGTATGTAAAGTTTGATCAGTTGGATTGTCTTGTTCTCGATGAAGCAGACAAAATGCTCGACATGGGTTTCTATGATGACATCCTGAGAATCATCCGACATCTTCCTGCGCAAAGACAAAATTTATTTTTCAGCGCAACCATGCCTCCCAAAATGCGGGACCTTGCAAAAAGAATTCTCAAAGATCCGAAGGAAGTCAACATCGCGATCAGCAAACCTGCGGCAGGAATTTTACAGGGGGCATACCTCACTTTTGATTCACAAAAAACTCCTCTGCTCACAAAGATTCTTTTGGAAAAAGATCTTGCAAGCGTTCTTATTTTTGCTTCTACTAAATCAGGAGCGAAAGCTCTCGAAAGGGAATTGCAGCTGAAAAAACTTCCGGCAAAATCCATTCACAGTGATCTTTCACAGGAAGAAAGAGAAAATGTTTTGCTCAGCTTTAAAAGCCGGCTCACAAAAATTCTTGTCGCGACAGACATCCTTTCCCGTGGAATTGATATTGACAACATCGGACTTGTCATTAATTACGATGTGCCATCAGATGCAGAAGATTATGTACACCGTGTCGGCAGAACAGCCCGAGCAGAATCTACAGGGGAAGCGATTACTTTTATCAATGAAAAAGATCAGCGCAGGTTTGCGCAGATAGAGCAGTTAATCGAAAGAGAAATTCCGAAGTATCCATTACCTGAAGAATTGGGTGCGGGTCCGGCCTGGAACCCATTGACCAGGCAAAAGCATTATCATCGCCCGGGTGGAGGAGGAAAAAGTGGTTCGGGAGGAAAAGGGAGAAAACATTTTCGTCACAACAAAAAACCAAAAGCATAAAAGTTTTTAGCCGGTCCGGTTAAATCCGGTGATCGTCTTTTTGCATTTTATTTTCAGCTCCTTTTTTATCATCATGCATTGTGAATCACCCCGATTCGCTTGGCAATTAGCGCTTTCGACCTTTGCTGTTACAATGTTTCCAAACAGGATTTCAGTCGCCAAGCAGAAAGTTGAAGCTTTAAAAATTTCCGCCTCTTTATGGAATCCGGATCGGATGGCATCCCACCACAAAAGAAAAAACATGAAAAATCTTCTGTCATCCATCCTCGTTCTTACATTTCTTCTCTTCCGCTTTCAGGCCACAGCGGACGCAATCAAAACAACCAAAGCTCAGGTAAACAAAGCAATCGTTTACCTGAGTGGAGCACAACTCAGCTGCGCATCAGATTTTTCGGCAGTCCCGGGTATTAACCAGTTGATTTTCGAAGGTGTATCACCTTCCCTTGATAAACAATCCATACAAGCTTCAGCAAAAGGAAGCGTAGTAATTATGGATGTGAAATTTGAAACCCGCTACAATGAAAAAACAAAAAAGGAAGACTCCAACATTTATGCTTCCGCCATCAAAGCCGCAAATGATTCCCTCGTATTATTAAGTTATGAAATAGATGGTTTAAATGAACAGTTGAACGGACTCACCACAGAAAAAAACATTCTCCTGAACAACCGTCTTATCAAGGGAGAATCTTTACGCGATACACTCGATATGTTTAAAGCCGGAATTGAATTCCTGCGACAACGGCTGGCGAATATCAGTAATGAAAGTGCAGTTCTCAAACGCAAATTGTATTTCAAAAACGAATCCAAAAGTACCCTTCAAAAGCGTATTGATGAACTGAACAAAATCAGCAATATTGGCGAAACACCTGTTCAGGAATCAATACAAACAATCGTCGTGAGTGTGTATGCAGAAGTGGCAACCACAGCTGAAGTAACAATATCCTTTTTTGTTCAACAAGCAGCCTGGTTACCGGCATATGATCTTCGCGCCAGTGCAAATGGAACAATTGACCTGGCATACAAAGCTGAATTACGGCAGCAAAGCGGAATGGATTGGAAAAATGTTTCTCTTACATTGAGTACAGGCAACCCGACACAATCTACATTAAAACCAGAATTAAATCCCTTTTACCTGAGCTTTATTGAAAGTCGAAAAAAACAATTGCTCAATGAAATCAGGGAAACGCAACCTCAGAGTCTATCGAAGCAATTGGATGAAGAAAGTTCGTACAAAGACATCGTTTCCGATGCATACAATCTCGCAACGTATACAACAGAAACAGAAAAAATGATGCTCACCGAATACGAAATCAAATTGAAATACAGCATTCCGAACGATCCCAACAATCACGTAGTTTCCATTCAGCATAAAAATTTAGAATCAAAATATAAATACTCTGCTGTTCCAAAGATGGATTTGAACGCATATCTGCTTGCCGACATCCACAATTGGGGAGAAATTAATCTTTTGCCCGGCTCATCCCGAATTTATTTTGACGGCAATTATATCGGAACTTCAGTCCTGAATCCGGATGCTGCAGTAGATACGTTGTCGCTCAGCCTGGGTAAAGACCGATCTATTTTGGTAAGCAGAAAAAAATTAAAAGACAAAACCAAAGAGCGGGTTATTATCGATGAAAAATCGATTTCTGTCACATATGAAATCGCTGTACGCAATACCAAATCAAGTCCTGTTCAACTGGACGTAACTGATCAGATTCCTCTCAGCCAAAATCCTGACATTAAAATTGCGCTCCTGGACGGAGATGGCTCCACTCTGAATCCCGAAACCGGCATGCTGGTTTGGAACCTGAATCTCAAAGCGAATGAAAGCAAAAAACTGAAATTTACTTATGAGGTAAAAATTCCCAAGAATAAAAATCTGGCTGGTTTGTAATCTATTTGCTTTTGCTTTCAACCGATCCGGTTTGCCGGATCGGTTTTTTCTTTTTTACAAAAAGATCTGCTGTATTATTGAGCAAAGTATATCTTGCAAAATATTTGCATGAAAACCAAAACCGTTTCCATTCTTCTTGGAATCATAATTGTCGCCAAACTTTTCCTCACTTTTATTCAACAGGGCCGGATCAGCCTGGATGGTGATATGTGCAGTATTATAATTCCTTCAGAGAGTTACAAGCCTGTAATGAAGGATCCATTTGCAGTGAATGTTCTGTTGAATAATAAAATTTATGCATCTCCAAATCGTTCCTTTGCTCACTGGACAATGTATTCCTATTTCCGTACTGTCCCATTCTTCCTGCAATTGTTCACCAATAAAATTGACAGTATCTATGCCTCCGCGGCTCTTGCGAAAACATTGATTCAGGCATTTTTCATTTTCCTTCTCGCCTCTCTCGCCGGAAATACAAACAATATCCGATCGCTTGATTTTTTAATTCCTGCAGCGGTTATATCCTTTTTATTTCAGATTTATGATTTGAATAGTGTTCTCGGACTTATTCAATCATCCATCACGTATACATTCTTTTATTCATTGCCTTTGTGCCTGATTTTGTATTTGTTTCATTCACTGTATTTTCTTGAAAAGAACGGTGGATGGAAAAATGCAGGAATCTTCCGAAAAAGTATTTTGATCCTGCTCCCTGTATTTCTTTCCCTGAATGGGCCCCTGAATACGGGCGTGGCAATCATCGCCTGCCCATTGATTTTGCTTTATCTGATCTGGAAAAACCGGAAACAGATGTATAACTCTGAAGGGAATTTACAACTCAAACAAACATATCAGCTCGTACCAAAATCAGTTCGAATCGTTTTTTCAATTTTCATTTTTTTCAGTATGTACTCTCTTTACATCGGAAAAAATAATGCGGAAAGCCTCAACCATACATTGTCTTTGCCTGAACGTTATCACAGAATGATTGAAGTGCTGCCGGAATTTTTCACAGGTAATATTGCTATGCCTATACTTATTCTTTTTCCTGTAATCAGTTTATTTTTCACTGACAATTTCATTCACAAAAATGATTTCATTCCGGCAAAGAACATTGCGCTCGGTATATTCATATTCACTCTTGTATACGTTGCATTGCTCCCCTTTGGTGGTTATCGGGTGTACAGACCAACGATCTTACGCACGGATACTTTTACTCCGGTACTTGTCTGCCTTTTTTACCTTGCAGGACGCACATCCTACGAGTTGATTCAATCCAATTCAGGATGGAAGAAGAATCTTTCCATCGTGTGGACTATTGCCTTCACAGTTTATTTCGGAATGTGGGACATTTCCCTCTACAAGCAAAACAGATATGAACGGGCAGCGTTACAAACTCTTGCAAAGAGCACTGAAAAAATGGTCGAATTGAAAACTGATTGCACAGTCATGTCATGGGTTCCACTCACGGATTATCGGGAATCTGAACTCAACTGCAAACTGCTTAAATACTGGGGCGCCATTCAAACTCCTGACTTCTATTTTCAAAAACCCGACTCGCCGGACAAATTAAAATAAGCAGAAGTTTTTGTTCATTCATCGTCCTTATGGGAAATTGGCAATTTCTTCTCAGCTAAAAATTACAGTATTAATAAATGAGTATTTATTCTGTAGGTGGATTAAATCAAGAGTCAACGTGTATCTTTGGCCCTTGAATTTTTTATGATCGCTCCTCTCACTATTTTAAAAAAGCATTTCGGTTTTTCCGGATTTCGTTTGAATCAGGAAGAAATAATCAATTCCGTAATTGACCACCACGACGTACTGGCACTGATGCCGACAGGAGGCGGGAAATCCGTTTGCTTTCAGATTCCGGCATTAATGCTTCCCGGAATTACAGTTGTAATCAGTCCGTTAATCGCCTTGATGAAAGATCAGGTAGATAGCCTCAGACTCAATGGTATCAATGCCGCTTATTTGAATTCTACACAATCGCCCGGAGAGCAGGAACAGATCATTGAAGAGTTACATAACGGAAAAATTCGTTTGCTCTACCTTGCTCCGGAGCGCATCCTGAGTATTACTTCTCTTCATACACAAGTGAAGATTTCACTCTTTGCAATTGACGAAGCACATTGTATTTCTCACTGGGGACACGACTTCCGGCCGGACTATCTCAATTTATCGAAACTGAAAGAGAAATTTCCCGGAGTTCCATTCATCGCATTAACTGCAACTGCCGATGCGCTTACCCGAAATGATATTGTAAGCAAATTGAAGTTAAGCAACCCGAAAATATTTATCAGTAGTTTCAACAGACCCAATATCCGGTACACAGTAGAAAAAAAACGAAATCACTTCGAACGTATCATAGAATTCCTGCAGGAACACAGGGAAGATTCCGGAATCATTTATTGTTTGTCCAGAAAAAATACCGAAGAGCTTGCAGATCAATTAGCGGAACAAGGGTTTACTGCTGTTGCATATCATGCCGGATTGGATCCAGCTACAAGGACGAAAAGACAAGAACAATTTAAACGCGATGAAATAAAGATTATCGTTGCAACAATTGCTTTCGGAATGGGGATCGATAAGTCCAATGTACGTTACATCCTCCATGTCAACTTACCAAAAAATATAGAAAGCTATTACCAGGAAACCGGAAGAGCAGGTCGCGACGGACTTCCAAGTGAAGCGATTTTGTTTTACAATGCCGGCGATGTAATGGTGCTGAAGAATTTTGTCAATATTGATGACAATCCTGAACAAAGTAAAATTATGCTCCGCAAGCTGGAGCAAATGGCCGACTATGCCGAATCAAAAAGATGCCGAAGGGTAACTCTCCTGAATTATTTTGATGAATCTTTTCAAGGCCCCTGCGGCAATTGTGATATTTGTCTGAAAGTACATCCTGAACTATTGTTCGATGGCACTGTGATCGCACAAAAGGTTTTATCCGCGGTTACACGTCTGAAAGAAAGATTCGGAATCGGCTATGTTATTGATTTTTTAAAAGGTTCCGCGTCTGAAAAAATCCGTGATGAACACCGCTATCTTCCTACATTCGGGAAAGGAAGTGAATACACAAAAGAACAATGGCGGGCTTACATAAAAGATTTATTGCAGCAAGGCTATCTCAAACAAAGCAATACAGAATTTGTTGTTCTGCAACTCACTGACCTTGCACGTGAAGTTTTGTATGAAGGAAAAAAAGTAATGCTCCATGTGGTACATTCCACAAAGGAAGAAAAGGAATTCCGAAAAAATATCACGCCAACAAAGAACAATTCAGAACTGATGGAAGCCGGATTGTTATCGGAGTTAAAGCAACTGCGACAGGAGATTGCACGGGATGAAAATGTTCCGCCATACATTATATTCAATGACAATACGCTCGTTGAATTGGCCACCTATTTACCTTTAGAAAAATCACAATTGTCGGGCATTTCCGGTTTTGGACAAGTGAAAATACTGAAATACGGAAAACCATTTCTTGATACAATTATCGCCTATTGCAGGAAAAATAGCATTGAAACACGAATGCAGAATAAAATTTTCAAAAGCAAAACATTTACAGGTAAGACTACCGGAAAAAGTGACACCAAACGTCTTAGTCTTGAATTGTATCAGCAGGGATTAAACATTGATCAGATAGCAAGTAAACGAAACCTGAGCAATGGAACCATTGTCGGACACCTGACTCATTTCATTTTAACAGGGGAAATTAATGTCCTGAAATTTGTCTCCAAAGAAAAAATTCCTCCTATCCTGAAAGCGATTGATGAACACGGAGACTCACAGCTCAGCATTTTGAAAAACGTTCTGGGAGACAACTATTCTTTTACCGAAATAAGAGCTGTAATTAATTATAGAAACAGAGCCTGACCTGAGTTAAAATGTGAAACAAAGTCCCACTTCAGCTTCTCATTTCAACAATTCATTACTTTGTATACTTTTCATTATTTCAGCGAGAAATAATTTTGCTCTTTTTTCAGTGCGTTCTTTATCCGTCGGATTTCCATTCTCATCATAATTCGCATGGACCAATGGAACGGGAAATGTAGCAGGCACAAGAGATGCTTTTACTTTTAAAAAAACTGTTTGCAACATTTGAAGAGCGTGCATTCCTCCGAAATTGCCATCGGATACTGAAACAATTCCAATCGGTTTTCTATACCATTCATCATACAACAAATCAATCGCATTTTTCACACTGGCGGGATATCCGCTGTTGTATTCAGGAGATACTACAATCACCGCATCAGCTCTTTTGATCTCGGAAGAGAAAAAGAGAATTTCATTCGAAGGTTGAGGCAAGTACTTTAATCGTTCTTCAGACAAAGGAAAGTTCAATGCTTTTAAATCCAGCAAAGCGACATCAGCCATATTATTTTCAGTAATAAATTTTTGAAAAAACAAAGCTACGCGATGACTTACGCGACCGGTTCGAATGCTGCCGGAAATGATGGCGATTGTTTTTTTTCTTTCCATGAGTAAAATTTATTTTCTATCCGTATAAATCGCATCAAATCTATTACTCCGCCTTTTCAAAAAAATACTCCTTATCCACCAGCAGTGGATGCTTCCCGATCAGTCCTTTTGAATCAATTTTTAAAGTGAAATTTTGAAAAACAACTTCCATCAATGCAGGGTCAAAAGTGAAAACAAATTCATTGTTTTCGTTTCCCTTTAAATCCATCCGGAATACTTTTTCAGGGCAGAACTCCATCATCAACATGAGGCTGTCGTAAGTGCCGGGTGAAAAATGGAGAATCCCATCGGAATTACTTTGTTGTTCTTCTTCGTGAGATTTCCCGCTTACGAAACCATGAACGTATTTCTTAAAGAAAGGATTGGCATCATTAATTCTTACGAGAAATCCTGATGCAGAAATTTTTTTTTCTTCTTTCAGGACAAAAGCATCTGATCCTGAACTGAAGCTATTCAGTTTCAATTGTGATCCTTCCACTTTCCAGTTTCCCTTTCCGCCTCTGTCAAGTGCACCGTAACTATAGAAAAAATCAAAGCTCGAATCACTGTTCAGCCTGAATCCTGATGCAGTTTCCATTACCCCCTGAAGGTAATATTCTCCAATAAGTGATGAGATTTGTGCTGTCATTTGACTTATTCCTAAAATAATTAACAGCAGGATCAGTATTCCTCTCTTCATAGGGAATAGTTTAGTGCTCCTTTAATATTTCACTACATATTTGTAAACAGCATTTCCTGTTTCTTTGTTTTCTATGTGTAAAATATAATTCCCCTGAGCGAGAGCACTCAGATCCAATTCGACTGATTGTGTATTAAGTGCAACATTACTTTGCAAAACTCTGCCGGTAAGATCAAGTAATTTTATCTGATAATTTTTAATTCCGAAATTCAACTGAACTGTTAATACTGATTGAACAGGGTTAGGATAAATTTCTGCGGTTAAAGAAGAGAGATCCTGCACATTTGTGAATACTGAATCGTTCGCATAAACCGGAACCGTAACAGCGGCATGATTGGTAGAATTGCTGCTGAAAGTCAGATGACCATGAATCGGATTTGATGATGCCGGTGTACATGAAATATCAATGCCCAACGCTTCACCCGGAGCAAGAGTCGCGTTGGTTCCACCGGATTGAAAACTCAGTTCTCCCGGGTAGTCAAGATTAAAATTACTGAGAGCGACATCGGTATTTCCAGTATTCACTACTACATAATGGAACACGGTAGGATTTCCAACGGGAATATATCCATACAAGATTGTATCCTGAGGAAGGTCAAGCGTTCTCACTGTTGCAGCAACTGAATTGGAAGAAAGTGAAGTGATACGGTCAATGAACTGAGGATAATCCACAAATGGATTGCGGTTATGTTGCACAGCCTGAATATCATCATTCCTCTTTATATCCTGTTGTGTAGGAGGAAATGTATGATGCCATGAACGAAGAATGGATTCCTGTCCTGTAAAAAAATTACTATAGTTCTGATACCTCAACACAAAATACATCATCGCCCTTGCAGTTCTGCCTTTCTGAACATCGCGGGGTTCAAACGTACTGTTATCACTCTTTGAACCGCCAATATTCCAGCTGGGATTGTTCACTACTCCAAAAGGATTGTTTCCTCTTTCGCCATTGGAATTGTCATCGGTAGGAAAAAGATGATGCAGATCTGATACCATTGGTTCATTGCTGCTGAACAGAGACTGTGGCCAGGTATGTTCTGTATTAAAATTAAAGCGGTTCTGACAATCTGTTCTGTCTACATATCCTACTGCCTGCTGTCCTGTATAAATACTTTCAAGAGTATTCTGACTCGCGCCTTGTCCGTTGACTGCCTGGTTGTCGATGATCATAAACATTTTATCACGGGCAGTATTGTAGCCAAGAGAAACATATCCGTTTCCGGTGAGCGTCTGAATTGCATCTTTCAGTAATTCTTCTTCTTTATTTTCAGTAGCGCTGTAGTATGATTTTGAATAGCGGCCTTGTCCGATCAAATCTACGGAAACATCTCCACGCAAGCCGTCATTTTCAATCACCAATTCAGAGTTATGATAGATGTTATGTTGCGGCGAAAATTTTATCCATACAACAGTCGATGCACTTGCTGCAATAGAAAAAGATTGTGTCCGGCATGAAAATGCGGGTGCACCGTAAGTAGAATAAAACCGAATCGCCGTTACTCTGACGGTTCGGTTTAGTAAATTTTGAATCGTCAGCTGCAGACTATCCGGAGCATTTTCATACGCTGTTCCGAAATTCAGTTGTGTAGCGCTAACGGATAAAGCCTGTGCTTCTGCATTCTCAGGTAAATTCAAGACAACGAATGAGAGCAAACAGGAGAGTATAAATTTCATGGAATAGGAATCAAGTGATGGACATTGAAACATCCACCAGACTGTTTTAGATGATTGTTTTTAAAAGAATGAACCCGACCAGGATTCAGGAATTCGTTTCCTGGATTTCAATTTTCTGGATTACATCACCCTGACGAATCATATCAATTACTTCCAGACCCTCCACTACTTTTCCAAAGCAAGTGTGGTTTCTGTCGAGGTGCGCAGTATTTGCCCGGCTATGGCAGATAAAAAACTGGGAGCCACCAGTATCACGACCGGCATGAGCCATAGAAAGCACACCGCGATCATGGTATTGGTTACCACCATTCAGTTCACATTTGATTTTGTATCCCGGACCACCGTTTCCGATTCCATTCGGGCATCCACCCTGAATCACAAAATTCGGGATGACACGGTGAAAGGTGAGTCCATTGTAAAAACCTTTATTAGCCAGATCAATAAAGTTTTTGACGGTATTGGGCGCATCCTTTTCGTAAAACTCAACTTTCATGGTTCCTTTATCCGTGAGAATGGTGGCAGTTTTCATAGTATTCAGAATTCGATTGTTTCTGCAAAAATACGAATATCTGCCAAATTCTCTCAGACAATGACAGAGCCTGTTTTCTCAGAAAAATCCGGAAAATTGAATCCAAAGACAAACCAAATAAGAAATTGCCCGGGAAAATTGCTTACCTGCCAAAACCAGGATAAGACATTGTCTTTTTCTCCTTTGTCAGAAGAAACGCGTATGTCACAACCATGTAAGAGAGAAGGTTGACAAATGAATACACAACCCACATGTAAGTCTGGTATTCTGTTGTCAAAAAACTGCTGAGAAAAAAAGAACAGAATGTGCTGATGAAAGTGCCAATCACAATCCACAGCTGTGACTTGCGCAGTGATTCTTCCCTGATTTGTGTCATCAATAAAAGCACATACGCAGCGATGAATGCAAAAACTACCTGGTACCAGGTATAAAAATTTCCGCTAAGTTTTTGGATCAACGAACCGTGATTAAAAATCTGAACATGTTTTATCAGCCATACCGGGATTAATAATGCAAGAATAACTACACAAGTTTTTCTGATAAATTTCGTAGGAGCAATCAGGTAAAAGTAAACTGCAAGGAAAAAAGGCTCAAAGATTGAGTACATATTAAAAATTATTATTGCCAATAATTTATTGTATTGTTGAAGTGACATTACCGAAAAATCGGTCACACAACCTATGAAAAGGTAAAAGAGAAATAATTTTTCCGCTTTGTTCAAATTTTTATACATGACAAAGCCGCATATTACCGGAACAAGGAATACAACTGTTGACAATACTGCAGTATTGTATTTAAGCTGGTCAGTCATTTTTAATCAGTCTGCCGGAGGCCATGCATTTTCCAAAAACAGAGCTTCTTTTGATGTATCATTCGGATCGACAAGAATATTTTCTCCGCTCTCATTTACGCCAATCAAAATTATTCTGATTTTATCATTTTTTCTATCTCCGTCATAGCCGTAAAAATAACGAACGCCTGCGCATCCGGGCTGTGAAATTAACTGTTCAATTTCAGCTCCCAGAAAAAACCCGCAATAATCAACATTTGTAGGTGAGCCTCCCATTTGAAAATGATCACTGAATTTCGAACAGGAGTTATTAAGTTGCCCGCCCTTGATGTATGAATTCATCGGCTCCTGAGGTTTTATCATATGTGAAAGAAAGCCTGATACACCTTCAGTACTGATGGCAGAATCGGGATATACCACCGGACTTGAAGAATGGTAGTAATATGCGTCTGTTGAAATGATGCAGGAAATGCTGTCCATTGATGAAACGGAATCATAAGTAAAAGCGAGAAATAATTCATCTTTGAAGGAGGCTGAATAAAGTCCGTCAAAAAACTTCCATCCCTGATAGCCTGTATGGCCATGATGCGGTGGAACAAGTGAAGAGCTGTCAATATACCCCCCTATGCCATTGTTTTTTGCGTCTTCTGTAAATGCTTCTATGTAGTTGTTGATCAGAATCAATACACTGTCGTAACAGATTCTGTGATATATTCCCGAAGTATCATTGTGATAGGTTTTACAATTTCCAATCGGTGGAACTTCAGATGCAAATAAAGAATTCTCAGACACCAGAGAGGATTGGTCCGGTGAACTTGCAATTCCACTTTGGATCCACAATAAAATGGCAGATAAGCATAAACATTTTTTCATGGTCTGTCTATTTGGATGATTAATCACTGATAAGATTTAGCGAATAGAGAGAAAATACCGGAAGATGATCACAATTTTATTGGATGCAAAACTTCCCGATACAATTGCCGGAATTCGTGCTGGTTGAATTCAAATTTAATTGAATGATACATGCGAATCCAGTATGAATCCGGGTTTGGTATGAATTGAAAAGCATTTGGCGGAGATTTCCGATTAAGTGGTGAAAGCTACATTCTGTTCAGGGATGACAAAAATTCCTCCTTTTTTCTGCGCGACACTTCTACAGTACTACCGTCTGTCATCACAACCTGTCCTCCTTCACCCCGAATGTATTCACGAATAAATTTCAAGTTGATTAAATGCGAATGATGGGTTCGGAAAAAATCGTAAGGTGTAAGCATTTCCTCGCATTCCTTTAAAGATCTTGATACCATTAAAGGTTGAGCATTGATAAAATGAAATGTAGTATAAGAATCATCCGCTTCACAACGTACAATATCTTTTACCCATACCATCACGAATCCGGTCATGAGTGGTAAGGCAATTCTAACCTCATCGGCCTTTTTGGCGCTGAGATTTTTCAACAGTGTTGCAATATTATTTTCAGGATTCTTGAGTGTGTATTTTTCTTCGAACTTATCTAAAGCCGCGCTTAAGTCTTCAATTCCGAATGGTTTCAACAGATAATCTACTGCAGCTACTTTGAATGCCTGGATGGCAAAAGTGTCAAAGGAAGTCGTGAAGATAGTTTCAAAACAAATATTACTCAGTTGTTTCAATAATTCAAATCCGTTGGAAGGTGGCATGATGACATCCAGAAAGACCAGATCAACTTTGTTTTTCTCCAAATACTCTTTCCCTTCGTCAACGGAACTGCAAATTTTCACAATAGTATATTCCGGAAAATTTTTTTGCAGCATATCCGTCAGCGATTCCTGCTGTGGCACTTCATCATCAACAATTACAACCTGATACATATCGATACAAATTAATCCATCTGCAATGGAAGCACTAATTCTACATGTTTGCCCTGATAAACTCCAGAAGGTGTTCGCAAATCACTCACAAAAATTTCCGCTTCCCTTTTTTCATTTGTATTCAATAATTGCAATCGTTCGCGAGTGAGTGCCATTCCTAAAGATCTTTTCTTCCCTGATTTACTATCTGTTTCCGAAGTTTTTTCAGCCGACTCTACTCCGTTGTCTTCTACAACAATATGCAGTCTGTCTTTTTGTTTTCGAATATGAATTTGAATTACTCCTTTCTCCGGCTTCGTATTGAATCCGTGCCATATCGAATTTTCGATAAAAGGCTGTAGTATTAACGGAGGTACATAAACAGACTCAGTATCCAAACCGGATTCGACATTGAATACATAGTCGAATCCGTTTCTGATTCTTAACTGCTCCAGTTGCATATACAATTCCAAGGCTTCTATATCTTCTTTGAGTGATACTTCTTTATGCATGGAATTTTCAAGCACAAGCCGAATCAATTTGGAAAACTTCAATAGATAATCAGTTGCCTGAGCATTGTCTTTTTGTTGAATGAAAACATAAATTGAATTTAATGCATTAAAAATAAAATGCGGATTCATTTGTGCTCTCAAAGCTTTCATTTCAACTTCCGCTGTATGTTGTTTGTATTCCGCTTCTTTACTTCTGATTACAGCTTCCCTTCGCATCCTGTAAATTACGAACATGATAAAACTAAAAGCAATGACAACCGGCAGCAGGGACCAGAAAATCAAATTTTCCGGAGAAGGTTTTTGCTCCTGAAGTAGGATAATCAGTAAATCATTCTTGAAGAAGAAGGAATGATTTGAGGATACAATCGCGCAAATTTTGGTCAACTGCTCAAACATAGGCTCTTACATCAAAAAAAACTCAGCTTCCTTCAATAATTCCCAATATCGCATTTTTTAAATATATAAATCAAGTTTTAATAGAATTTGATGGAAAAATATTTACCGACTTCCTCTACACATCTGCCATTTACCTTTCGATCACCGCCAGAAACCGATTTCTGCTTGTACAGATAACACAAGTGATGCAGATTTACGTTGACCTTTCGCAGTAAGGTCTATTAAGCCCCTACTTTTTCAATGAACCATTTTTAAACTCTTTGCTGGTGTAAAAGAGAGAAAGGAGGAGAAATCCTCCTTTTTACATTTATTCATCAAGTGAGAATAGGATAAATAAGTATACACCGGTTCAAATCCAAAAACTCAGGTTTTTTAACAAACCCCGGATTTCTTCATCAAAAATAACCTGTTAAAGGAAAAGAAACACCTGCATATTTGTGTTTCATTTTTTCGATTTTTCGTCCATATAAGCTTGCCAGGATTTCAATTTATTGATCCCGTCACCATAATAATGGACGATATTATTCATAAAACGTGGAGGGATATATGCAGGGATAGCATCTATCACATCCATGTATTCATCCAGGATGACCATGGTAGGCAATGCAAATCCGTTTCTGCTAAGCAACAAAGCGAGTTGATGAAAAGGAGCCTGAGGACTTTTAAGATTCGTCAATGCCTGACCTTTGTAGAAAATAGTATCTGTGAGATCAACGTTGAAATTAACAAGCTCAAATTTTTCTTTTACATAATCAGCGTAGAGTGAATCGTTGAAGCTGGTTTTTTTCATCACCTTACAGGCATTACACCAATCAGTATTCAAATACAAAAGGGTCTTTTTCTTTTTCGGCAATGAGGAAGCGAATGCACTTTTGGCCGTTACCCAATTGACGGAATCCTTTCTCTTTGCAAACACAGAATCATAAAAAGCCTTTGTGTATTCATCCCGAAAATCATCCATCGATGAATTCCTGTATACATTCTCTACAGTATACACCAGTATGGGCTCTATTTTTGCCTGATCCAGATATCCGCTTGCAAGCATGTTGAGCTTGAATTCATTTTTCTCCTTGTCATATCCTCCCAAAAACAAAGTGGTAGGATACATCAATTTTCCCTGCAACAAATGCACAGCAAGTTCATGCGGAGTTCTTGGTTCTTTGGAGGTAGGCAGGTATTTTTTACCCAGATATTCAACTGTGTCTTTTCCCTCTGCATTAAATTTTACAGGATAGAAATAGGTGTTCACATATTGAGCAATCCCCGGATTTCCATATGTATTTTTCATCATGACCTTACACCAGCCGCACCAGTCCGTGTAAAAATCCATCAATATCGGTTTGGGATTTTCTTTTACTTTTTCGAATGCTTCAGACCACGACATCCATTTTACCAAATTGCCTTCTGCGTCCGGAACCTGAGCAGAAATGACAGAGGAATAAATACACAACAGGAAAAAAAATGACAGGACTTTTTTCATCAGATTTTTCAATTGGCGAATAGATGATTCACATCAAATATAAGGAAGAAACCGGATTCCATGATAGCAGAAACCGGCATCCTGAAAGGATTACAAAGATAATCCGTCTATTGAAATCCTTATGAAATTTAAATGAGTCGTTTTAAGAACCTTTTCAAACTGAAATAATCAGGATGAAATCAATTACTGAAAATAGTTTTCCAAATCGCTGAAAAATCCGATTCTTAAAACGAATCTCTAAAAGATAATACCCGACTTATTTAACATGAATAACTGCCGGAGCCAGTTTCACCGAATCGGCAGGAATGAAGCGTATGCTGCTTGTATTCACACAATGACGTGTATCCTTTTCGGTAAATCCTTCACCGGTAAACACATGACCAAGATGTCCGCCGCAATTTTTGCAAATGATTTCTGTGCGCATCCCGTCTGCGTCCGGAACATTCTTCACCGCTCCCGGAATTTCATCATCAAAACTCGGCCATCCGCAATGTGAATCAAATTTATCTTCTGATTTGTATAATGGAGCATTGCAACGCCGGCAGATATAAATGCCTTTATCGTTTTTCTTATAATATTCTCCAGTAAAAGGTGCGTCTGTAGCCTTGTGTAACAAGACTCTTTCTTCTTGCGGGGTTAATTTGTTATAGGAATCCATATTGTTTTGGCTGCATCCGCTCAATGCAATTAAAAAACAAGGAGCGAATAGGTACAATTTAAGTGCTTTCATTGTTTTAGTTTAACACGAATAAAAACGAATTGTTTTCTAATCCGGTTTTGAGCCTGTGTCTTTTTAACACATTTTAGGGAACCTCTAATTTAAGGATAAAAGTAATCATCAATCAGGCGGAAGTTGTCGTGCCGTTGACAATTCAGAGATTAATAAAGCAAGGTAATGTGTCCCGCATATTCCCTGTAGTTTCCGGAAGGATCCTGAGTTTTGAGCTTATATACATAAACCCCTTCCTGACATTGCCTTCCTTTCACTGAATCAAATCCATTCCATCCTTCTTCGGCTCTGTTACTATGAAATACTGTTTCACCCCACCGATCAAAAATCAGCAATTCATACCCATGCAATCCCATTCCCAAAGGTTTAAAAATGTCATTCACACCATCTCCATTCGGAGAAAAGGTGTTCGGAATATAAAATGCGTAATCTTCATTTACCCGCACAATTCCGGTAATGGTATCCGGACAACCATGAATATTTTTCACAATCAATTTCACCAAAAAAGTACCGGTGTCACCATAGGAATGAATCGGATGTTGAATGCCTGTTAATTCATTTCCATCTCCAAAACTCCAGTTCCATTCTGTTGCATCCGAACTCAGATCTGTGAGGTGAACAGATGGATCCAAAATGGTTGTTACCTCAGGTGAAATCGAGAACATCGCATCAGGAAAATCATACACCGTTACAGCTGACTTGCGAATTGTGGCGGAACATTGTTGCGGACTGGTCACCGTAAGTTGTACACTGTAATTTCCGGGTGATTTAAACTGATAGGAAAAAGTGCGCGCATTTTCTACAATGGTATCGCCAACAAGCCAGGAGTAAAGTGAGCCTGCAGGTGTGCTACTCGAATCTCTGAAAACAACAGACAATGGCTTACATCCGGCAATTGTACCCGGACTAAAACGAACAACCGGCAATGGATTTACATTCACAGTCACCGCACTGACATTACTACAACCATTGCTTTCACCTGTCACAGTATACATAGTTGTTGTCAGCGGAGTAGCTGCTACATGAGATCCTGATGTAGCTGATAACCCGCTTTCCGGATTCCAGGAGTAGTGCGCTGCGCCGGCAGCCATCAGATTTGCATGGTCTCCTTCACAAATGCTTGTGTCATTTGAAACAGTGACATCAGGCAAAGGAATTACGCCGACAGTGATTTGCGCGGTATCACGACAACCATTCATGATTCCTGTGATTGTGTATGTTGTTGTATTTTCAGGACCTGCCAGTACAACCGAACCTGTATCCGCGGATAATCCGGTATGCGGATGCCATTCAAAGTCTGTTGCCCCATGTGCATGTATACTCACTGAGCTACCTTTGCAAACATGTGTATCCGGATCCGTGGATACAACCGGACGAGGCAGAACCTGAACCTGAATGCCAGTGCTGCTGCTGCATTGATTCGATGTTCCGGTTACTGTATAAATTTGTGATGTTGATGGCGAAGCAAAAACCACACTTCCGGATGTTGTGTCTAATCCGTTTGACGGAGACCAGACATACTGATCCGCTCCGGTGCAATGCAGAATTGTACCAGAGCCCTCACAAATATTTACGTTCTGACTTGAATTCAGAACAGGTAATGGAATAACGTGTAGTGTAAATGTTTTTGTACTGCTGCACAAATTGGCTGTTCCGGAAACCGTATATGTAGTAGTGGCTGCAGGACTTGCCATTACTGAAGAACCTGAAATACTATTCAAGCCCGCAGCCGGAGACCATTGATACAAAGTAGCGCCATATGCTGAGAGTGTAGTTGAAGCATTGAAACAAATACTATCTGATCCCAGAACAGAAACGACCGGCAAAGGGGTGACAGTGAGAATGACAGAAGCTGTATCGCGACAACCTAAGGAACTGCCAACCACTGTGTAAATCGTTGATCCGATCGGGAAAGCAGCGACTGTATCTCCTACAACTGAGTTCAAATACATGGAAGGACTCCACGAATAAGTCACTGCTCCTGTCGCGGAAAGTAAAGTTGTGTCACCGGCACAAATCGGAGCCGGACCTGAAACATTCACTATTGGCAAAGGATTCACTGTGAGAGTAAAAGTAGTTGTATCTGAACAGGCACCGGAAGATCCGATCACAGTATAAGTAGTTGTAGAATTCGGACTGGCATTCACCGCTGCACTGTTAGTTGAACTCAGTCCGGCAGACGGGAACCATTGAAATTGACTGGCTCCTGTTGCATGGACAGGAGATGTATCCCCAAGACAGATCACCGGTGCAGCCGGACTTACGCCAACATTGAGTAAAGGTGCAACTGTTACGGAAATCGTTGCGGTACTTGAGCAGCCTGATGAAGTTCCGGTAACGGTATATATACATGAATTTGATGGTCCCGCTGTAACATTTGACCCTGTGGATGATGAAAGTCCGGACGAAGGAGACCATGTATATGTAGAAGCACCTGAAACATGTATCGCTGTTGATTGATTCAGACATATAGTAATCGGCGGAGGAACAGAAATTACCGGAAGAGGGTTTATTCGGATAATAATTACCGATTCTGTTGCACAACCCTGTTGTGTTCCGGTGACTGTGTAATTTGTAGATGCCAAAGGAGTTGCAATCACGGTGCTTCCGTTCACCGCATTTAAACCTCCAGATGGTTGCCAGGAATAGGAAGTAGCACCGGTAGCTGTAAGTGTTACAGACTGACCTTCACAGAGTGTATCTCCCGTGACGGTTTGCAATGCGGGTAGTGGAATTACTGAAACGCGGACTGAGGAAGAAACAGTACAGCCATTCATTCCAGTTCCTGTAACGGTGTATGTTGTGGTGTTAGATGGTGACACCCGGATAAGCGAATCTGTTGCGGAAGAAAATGTTGGAGACGGACTCCATTGATAAAGATTTGCTCCAACCACACTCAGATTAGCAATGCTGCCGCTGCAAATACTCGTATCCGCACTAATATGCAACACTGGAATGGAATCAACCTGAATAGTGAAAGTGTTGCTTGAACTGCAACCTGAGTAGGAAGTCCCGATTACAGTGTAAGTTGTATTGATTGCAGGAGAAGCTGTCACCGAAGAACCGGTGGAAACATTTAATCCCGATGACGGAATCCATTGATAAGTTGTTGCACCACTCGTCTGAACAACTGCAGTCTGACCGAAACAGAGAGAAAAATTTGCAGGAACCTGTACTGAAGGAAGAGTATTCACGGTTATGTCTACTGTAGAAGTGGAGGAACAACCTGATGAATTTGTCCCGGTTACAGTATAGGTAACTGAGGTTGAAGGATAGGCAGATATAGATGAGTCTGAAGTTGAACTGATGCCGGATATCGGCGTCCATGCATACAATGAAGCGCCATGCGCCAGAAGGTTAATAGTATCACCCGAACAAATGGATTGGTTGGGAGTAAGCGTCAATGCAGGCGCAGGATTCACTATGACCTGAACAGAAGTTGTATCAACACAACCGAATGCGGAAGTTCCCTGTACCGTATAAGTTGTGGAGGAAGCCGGGCTTGCCTGAACAGTCGGGCCACTGAAAACATTTAGGCCTGCCGTTGGATTCCAGGTGTATAAGTTGGCCCCCTGAGCATCAAGTTGCATATGATAACCGGGACAAATTGCAGAAGAAGATGTACTTACCGACAAAACCGGTTGTGGATGTACTGTCACATTCCGTGTGATGGTTTGAGGACAGCCGCTGGGGTCAGTGATGCGCAATTGCACAGGATAGGTTCCGGCTACTGAGTAGGAATGAGTCGGATTGCTGACAGTGCTTGTTGTTTGATCGCCGAAATCCCATTGCCACGAAAGGATCTGATTCAGGTCGCTTCCGCTGAGATCCGTGAAATTCAACGCTTGCCCAACACATACTTCGAAATTATTAGAGGCAGTAAAATCCGCGAATGAAGAAGTGCAGACTCTTTGTTCATTCATTGAACCTCCCGTAGAGGATACAAAACCCCAATACACCGTGGGATTTCCGTTGAAAATTGAATTGACAATATTTCCGCTATATGTCAATCGAAGATTCCCATCAAAATAAACGGAAAGAGAATTAACAGTTGCATTCCAGACTATGCGTAAATTGTGATTATTACAATCTTCAATGTCACCGCCGGATGAAAGTGCATTTACCGGGCCGGCCAGGTTATTCGGACCCGTATGGTCAACATCTCCATTCCGGATTATTGCAACATGATCACTCACCGGATCCCACCCATTCTGGTAAGTATCCAATTCTACACCAAGTGAATTTGGAATTCCCTGGTATCCAATACCTCCTCCACCGTTTCCCATCTGGGTAATAGAATTTGGCTGAAGTGTAAACACCATTCCATCCGCACCCGCATCTAAACATCCCGGAAAAACTGTGAATGAAAAATCAAATGAATTGCTGAGATCAATTGCAGTGGTTTCCCACATTACTCCATTTTGGTTTCCCAAAGCCGAAGTAAGTTTGATACAGGAACATGAAACCGCAGTACTGGAGCCCGTGAGGCGGTATTGACTATTCGCTGGCAATGAACTGCACAAAAAACAGAGGAATATTCCGGACCAATAAAACCAATTTCGAAGACAGAAAGTCATGAATTTCGGGGGAAAATCTTGAAATATTCAATCAATACGGTCAAATACAGGGTAGAGATTCAGAAAATTGTAATAATAAAACATCAATTGTTGTAACCTTTTACAACCGTGCTTTTCTGCTCTAAATTCATTTTTCACCAGCATTCATCATAATTATCAGATGTTAGGCAATGTGTCATATGCATTGGAATAATTCATTTCTTTGGAGTTAATCGATAAATATTTATTTTCACCTATCTGAAAAGAAAAACTATTTCCCCTGATTTAAAATTCTGTTCATATGACCGCCCTTTCTTCATCTTTTGATTTGCTCGCTCTGGAAATTCTTCCGGTTGAAAATTCTCAAGGCAAATTTGTTTTGTATTCTAAAATACTTTTTGAACCCGGTAAAACAGGAAACAAAAAAATTCTGGATGCAATCAGTACATTGAGTAAAACAGGGAACGATTTGAATGCAAATGGAAAAATCCGGGAATTCCGTTTACGGATGCAAACAGCCAATGAGAGTTTTCTTATTTCTCCATTTGAAGAAAAAAATCCGGAATCAAGTACACATTTTGTGGATGAAAAAGAATTTTCTTTCGATGAAGGTCGTTCTCATCTGTTTCATGGATTGACAACACGTGAGAAACAATTACTTTGTTTTATCTATAGAGGATACAGACAAAGTCATATCGCATTTATTTATGGAATTACTGTCGCCACGTTTAAGAGCCACCGTAAACATTTGTACAGGAAAATGAAATTTCACGATCGCGCAGATTTGTTCAACTGGTGCGAAAATTTTCTTGCAGATCATATGGAAGTCGTGCGCAATCTGGCAGTGCAATAAAATCGCTTTTATTTTTCTTTAATAATAATCTCATGAAGTGATTTTTGTCAGTTCTGACATTTTCACCAGCCTTTCTGTTTTAAAAAATTTTGCAATCGAGAAATAAACCATTCGGACTGGAGATTTCTTTATTTTTGTTCGCTCAGAATGCACTCCAATTTTCCCATCCACGACGTACTTCCGCTGGTACAAAAAACACTTGCGGAAAATAATACGGTTATTCTTCAGGCTCCTCCAGGCGCCGGGAAAAGCACCATTCTTCCTCTTGCATTAATGGATCAACCCTGGTTGACGGGAAAGAAAATTCTCCTGCTTGAACCCCGAAGATTAGCTGCCAGAGCAGTGAGTTGGAGACTGGCAGAACAATTAAATGAAGAACCAGGTGCAACTATTGGTTACAGAATTCGCTTCGAAACGAAGGTTGGTCCAATGACAAGAATTGAAATTGTAACTGAAGGCATTCTTACCCGAATGTTACAACGCGACAACTCACTGGAGCAGGTTGGCATGGTCATTTTTGATGAATTCCATGAACGAAGCTTACATGCTGATCTTGCCCTCACGCTTTGCAGGGAAGCACAGCAAATTCTTCGGCCGGATTTACGCATGCTTATCATGTCCGCGACACTGGACGGCAACACACTTTCTGCACTTATAGGAAATGCGCCGGTTATCACAAGCGAAGGCAGGCAATATCCAATTGATTATCGCTACATCAACACAGACAATACACAACCACTTTCAGCAGTAGTTTTCAAAGTGATTCTTAAAGCACTTCGTGAAGAGCATGGAGACGTTCTCGTTTTTCTTCCTGGGAGTGGTGATATTCACCGTTGCAAAGACCTGCTTGATACGGCAGAAACAAATTGTTGTATTCATGTTTTATATGGTGACCTTCCGCATGACGAACAACAGGCTGCACTCACGCCAGACAAATTCGGCAAAAGAAAAATTATTCTATCCACTTCTATCACAGAAACGAGTTTGACTATTGATGGAATCCGGATCGTTATTGATTCGGGGTATGCACGCATTCCAAAATACGATCAGCGGTCAGGGCTCACTCATCTTGAAACTGTACGTGTGACAAAAGATACCGCAGATCAAAGAGCAGGGCGTGCCGGGAGATTGGGTCCCGGGGTCTGTTACAGGCTTTGGTCAGAGGGTTCTAATCATCATCTTGTAGAACACAGAGCTCCTGAAATACTTGATGCTGAGCTTTCTCATCTTGTGCTGGAGTTGGCTAATTGGGGCCATCATGATCTGACTCAACTCGCCTGGATCAACCCTCCTCCTGCAAGTGCAGTGACACAAGCACGGATTTTGTTGCAAGAACTAAATGCATTGGAGAATGAAAGAATTACTGACCAGGGAAAACTTTTACTTGAATTCCCAACTCATCCAAGAATTGCACACCTTTTAGTGTCCGGAAAAGAACAGGCTTGCCCTGTTCTGGCTGCTGATGTTGCTGCAGTGTTGGAAGAAAAGGATCCACTCGGGAGAGCTGCCGGCGCGGATATTCATTTGAGACTCGATGCATTGAATCAATGGAGAAAAAAAGAAAAAGTAAATGCCGACAGAAATGCGCTCGAAAGAATTGAGCGTGTGTCCAGACAGTGGCGAACGTTGATGAAGGTGAAGTATACCGAACAATCGTATTCATATGAACTGGCGGGTGCACTGATTGCAGCTGCGTACCCTGAAAGAGTTGCTAAACGAGAAGGTGAACAGGGACGTTTTCGTCTTGCAAATGGAAAAATTGCACGGCTTGCTCCGGATGATCCGATGCTGAATGAAGAATGGATCGCAATTGCACAAATGGACGGAGGAGTCAAAGAAGGAAAAATTTTTCTTGCAGCTCCATTTGATCCGGCAGATCTCATTGAATCAATAAAAAGTACAGAAAATATATTTTGGGATGAACGCAATGGTTTACTTGTGGCGAGACAGGAATGGAAAGCAGGAAGTTTAATCATTAGCTCCAAGCCTATTGTAAAAATTGACACTCAGAAATTAATTGACATTTTGTGTTCAGTCATTCAAAAACAGGGATTGGGTGTATTTACAATTGATGACAAAACAAATCAGTACCTGGCAAGAATTTCTTCTGTAAACAAATGGCGCCCTGAATTAAATCTTCCTGACATCGACGAGATATTCCTTGAACAGTATCCTGAAAAATGGGCTGCTCCATTTCTGAATCAAATCCGCAAGGCGGAAGATTTCAAAAAGTTAGATTTTTTGGAAATGCTCAAAAGCATTTTGAGTTATAGCGATCAGCAACATTTAGAAAAATTTGCTCCTGAGAAAATCCAGGTTCCAAGCGGATCATGGATCACACTCAATTACAACATGGATGGCTCGTCACCTGTTCTTGCAGTTCGTTTGCAGGAAGTTTTTGGACTCACTGATACTCCCGCTGTGAATGCCGGAAACACACCGGTCCTAATGCATTTATTATCGCCGGGCTACAGACCTGTTCAGGTAACATCAGATTTACGAAGTTTTTGGAAAAATACTTATCCTGAAGTTCGCAAAGAATTGCGCATACGTTATCAAAAACACTCATGGCCGGAAGATCCATGGACTGCAGAACCGATCAGGGGTGCAAAAAAGAGGTCTTGAGTTTTGTAAGATTTTTCTAAATGTTCATCATTCCCCTAAACATTTTGTAAGAAATCGAATGTTTCCAAAAATCATTCGGTATGCATGTACGTATTGATTTGTACAGGGAAATCCTGCCTCACGAATTCAATAAAAGTCATGAATATCCAATCTACATTATCTGAAAAATCCCCCTCTAAAACTATCCATGCAAAAAGAATTAATTGCGTAAACCAAAAACATCATTTGAATGATTGGTGGATTTCGGTTATGTGTATTTTCTTTTTACTCAGCATTTCACCATCACGCGCACAGGATACGCCAACGCAAACTATCTGGACCGGAGCTATGGGCATTACTGAGACTGTAGCTGATATGATGGCGAAAAACGATCCCGAAAAAGTGGTTCATTTCCGGGAAATGCGTGAACATGAAACTGAGTTACATAAGAAAGCAAATCCGGATGCTCCACTGGTATCTTCCTATGGAATAAATGTACAGCAACAAAGAATCGGTCCGGGTAGCGGCAACACATTAACGGCTACACAAAGCGTAGGTACCAGTTTTCTTGCTGCAGCATCGAATGTTTCCGGATTCATTCCTCCTGATTGCAATGGTGCTGTTGGACCAACACAGGTTCTTACTGTAGCCAACGGAAGAATCAGAGTATACAATAAATCCGGAGTGCTCGGCGCATTGGATCTTACCATGGATGCATTTTTCAGTTCTGTACGCAACAGCAGTACGATCAGTGATCCGCATGTACGTTACGATCGCCTGACACAAAAATGGTTTGTTGTTGCAATTAATGTTGCGAGTACAAATAATCGTGTCGTAATAGCTGTAAGTAGCGGGCCAACTATCACAGGCGCCGTATCATTCACATTCTTTTATTTTCAATTTAATTTAGTAAGTCCGGCCGGTGACAATGGAAAGTTTCTTGACTATCCAACATTTGGTTTGGATGCAAACGCATTGTACATCGGAGGGGTCAGATTTAATTCAAACACATTTGATGGCTGTCCGGTGTTTGTTGTGAAAAAAAGTTCTGTGACCGGCGCAGGTCCTATTGCCGCAACAGCTTTCAGAAGTGCAGGTGGTAATGCATCAGGAATCTATGTTCCGCAAGGCGTAGACAATGATGATCCGGCAGCAACAGAAGGATATTTCATCGGAACAGACGCCGGTGTATATGGCAAAATAAATATTATACGTGTGAATACACCGGGTGGAACTCCCACAATTACAAATCTTACTTCACTCACAATTCCTGCTAACAATGCACCAGTCAAACAACTTCATCAGGGAGCCGCGGCGAATCGTCGTTTGGATGGTTTAGATGATCGTTTGTTTGCTGCCCATGTCATGAAAAATAAAATTACCGGTGTAACAACTCTGGTGACATCTCACACGACAAAGGTGAATAGTACGGGTGTTGCCTCCGGAACAATGGACAGAAACGCTTCACGTTGGTATGAGATTGGAAGTTTAACTACTGCTACACCTGTATTAATTCAATCCGGAACGTTATACGATAATGCTGCCTCCAACCCTCGCGGATTCTGGAACAGCTCAATCGGTTTGAGCGGACAAGGACATATGGTATTGGGATGCAGCACTGCCGGATCAGCTGCGAGAGCTGATGTAGCTGTAGCCGGTCGCTATTCCTCCGATGTAGCCGGAACTTTGCAAGCATTTCAGGCTGCTACCAACAGCAGTACTGCGTACAATGTACAAGCAGTAGACGGACAGCGTTGGGGTGATTATTCTCAAACCGTAGTTGATCCAAACGACAACATGACCATGTGGACATTCCAGGAATATTGTGATGCTTCGAACTCATGGGGATTAAGAGTTGTTCAGTTGAAGGCTCCGGCTCCTCCGCCAACCGCATCATTGAATACATTACCTGTGGTAGGAAACGCGGCAAGTGTACCTTTTGCGGTTTCGGCCTCCTCCACCCCGAACAATACAGGCTTTTTTGATCCGGGAAGCGATGCCGGAGGTCCGGGTTTCGCCAATCACATCAGTGCAAGTGCTACCGGAGGTATCGTTGTAAACAGTGTTAGTTTTACTGATCCTACACACATTAGTATTAATTTAAATACAAATGGAGTACCCTGGGGAACTTATACAATAACGATTACAAACCCTGACGGGCAAACTACCACGATTCCAATTACAATTGGTTCGCCGCTTCCAATAGAACTCCTGTCATTCAGTGCTCATGCAGTGGACAATGGGTGTGAGTTGGAGTGGATCACAGCTACCGAAACCAACAACGATTATTTTACAATTGAGAAAAGTTATAACGGCAAAGAATTCGAAGAAGTCATTAAAGTGAAGGGAGCAGGAAACTCTACGCAAACTCAATATTATAATCTTGTAGATGCGCACCCGTATACCGGAGTTTCTTACTATCGTTTAAAACAAACTGACTACGATGGGATGTATGCCTATTCCGACATAGTACCGTTTATGTCGGGAAAAAATAATTTTGAATTCGCAAACATTGCTGCGGATGCAAAGGAACAAACGCTCAATATTTATATTAACAATAACAGGGACGAAAACGTTTTATATCAGCTGAGTGATAATACAGGCAAAATTGTGTATTCAGGTACACATCTCTGCACAAAAGGAATGAGCACCATTCATCTCGATGGCAGCGCGCTGAGCAGCGGAATTTATTATATCACTGTAAGCAGTGGTCAAAAAACAATTTCCAAAAAATTGTTTTACTGATCAGTTTTGAATGATCACTTTTTGCATATGCATTCCACCTTCAGAATCCAACATTCGGACAAGGCACAAACCATCCGGTAGCGAATGTACAGGCAGGTCAAGCTCCTTCATGTCAGGACCGATTGACAATGTATTCATTAGTAATTGACGGCCGTGAATATCAAAAATGTCAAACGTACAGTTCATACGCCTGCTGTTAGAAAATTGTAATCGCATAACATCTTTAACCGGATTTCCGGCTATTGTCCATACAAATTGTGCATCCTGGTTTTTAATACCGGTTGTATTGGGTGAAAGAATCCAGTTTACAATTGCAGTATCGAGTGGGTTGACTGATGATGGATAGTAGGCAACCCAGTTTCCGGCTTCATCAATCAGAAACTTATTAAAATTCCACGCTACCGGAGCATCGGCAACTCCATTGCGAGAGGCGTTTTGCAACCACTTATACACCTCGGCAGTATCCGGAGCTGTGATGGAAATTCTTGACATCATCTGAAAACTGATGTTATATGTTCCGGTACAGAATGAATCTATTGAGCCATTTGAACCGGGTTCTTGTCCGCCAAAATCATTGCAGGGAAATCCAAGTATTTCAAAGTTGGGTCCTCCGTATTGAAGATACAATGCTTCCAGATCCGCATACTGTGGAGTGAATCCGCAATAAGAAGCTGTATTGACCACAAGGATTTTTTTTCCCGCGTAAATCGATAAGGATATAGAATCGCCCCGGATTGTTACAGCATTAAAATCATGAAATGTTTCGGTGGTCTGCGCCTGTATATTGATTGCAAAAAGTATCAATACAAAAAGTAGTGTTTTTTTCATAAGTAGATTTTTAAAAAATCTTTTTCTTCATTGAAAATTTCTTTCAGCGTTTCAAGGTGATGTTCTTCAATCCCTTTTTGAGAAATTTCTCTGTTCCGATTCAGTGACTTTAATTTTGTTCTTTTTGTAAACCCTGCGCATGAACAAAAATTTCTTCCTGCATTTCATCCGGATCAGTTATTTGAAATGATCTGACATTTTATAACCACAATTTACAAATTTCCCGGATGAATTGAAAACGCTGAACTCAAATCAACACCTGATTCAATTTTTTCACGTTATAATCTATGTCAATTGGCAAAAAAGCAAAAGCCGGAAATGGGGGTCCGGCCTTCGCACATTGGGCAAACGAATCAACAAACAATCAACATTTATTTCAAGGAATAATTTATTCCGAAAAGTATTCCTGCGCCCCGGTATTTTTGCTCCACGGAAGAATTCGAGTCAAAGACTGACTGCAGGTTTCCTTTCAACTGCGGTCGTATCACCACATTGAGCCGTGGGAAAAACTGATAATAAAAATCCACGCTGACTCTTCCATTCACAATCATTGAATTGTAAGAACCTGCTTCACTAACCGATTCCGCTCCTTTAAGGTCTTGTTTTAAATAATTTCCTTTTTTAGAAACAAGCCATGCAGGAGCGACACCTGCGGAAGCACCAAGACCGAATTTTCCAAAACTATGTTTCAAACTAAGTTCAACCGGAATTTCTACATACCAAAAATGATTTGTTCCATTCGCAGCCGCGACAGAAGCATCGTAGGCTTCTTTAACCACTGTATCAGTTACAGAAATATAATTACTATCTGTTCGCTGAATTTGATTTTGAAGAAAATACTGGTTGCCCTGAATGTAGGCAGTGTCAGTATCTGTAATCGTATACATGTAAGTTTGCCAGTTTCCAATCTGAATGAGCTGAGATTGCAAACTGACCGGTGAATAATTTACCTTTTCTCCCCAGCTTGAATATTCAATTCCGACTGACAAGGAAACATTTTTCTTAGAAGCAGAAAGTGAGCCGCCAAGAGATGGAAGCAGCACACCTTTCTCTTCATTATTTCTCCTGTTGAGCCATGGCCCCGGAGCGGCTTCAATGTCTTTCCAGATATAATGAGTGCCGCCATAGACAGAAGCAGTCCATTGTGTGGAGGCATGTGTTTTGGGTTCTTTCAACGGATCGCCATTTGACTCAATCAACTTTGATTGAAGAGTACGTTCAGAGAATGATTTGTTTTTCAATGGAGTTAAAAACGTCAAAGGCTCCGAAATAATTGTGCGAACTACAGATTCGGTACTTTCTGTGCTGGAAGAACTCTTGAAAGTATTTTGTTTGGATGAATTGGATTCTTCAGTCGAAGTAGCAGAATTATGTTCCTGAACAAAGGATACTGTTTTTTCATCTGATGTTGCTGAAGTTTTAGCTTTCTCAAATTTACGTTCATTATTCACAACGCTTCCGATTGCCGGAGTTGATGATGGAATAGGCTGAGACCGTTTCGATGCGCTTACGCGCTTAACTGATTTTTTCTCTGAATAAACGCTTGTTGAAACAATCTTCTCTTTCGGCAATTCATTCGAGTTAGTATTCGATCCAACAGTCGGAGTCGTATTCGCAGGAGATGCCTGACTTGTGCTTGTATTCTGTATCACAGATTCATCGGAAGATGAACTTGCGGAAACCTGTTTTGGCTCTTGATCAGAAGCAGGTTTAAGAGCCGTTACTTTTTGAGATGGTTCGCTTGATTTAAAATATGTTTGGTTCAACCAGAAACTTCCCAGTATCATCAGTCCGGCAAATGAGGCAGCCAGCATCCAGTAAGTAATTTTCTTTCTCCTGAAATGAGTGTCGAGAGCCTGCTTTGCTCCCGGCCAGGAATCTTCCGGACCAAACAGGTCGGATGGATGCTCTTTTTTCATTGGAAAATGGAATTATCAATAAACTGATTTATTTTCTTTTCTTTCGCCAACAATTCTCTCAATCGTTTTTTTGCTCTGTGCAAATGTGCCTTTGAAGTCCCGGCTGATATTTTCAACATATCCGCGATTTCATCGTGTCCGTATCCATCTACAACAAAGAGATTGAATACTGCCCGGTTCATTTCTGACAACTGCCCGATAGCTTCCCGAATCTGTTCAAGTTGTTCTGCCTCCAGATGAGGCTGAACAGATGGATGAGATTCTTCGCTTTCATGTACATCACGCAAATCTATCTGCTCTCTGAATTTTTTATTTTTTCTGAATTCATCCACAACATGGTTGATCGCGATTTTTCTCATCCAGAGTTCAAACGGAACAGTATCTTTCTTTTTAAGATAACTGTTCATGTTGCGGATCATTTTCACATACACCTGGTTCAAGGCTGATTGCATGTCTTCCTTATTCACATAGTACCGTCTGCAAACTGACATCAGATAGCCAAAACAAACTTTGTAAAGTTCGTAATGCGCTCTTCTGTCATCCGTACAGCATCGTTCCAATAATTCGGGAGACGGCTTCATATTGAAATGGAAAAGGATGAGGGATTTCTCCCCCATCCAGATGTGAAAATCGTCTGCTGGATTACTGTTTTATGATCTGACGATAGCTCTTGTATCCGGCATTATCTGTCACTTCAAGTAAATAGATTCCAGCCTGCCAGTCGCTCACATTGAGTTTCGCGATACCGCTGTTCAATGTACCATGACTTACTTCAGCACCTTGTAGATTGAATATTCTGAAGTTCACTTCACTGCTTACTGTAGCAGGAAGCGCGATGGTCAGGGATGACTGAACAGGATTCGGATATGCTGTAAATGGTGTTGCATCCGGAGAATCAGAAATTCCGGTTAGCTGAGCAGGGGAAAGAACATTTACTGTGAAGCCATTCATTCCACGGAAAATATTTCCAAGAGAATCGACTGATACAGTATCACAGTATGTTTGATTACATCCTGCACCATCATCAATTGTCAGACACAGATTGTATGTACCAATGCTGTTGTAGAAATGGGATGGATACGGTACGTTAGCAGTAGTTCCATCACCAAAATCCCATGCAAAGTTCAGGTTTACTCCACTGCTGAGATTCACCACCGCGATCTGATAAGGCGCCAGTTGCAGAGTTACAAAATATGCCTGGCAAGATCCCGGAGTGCCGATTGTTGTATCTACTACAACCGGAATACAGAACTGATCTGTGCAATTGTTATCGGCAATTGTCAAACAAGCAGTATAACTTCCAGGAGTAGCGTACACATGCTGAGGGAAGCGGCTTGACGAAGTTGTTCCATCGCCGAAATCCCATGAATAAGAAGTAGCCGGACCAGTACCTGTAGACAAATCAATGAAGTAACCGGTTAAACCAAGGCTGGTAGCAACAAAATTCGCACGGCAGGCAGGAAGAACAGAACCAACTGCAATGTCCTGACAAGAAATACACAGTGTAGTAAGCGGAAGTGTATCTACTTCGTACACACAAATATGGTAGATGCCCGGTTGTGCATAGGTATGTTGAATCGGAGATCCTGTTCCCACCGTTCCATCACCAAAATCCCATGATGCAATGTTCCCTGCTCCAACAACACCGGTTAAAGTAAGTGTGTTCGGGTCAGCAGGATCAGGCACAGCAGTGAATGAACAGCTTTGAACAAAGTTCACAGTGATCACCTGGCAAGTGTAGCAAATGGTTACGCCTGTTGACTGATTGATTTCTGTTACACAAGCATTGTATACTCCCGGTTGTGGGTAATAATGTTGCGTGTTTGCTCCCATACCTGCGCTACCATCACCGAAATCCCACATCACCTGACTGTTGAATGAGTTCGGAGTAAAGTTGAAGTAAACAAGGTTGGCTTGTACACTATCAATTGAAGTTGTGAATGAACAATTCGCATTGCTGCTTACAACTACTGACGAACAAGAAGTACAAACGATTGTTCCATTAGGATCAATTTCATTCATGCACACTGTATAAGTGCCTGCAGTAACATAGGTATGCGAAGGATTAAATCCTGAACCTGAAGTACCATCACCAAAAGACCAGGAAACTGTTGAACCGCCTGAAGCAGGCATAGCAATGAAATTAATCATTCCCTGATTCATTGGATCCGGAGAGTACAAGAATGAACAATTTCCTGCCGGATTTCCAGTAATAGAAACGTTCATACAAGACTGACACAATACTGTACCCAATAAATCTGTTTCTATCATACACACATTGTATTGTCCCTGAGAATTGTAAGTATGTGTTGCTGTTACACCTGTACCGGTTGAATTATCACCAAAATCCCACATCACCGTTGAGCCAACAATTGTGGTGATCGCTGCAACATTGATGGTGTAGGCATTTGTTGAATCCAACATATATGTAAAAGCACAATTACCGGAATTTCCGCTTACTGTTACAAGCTGACAGAAAGAACAAATTGGAGTTCCTGCAGAGTTCGACTCTGTCATGCACACATTGTATGTTCCGGGCAAAGAATACACATGATAGGTTGTGCTTCCTGAAGCGACAGAACCATCACCATAATCCCATGACAAAGCAGTTCCGGTTTGCGATCCTGATCCGACAAACTGTACTGTCAGCAATGTATCAGGTGTTGCAGTAAAATAGCAGTTGTTCGACAATGGAGGAACTGTTACCGAAGAACAATACTGGCAACTGTTTCCAAGAAAATCTGTTACAGTCAAACAAACCACGTAAGTTCCGGCGGAGTTGTATACATGTGTATTTGTCGGTCCTCCTGTTCCAACTGAACCGTCACCATAATCCCATGTAAAGCTTGAGCCATTGTTCACATTTGCCACAAAAATTATATTGTTCGGGGAAGCAGGTGAAGAAGATGAACTGAATGTACAAGAAGAAGAATTGGGTTGGTATGATAACGTTTGACAATTAGTACAGAGAATAATTCCTGATGCTGAATCAACCTGAGTTAAACATACATTGTATACTCCGGGAGCTACATAAGTATGTGAAACAACATCACCCGTAGCTGATGTTCCATCTCCTAAATCCCAGTTAGAAAATATTCCGCTTTGAGAAGCTGCCGCAAAAGTGGCATTTCCTGTTGCTGTATCAAGATTTAATGTCCAGGAACAGGAAGAACTGTTGAAAATAACAGTCGTACAATAATTGCAGAAAATTCCGGTACTGTCAAATACAGTACAGCATGCAGTGTATGGTCCGGTTCCATTATAAGTGTGCAAAGGAGCAGGCAATGTAGACACGCCACCATCACCAAAATCCCATTGATAAGAATATACAGGTCCGGGCCAGACTATTGCAGGATTGAATTGAACAGCCGTGAATGCGCCTGTGAATGAATAAGTAAAAGTACAGGCATTTTGTGCCTTCGTACCCATTGCCATTACGGCAAAAAAGAGGAGGAGTAATAATTTTTTCATGGTATTCGGATTTTGGTCTTTAAAGGTAACACGGGATTTGAACTGCGAAGGTTTACAGCCGACTTCAATTTTAATGTTTTTCTTATTCAATCATTGCTTATTTTTATATTATCATTTAGATGGTCGACTCAATTTTGTAGCCTCAAATTTAAGATTTAATAGTATAAACTAATGGTTTCTTCAGCATTTACCAATCTTCTAACCTAACTATTTTATCCAGAAAAATGAATAATTCGCCTGATTACAAATGTAAATTGCAGATGATTTAAAATAAATATCCTTACAGGAAGTTAAACAGCCATGGAAAAAACATCCCTTTTTGACCGCATCAATGATTGGATAAAACAATCAATCACGATCAAACTTTTGTCGATCGCTTTTTTAATCCTGATCCTTTTAATCCCGACAAGTTTACTTACCTCATTGATTGATGAACGTCAACAATTGCGAAACGATGTGACGCGTGAAGTCAGTTCAAAATGGGGCAACAGGCAGACTTTTGGGGGACCGGTGTTAAGCATTCCGTATTGGGTGACAAAGAAGGATGAAAAAGGAAACACAGTTCGCCAGAAAGAATTCGCTCATTTTCTCCCGGATACACTTTCTATCACGGGCACCGTGAATCCGGAAGAAAGACACAGAAGTATTTACATCGTTGTTCTGTACAATTCTCTCCTCCACATCAGCGGGCAATTCGGAGTTCCCGATCTGAAAGCCGCAGGTTTAAGTGAATCTGATTACATTTTAGACGAAGCATTTATCTCTCTGGGAATTTCCGATTTGCGCGGAATCAAAGATGACATTCATTGCCGATTGAATGATTCCACAATGGTGTTCGGTCCGGGTATCCCGACTCACGATTTATTTTCTTCAGGCTTGAGTTTCTCCTATCCGCTTCAGGAATTCAGGAAAATGAATTTTTCATTTGATGTCAACCTGAACGGAAGTACGAATCTTTCTTTTCTTCCATTCGGGAAAATCACAAACGTAAATCTCCACTCCAATTGGGGAAGCCCCAGTTTCGAAGGTTCTTTCCTTCCGGATACGAATTCTGTTCGCGAAAATGGATTTGATGCGCAATGGAAAGTTTTACAGCTTAACAGAAACTATCCTCAGCAAGGAACAGGAAATTTCATTGGAAACCTTGATCAAAATCAGGGAGATGATTACGCAATCAGCGGGCAGGATGAAGCAGGTACGTTTGGTGTACGACTCATGTTACCTGTAGATGAATACCAGAAGACCATGCGTTCGGTAAAATATTGTCTGATGTTTATCATTATAACTTTCCTGACTTTCTTTTTTGTTGAAGTGATTAACAAAAGAAGAATACATCCGATTCAATATCTTTTGGTGGGATTCGCTGTATGTCTTTTCTATATCCTCCTGCTTTCAATATCCGAACATCTCACATTTAATCTGGCATATCTGATTTCCTGTGTATTGATTCTTTCCCTGATTACATTTTATGCGAAGTTCATTTTCCAAAACAACAAACTGACAGCAATTTTTGCCGTATTGCTCTTGCTGTTGTATGGATTCTTTTATTCGCTCCTACAACTGGAAGATTATGCATTGCTTCTGGGAAGTATTGGCTTACTTGTGATCCTTTCAACGATTATGATTCTCACCAGGAAAGTAAATTGGTATCGTGATTGAAGGATGTATTGATTCCGGAAGATAAACAGATGCGCACGTGCATTCATGTCACTTTATTCAACATTTAAATGCTTGTGAAAAATTGCGAATATAAATTCACATATCCCTGATCAGGAATAAACTTAAACGTCTTTCTGTGGTATCGGAATTTATCCGATCAAGACAAGTACGTGGAACAATACAAGCAGAAAAATTGCAATGCCAATTATTGTTCGTACAAATTCTGACCCCCCCGTATTATTCATTGAATCGCAGTATTATTTGTGTTTCGTTGATTGAAATAACGATACAAAATACTCAGAATCTCGTTCCATTGAGCCTTTTTTGAACTTTTTTAGAAAAAAATAGGTAAACGTTGGGTTTGGGTCGGTAAAATTATTTTAAAAAAGTGTACTCAGTCTTTGTCGCCGGAACCCTTTTTCATTTCCATCTGTTTCAAAATTTTATTCACTTCCTGTTCGGTTGCACGCAGGCGTGACTGACAAAACTGAATCAATTCCGAAGCTCTTTTTACTTTTTCGGCAAGTGTGTCGACACTCACTGTTTCATCTTCTATTTCAACGGCTATTTGTTTCAGTTCCGCGTAAGCAGATTCATAAGTCAGTGGAGTTTCCATCTCTTTGTGTTTTGATTATCACTTTTGTCTTTAACTCAGCATCCTGCATTGTAATTTGAATTTCTTCACCGGCTTCGATATTCGCTGCGTCTTTTACAATTTTCCCTTTTGATTGTACAATTGCAAAACCACGTTGCAATATACTTGAAGGGCTCATTATTTTTACAATTGCGGAGAAATGGTTCAGGCTGCCTTCCTGTGTGATAAAGTATTTTTCCGTAAACGTATGGATGCGATCTATCAAATTGTTTAATTCCAGTTTCCCCTGCTGCGCAATCATTCGCGGTTTAGTACTCAAAAGATTTAATTGTTGATCCAACTGTTTGTGTTTGGAAAAAAGTATGTTTTTCGTTTCATCCAAAATTGACTGTCTGTGTTGATGTAAATCCTCCTTTTGCAGAACGAGAGAGTTTTTAGCGCAATCAATCAATCGGGAATTGATGGCATTGATTCTCTGTTGTTGCAGAGAAAGAGATTGCTGAATCCTGATAACTACCCGTTGACGTGTTTCAAGAATTTTATCTTCAAATTTTCTGTTATGAGAAATAATAAACTCGGCTGATTTAGTCGGAGTTTTAGTATTGGTGTTTGCCATGAGATCCACAATACTGACATCTTTGTGGTGACCCAGTCCGGTAATCAACGGGATGGGAAATTTAGCGACAGCTCTGCTCAGGGCATAGGTATCAAAAACCAGAAAATCCGTTTTAGCTCCACCGCCCCGAATCATTACTACTGCATCATATGCTTTTTGTGATGAATAAATTGAAACAAGCGTTTGGATCAGTTCCCTTTCCGCTTCACCTCCCTGAACCGAACTGAAATAATTATCTACGTCAAACGTGTATCCGAATTCGTTGCTTCTTAAAGTGTGGATGAAATCAGTGTATCCTTCGGAATTGGGTGATGCAATCAATGCAATGTGTTGAATCACTTGTCCGAATTCTTTCTCTTTATTTAATGTGCGGTATTCACCATTCTCGAATCGAATAAAATCAGGATTCTCATGAACGAGCCGAAGCAGTGTTTGTCTTCTTTGTTTCTCAAGATTTCCAAGAGTAAAAGAATGATCAATGTCCAGAAGAATTAACTGCAGTCCGAACACAATGTGATAATCCAGTTTTACTTTTGCCAAAACCTGGAGTCCATTCCCGAAAAGTTGTCCGGTACCATTTTCAAAAAGCCTGATAGCTTGCGCTCCCTGAGTCCAGGCAATCCCTTTTAGCTTCGCTGTTTCAACGGAAGATCCTTCGAGTTTCTCAACGAACTCAAAATAATGTCTGTCCTGATTGGGATAAAATTTATGTCCGGAAATTTCCGCGACCACCCAAAAAAATTCTTCCCCGAACGTTTGCCTGATTGTCTGCTCTACCTTCCGTGTGAGGTCGGAAAGTTTCAGCGGAATTATTTCTGTAACCGGCAACACCATTCCCTGCAAATTTCTGGTTCAGCCTGAATCAGAATTCAGGTTGTTCTACAAAAGCATATTTCAATTCCAGTACTTTTCGGATCGCGTCCGCAAGAATATTAATGGAAGAAGATTCCATCTTTTTTCCCGTGATTTTTTCAATTTCATATTTTGAAATACGAATGGGTTCAAGCAATCGTCTGTTAGCTGGCAACAAATGCGCGATGTCTCGCAGAGTATCATAGTACGCACGTTGTGCGACACGACCTCCTAAAAACAAGAAACCAGGTTTTTGAGCGATGTATCCCATCTCTTTCATATTTTCATCCACCAGAATTTTCTGGAAGGCTGAAAAATTTTCAGGCATTTGTTCAAGTGTGAGACGAACCCGATGTTTAGGAAGAACCGCTTCATTAAAATAATTCAGGTTGTCACAGAGATCAATGTAATCCTGAATGTAAACTGCTTTTGTGTGTCCTTGTAACAGCTTCAACGTCTCTTTTCTCGCAGGAGTAAAATGTTGCTCTTCATCAAACTCAACAATGCGTGTACCTAACACGGGATGCTTGTGAACAAATCCGTCCAGTCGTGCAACAAGAGTTCCCTTTCCGGCATCTCCGTCTTTCATCAATGCGACATTGATTTGTTTCATCATCTCACTCAGCTCGGGACTTAAATCCGCGAACTCAATTTGTCGGGGAAGTGTAACAAAGCCGGCTTGCAGGTGCTTGCCGAGAGATTTTGCGTATAAATCATCTTTCCCGATCACCATTCTGAGAGCCTGAAAAAAGCGGCCTTCATCGTTGCTGTCTTCCAGTTCATCATCATCACGCACAGGCATTGGAGGCGGCGGGACCGCTGCAACAGTATCCACTTTTTCAATTTTTTCAATTTTTTTACCCTTTGCATCGAATAAACCAGCTGCGATGAGCACTGCGACTGCAGGTGAGAATACTCTTCCGGAAATGAATTTTCCGGCAATCTTGGTATCGATCGTTTGATTTTGCCTGTACAATTCATACAATTCCCTTAAGCTCACTCTTTCCTGGTTTCCGGAACTCTCCCGGTCAAGGAGCATGTATTCACCGGAGATCCGGATATTTCTATAACTGCCTCCACCACCTTTTGTTTCGGCACGACGAACAGTGCCCATGCGTTGTTTGAATTGATCGTAACTAATCATATGATGAATCTGGTGCTTATTTTCTGAATTAGTATTTAAGGTTGGCGTTTTAGCGACCTTTTCCGGTATTTCATTCAGTGTTAAAATTCGTGGAATGAAATCCTCTTCAAATTACGTGATTTTTTATGGATTGACAAGATTCAAAACACACAAACCGTTACCATCTTCTTCGTTTTATGTTTAATCCAAGCGGGAAAATGCCCTTGTCTCACTATACAAATCCTTACAAAATTCTTTCTCCATAATACATCCAGAATTGATTCTTATTTTCAAGTAATATTTCTTTGAAAGAGTTAAAAATTGAAGAAATTAAACACTGGTTTCCTCATGATGCAATCAAAACGGGTGGTTAACATCTTGCCGGCGAGCCAATTTGTAACAATTCCTTACACCTCCCGTAATAAGATCTCAAAATCATCGATCATGCTAAGCAAAGAATCACTTCTCAAGTTCTTCATCGCAGCAGTTGCTTTTTCCTGGATACTCGGACTGGCGATAAAATAGTATTGCACGATTACACAATTCATAGGCTAAAAGCGGTTCAGGGGTGAGCCGCTTTTTTTTATTTCCTGATTTTTCTATTCAAAACCATTTTGATTTCTGTGAAAAACTCTGAATGAATAAGGGGGTTCAGAGGGTTTGCAATTTTATTTTTTCGGTATCTTGGCGGCCTGAATGCCAGACTTGCATTCACAATCTGCAGCAATTCTATCCATGCAAAAATCCCAATCTGTATTTTCCAAAGGCAGGCTGATTATCCTCCTTGCCCTATTTGGAATGATGAGTATTCAATCCTTCGCTCAGGTAACATGGAGAGAACGTACCCGTTGGACCTGGGTAGCAAAATATGGAGTTCTTGCCAACAACCCGGATTACGAAGCACAAATGTGGTTGAAGGACAATATTTTTGGCAATGGTGGATGGTTTGTGAAGCCTTATTATTCCGCCATGCCCGAACTCTCTGTCAGTTTTGATGCGGTACGTATGCGCGGAGCTGTTTTAGGTTTACAGGTGGCGGGAAGTTACATGGAAACAGAGCTGAATGCGAAATCAGAAAATTCCAAATTCCGTTTAGGAATCACCCCTACTCAAATGCTCCGTGGAACTCTTACCTTATCTTTTAATGGTACGGATCCTTACACGATGTTTCAGATGCCTTATCATAGCCAGAATGAAGCAGTTCTCGGAATTACTTTTATGGGTATGCGCTCAGAAGATATGGCTGTTACCCAACAGGCAAAAGACAGCATTGGAATCAGTGAAATAAAAGGTGGAATCGCGCAGGCTGCAGGAATTTACTTCGGCTTAAACTGGCGGCTGGGTGAATCCGGATGGGTAATGGGCGTGAGCGCTTGTCTGATGTGGCATTATGACCGTGCGCACTGGATGAGTTTTAAAACAGATGAATCTTCTGCTTATACACCCGGATACATAGATATGGCTCCACGTATTGCACAGGCAGGAATCGGGTATCACTTTTAATATTTCAGAGTTCTTCTCTTCCTGAACGATTTCTTGCCCAACGTTTCTTCATTTCCTTTTTTTTGTCCTTGACCGTTTTCTCCTGGAAACGTCCATCGTAAAAACCTTGTTGAACAGCCAGTTTCCGTTGCAGTTTTTTAGCGACTTCATTCGCTTTATTGCGTTTCTTTCCTGACATCGGATTCAAAGTTTTTTGAACAGAAAATTACCGGACTACAATAATCGGTGTTTCGATGAATCAGGATTTTTTCTTTTTCCCTTTATACCTGACAATAATATAAAGATAAATAATACGTGAATACCTGAAAATAAGTGGCGCAATCATTACTGCGGAAATGGTTCCTATGACGAGTAAACGAAACATGTGGTCACCGATTTCCCTGAAAACTGCATAGTACAACAAACCCACTCCTACCAAAAAAGCGACCATCAACGCATAGCTTACGTATGCTGCACCAAAATAAAAACCCGGTTCATGACGGAAACTTTCTCCGCATACAGAACAGTTCTCATGCATTTCTCCCATTTTACTCAACACATAAGGATTGCTTTCCACAAAAATATTTCCTGTTCTGCAAGCCGGACATTTCATGCTCACAATACCGCTCAGTGCATTTGCAGATGGTCTGGCTACTGTTGAATTTGTCATGGTGTTCATTGATTTTCGGATACAAATTTACAAAGTCTTCAATAAAGTAAAGGTGACATTTGTTGTATAAGTCAACTAATAATTTTTTCCGCGTACGGTTCGCTCAGGTTCAATCGGATGAATCTAAAAGCCGCGTCAATAAAGGTGTTTCGGAGCTTTTTAAGGGTGAATCCTGGGAAGAGAGTACATCAAAATCTGCCTTCAAACCCCAAAAATCAATTTTTGGGTGCATTTTTTATGATAAAAATCTTTGTTTGATATTGAGAAATTAGTTTAAATTTATCTATTGGATTTTCAAAATCTCTTTTCTATGGGCGGCGATGCTACTCCACCATTAAGAACATATTAAAAGAGCGCTTTAAACTGCGAAAGTTTGTCAGCAGATTTTTTTCTTCTGCTCTTTCTTCAAAGCGTAATTCGAGACTCGCGTCTTGACGAATCCATTTTACATATCATTTCTAATCTAAAACCAATCGTGTATGAAAGTCTATGATGATAAACACATAAAAAATGTAGTCCTGGTCGGGGCTTCGAAATCCGGTAAGACCACTTTGGCGGAAGCCATGCTCTTCGAAGCCGGTTTAATCAATCGACGTGGTACTGTCGAAGAAAAAAATACGGTCTCAGATTACCACGAAATAGAACATGAACGCAACAGTTCGGTGTATGCAACAACATTGCATACAGAATGGAAAGATTATAAAATCAATATCATTGATACTCCGGGACTCGATGATTTTATTGGTGAAGTGATCAGTGCCTTACGTGTCGCGGATACTGCTGTCATGATGCTGAATGCTGAAAACGGCGTGGAAGTAGGAACGGAACTCATCTGGAATTACGTAGAGAAATTTCAGAAACCTATCCTGTTTGCCGTCAACCATGTGGATCATGCAAAGTCTGATTTCGATAACACTGTTGAACAAGCCCGTCAACGTTTTGGCAATGCCATCACAGTGATGCAATATCCCTTAAAGCAGGGAGATGCTTTTGATTCGATCATCGATTTGCTCACGATGAAAATGTATACGTTTCCTCCTGCAGGCGGGAAACCACAAAAACTTGATATCCCTGCCGACGAACTTGAAAAAGCCAATCGTTTACACAATGCTTTGGTAGAAAAGGCGGCGGAAAACGATGAAAAATTAATGGAGCTCTATTTTGAAAAAGGCTCGCTCGATGAAGATCAGTTGAAACAAGGATTGAAACTCGGAATGTTACACCACGATGTGTATCCTGTTTTTTGTCTCTCCGCGAAAAAAGATATGGGAAGCGGACGCCTCATGGGATTCATCGATAATGTAGCGCCATCCGCTACAGAACTTTTGCCTGAAAAAACTGAAGATGGAAAAGATCTTCCATGCGATCCTAAAGGACCTCCGGTTGTATTCGTTTTCAAAACACTGATTGAACCACATCTGGGCAAACTGTCGTTCTTCAAAGTCATGTCCGGTGAAGTTACAGCCGGAATGGATCTGGTGAATTCAGCAACCGGTCATACAGAAAGGCTGAATCAACTGTTCATCATGGATGGTAAAAACAGAAATCCTATTGCCAAACTCACTGCCGGTGATATCGGCACTACATTAAAGCTAAAAGACACATTCACCAATCATACTTTGTGTGCTGCAGGAAAGAACATCTCTATTGATACAATTCATTTCCCAGATCCAAGACTCAGAGTTTCCATCGTTGCAAAAAATAAAACCGACGATGAAAAACTCGGCGGGGTGCTTGCGGAAATTCATCAGGAAGATCCTACTGTAACCATTGAATACTCCAGGGAATTGCGTCAGGTGATTTTGGGAGGACAAGGTGAATTGCATTTGAATGTAGTGAAATGGAGAATAGAAAAAATCTATCACCTGGAAGTGGAATTCGGTAAACCTCGTATTCCATACAGAGAAACCATTCAGCGCAATGCGATGGCTTCATACAGGCATAAAAAACAAAGTGGCGGTGCCGGACAATTCGGAGAAGTATACATGAAAATTGAACCGTATCATGATGGCATGGCTGAACCGCACGAACATCATGTGAGGGAAAAAGAAATCATCGAATTGCCGTGGGGCGGAAAACTTGTATTCTACAATTGTATTGTTGGTGGTGTAATTGATCAACGATTTATTCCATCCATCCAAAAAGGTGTTATGGAAAAAATGCAGGAAGGGCCACTCACAGGATCTTATGTGCGTGACATTCGTGTGATCGTTTACGATGGTAAAATGCATCCGGTTGATTCCAACGATATCTCCTTTAAGATTGCCGGAATGATGGCTTTCAAAGAAGCTTTCCATCAGGCTGATCCTAAGATCCTGGAACCAATTTATGATGTAGAAATTCTCGTTCCTGAAGAGTTGATGGGAGATGTTGTAACTGATTTACAAACCCGCCGTTCCATCATTATGGGAATGGATTCAAAAGGAAAATACCAGGTCATCAAAGCCAGGACGCCATTGTCTGAACTCGACAAGTATTCTACTTCTTTGCGTTCTATTACTCAAGGACGTGGAAGTTATACCGGTCATTTTGCAGAATATGCACCGGTGCCGGGAGAGATTCAACGCAAACTTGCGGATGAATACAAAGTGACGGAAGTTCATTAAGAGTGAAGAGTGAAAAGAAAAGGGTGAAGAGTCCGGGGAATCAATTTCCCACACTCTTCACCCTTTTATTATATAAGAGAATATCTTTACTCGATCACTACTCTGCGTGTTGCTCTTCTTGTGTCTGATTGCAGGCTAAGAACATAAAATCCTTTTGCAAGTTGAGGAAGCTGCATTTCGTCTTTCAGAATATCTGAAGAAACGATTTCTGATTTCCTGGTTGCAACTACTTTTCCTGAAGCGTCAGTCAGAGACCATGTAATTTTTTCACCCGGAGTTGTAGTCACCTGCATCAGCATTCTGTCATGAACCGGATTAGGATAGACCACGAGATCAGAATTTTCTTTTAACTCATCAATCCCGATCACACCTGTCAGTTCGATATCATCCAATGTAATCGTTGAGCCGAGGTTAACGATAACAATTCCTCCGCCAGGATTGACAACTGTAAATGTGATTTGACATTTCGCCGGAGTACCCACCACTGTCAAAGGAACAGTGACATGTGTGAAGGTTGTGGTGTTAGTATTAATTGTTTTTGCTCCGCCACCAATTGCATTGTTGGATGCATCCAGAAAAGAAACTGTTACATTACATACATCTGAAGCGACGAAAGCCGCTTTGTACCAGAGTTCCAGATTGCTGTAAGCATGAGTAACTGAAAATCCGGTTCCTTCGCTGGTCATCAGCGGCAGAGCGGTTCCTCCGGCAGTGGCAATCGCTGTGAGTTTTGCAGCTGAAGCGGAAGAATAGCCCGGAGTAGCTTTTGTGATCGGGTTGCCTTGGGATGAATTTGATGTAGTCCAGTTTGAAGGATTACTTCCGGACCAGTTTTCAAAGCCGGGATTTAACACTGGATTCTGAGCAAATGCTGCCACAGAAATGAATGCAACTGAGAGTAAAGAGTAGAGTTTTTTCATTTGTATCTTATTTGATTTATATTTTTTACAAAACAATCCTGCGCCAAAACCAAATTCCTGAGGAATTAGCATAAAATTCAACCTTTTTAACCGGAAGGAATTTTTTCGAAAATAAGAAAAAATGGAATACCCGGAAAAGCACTTTCACTCATTTTTGAATCCTGTCACTTTCAGTGAATCACAAGTATTCTTTTCGAAAGTACCACATCCTCATTCCGGATGCTCAAAATGTAACTTCCCGGAGTCAGCTTACTTGTATCAAGTTTCCAATTTTGCTGAGAATGTCTGGAAAAAGCCGTATTGCGAAGAGTTGTCGTTTTTCCATCCTGCCCTGTAACCGAAACCCGTGTACCTGACTTACTCAAAAGCCGGGAAGAGATCGTGAGACTGCCGGTTGCAGGGTTTGGATAGCTCAAAAATTCAGATTCTTTACCTGTTAATGCGACTCCATTGATACCTGTCAATTCCACATCGTCCACAATGAATGAGGATGCAGCATGAGCTATACTTCCTCCACTTGTATCTGCAATTATAAATTGAATGACACAGGAAGCTACATCCGTACCGAAAGGGTAATTTATAGGGACCGAGATTAATGAATAGGAATTAGATGAAGTGGTGATAGCGATGTCACCATAGCCAACAACTTGCGTGGAGTCATCATACATCACAACAGTAACAATGAACGCATCCCCTCCCTGAAGATCCGTCTTGTACCAACATTGAAAAGTTGTATACGCTTGTTGAATCGAAAAACCAAATCCACCTAATCCATTTGAACCGAGGAAAGGAGGAATTATTGTACCTGCTACATCCACAACAGATCCCCGGCAAGCAGTAAGCCCTGTATTCGCATCAAGAGTTGGTTCAACAGTGAGTACATCAGGCAATGAATTATTGCTAAGCCATTCATCCGCTTCTCCCAACGACCAAAGTTCAAAGCCCGGATTTGGAACAGGATTCTGCGCATGCACAATCCCTGAACATAGAAGGAAGAACAGGAGAAATTTCTGCATCGAATTATAATTGCACACAAATGTACGTCTCCGGTGGTGAAATTGAGGAGACAAATGCCTGATTTAATGTTAAGATTATCCTCTGAAATTTCGAAAATTGTGGCTGCAGAAAAAACAATTCATGTCTTTTAAATTCCAAAATCCACCTTCAATACTTTTTCTCAATTTAAGTACGAGGAGTGTACCCTTTCTGATTGATCATTTGCGGCCTGAGAAATTATTTTAAAAACGATGTTTCTTACAAAACTTTTGTAAGAATTAGGCGTTAAATGCTACATCTTACCGCGAAAAATCAGGATCTTTTATTTCCGGTGAAAACCCGCTTAAAGCCTTATCTGTTGCGGGTTTTGGAGGAAAAATGAAGAAATCCTGATGTATACGAATTGTTAATTTCTTTTTACCTGATTCGGACAGTAGCTGCTTAATAATCAACTATTTTTGCAAAAAAATTCTCCCGATAAATATATGAAACAAATCTTCTCTCTCTCTCTGCTTGCACTTCTTTTGTCATTCGGATATTCCGGGAAGGCACAAATCGCATTCAGTAAAGAATATGGCGGTGTTGAAAACGAGGATGGACGCTGGATGGAACAAATGCCAGACAGTGGATTTATTCTCACAGGAATGACGAACACGTATAGTAATGGCCAGGCAGATGTTTGGCTGGTTCGTACAGACGCATACGGCAACACACTCTGGAACAAATCCTTCGGTGGAACCCAATACGATTTCGGTAACATGGTGAAACCTACAAGTGATGGCGGATTTGTCATCGCCGGTTTTACAGGTAGCTATGGCAGAGGTGGGAACGATGGCTGGATCATCAAAACAAATGCAAGTGGCATTCAAACCTGGGCGAAAACTGTGGGAGACACAGGCTTACAGGAATTAGAAGCTATCGTTCAAACATCAGATGGAGGGTATGCAGCAGTTGGTATCAATTACACAGCAGGCACGCAGTACTACGATATTTACCTAGTTCGTCTTGACTCAAACGGTGATTCATTGTGGACGAAAAATATCGGTGGACAATCCTATGAAATCGGAAACTCAATTCAACAAACTGCGGATGGAGGATTCATCATTGGTGGACAAACTTACAGCTATGGAAATCTCGACGGTGATTTCTACATGGTAAAAACCGACGCGAATGGAAATGTTCAGTGGCAAAAAACATATGCAAATAACGGTTTGCAGGAGGCACACTATGTACAAATTGCCGCAGGTGGAGGATATGTGTTGGTTGGTGATGCAGACAGTTTAGCAAATGGTCTTGGTGATACAGACATCTGGCTGATTCGTACCGATGCGAACGGAGATACATTGTGGACTAAAGTATACGGTGGGACAAAAAAGGACGGTGGAAAAACTATTGAGAACACTTCTGACGGAGGATTTGTAATGGCCGGAATCACTCGGAGTTTTAACCTGATCAATCCAAATTATTACCTGATCAAAACTGATGTGAATGGAAATGTGGAATGGTCTAACTACAGCTACGGAAGCGCTTATCATGACCATGCTTATCGTGGAATTGAAACATCAGACGGAGGATACGCTGAATTCGGGTATTTCAGAAATGCAAGTAATAAACAGAATTTTGCTCTGGTAAAACTGGGACCAGGCGGTGGAGTATCAAAGGATGTTGCGATCGATAATTTTATTGAACCACTTGACAAAGTATGCAGAAGCAACAATGTTCAGATCAGCATGCTGCTGACAAATTACGGTGCGACGAATGAAACGAATATTCCGGTCATAGTTAAAATTAATGATGGAACAACAACAACCACGCTTCAGGACACATTGACTTCCGCATTGCTGCCTGGTACAAGTGCACAGCTCACATTTGATCAAACTTATAACTTTTCTGCAACAGGCACTTACACGATGTCAGCTTATATCATTCATCGTACGAATGATATTTCTTATACTAATGACTCAAGCTATCTCACGGTAAACGTCCTTGCTCATACTGCTGATCCTTCGACCACATCCGGTGTCAATTGCACAAACGGCTCGGTAACGTTAGCTGCTACTCCCGGAAGTTCTGCCGATTCATTATTCTGGTATAATGCTCCGACCGGAGGAAATCTGGTTTCAACCGGTTCTTCTTATGTGACACCTTCCTTAAACAATAGCACGACTTATTATGTGGAGGCTTTCAAAGGTAAAGGAGATTTGATGGAACCGCACGACAACACAATCGGCGGCGGTGGTACATCTTCAAACGGATATCTCAAATTCGATTCGCGTGTTAATTTCAGATTGATTTCAGTGAAAGTGTATGCTACATCTGCAGGTAATCGCACGATTGAATTCAGGAACTCTGGTGGTACGGTTCTTCAATCCAAAACGGTGAATATTCCTGTTGGAGAAAGCCGTGTCTATCTTGATTTCAGTATCCCTCCCGGGAATGATTTCCAGCTTGGACTTGGAGCGGGAAGTGGTACATTATTCAGAAACAATTCAGGTGTTGCTTATCCATATGACATTTCACGTACATTAGAAATTTATGGATCAAGTGGCGGTCCAAATTTCTACTACTATTTCTACGATTGGTATGTGTTTGTCCCTTATGAAAATTGCGGAACCAACCGTATCTCTGCAGAGGCTATCATCGGAACATCCGGTACAACAGCATTTGATAAAACGCGTTGCGGAAACGGAACAGTAACATTGACGGCTAACTCTTCTCAAACACTGGAGTGGTACGATGCAGCAAGTGGAGGTACTTTACTTGGAACAGGTTCTTCTTATACTACACCTTCTCTGAACAGTACGACTACCTATTATTTGCAGGTCGGTGCCTGCTCAGGCAGAATTCCTGTTCAGGCAATTATCAATTCCACTTCAAGTGCACCTACCGCACCGGATGTTACGAATTGCGGACCGGGTACAGTCACACTCACTGCAACAGCATCCGATCCGGTTTCGTGGTATGATGCTGCAAGCGGAGGATTGCTTGTTGGAAGTGGCACCACCTTCACCACACCTTTCCTGAATACCACTACAACTTATTATGCTGTTGCCGGCACTTCCTGTCCAAGTGCAGCTGTACCGGTTCAGGCAATCATCAACAGTGCAGCGTCTCCTACAGTGTCTGATGTAAATGCATGTGGCCCTGTATCAGTGACTCTCACCGCCAGTTCACCGGATCCGGTAGCGTGGTATTCTGTTCCAACAGGAGGAACCATTCTCGCAACTACATACAATTTTGTAACTCCTGTTTTATCACAACCTACAATTTATTATGCTGAAGCAGTCAGCGCTTGCCCAAGTCCGCGTGTAGCAGTTACTGCGAATATTACCACAGTAGGAACACCAACAGGTGTCGACGCTTCGCACTGTGGTCCCGGATCAATGGTACTTAGTGCGTCCGCGATTGATCCTGTCACCTGGTGGGACGCCGCTACAGGCGGAACACAAGTTGCTTCAGGAATTAATTTTACTACTCCTGTATTGAACACATCAACAACCTACTATGCGCAATCAAGCAATGGAAGCTGTGTGAGCGCGCGAGTTCCTGTACTTGCCGAAATTGTGGTCACACCTCCGCCAACTGTTACATCCGGAACGCATTGTGGTCCCGGAACGGTTGATCTGACAGCTTCATCACCGGATCCGATAACCTGGTATGATGTTGCCAGCGGCGGAACTGCTCTGGGAACAGGCACAACATTTACTACTCCGTCGATTTCTGTCACAACAACATATTATGCGGAAGCAGGGACATCCTGCCTGAGTGTTCGTGTTCCCGTGGATGCTGTAATTTCTTCTCAGGCTGCTGATCCGACTGTGACAGATGGCTCGCGTTGTGGAACCGGTACCGTTGATCTCAGTGCTTCGTCTTCAGACCCTGTATCATGGTATGACGCTCCGAATGGTAATTTACTTGGCACCGGTCTGAATTTCACTACTCCTTCTATCAGCACAACAACAATTTTCTATGCAGTTGCAGGTGTAACAGGATGCGAAAGCAACCCTGTTGCTGTGAATGCTGTCGTGAACACTGTTCCTGCTGATCCTGTTGTAACAGGTGCATCAAATTGTGGTCCTGCTCAACTGACTCTGCAGGCAAGTGCTTCAGATCCGATGACATGGTATGATGCCTCGAGCGGAGGTAATATAATTACGACAGGTACTTCTTACCAGGACAATTTCTCCTCCACAACTACTTATTATGTTGAAGCCAGCAATGGTACGTGTACAAGTAACAGGGTTCCTGTAACTGCTGACATCTGGACTCCACCAAGTATTAACCTTGGCCCGGATACATTGAATATCATCTCCGGACAAACCATCACGTTGGATGCCGGAGCCGGTTATTCTGCTTATTCATGGAGTACTACTGCCACTACACAAACGATCAGTGTAAATGCTACAGGAACTTACAGTGTGGTTGTGACTGATGCACACTCTTGTCAGGGCACCGATTCGATTTTCGTCAATGTGATTACCGGAGTTAATGCAATAGCCGGGAATGTTTCATTGGTCGCATATCCTAATCCAAGTTCAGGATTGATTGAAATCCGTGTAGACAATCCTTCTTCCGTTTTCGATCTGAAAATTACGAATGCTCTTGGACAGTTATTCTTCAGGGATTCTCACAGAGTACTTACTGGCTATCGTAAAGTTGTTGATCTGTCGTCTTGTGCAAAAGGAATATATTATCTCACCTTGTCAACATCTAATGGAAGTGTGACACGTCAGATCATTCTGGAATAATACCCTTCATTCTTCAAACCAATGGGACAAAGCTGTTGTTCCATTGGTTTGTTTGTTTTAATAAAATCCTTCTCTATGAAAAAAAGTACCATTGTTTCTTTGTCAACAGTTTTTCTCTTGTTGATTTCATCCGTCATTTCCGCGCAAGTCACCTGGGAAAAAATTTTCAGTAAAAAAAGTACAGACGTTTTTCGATCTGTTACTGAAGTTCCTTCCGGAGGATACATTCTTGCCGGATATACTTCTGACTCAACCGTCAATGACACCGATGCATATGTTGTGCGGATGAATACGAGCGGAGATACCTTATGGACAAAACGAATGAACGGCCCTTCCAGCAGAAAAGATTTGTTCTACAAAGTAATCAATACTGCTGACGGAGGATTTGCTTTTTGCGGTTATACTACAAGTTATGGTTCTGGTTCAGACGATGCATGGTGGGTAAAAACTGATGCGAATGGAAATGTTCAGTGGATCAATACCTGGGGAGGAGTAGGAAAAGACCGTACACAGGACATCATTCAAACTTCAGACGGAGGGTACGCGATCACGGGATACACCACATCAGCTCCGGCACAATACTATGACGCCTTTATCATCCGCACAAATTCATCCGGCGATACAACATGGACAAGAAGGTATGGCTCATCAGGATATGATGACGCGAATTGTATTCGTCAATTGCCGGATAATGGATTCATCATTGGAGGTCAGAGTACCAATGGAGCAACAGGACTGGACTTATACCTTGTTCGCACGAATTCATCCGGAGCAACACTGTGGACCAACCGTTGGGGAACAGCGGGGACGGATAACATAGAACATATCGTTCGGAACAGTGATGGAACTTTCATGCTTGCCGGAGGAACGGATGACATTTCCGGACTGGGAGGAAACGATGGATACATTGTCAAAACTGACTCCGGTGGAACTCAGATTTGGGCAAAAATTTATGGAGGGAACGATCAGGATGATTTTCACAGAATCGAAGCTACGAACGATGGAGGTTTTATTGCCAGCGGAACCAGCAGGAGTTCTGGTCCACTGGAACCCAATATGTGGATGATGAAGACCACTGCCAGCGGAGATTCAGTCTGGTCCAGAACGATGGGCGGAGTGAATCACGATCACGGGTATAGCGGACAACAAACATCCGATGGCGGATACATCATGGCAGGCTATAGCAGCAGTTTTAATTTTAATGGTGAAGATGCCTATGTCGTGAAAATGAACGGAAGCGGAAACATTGGCAATTATCTCACCTATGGAACAGTGTCCGGGGTAATTTCTCCTGTTCCGAATTCCTGTGGAAATGCAAGCACTGTAGTTCAGGTGTACGTGCGGAATTTTGGACGTGATACATTGATAAATCCATCAGTAACTATTCAAATCACTGGAGCCATCACACAAACGCTGAATCAGACCTATGTTGGCGCCATTCATCCGGGAGATCTGGATACACTTACTTTTTCCACAACCATCAATACCAGTGCAGGAGGAACATACAATTTTGCTTGCACAGCAAATGTTACAAACGATGTTTTCCCCGCTTACAATACTTTAAATGTTAGTATTCCGGTTACGGCGTATTCGGTGGCGCCAACAGTAACGAATGGGTTACATTGCGGTACTGGAACAGTTGCTCTTTCGGCAAGTTCTCCGGACAGCATCTTCTGGTACTCCGCAGCAAGTGGAGGAACTTTGTTGGCAACAGGTCCAAATTATACAACACCAAGTTTATCCGGCACGACTACCTATTATGCACAGGCAGGAGGAAATTGTCCAAGTTCAAGAGTAGCAGTTACTGCGACGATAGGAACAATTCCTGCGGCACCCACGACAACATCTGCGCAACGTTGTGGTACAGGAACAGTGGGTCTTACTGCAAATGCATCGGATCCGATAGACTGGTATGCTGCCTCTACAGGGGGAAGTTTACTGGGTAGCGGAACAACATTTACGACTCCATCGATCAGTTCAACAACTACTTATTATGCAGAAGCGAATAACGGAACCTGCGCAAGCTCGCGAGTAGCAGCAACGGCTACAATTCTTTCAGTACCTGCGAATCCTGTCACTACTCCCGGCTCCCGCTGTGGTTCCGGTACTGTTCAGTTAAGTGCAACATCTTCCAACACTGTTTCCTGGTTTGATGTTGCTTCCGGCGGATCCTCAATCGGCAGCGGTCTCAACTTTACCACTCCGGTAATTTCAACAACTACTACGTATTATGCCGAGGCATCCGATGGAACGTGTTCATCCGGTCGCGCTTCTGCAGTGGCAACAGTTGGCACAACAACACCGGATCCTACAGTTAGCTCAGCAGCCCGTTGTGGTGCCGGATCGGTAACACTGAGTGCATCTTCTTCAGCCACGCTGATATGGTATGCATCTGCAAGCGGTGGTACGCAACTTGGAACCGGCAGTACATTCACTACTCCGTTTTTAACTACGACTACTACATATTATGTTCAGGCGACTAACGGAATTTGTCCAAGCAATTATATAGCTGTACAGGCTATCATTAATACGTCACCCACGATCTCGCTTGGCCCCGATACGATTCATGTTTTTAATTCCACCATCCTCAATCCTGGTTCCGGGTTTACAGCGTATTCATGGTCAACCACTGAAACAACTCCAACTATTACTGTGACTAATTCGGGCAGCTATTGTGTAACAGTTACTGCAAGCACAAATTGCACTGCTACAGATTGCATCTTTGTAGATGTAACAGTTGGTATCAATGAAATTCATTCATCATTTGCTGTAGATGTGTATCCAAATCCTAGCGCGGGAAAAATCTCTTTACAATTTCTTGATGAATTCAATCGTATTCATCTCAGTGTTTATAATTCAACAGGTGCTCTGATCAACGAACAGACATTGAAAAATGTTAATTCGGGAATGGTTCAAGAACTTGATTTATCCGCGGAATCCGCCGGAGTATACTTCATCCGTTTTGAAAGTGAGAAAGGTAACGGTACAAGATATATTATCAGAAATTAAAATTAACCACATCAATAAAAAGCCTGTCGGAATAATCCGGCAGGCTTTTTTGTTAGATGACGATTCTACATCACAATCTTCCGGAATTACAGCGTTTACATGGCCTCCGGAAGATTAAAAAAGCATGTTTGCTGGAGAGAATATGAAGTTTTATTTTCCCCACATGATTCTATTCTTATGTTTTTAAGCAATAGTTAAAATTGAATGTTCATTTTCCTATCTTTCCTCTTCTTCTGAATCAACAATCAAATCAAATTATGAAAAAAATCTACACCGGTATACTCATCGTGGCGATGAGTTTCTCAGGAATCTTTGCCAAGGCCTCTTCCCGAATTTCAGGGCCACAGGCAAGTGCAGTTGTCAATGGAGCAAATGACATTGCATTGTCAGATCAAACTTCTGTTCCAACCTTTATTGCTTTTCGTGAAGATGCCAGACCTGTTGCAGGAAATCTCACACTTTGGCTCCGTTTAAATTTTGGTATGGATGGAGATTTTGATTTATTGGTTTTGTCGGAAGACAAAGATCAGATCGGCTTCACACATACTCGTTACCAGCAGATCTATAAAGGTTTGCCTATTGAAGGAACCATGTGGATGGTGCATACTAAAAATGGTATGATCAACTCCATGAATGGACTGCTGTTTTCACAAATGAAAGCGGCCGCACAACCGTCACTCTCAGAAAGCAAAGCTTTGGCTTATGCTCTCGCAAAAATAGGAGCAGCAAAATACAAATGGCAAAGCGCAGAAGAAGAAGCCTGGCTGAAAAAAGAACAACAGGACCCAAATGCCAGTTTTTTCCCTGTGGGAAAATTATGTTACGCGTACAATTCACATACTCCTCAAAATCCGGTTTATCGTCTGGCATACAGATTTGATATCTATGCATCTGAACCGATGAGCCGGCATTATGTATTTGTAGATGCAGTTAGTGGAGAAATTGTGGACATGCAAGATAGAATTCAGGAAGCGAATACAACTGCAACAGCGATCACTGCCTATGCAGGAACACAAACAATTATCACCGACAGTTTCAATAGTTCCTACCGGTTGCGTGAAGCCGGTCGTGCTGCCGGATTGGGAATGGAGACATACGATATGCAACGTGGAACCAACTATGCCGCCGCAATTGATTTCACAGATGCTGATAATACCTGGAATAATGTGAACGCGAACAAAGATCAGTATGCAACGGACGCACACCTTGCTACTGAAAAAACTTACGATTATTACTATAATACATATGGCCGTAACAGTATCAACAATGCAGGATTCAAACTGCTTAGCTATATCCATTACAGCACAAACTATGTAAATGCTTTCTGGGATGGTACGCGAATGACATATGGAGATGGTAATGCGACATATACTCCATTAACTTCTCTTGACATAGGTGGTCATGAAATCACTCATGGTTTAACAAGTTACACAGCGAACCTGAACTATTCTTACGAATCAGGTGCATTGAATGAATCTTTCAGTGATTGTTTCGGAACTGCGGTTGAATGGTATGCAGATCCCGCGCATGCAGATTGGCTTATCGGTGAAGATATCGGAGCAGCATTCCGTTCACACAGCAACCCAAATGCCTATGGCCAGCCGGATACATATCTTGGAACAAACTGGGCAACAGGAACTGCTGACAATGGTGGGGTTCACACGAACAGTGGCGTTCAAAATTACTGGTTCTATCTCCTCGCGAATGGCGGAAGCGGAACAAACGATATCGGCAATTCCTTTTCTGTTACAGGCATCGGTTTGAGCAAAGCTGCAGCGATTACTTTCCGCACTCTGACTGTATATCTGAGTCCTACTTCGCAATATGCTGATGCAAGAACCTATTCAATTCAGGCAGCAACAGATTTGTATGGCGCTTGTTCGGCAGAAGTAATTGCTACAACCAATGCATGGTACGCTGTTGGAATAGGCAGTGCCGGAACAGGTGGACCTGCTACTGTGACTGCAAGCGGATCTACAACCATATGCAATGGCAGTTCTGTCAATCTCACCGCAAGTGCTTCTGCTGGTTCTACCTATCAGTGGAACAGGAATTCTTCTCCCATCAATGGTGCAACATCTTCCAGTTATAGTGCCAATCAATCCGGCAGCTATACTGTGACAACAACCGGTGGATGCGGAGCAGCGACATTCTCTTCCAATGCAGTAAATATAAATGTGATTCAGTTGTCACCAGCTATTTCACCATCCGGTACCGCGACAGGTTGTAGTAATGTACTTCTTACAGCAAACAATACAGCTGGTTATGGAATTCAATGGAACCTTAATGGCTCAGCGATTTCCGGTGCAACTGCCTCCACATATACCGCTACACAAAACGGGAACTATACTTTTACTCTTGCTGCAACAACAAGTCCTGCTCAGAATGTGAATTCATCTGCTGCAGTATCGATTCCTGATAATACATGTACTGCTCCAGCGGTAAGCGGAATTTCGGTAAGCGGTTTACCGACCACTTATCCTACAGCGGGAATTTCTATTACAATAAATCTGACGCACACCTATGATGGTGACCTTGTGTTGATGCTTGAAGCACCGAATGGAGATGTTCTTGGATTAAGCAATCAGGCCGGAGGTTCAGGAGATAATTTCACGAATACTATTTTTTCAGATGCCGGTGCATCAACAGTTTCTACCGGTACAGCACCATTTACCGGAACGTTTAAACCATGGGCTTCTGCTATTACTTCGTGTACCAATTCCACGAAAACAACTTTTGCTTCAATTGGCAATGGATCCATGAATCCGAACGGAACATGGAATCTCAGAGTTTATGACAGAGCCAGTGTGGATGTTGGGACTATCAATAGCTGGAGTATTAATTTTCCTGCTTCCAGCAATCCAACACCAAACTGCGGACCTGCAACATCAGCAGCAACAACTGTGAGTTTGGGTGGTGGCATTACAGTAAATGCGGGAACTTATTCTCCTGTTTGTGCCAATGCGTCTTCTGTAGCATTATCAGGAACTCCTGCAGGCGGAACTTTTTCCGGTACCGGTGTGAGCGGTAATAGTTTTAATCCATCAGTGGGTCCGGGAACTTATACAATCAACTACAGCTATACTGATATCTCAAGCGGATGCACAGGATCGAATTCTACTACTATTGTGGTCAATCCTGTTCCTTCAGTAAATGCGGGCACATATAGCGCACTGTGTGCCAACGCGGCCGCCATCACTCTTACAGGAACTCCGGCAGGTGGAACATTCAGTGGAACTGGAGTGAGTGGAAATACTTTCAACCCTTCTGTTGGTGCCGGAACATACACAATCAATTATACATATTCTTCAGGTGGATGTTCTGCTTCTGCAAATACAACCATCACAGTAAATGGATTGCCGGTAGTAAGTGCAGGAACCTATCCGTCACAATGTGCGAAAGGTTCTCTGCTTACGTTGAGTGGATCTCCTGCAGGCGGTACATTCAGTGGGACAGGTGTAACCGGAAACACATTTGATCCTGCCGCCGGAGCCGGTACTTATACCATCACATACACATACACCAATGCGAATGGATGTACTAATTCAAATTCTACAAACATCCTGGTTAACGCGGCTCCTACAGTAAGTGCAGGAACTTATGCTAATGTCTGTACGAATTCTGCTGCAGTGACTCTCGCAGGTACACCAGCCGGAGGAACATTCACTGGAACCGGAGTAAGCGGAAACACATTCAATCCTTCAACCGGTGCCGGTACTTACACACTCACCTATTCGTACACTGCAGCGAACGGTTGTTCAAACAGCGCGAATACAAATATCACTGTGTTATCAATTCCAACAGTTAGCGCAGGAACCTATGCTCCTGTTTGCTCTAACAGCTCATCCATCACACTCACCGGTTCTCCTGCAGGAGGCACCTTCAGCGGTACCGGAGTTTCAGGTAATACATTCAATCCAGCTGTTGGTGCAGGTGTATACACAATCACCTATACTTATTCAAACGGATCATGTTCCAATTCTGCAAGCACATCTATCACTGTCAATGCAGGACCAACTGTGAATGCCGGCTCTTATTCACCGACCTGTTCAAACAGCGGACTTGTTGCATTGAGCGGCACACCGGCCGGAGGAACATTTAGCGGAACCGGAGTAACTGGCAGTTCATTCAATCCTTCAGTTGGTGCGGGCAATTATATCATTACTTATACATACAACAATGGAACCTGCTCCAGTTCTGCAACTGCTAACATTGATGTTTTTGATGCGCCGACAGTGAGTGCGGGCTCTTATTCATCAGTTTGTACAAATAGCCCAGTGGTTACATTGGCCGGAACACCAGCCGGAGGAACATTCACAGGAACAGGCGTGAGCGGAAATACCTTCAATCCGGCTACCGGTGTAGGTACATACACTATCAATTATTCATATACGAATGCTAATGGCTGTGTAAGTGCAGCATCCACTACGATTGCAGTCAACGCTGTTCCGACAGTGAGTGCGGGTACTTATGCCGCAGTCTGCACAACGGATGGTCTGGTTGCTCTGAATGGTACTCCTGCAGGCGGAACATTCAGTGGAACAGGAGTGACAGGCAGTTCATTCAATCCGGCCACAGGTGCCGGAACATACACCATTACGTATGTTTATAATAATGGGAGTTGCAGCAACTCCGCTTCTACGACTATCACAGTACAAACTTGTGGAGGCGGTTGTACAACTGCACCGAATCCTCCGGGTACAATCACAGCCAACACACCTTTCTGTCGTTCTTCAACAGGGAATACAGCTTCGATTGCAGCTGTTGCAACTGCCACTTCTTACAATTGGACAGTTCCCAATGGATATACAATTACCGGCGGACAAGGAACAACATCAATTACATTCAGTCTGAATGGATCAGCGTCTGCATCCGGATCAATTTGTGTCAGAGCATCTAATGCATGCGGCAACAGTGCCTATACTTGCAAGACTGTGAATGCACAATCAGCTCCCGGTACTCCCGGGGCTATTACAGGAAATCTGACAGGTGCATGTGCGGGAACAACACAAACCTATTCTGTAGCTGCAGTTAACAATGCAACAAGCTATAACTGGACGGTACCTGCAGGCTCCACCATCATTAGTGGCCAGGGTACTCGAATTATCCAATTTACTTTACCGGCAGTATTTACTTCAGGCACGTTGGCTGTGAATGCAAGCAGTGCATGTGGTACTAGCGCAAACAGATCAACAACTATCCGTTCAACACTTCCTACACCGGGAGGAATTACAGGTCCTGCAAACAACCTCTGCAATCAAAGCGGTGTGAGTTATTCTATCGCAGCTGTTACAGGTGCTTCCTCCTATACGTGGACGTTGCCTGCAGGAGCTACAGTAACTTCAGGAGCAGGAACACGCAGTATCCTTGTTCAGTTCGGAAGCTTTACCACCGGTTCAGTATGTGTAACTGCAAATAATGTTTGCGGAAGCAGTGTGGCGCGATGTCTTACTGTGACCGGTCGTCCAGCAACACCAGCTTCCATATCCGGACCGAATTCTGTTTGTGCAGGACAAACCGGAATCACATTTACTTGCGCTACACAAAGCGGAGCAGGATACACCTGGACGGTTCCAACTGGTGCAAGTATTGTCAGCGGCCAGGGTACCGGATCTATCACTGTGAACTGGGGAAATGCATCAGGAAATGTTCGTGTCATTGCAAACAATGCTTGTGGAAACGCAAGTGCAAGATCAAAGAATGTTTCTATCAACTGCCGTCTCGCAGCCGGAGTGACAGCAACTGAATTCAATTTATATCCAAACCCTTCAGAGGCATTATTTACCTGCACTTTCATTACGAGTAAATCGGAGGCAGTTTCACTTCGTGTAACAGATCTGACAGGTCGTACATTGATGCTGCAAGAAATAGCTGCTCAGGCAGGCGAAAACACAGCAGATCTCAATCTGACTGATTTTGCAGATGGTGTATACTTGCTTCAACTGAGTCTTTCAAACGGAGAAGAAAAAATTATCCGCTTGATTAAAGAATAATCATTTTATCCATAAAAAAAAGACGTCTCGGTGAGACGTCTTTTTTTTATGTTGTTTTTTTCAACTATTAACAAGACTGAGTATTGACTCAAAAATAATTTTCCCGTCGACGTTACCCAACTCCACATCTGCAGCACGCTCAGGATGCGGCATCATTCCGAAAACATTTTTTGATTGATTGCAAATACCTGCAATATTATTCACTGCACCATTTGGATTGGATTCCTTTGTCACTTTTCCGGATTCATCACAGTAGCGGAATAAAATCTGACCATTCTGTTCGAGTGAATCCAATGTTTCCTGATCCGCATAATATCTTCCTTCTCCGTGTGCAATTGGAATTTTTAATACTGCATCGGAAGAAATCAATGCTGTGAGTGCAGAATCCTGATATTCTGCTTTGATGTGAATATTTTTACAAATGAATTGATGATTTTCATTGTGCAATAATGCTCCGGGCAATAAACCGGATTCACACAAAATCTGAAAACCATTACAGATCCCAATTACCATCCCGCCCTTATTTGCAAACTCAATCACTTCTTTCATAATTGGTGAAAACCTGGCAATTGCACCTGACCGGAGGTAATCTCCATATGAAAATCCTCCCGGCAAAACAATGCAATCACAATTTTGCAAATCATGATCCTTGTGCCAGAGCTTTACTACTTCAAGATTCAGGATGTTCCGAAGTACATATACCATATCTTCGTCACAGTTGGAACCGGGGAAAACGACAACGCCAAATTTCATAAGTCAAAGATATGAATTTTAGGAGGACTCTATTCCTCCATCTTCCGAAGCTGCCGACAATAATTCATAAAAAAGCCGGGCTCTTTGCCCGGCTAAATTCTATTTGAAACTGCTTATTTTGTCTTGTATACAGCCAGTTTTTTCATTAACTCCTTTCGTGCATTGTGGATGCGGACCTTTACAGTACCAAGAGGAATCTGGAGTCGGTGCGCAATCTCTTCATATTTATATCCTGTGTAACTCAGCAAAAAAGGCGTTCGCAAATTTTCAGACAAATCTGAAATTGCACTGGAAACATCCTTCATCACCAGATTGGAATCACCTTCATTTCTACTGATGTTGCTACCGCTGTTGATGTAATATTGATTGTCAGTATCGTCATTGAAAATGGCTGATTTCATAGCCCTGCGATACTTGTTGATGAATATGTTTTTCATAATTGTATACAACCAGCCTTTCAGATTCGTGCCTTCTGAAAATTTTTCTTCATTCACGAATGCCTTTAACATGGTGTCCTGAAGCAGGTCATTTGCTTCTTCCTGATCATGAGTCAATTTCAAGGCAAAGGCCCGAAGTGGTTTTGATTCTTCTGAAACTAATTCCTTAAATGGCGCAGTAGATTTCATAACAAATGAGTTGAGTACAAATGAATGCTTGCTTTACATCATCAAAGATAGGGATCATTTGGGTGCAATCAACACTTTTGTTGAAGTTTTTTTATTATTTATTAAACAAAATATTTTACAAAGCCTTATTGTTCATTTTTAATCAAAAAAACGGTCTTTTTGCTGTTTAAAACAAACTGGCACTAATTAGACAACATGATTTTAACAAATCAGTGTCTGATTGCCAGTATTTTGCGAAGATAAAACGGAATGGAAAGGGTATGGATTATAAAAAACTGTTCAATTCATCCATTGTATGAATCACGTGAGCTTCCGAGTTTTTTAATTCCTGATGTTCAATAAAAAATCTACCTGTAATTAATAAATCAGCTGAAGGAAAAACAGTTTTCACCTGGTGAATAATACCCCTGGCAACTGCAACAGGAATTTGTGTTGTCATAGAAGTAAAAACAATATCCGGATTGTATTTTTCTTTCACACGTGCCAGATTATTTATTGGTAAGCTTTGTCCAAAATACAATGTGTGATATCCTGCTGCGCGAAAAATATAATTTGCAAACAGCAAGCCTATTTCATGTTCCTCTCCTTCCGGTAAAAACAACAGACACTTCTTCTGTGAAGCATGTTGCTGAATGTGTTGGCCGTCTATTGCAACAATTAGCTTTTGTCTGATCAGATTGGTAACAAAATGTTCATATGCCGGATTGATGGAACCTGTCATCCACATCACTCCGAGTAAATTCATGAATGGAAAAATTACATCTGTGACTGTTTGTGATAAACCACATTGAAGAATACTGGTTGAAAGAATTTTTTCAAATGCAAATTCATCCAGATTAATCATCGCTGCAAGCAACGATTGAATGTGAACCTCATGGCGTTCGCTACAAAGCGAGTAATTCACCACCATGTCCCGGATTTCCGGTTCACTGAGTTTTGTAATCTGAGAAATTTTATGGCCTTGTTTGTTGAGCAATGAAATGTTCAACAATAATCTCAAATCTTCATCATCGTAGTAACGGATATTAGTTGAAGTCCGCTTGGGCAAAGGGATATTGTAGCGTTGCTCCCAAATACGAAGTGTATGAGCCTTAATACCGGTCATCATTTCTATATCCTTGATGGAATACTGGGCCATGGTTCTTTAACAATCTGAAGGATATATTGTTTATCCTTCACCCTTCATTGTTTGTAAAAATAGGAAATACAGAGGATTTTAAACTATATAAAACTCGAAATCCCTGCAGTAGACTACAGGGATTTCGGGTTTTATTATAAACGAGTTTTAGCGAATTACAACAAAAGATCTGGTGGACGAAACCGAATTGTTTGAAACTGTACAGGCATACAGTCCGCCTTTCAACTCTTCCAGATTAATCTTAAGAAGTTCTCCATCTGATGCGACCATTGTATTTTGAGATATTATTCTTCCTGTTGCATCTGAAATTGTAATGATAACCGGACTTGGTGATTTTTCTTTCAAAGAAATAAGAATGGCTTCGGTAGCCGGGTTCGGATACATGCTACCAATTACCTCATTCTCTTCTTTGATTCCCGTTGTGTTGGTGAACGGTACAACTGTACCATTTGTCAAAGCCGCAAATAATCCAAATGGTTCTCCATTGTTATTGGATATAGGATCAAGGAATCCGGAAGCAAAAACAACAGCGGCGCCACCGCCTAATGAACTGAGATCGGCAGTATACGAAGCAACAATTACGGAATTGTTTGTACCGGGCGTTACATCAAGAGTATAACTGGAAGGCGGGACAGAAATATATCCGGTAAGATCACCGTATGCTGCATTATCGACAAGTGTTGCTACACCACGGGCAATGACATCAACTGTTGGCGCGTCACTTGCTCCATGTACTGCAAAGAAATCTACGGAAGAATTATCCGCCGCTGCTTCACGTACTCCGGATTTAATAAATAATGTAAAGTTCGTTGGTCGGCCGTCAGGATTTGCCGCGAAACCCGTCCCAACATTTCCATTCGCAATTGCTACATAAGTCTGGCCTGCCTGAAGTGTCACTTCGAAATTTTTCAGAGTATCACTTACCGAAGTGCTATTACCGGGAGCAACTCCGATATTTAGTAATGTACCTGCAGGCGCATCAATAAATGGCGTTGCTGTACGAAATGCAAAATCAGGAAGTAACAATGTTCCGTTCAGGTAAACATCAACTACTGCTGCCGCAGGATCTGCCGCGTTGTGAATTACCTGCAAGCGTGCCGTTGCCGAAGCGGGAAATTCAACTACAGTTCCATTCGCTAGTGCTGCAAACAATCCAAATGCCGGACCATTCTGATTCATCATTGGGTCGAGAAATCCCGAAGCAAAAACAACAGCCGATCCGCCTCCCAAACCTGATAAATCAACATTGTAGGATGCAACAATTGTCGAGTTGTCTCCAGCCGGTGTTACATTTAAAATATAAGCAGCCGCAGGAACAGTAAGATAATTTGTAATATCGGAATACGCTGCATCATCAATCAGAGGAGTACCTGAGCTCTGAGGGACAACATCAACTGCCGGTGCATCCGTGGCACCATGCAGTACTATGAAATCAACATCCGATCCCATGCTTGCAGCATCACGGATATTATCTTTTACCAGGATTGTAAATCCGGTATTCAGTCCATCCGGATTGGAAGAAAATGCGGAAGGATTTAATACTCCACTCGCAACAGCTATATAGCGCTGACCATTGGCTAGATTAAAAATAAAATTCCTGAGTGTATCTGAAACAGAAGAACTGTTCTTTGGCGCAATTCCTACATTGATATCCACGCCGGAAGGGAGTGTTAAAAATGAAGTAGCCGTACGAAATGCAAAATTGTCCAGTGTCAGCATTCCATTTACATAAACATCAACGGAATCCGCCGCAGGATCCGCGCAATTGTGAATGACCTGAAGTTCGGCTGTCTGCGCCCTGGAAGTGTGCGAGAACAGTAATACTGCCGCAAGCACAAAGATAAGTTTCATGGAGGTTTTCATTTTTCGTAAAGGTTTTTAGATAATGATTTGGTTGAGTGAAATGAATAAACAGCCTGATCGCAAAAATTGTTTTGCGCAGGATGATTTAAAAAATAAATTTTCCTCTGAACTTTTCTAAAACAGATTTGTTAGAATCTGTTTTAATCGCAATGTGAATTTTGGAAACTTCTATTTCGAAAAAAAACGTCGTGTGAGGACCTTCTGAAATTCCCTCTGCAGAATCATATCCGCAAGGTCATTTGAAAAATTATGCATTGAAGCTTCTCCTAACAATTTTCGAAAGCCGGATTCACTTAAATCGATTCTGTATAATAAAGACTGAAAGCGAGATCGTTCCTTTTGAAATAATTCAAACAGTACAGGAGAAATCTGTTCTTTTAACTCCTCATAGGCCCTGAACGGATCTCCACTGAATTTGATTTCAAGACCCATCACACCAAAATCTTTCATCACCTGCTCAGCAGTTTCACGAATGATGGCAAGATCATGACGATACTTTTCAGGGATCGTTTCATTCATCCGATGCAGGAATTACTTTACTGAAATCTATCTTCAGTCTTTCAACCGGTTTGTTCTGAAGAATATGTTCATTGATAATTTCTTCAACGTCTCCAACCTGTACTCCTCCATAAAACACACCTTCAGGGTAGACAACAACAGACGGTCCATACTCACAGGCATCCAGACAACCGGCACGTTGTGCTCTGACTCTACCTTTGAGGTTATTGTCTTTCACTGCTTTTTTAAATGCCTTAACCAATTCCATCCCGCATGCTTCTCCGCAAGACTTCCGCTCACCGGCTGCCCTCTCATTGGTACAAATAAAGATGTGTTTTTCAAATCTCATCTCCCAAAGATAAACAGAATTCCTGTCGTCTTATATCCGAATTTATACCCAGATTCAGAATTCAAATTTTCTTCACATTCATTTAGCATACATTTACAATATATAAGTCCCTGCCAATTTGTATTTGTGTTCATTTTGCCTTTAATCAATCATTGAAAATCTTTGCATGAAATTGTTTTTCTTATCTTCAATATTAAATACACTGAAGCATGCCTACCTATCTTGACATTCCGCTAAGAAGCATTGTTGTCTATCTCTTTATCGTGCTTGCCATACGATTATTTGGAAAAAAAGAAATTGCCCAGCTTTCTGTTATTGATCTGGTGTTTATCCTGTTAATCAGTAACTCTGTTCAGAATGCAATGGTAGGCAATGACACCAGTTTATGGGGTGGTTTGTTTGCTGCTGCTGCACTCTTTCTCACCAATTTTATTCTCAAACAAATTTTATATCGGAGTAAAAAAATTTCAGAATTGGTACAAGGGGATCCTGTCATGCTGATCTTAAATGGTAAAATCCTTGAACAAAATCTGAAAAAGGAAAGAATTTCTCTGGAAGAACTCGAAGCATCTGTCCGCGAACACGGTGTTTCATCTGCTAAGGATGTCAATCTTGCTGTTCTTGAAACTGATGGTAACATCAGTATACTTTCTGAAAATTACCAGCGACATACTCAGAAAAAAAGAAAAGCACACAAAGTACTTAAACAAAATAGCTGATCACTACAGATGACGTTGGATTGAATTTTATTGAATAAAAAAGCCGGACTGAAAATCAGTCCGGCTTTTATTTAGAACTCTTCGTTCAATTACATTTTAACAATTTTCTCAATTGTTGATTTTCCATCAACAGTGAGTTTCACAAAATATACGCCGCTGTTTGCAGCATCAAACATGTATGTATGTTTTCCTGCTGACTGAAGTTCATTCAGGCTAAAGCTTTGAACTTTTTCTCCAATCACATTCATCACTTCCACAGATACATTAGCGGAACTGTTGAGTGTATACTCAATTTTAGTTGAGCGGGTAAATGGATTCGGGAAAACACTGAATCCAACAGAAGCACTTAGTGTAGGAACTTTGTTGTCGAATGTCAGGAATACTGAATAATCTTCCACTTGTCCTTTGTCAATAGATGAGCAAGGAGACGGGCTTGGATTACCACTGTAATCAGAAGCAACACGCAAGCGAAGCGGCTGGCCAAGAGTGGCAGTACCAGGAACCGTGAAGAAACCACCATGATTTGTAAGAACGGCAGAGTCACCATAGATCTGCTCAGTAGCTGGATCAAATGAACCACTGTTATCCCAGTCAATCCACGCACGAACTGACTCTACATAAATAACTCCCGTAGTAGCTGCGAAATAGTACTGGTTGTTTGTAAGCAGTGTTGTTGTATCAGTACAAGTATAATCCTGGTATCCATCAGAACCATCTGGAGTTGTATTATTGATGTGAGCCAGAGTAACATTTCCTATACCAACACCACAACAATAGTTCAGCGTTTGAGGATAGCAGGCATTTGCAATCGGTCCTGTGATAATTGCCTGTACACTGTAAGAAACAGTATCACAACCAGAAGCATTGCATGCAATCAACTGCACATCATAATTTCCATTTGCTGCGAAAGAGTGAGTCGGATTCGCTACATCTGAAGTGTCACCATCACCAAAATCCCAATGATAGGTAGTTGGTGTATTGATGGAAGTGCTCGTGAAATCAGCAAAACCGGTACATGTATTTGTAGTAAATGTATAGTCAATACAAGGATTGAAATCTACGTTCAGAGTACATGGTACGCTAAAGTTTGGTGTTTGCGGATCGTTTGAAGTAATCAGAACATTTGTAGTATATGCACCACCAACCATTGTTCCTGTATTGAAATCAAGAGTGATTAACACAGAATCTCCGGCAATCAGCGTACCTGCGCCGGTAGGAGTAGTAGTTACCCAGGCAGGAGTTCCGGCGATAGAATAATTCAGATCACTGCCACCTGTATTCAGCAAATAGAACGAACTTGAAGTAGTAGCACCACAAGCTGCAGCACTCACACTAACCCCGCTGAGCGGGTTTGCATCAATAACCGGAGCCGGAACCGAAAGCGCACTCACACAAACTGTTGTATCCACGTCATTGTTTGGAATACTGATTATGCCTGCAAATGGTCCGAGTGCTGAAGACTGGAAGTTTACAGTTACTGTGGCAAAGGCTCCCGGAAGCAGGTAAGATACATTGGAAGAAAGAGTAAATTCAGGAGTGTTGGAAGTAATTGAACCAACAAACAAAGTATCACAACCGTTGTTGATCACATCGAATGTATGTGATTGCGTTGTGAATTGCATTACCTGGCCAAAATCAACACATGAATCAGACAAAGCAACGATCGGCAATCCACTTACGGTTAATGTGCAAGGAACAATTACAATTGGAGTTACAGGATCATTGCTGCTTACAGCGATGTTCGTGTAGTAAGTTCCTGCAGGAAGACCGGTAGTCTGGAATGTAACGCCAACAGTTGATGTATTTCCTGCACCAACTGTATCACTAACCTGGCTCAGGTGTACCCATGAAGCAAGGTTGTTTTCACCACCCCAAGAAATTGCATTGGCAAGAATGCGTGCATTTTCATTGGTAGTACTATAAAAGTCGAACGCAAGGAAAATCGCTTTACCACTGCCGTAAATACGGGTTGCTACAACATCACTGTTATTGGAAGCTACGATTTGTTCTTTATCCGGATTGGTAAGGTCAGAAATGAATGTTGCATTCGGAGAAATGAAGTTTGGAACACCAAGTCCTGCAACCAGTGGATGAGCGGCATTCACCACATCTACTTGCTGAGAAATCAATTGTTGATTGAAAGTACCGGACCAAACACCTGTATTGAACATACAGTCTGCTTCAGATGAATAAGAGCCGCACCAGATCACGCTTCCGCCATTATTGAGGAACTGACGAATCACTGGTCCGAGTGTGGTCCATACTGCAGGATTTCCTGTTTCTTGTTCAGGAATGAGCAATACATTTTTGCCGACAAGCAAACCGCTGAGTGTTCCCGGGTCTGTTGTTGAAGTCTCTGTAAGAGTATAGTTTGTGAAGTACTGGTTGATAGCTGCAATCGTGTGAGGATATTCGGCAAACAAATCCGATCCGTACTTCATCGATAAAACCCGAATTGTCGCACCCGATGCTCCATTCAGATTATACACCAGATCACCGCCTGCAATATTGCTGATATCTAAATTGAAATTCACAATGTCTCCACACTGAGCATTGGCAACAAGTGAATCAGGACTTACAGAAATTTGAGGAGCAGCCTGAACTGTGAGAGTAGAAGTGATTGTGTCAGATTCGTTACATGTAAATGCAATGAGTGTGATTGTATACGTTCCGGGATTTTGGAAAGCATGCGTAGGGTTTTGGCTGCGTGCAGTATCTCCGTCACCGAAATCCCAGATCCATGCGGTAGGTCCGCCTGTACTCAGGTCGGTAAACTGAACATCCACCGCTAATGGAGGAGTCGGATCGCTGATACCCAACGCCGCTACCGGTGCTACACTGGAAGCAATGACAGATGTCCAGCTACACTCCCAACCCGGAAAAGTAACCGAACCATCGGAATGCCAAACGATCAACATGGAACCTGAAGTACAGGTTGCAGGTGCAGGAATTGTATTTCCGTTTCCAACCAGGACTTGTGGGTCATTCACAGTTGTTCCGTCATAAACAGTAAAATAGTCGAATCCTGATTCTGTTTCGAATGACGCGAAACTGATAGTGATAGACACCGCACAGGATGGTTGAACAAGGAGAGTACAATTTTCATTATCCAAATAATCTCCGGTGGGGCCCCCGGTATCGAACAACGTGCCGCTCGTGTCAGTGGTCGTCTGAATCGAGCACATGTTGTATGTGCCTTGTGCTGATGATTGTAATTGAACAAACAGCACGAGAACAAAGGCACAAAACGCGTGAAGTAGTAGTTTTTTCATAGCGGTCTGGTTAGTTTTTAATGATCTTTCAAATGTAGGACATTTTTTTTAAAATCCAATTGCGGACAAGCCCTGGAAACAGGGATTGGTAGGGCTTTGGCAGGTTGTATTTTAGAGGAAAATGTTAAAATTCAGCGCTTCTCAGAAACCTACATTGGAACGAAAAAGTTTGATGGCTATAGCAAGCAAAACGATACCAAAAACCTTTCGGAGAATGCTGATTCCTGCCACACCCAAAAACTTCTCCACCCGGAATAAATTCCTTAACACAACATAGACAACGATCAGATTGAGAAAAATTCCAATGATGATGGTTGGAATATCATAAACCGCTCGGAGTGAAAGGAGTGTGGTCATCGTACCGGTTCCGGCAATCAATGGAAAAGCCACAGGAATGATCGATGCGGTTTCCGGAATCTCGTCTTTGTACAGGCGAATGCCAAGTATCATTTCCATTGCCAGAAAAAATATGACAAGTGATCCGGCTATCGCGAAGGATTTCACGTCCACACCCAAAAAGCCAAGCAATGATTCTCCGACAAAAAGAAAAACAACCATGATCAAAGCAGAAACCAAAGTCGCTTGTTCAGGATGAATTCGACCTACTTTTGTTTTTACAGAAAGTAACGCTGGAATGGACCCTACAATATCTATGACAGCAAATAAAATTGTTGTGACAGTTAATATTTCCCGCAGACTCATTGACATGGGTTCGAAAGTACAAAAATTCAAATAAGCTTCCGGCTGAAACAATGACAATTAATTCATTCTGATTGTTAACATCACAAAGATTAAAATTTACTTTCGCCCAATTACCTATAAAAATTAACAATGATTCGATCTGTTATTTTCTTCCTGCTTTGCTTCATTACACTACACACATCCGCTCAGAGTTTTGGTACAGATACTCCGGTTATCACTGACTCTCTCATGGAAGGATACAATCCTGTACTTTCTGTTGCACATAACGGCTGGGTGTATGCAGGATTTAACAGTCATTTTGATTTCAGTTCCTTCTATGGTGTGTATGTTTCCAAAGATCAGGGGAACACGTGGCAACCACTTTTTCAGACTGAAGTATTTCCTTCCTCCGCCTACCATCCTGTAATTCAGGATATCGAAGTAACCGGAGATGACTCTCTTCAGCTGCATCTTTTCGTTGCCTATATCGCAGCCGGTAGTGCCAGTCCGCTTACTATAGCTTATGTAAATGAATACGATGGAAGAACCGGAGCGCTCACGGGAAACACGCTTTCTATAGGAGATGGTTTTACTTATGGAATTGCTGACATTGCAATTACAAGCGATGATGATTTTCATTCTTCACTTTCATCACCATTCAGTATCGCCGTAGTCTATTCTGAAATTAGTCAGGGTGGTATTGATTCTGTAATCGCATTGATTTCTGCGGATGGAGCCTGGTTGTTTGGAAGTCCACAACTGATCGATACTTCTCACGGCGAATTTCATGATGTGGATATTGCATATGGATATTCTTCCACTCAAATCCCCGGCGGAATTTTAGCAGTAGGTTTTCTACGCGACAAACATCTTGGGTGCAGCGTACCCAATGGAACAATTTTGTCTGCATTCAGTTCTCCTGTGTACCTGGATTCGCTTTCTTCTCCTAACATCAACAATTGTTACGGTTTTTCATTGTCAACACAAAAAGGCAATGATGTAAATGCGCAAAATTCCATTACAGTTTTGCTTGCGGCGAACATGAATCAGAGCCTCTATGGATATTATTCGTTGAATGCCGGCGCATCCGGAACATGGAATTATGCGGTGATAGACAATAACCCTCAACATTTCCCAACCATTCCTTCTGTAGAATATGATTTTGTGCGAAAACAATTTCTTGCCACATGGTATTCCGGAGACAATGAGCAAAACAATTATTTGTCGTGCGCGCTAAGCGACGTTTCTGATTTCAGCAATTGGAATGTGTTTGAAACCAATTATTGCGACACACCACAACATCTGTATGGCCAGAATGAATCTGATCCTGAAATTTGTCTCGACCCTGATCGGGGCCTTTTGTATACTGCATGGTCAGAATACGATCAAAGTATTCAGCCGCACTCCGGTCACTTGAGGGTGATGACTGACCACAGCTCCATCCCGGTTGGATTGGATGAGTTTTTTACGAATGAATCTCTGATGGTTTTCCCGAATCCTGTTTTGGATGAAATAAATATTCAAAGCACACAGTGGTCTTTCTCCAAACTACGCTATACGATAACTTCCGCAGACGGGAGAACGGTAAACAACGGATCTTTTTCTCTGAATTTTGGCATGAACAAAAAACTGCCATTATCTACCTTGCCAGCAGGAATTTATTTCATTCAATGGGAATCGGAAAATGAAAAATTCAACACGAAGTTGATTAAACTCTGATCAAAAAAAGGGCGGAAAGAAAATCCTTCCACCCTTTTTAAGAATATTAATTTTTCTGTTTAACCGTTCAAGGCTTCCGCACCGGCGACAATCTCCAGAATTTCTCCTGTGATCGCGGCCTGACGGGCTTTGTTGTAAGACAAACGAAGTTCTTTCAAAAGATCACCGGCATTATCCGTTGCTTTACTCATCGCGGTCATTCTGGCACCATGTTCAGATGCGTGTGAATCAAGAACAGCTTTGAACAATTGAATTCGTACTGATTTTGGAAGCAATTCAAGAACGAGTTGTTCTTTACCCGGTTCAAAAATATAATCGTTCACTACATTTTTATCATTGCCTTTCTTCATGGGCGGAGCGACAGGAAGCATTTGTTCATGCTGGATGTACTGAACAGCTGCATTCTTAAACTGATTGTACACGATATCAACACGGTCATACTGACCTGCAGCAAACTCCTTCATGATGCTGTCTGCAACCGCGGAAACATTTTCGAATGTGAGTTTCGCATACAGTTCATTGTGATTCCCCGCGTAGAGGTTTTTGTGTTTATTGAAAAAATCACTTGCCTTTTTTCCAATGCACAGCACTTTTACATTTCCTTCTTTTGCCTGCCTGGAATACTCTTCACGTATCAATCGGTTCACTGTACGAATAACAACCGCATTGAATGCTCCGCACAATCCGCGGTTAGAGTTTACAGCCACAATCAACACCTTTTCAACCGGACGTGCTTTTGTCAACTCACCGCCGACACCGCCTTCAAGAGTTCCGGAAATATTTTCCATGATGTCTCTCAGTTTGGAAGCGTAGGGACGCATCATGACAATGGCATCCTGAGCGCGACGCAACTTCGCTGCGCTCACCATTTTCATTGCCTTGGTAATCTGTTGTGTTGAAATAACAGAGGCAATCCGGTTTCGTACTTCTTTTAAATTTGCCATGATAAATAAGAGAATGCGGTGATCGCATTCTTAATGGTTCAAGAATTTATGCTTTGTATTTTGTGGTCAGCTCGCCTGCAACTTTTTCAAGTACTGCAGTGATCTTATCATCAAATTGGCCGCTGCGTAAACTGTCCAGAGTACCTCTGTGCTGAGCATCCAACAAGGCAACATATTCCGCTTCAAATTCTCTCACACGATTTGCCGGTACATCACGGAGAAGACCTTTTGTTCCACAATAAATAATGGCAATTTGTTTTTCTACTGCGACAGGAGCATATTGTCCCTGCTTCAGAATTTCAACGTTACGTGCTCCTTTGTCCAGAGTAGCTTTAGTAGATGCGTCAAGGTCGGAACCGAATTTTGAGAACGCTTCCAACTCACGGTATTGCGCCTGATCAAGTTTCAATGTTCCGGCAACTTTCTTCATCGACTTGATTTGCGCGTTACCACCAACACGGGATACAGAAATACCTACGTTGATCGCAGGGCGTACACCGGCATTGAACAGGTTGGCTTCAAGGAAAATCTGTCCGTCTGTGATGGAGATCACGTTAGTCGGAATGTAAGCGGATACGTCACCGGCTTGTGTTTCGATAATTGGAAGAGCGGTCAGAGAGCCTCCACCTTTCACCATGTGGCGAATAGAATCCGGAAGGTCATTCATCTGTTTCGCGATCTCATCAGAGTTGATGACTTTCGCCGCACGCTCGAGCAAACGGGAGTGCAGGTAGAATACGTCTCCAGGATATGCTTCACGACCCGGAGGACGACGGAGCAACAAGGATACCTCGCGGTATGCTACGGCTTGCTTCGACAAATCATCATACACGATCAAAGCAGGACGACCTGTATCACGGAAGAATTCACCAATCGCCGCACCTGCCATCGGTGCATAGAACTGCATTGGAGCAGGGTCTGATGCGGAAGAAGCAACGATTACCGTATACGCCATCGCGCCGGCTTCAGTCAGGGTTTTTAAGATTTGTGCAACTGTAGATCCTTTTTGTCCAACAGCTACATAAATACAAAATACCGGCTGGCCTTTATCGTAGAATTCTTTTTGGTTGATGATGGTGTCAATCGCAACGGCGGTTTTTCCTGTCTGACGGTCGCCGATGATCAACTCACGCTGTCCACGACCAATCGGAATCATCGCGTCAATCGCTTTGATACCGGTTTGCAATGGTTCATTTACCGGCTGACGATAGATAACACCCGGAGCTTTACGCTCCAGTGGCATTTCGTACATATCGCCAGGGATAGGACCTTTTCCGTCGATCGGGCTACCGAGTGTATCCACAACACGGCCTAACATTCCTTCACCTACTCGGATAGAACCGATTTTACCTGTACGTTTTACAACATCTCCTTCTTTAATATTCGAAGATACACCGAGCAATACGGCTCCTACGTTATCTTCTTCAAGGTTCAAAACGATCCCTTGCAATCCGTTTTCAAATTCGATCAATTCACCGGACTGAACCCGTGTGAGTCCGTAGATACGTGCGATTCCATCTCCAACCTGGAGTACGGTTCCCACTTCTTCCAGTTCTTTTTCTGTTTTGAAGCCTGCGAGTTGCTGACGCAAAATCGCGGAAACTTCATCGGGTCTTACTTCTGCCATTGTATGATTGATTAATGTTTGTTGTATGTAAATTTGATAGCGGAATTTCTCCTGCTGATATTAGTTTTTACGGATATAAGGATTGGACGAAAAATCTTTCGCCAGTTTTCTCAAATCGGCTGCTATACTCGCATCGTATTGTTTGTCACCGATACGAAGAACAAACCCTCCTATCAGTTTCTGGTCAATTTTTTCAATCAGTTCAACTTCCGATTTTCCGGAGTTGCTGATCATGTCATACACTGATTTGCGCAATTTATCATCGAGACCAACTGCGGAAGTAATTTCCGCGGTCAGTATTCCTTTCTTTTGTTTATACAACGCGATGAAAGATTTCGCGATGTGTTCCAGGTATGCTTCTCTTCCTTTACGGGCAACTATTTCAAAAAAGGAAATTGACAATGCATTCATTTTATCTCCGAACACTTTCCGGAGAATTTCCATCTTCTTGTCCGAGTGAATGATCGGATTAGCGAGGAGCAATGAGAGGTCATGGTTCTGATCACATACCGCGGCAAACAGTTTCATGTCATTCTGCACAGCATCCATGATGCTTTTCTCCTGAGCAAGCTCAAGAAGGGATTTTGCATATCGTTTGGAAACCTTAGTCTCTACCATGTGTTCGTTCGTGAATGGATTGATGAATCTGTGGATTCAATTCGCCGGGATTCAATTTAAATTAATGTCCTTCATCAGATTTTGCATCAACGATTTTTGTTTTTCATCGTTGCTCAGTTCCTGGCGCAGAATTTTTTCGGCAATTTCAATAGACATGATGGCAACCTGGTTTTTCAACTCCGTGATGGCGGCCAATTTCTCTGTATTGATTGTTTCACGGGCAGCAGTGAGAATTTTATTTGCTTCAGCCTGTGATTTTGTTTTCGCTTCTGCTATGATAGTATCTTTTGCTTCCCTTGCTTCCTTCAGCAACTGATCGCGTTCAGCACGTGCCTGCTGAATCAGTTTTTCGTTGTCTGCAACAAGCGCAGCCATTTCTGCTTTAGCCTGTTTTGCAGAGTTCAATGCTTCAGCTATTGAATCTTCGCGTTCCTTGAGCGACTTCAAAATCATCGGCCAGGCGAATTTTCCAAGAAGAAATAAAAGTACCAGGAATGATACGGACATCCAGAAGAGTAATCCGATTTCGGGTTTGATCAATTCCATTTATTCTGCGGGTTTATTTTTTTTTGAATAGATTTTTTAGAATAAACAGGACGACGGCACCAACCGTGCAATCGTCCTGTTCGGGTGTTGTTTAGGCAACTTTCAAAACAACAAGCAGGCCGACAACCATCGCGAAGAAGGCAGCACCTTCCACAAGAGCAGCTGTCAAGATCATGTTTGCACGAATGTCGTTCGCTACTTCAGGCTGACGAGCGATTGATTCCAGAGCGGAACCACCGATACGACCAATACCCAAACCGGCACCAACAGCGGCTAAACCTGCGCCCAATGCAGCAACACCACCACCAAGACCGAGGTTTCCGAGGTTTTGCGCATCAAGAAGAATTGAAGATAACATAGTAATTGTATTTAAGGGTTTAACTGAATTCAGATTTAAATAATTGCCGCTTCCTCCACATGTGCATCCACGCCATGATGATCATGATGATGTTCTTCCACTGCAGCTCCAAAATAGATCGCAGAAAGGAAGGTGAATACATACGCCTGAAGAAAGGCTACCAACAGTTCGAGCACAGTCATGAAGATGACAAATGCTACAGATAGTATGGAAACTCCCCAGCCAGCTCCGGCACTCGTTTCACCGAAGATGAAGATCAGACTGAAGAAAGACAATGCGATGATGTGACCCGCGGTGATGTTCGCGAAAAGTCGGATGGTCAATACAAAGGGACGAAGAAATACACCCAGCAATTCGATGGGAGTCAACAACACCAGAACACCGATAGGAACTCCCGGCATTGCGAATACGTGTCGCCAATAACTTTTGTTTGCTGAAAAACTTGTGATAAGGAATGTCAGTACAGCAAGTGTCATTGTCACCGCAACATTTCCTGTGAGATTAGCTCCACCGGGAATAATCGGAATCAGTCCCAATAAATTATTTACCCAAATGAAGAAAAATACTGTAAGCAGGTAAGGCATGAATCGTTCATACTTTGGACCGATGCTCGCTTTTGCAATATCATCACGAACGAAGATGACCAGTGGCTCAATCAGAGATTGCAAACCTTTCGGTGCTTCCCCTTTTCTGCGTGAATAGGATTTCGCAACAGAAATAAACATCCAAAGAATTAAAATGATACTAAAAAATAACGACGCAACGTTTTTGGTAATAGAAAAATCAAAGGTAGATGCTGACAGTTCTTCATTGACTGTTGCGCTTTCAGCTGGAATTTCTTCCATTTCATTCACCGCTTCGATTTTTCCTTTTTCATTCAGGCGATAACCTTTGTAAGTCATTTCACCATGATGAAAATGGGAGGACATAAAAGCAGAGAAGCCGCGTTGACTATTGTAAACTATAACCGGGAGTGGAACTGAAACTGAACTATGACCTTTGCCCATGATGTGCCAGTCATGCGAATCTCCGATATGTTCCAGAATCATAGCTCCGGCATCAAACTTCTTTTCCGCTTTTTCATGTTCAGCACCTGAAGCCACTTCATGAGATTGTTCTGTAGCAACTCCTGAAGCCGTTGAAACTTCAGCGCTGTCGGCACCTTCATTCGCGAATACCACTGTGGTGCACAGTAAAAACACCACCGACGCCAAAATAGCCTTAACCCTCGAAACTACCGGAAAATGAATTAGTTGCAACATGACTTCAGAGACAATTTTTTTAGAGAGCGCAAAAGTAGTATTTCCTGTCGAAAGAACAATGAGAAAATCGTTTCAGCAACTACTTTTTATTCTCCAATTATCTCTGATTATCAATAATTTACAAATGAATATAGCCTGTTTTTCTCTTCTTTTATTTCCAATTTATTTCCAATTCTGCTGAAATATTAAAGAACCTGCCTGAAGACTGTAAAAAAGAAAAATCGAATCAAACCGGTGCTAAAATTCTATGCGGAATATTACTTATTTCCCGGATCTGAATTTTTTCCAGACAAGTGACACTTCAAAACCTGTAAACACAAAATAAAAAATCATAAACGTAAAAATGAAACGCATCGCATCTGCTTTATTAAAGAGAACATACAAAACCAGAATACCCAAATGCAGCATCAGTTTCATTGTCGTACTTCCGATATAATAGCGAATGAAGGCCTGAGGTTTGCCTTCGGCTGAGCGTAGCAAACCATAATGAAAAGCGATCGTGGTGATGACAAAATAAAAGTAGATCCCCCAACTGATCGAATTCACCTGGCCGGGTACAAACAATGAACCCATCAGCCACAGGAGGGCAGCTACAATGGCAGCAAATAAACTGAAGGTTGGGAGGTAATTTTTCATTGGCAATAAATAACCCCGGCAAATAAACCGGGGTGATGGATCAGGTGTTCTTTCATAACCTTATCCTGATATTTTTTCGCCTGACAGAACTTTATTTCTTTTTGATAAAATCTTTTATGCTCAGGTAAATGGCCGCAGCAACAGAAAGCAGGCTAAGTACAAGTGTACATACAGGTGTTTTCCATCCAAGGTATGCATCCAGTTTCACTCCGCCCCACACACCCAGACCAATGATCACGAGCATTTGCGTGGCCATGGATGCATAGCGCATGTAAGAATAATCAGGCGGACTTTTCTTTGGAGAGTTCGTTGGGTTTGTCGGCATTGTTAATGTCTTTGATGACCGGGCCCATGTTGCATGAACCGGTGAACGTTGCGCCTACTTCAACGACAAGTTTTCCGGTGATGATATCACCTATTACTTTAGAAGTGCTTTTCAGGAAGAGTAATTCAGCAACAACAGTCTTTCCTTTGATTGTACCCGATACGTCTGAATTCTGACTGTTTACATCTCCTTCTACTACACCTGTTGCACCGATCACTACCTTGGCTTTTGAAATGACGTGACCATAAACGGTTCCATCAATGCGAATGTCTCCATTCGAACGGATATCTCCCTCGATAACCGTTCCCGCACCGATCAGGTTGATGGAAGAAGTCGCGCCTTCTGCTCCTTTTACGGTGGGGATATTGTTTTTTCCTGTTTTGTTGAACATCACTTAAATGTTTAAAAATGAAAAATATACGCCTGTTTTCAACATCCCTCGGTTGAAAAAAGGACGACAAATATAGAACAAAATCTGAAGTGACAAAATGGAATCCATGGCCATACAATGGCTATACATTTTTCAGGAAAGCTGACATGTTTTTGTCTCCCTGATCTCATTTTATATGGTGTCCTTAACTAACCTGTTATCGGATTCTTTTGAAATAATCTAATTTTACCGGATGTCCATTCGACGAATACTCCTGCTGCTTTTTTTTCTTGATGGCATTTCAGTCTCTGCTCAAAATTTTAACCTCATTGACCCATGTGAAATTCTGACGGATACCGGATATTCTCAGGGCTGTGCCTGGGGCGATTATAACAACGACAATCTGATTGATTTATTTGTGACCAATAACTGGACTCCGGTCAACAATCTTTTTTACCGAAACAATGGTGATGGGTCTTTCACAAAAATTACTGATCAGATTATTTGTCAGGAAGGCGGTCATTCTAACGGATGCAGTTGGGCAGATTATAACAACGACGGATACCTCGACCTGTTTGTCGCGAATGTGAACAATGAAAATAACTTCTTATACAGAAACGACAGCAATTTTCACTTCACAAAAATTACCGGAGATATTGCGTGTTCTGACAGTGGATGGTCTTATGGGTGTACATGGGGAGACTATGACAATGACGGGTTCATTGATCTCTATGTTTCAAATTACAAAAACCAGTTAAACTACCTCTATCACAATGAACATGGAGATCATTTTTCTAAAATTCTGAATTCTGCAACAACGCAGGATTCCTGCTGGTCGCAATCGGCTGTGTGGGCCGATTTCAACATGGATGGTTGGCTTGATTTATTTGTCGCCAATTATGGTGTGAATTTTTTATTTAAAAATAATGGAGATGGATCATTCACAAAAATCACTACCGGAGCAATTGTGACTGACAACGATAATTCTTTTGGCGCATCAGCGGCGGATTACAATAACGACGGATTGATTGATTTGTTTGTAGCCAACTGGAATGGCAAAAATTGTCTCTATAAGAACTTAACTGATTTTACTTTTGAAAAAATGATCATTCCGGGAATGACAACCGATCACAATAATTCAGAAGGTAGTGCATGGGGAGATTATGATAATGACGGAGATAAAGATTTATTTGTCTCTAATGATGGAATAGACTTTTTGTTTCAAAACCGTGGTGGAGATTCGTTTTTGAAAATTGATTCCATTCCAATGTGTATACTCGGACCCAATTCAAATGGAGTAGCCTGGGGAGACTATGACGGGAACGGATTCCTTGACATGATGGTTGTGAATGGAGGGAATCATACAAATCAGCTGTATTATAATACCGGAAATTCCAATCACAGTATCACAGTAAAATGTGTAGGAGATATCAGCAACCGGTCTGCTATTGGAGCTAAACTCATTATTACAGCAGATATTTTCGGAGAAGAGGTTCAACAGTTGTATGAAATCTCTTCACAGAGCGGTGGTGGTTATGGTTCTCAGAACAGCATGCAAACAGTTGTCGGACTTGGAGACGCGACATTTGTTAAAAGTCTGCGCGTCATCTGGCCTTCAGGAAAAATTACAGAAAGGACACACCTCGGCAGCGACAGTTTCTATACAATGTATGAGCATGATTCTCTGCTTTTCAATCCAAACCCTTCTTTGCAGATTTTCAACAACCCGGCATCAGAAACATTTTCGATTTCCGGATACTCTACTGATAAATTTTCACCTGTTGAACTCACTTTGTACACTATAACCGGACAAAAAGCGGTTACTTTTTCCGAACATTCCGGTTTACTTGGTGATTTTACATTTCAGATTAAACGCGGTGAATCGCGATTGGCCAGAGGAATTTATCTGTTTCAACTCAGTGTAGATGAGCATTTACTTTCAGGAAAAATTATTTTATTCTGATGAAAAAACACATGCCTGAAATTGGAATGTGTAAGTCTTGCACTCCTTTTCGGTCATGCACACTTAACGATAAAACATCCTGTAAAAATCTTCGTACTTGTCGGTCTTTTTCTCCTGCATCAGGGCAGGAAGGTTATTGACAGAAATCACATATTGCTGATAGGAATCCGGATTCAGGTTACCGAAAATATCATCGTTGTCATACACGTGATTGCTGTACGAGAGTGCTTCCGTTTTATTCGGGAATGATTTAATGACCATGATTTTGTTGCGGTGATCCAGCATCATATCCATCATGGTATACCCTTTCTGACTGTAATTTGTAGAGTTAAAATCCGAGATTTTATTTTTCAGTCTGTTCCCATCCAATGGTCCGCCTACAGCCTGGAAGATGATCACAACATAATGTGTGGTATCGGGAGCGTACGTAAAAAGTTTTACCTGTTGTACAGTATCTGCCGGTTCCGGTTCAGGCGTTTTACTTCCACTGTTGTGAAGATAATCGAGAATATTCTGCGCTTCATCTTTCACCGGATCACTGCCATAGGTTCTGACGATATCATTGAGTGACGCTTCAAATGCGGGAACAGGCTGAGTCTTTCCAATGGAAAGTGTTTTCAGGAAATCAAATTTCGGAGTGAGAATACTCTGCGGAAACTGAATGTCCGCTTCTGATTTTCTGCGGATCACATCACCGTATTCACCATTCAGGAATTTGCGGTAAGTGTCTTCATAAAAAATTTCGAGATCCGATTTCCTGTTGGCTTTCTCCAGCGCGTAATTCGGATTGCGGATGATCTCAGCATACTCTGTATCGCCGTTTTTGTTGAGGATAATGTTCTTATAGTATTCTGATTTCTGAGTGTTGCCCATCTGCGCATACATGCGATAGAGTTGATAATAACTCTGCAACATGTATTTGTTGTCGGGATATTTCTGCAACAATTCTTCAAACATCGCTGCGGATGCAGGCAAATCATTCAATTGTTCCCTGTAAATCATGGCCGCATTGTAATACGCGTCAATGATTTTCCGGGTCGATTTTTCCATTGCTTCAGGAGAAGAAGGAATGGTATTCAACATATCCTGTTTTTTCTTTTCCGCTGCGAGCTTCGGATCTTTTATTTCTTTCTCACCGGTCACAGAAGAATCTCCGGCAATGGGTTCCAGGTTGCCGCCTGCAACAGATTCTTTATTGCTCCTTCTCCAGTTGTCTTCAAGTTTCCTGTTGCCCCATTTTTTGGTGAACTCATTAAAACCAAAACTGATAGCCTGAGTATTGTAAAAATACCAGTTGGATCCGCTTCCGCTGTTGAGTCGGTTTACTTCTTCCGGTCTGGTTTGACCAAAGATCTGGTTAACTTGTTCCTCTTCCTGTTTTTTCTGTTTCGCTTCTTCTTCCTCTCGAATCTTTCCGTCAACAAGCGCTTGTCGTTGTGCATCAGTCATACTGGCAAGTCCCTGTAAACTGTCTTCCGTCGCGATGATATTCAGATTCCTTACCAGTTTGGTAAGACTGTTTCGTCGGTTGAGTACATCAGTATAATCCGGATGATCATTGGAAAGATTCGCGACAGTACTGTCGTAATAAGCCTGAGCATTGCGGTAATCCGGTTTGGAAAAATAAATTTTCGCGAGCTCCAGATAAGACAATGCTTTTTGATTTTGATTGGTCGTACTGGCGCGAACAGATTTATTCAGGTTATCGAATTCTTCATCCGGTTTACCTTCTTTCTTTGCGAGTCCTGCCAGTGCATAATAAATCTGATCCAGAAAATCTTTGTTCTTGGGATCCTTCTGGAGCTTCGCCAGTTCTTTTTTCACTTCTTCACCATTGCTGCTGTTGGCATCAAAGCAACGAGCCCGGTTGATCCGTGCATTGAATGCCATTTCGTATTTCGGATTCATCTTGATCACTTTCGAATACAGCTGAAAAGCCTGTTTGTATTCTTCCTGTTGCTGATGAAGTTGTGCAAGAATGAACATGAAACGGATTCTGTCTTCACGTTTCGGAGCAAGGATAGAAGCTTTGGTGAGGTGCTCAATCGCCTTGGGATAATTTTTTGTCTGCAGATAAAAATCGGCATTCACTGCTGCAAGTTCCCATTTATTTTTTCTCGGAAAATCTCCCTGGTTTCGCAGGTAATCCAGTTTATCCTCCGCTTCTTTTAATTGAGTAAGTTCGAGATAAGTTTTCGCGATCCACAATGAACCGAGATGACGGGTGCTTTCCTTTTTGTATGTTACTTCAACATATTTGAAAGCCTCCATGGCTTCGAAATAATCATGTTTGAAGAACAATCCTTTGCCGTACAATAACCAGTTATCGTCAATCCATTTTTCGGAATTGGGTTTCTCGTTGCCGTTTTTGTCAATGATAGTATGGCGTGCAATGACATTGGAGGTACGCTTCATGGCATCATCCATCAGGGGATAAATAGCCTTCGATTTCTCCGCGTTTGCATATTGGAAAACCTTCAGGATCCGGTCGTATTTGTCTTCGTGTGAAGTCGCCAGTTTGTCTGTGCCTTCTTCAAGCTTCAGTCCGGCATTGTAGTAACCATTGTAATGGGCGCTCAGGTTATGAAAAGTACGTGTGAACATCGAGTCTTTCGTATTGGAACACGAAAAACCGATTATAGACAGGATGACCGGGACTGCAAAAGCAAGCCGGCCGCGGCGTCGAAAAATACTGCGGGAACTCATCAGATGATCAATAACTATAAAATTGCAAAAATATTTTGCTCTTCAATGGGTGCAAGATAAGACAATTTGAGTGATTTCAGGAGATTTTAAGGCTCTAAATATGAGTCCGAATTGCAGGTTCAGCAACATACTTGGCTGCTTCTGAAATACTCTGGCTTAACCGCGATTCAAAAGGATCATTCGAAAATTATTTTTCCGGTAAATTGTTTTTTGCCATTGCTCAATATTGCTGTATAAATCCCTTTTGCTTCGTTTTCTATTGTTAGATCAACATCGCTATTTCCCGGATCAATAGAAATTATTTTCAATAGCGCTCCATTTTGTCCATATACTTTCAAGGATAGTGATTTTTCTCCACGAAACTCTTCAGGAACCTGAATATTGCAAATCCCCTGATTGGGTACAAAACCTAGGCAAGGTGAGGATTTTCAATTTATCTTAATAAACTTAAGATTTCGAGATGAGCTGTTGCTGGTTAGATTTACAAAGTAAACACCGCTATTTAATTTTGATGAATCAATCGTATAAGAGTACCTACCTTTTTTTAAATTGACATTAGAGGCTATTTCAGAAATCAAAAGTCCTTTGTCGTCATATATTCTCACGGATACAGGTGCATCCATTGACAATCCAAACATTATATGAGTTGATTCATTCACTGGGTTAGGGCTATTTTGAAAAAAATCAAACACATTAAACTCTTCACCACCTTGATTAATTCCATTACTCAGATTTGGATTCCTTTTTCTTTGTGGCGGGCATTGGGCAACAATAACATTGTCGGTGCTCGCTAAAAATGTTGATCCCACTTCGGTAGAAAATCCCGGCTCCAGAGATACATACTGTGAAGCCACTAGACTTAAATCAGCTCCCGTTTGCAAGGTATAGTCACCAGATGGTATAGTTGAAGTTACGTTGTTTCCGGCTTTAATAAATGTTCCTGATCGAAATTCCAATATACGCCTGGATTCACTTTCATTCTGAAAATAAAATTCATCATCCGTTTTAGACACTAAACCTCCATCATATATAATTTTATATCGATCATGATTGATATTGGTTTTCCAATTTTCAAACAACAATGATGATCCTGGTTGTGATTCAAAAGTTGCATCAAATATTCTGACACAAGGTTGAATAGTCAAAGAACTTCCATTCAATAAATGATAAATAGACGCATAACAAGGATCGGTGTCATTATATCCCGATACGTGCCAGTCTTTTCTTAAATCAGTTACCACAGGAATATCTTTATAATCTGTATAAATTCCACCATTTTCAATTGTATTAGCAGAAGCAAGTTCAGATTCAAATGGGTAAGTTGCATGTAACGTCTTAAATGTATAATTAGCTGGGAAATAAAAATCTGGAGCAGTAATGGATGCTTCAGACGGGTTATAAATTATTTTTTCATCAGTATTAATGTCTTCCAATTGAATTCTTCTATCAATAAAATAATTTTGGGTAATGCCATTGGCTACAATACTTTCTAACACATTGGTAGTGGTATTTTTTGTGTATCCAGCCAAAACTTCACCTCTTCCACTTCTAGGAAAGACTGAAAATACCAATGAGTTGGACGCTAACGGTAAATGATAAAAAAGTTGAGGATAAAAATCATCCGTTAAACTTGTCACAGGAATTGTATAATCTGGATTGATTGAATGGCAGTAAGCATCATTCATCAAATCAAACGGTGTATAAATAATTGGGGTAGTTTCTTGGTCAGGGTCCGTACATCCAGTGGCTCCAGTCATCGTTCTTGAATAATAATCACAACGACTATTATCATCATAGGTAAGAGTTGAAATAACCTGAGGGATAATTACCAAATCATAGTTATGGTCATTACATATTGAATTATTCGGTGAAACAAAAGGATATTCACGCATTTTGCCTCTTGTATTGTCTACAATAAACGAAAATTCAGTAAGGACAGGATCCTGGGAGTCTAACCCACAATGCAATCTTATAGTATGTTTAATTATAGTTTGTGGAAATACAACATGATCTACTTCTGATATCGTGTGTGCACAATAGGTTGCAGTTGATAACACGCACATCTGTAAACGAGAAAGCCAACGTACATTACCAGAAAAATCTAACTCTATGTTTTTTCTTAATTCAGATGCAAATCCAGAGGTTTGTGGATATTGCCACTTTTGGGGCAACGCAACTCCAGAAGGGAGCATTAAATCTCTGTTGACAAAGTTACTACAATCTGGATTTTGGCCTGCTGAACTTGGAAATGCGCAATTATTAACGAAAGGAAAGGAGACTACTTCGATTTCATCAGTGACTAAAAAATTCAATATGTCTATTTGTCCACTTACTGAACCGTACAAAGCTGCTTCATTACCAAATGGTAAGGATTCAAGACTTATTTCATATTCTCCAGAATAGAATTGGCATGGAGTATTCACCAGATTGTAATTAAGATTCCCAAAACTTGCCGTGGGTACACCTTCCCAATTCAAATAGGGATTGATGATATCCTGAGCCGTTATTTTGTTTACCGCAATATATAAAATAAAAGTAATAAATTTGACCCTATTTCTAATGTTCATATAATATTTCTATTTTTTTAATAAACGTGTAATTATTCGCGATCAACTGTAAAAAATAAATTCCTGGTGAAATAAAACCATTTTTCAATCTCATGGAAACTCCATCTCTGATTTTATCGCTAAGCATCAATTTTCCCTGTAAGTTGAATAATCTCACTGATGCATTTTCCAGGTTCAAATTCACATCCGGACTTTGAATGAAAATTTCATTTGAAGTCACAGGATTAGGAAAAATATTTATGGTCCCAATAAAGGGATTTAGTTCTTCAACACCTATGTGAAGTGAATTTAATTTTGCAATAGAATTACATACATGATTACTAATATTGAGAAAACTTCCCATTACATACAATTCATTTTTATAGATTGTATAGGTTTTCGCAAAGCCATAAATATTTCCCAAGGAATCATACTGACTACCGTTCCAGATTGCTAAATCCGGAGGGTTGGTAAAATAGCCAACCAGGTAAAAGTTGTTTTCAAAAATGCATGCGTCTATAATTGAATTTTGACCACCTGTTGGATAAGGCATGGCTTGCCACATGACTTCGTCCCATTTGCTTAAGTAATTACTGGGATTTCCACTCCAGGATTGAAAATTTCCGGTAGCATACAAAGTATCATCGAGTACACGTACACGATATACTGATCCTGTAAATCCAGCTCCTAATGTGGAATAAACAGTATCATTCCAGGTTGCGATACATGGAGTACTTATAGTATCAGAACCACTAAAACTTCCACCGCATATTAACTTGTTTTTATAGACACAAAAACTAATGACGGAGTTGTCTAAACCACTACCAACCTCAGTCCAAATTTGTCCATTCCATTTTGCAATGTGCCGACAAAAATCAGATCCACAATGAAAGAATGCTCCACCTGCATACAATGATCCATTGTATATTTCCAATTCATATATAGTATTATCAAATTTATCACCTAAAGGCTGCCATGCATTCCCGTCCCAACGAGCGATATTTTGAATTGCATTATTCCCGATCGAATCGAACAGGCCAGCTACTATAATATCTCCATTATACTTAATAACAGAAGTGAGGGTGCCCGGATTTTTAAATTCACTATTATCTCCAAAAGGCATCCAATTTATGCTGTCCCATACTGCAACTTTATTTGCGAGAGCCCCACCCGCAGAATCAAAGCCTCCAACAACATATAATAAATTTGTGG